>CAYMUL010000019.1:0-64510 GCA_964393605.1 uncultured Ignavibacteriaceae bacterium | reverse complement strand
CACTTAATCTTATTTATCTCCCGAAGGGAGAATCTTTATCTTTCTCTGCTTTACCCAAGTAACCATCTGCTTTTTTTAACCGCCGAGTTCGCCAAGCAACGCAAAGGAATTTTTGATTCACAATTCTCCATTCTCCATTGTCAATTTTCCATTGTCAATTCTCAATTGTTAAAAATAGGATTCAACTTCTTCAATCGTTATTGGTTTGGCGATTAGTTTTTTATTTGCATCATAAAGAAATAGTGACGGAGTAGCGTAGATAAAAAATTTATTCGATGCATCACCGTCCCACCCTTTTTCATCGTGGAGATCATACCATGTAAATTTTTTCTCGTTGATAAAACTTAGCCAATCTTCTTTCCGTTCATCCATAGATATTGCGACTACTTCCGTCTGATTTGATTTTCCATTTTTATATTTCTCGAAAACTTGTGGAACAAACGTAATGCAATGAGGACATTTCGAGGAATAAAATATTACTAATAATTTTTTATTCTTCACTCCCGACAAAGAAAATTTTTCCCCGGTTTTGTCCGGCAAGGAAATTTCCGGTGCCGTCGAACCAATCTTGATAAACTTACTTTGGTCTATTCTTCGTTGTATTGAATTCTGTAATTTAGCATCGAGACAAATATCATCGGCGATGACGTACTTATCAACAATGTAATCGATGATTAAATCAAAACCGAATTGGCGAAATCCGTCAATCAAATATTCGACGATATGCTTATATACATTGGCGTTCAGGCGCGCTTTGAGCAGTATTGAATCTACCGCCGACATGAATTCCTTTTCGAGCAATTCCTTCGGCAGCTGCGGATTTCTAAAATAGAAAAGATATTCAATTGACTTGCTTGAAAATAAATCGGAGTTCGTCAGTAGCTCGTCGTTGAAATCTATTTTATCGTTCCCACGAGTCTTTAAATATTTAAGTTGTGCTTCGATATTCATTGTGTAATCTATTATCGGCAGTTGCATCGAATTTATGTATCGCCCGATAAAAGTATTGTTGTGCTGGCGTGCAATGAAAGATTGATAATCCTTTTGCACTGATTCTAACTTCACGAGCGATGCGATATAGTAATCATCTTTTTGCGGATACTTCAACAATACATATTGAAACACTTCTGTCATTTGTTTAAATGTTCTGTTGAGTTTACCGAATTCATAAAACAATTTATTGCTCTCACTTTCGATTACGGTGATGCTATCGTAAATGGCGGTTGCGCTGGTTTTGATGTTGATGTTTTCATTTTCAAAAATAAATTCAAGATTTCTTCGTCCGTCAAATCTCAAACGATACATTCCAACATGATTTTGTTTTTCAACGAATAAAAAATTGAAGGAATTATTTTTATCCGCAACAATTGAATCGAGCAGAGATGCCTTCTCCCCTTTTATTGAATAGATATGCGCGGTAAGATCTTTAACTCCATCAATAGTAAATTGAACATTATAAACTTCCTGTGCATCGGTTGATTCAACCAATAAAATGAAAAGAAAAAAAACTGCAAACATTTGCAACAAGTTTGAATGATGAAAATATTTATTGACGATCATATTGTATTTACTCCATTTAGTTGTTCTGTTCAGCCACTTTACTCTCCGCTTCTCCGCAACTTCGCTTTGCACTTTATTTTTTATTACAAAGAACTTAGTGAAGTTGCAGAGTTTGAAGAGAAAATTAATTCATTACTTGAGTAGAATTAATTTCTTTGCGGCTTTGAATTCACCTGCTCGTAATTCATAAAAATAGATTCCGCTTGGCATTTGATAATTGAATCCCGCTGCATCAGGAGACAATTGAGAATTGTGAACACCGCTTTGCATCCATTCATTGTCAATCAAAGTAACAACTTCATTTCCTAACACGTCATAAATTTTTAATGATACGTAAGAGTCAACAGGAATCTGGAAACTTATTGTCGTACTCGGATTAAATGGGTTTGGATAATTTTGATACAACACGTAATCATCCGGCGAACTTACAATTTCATCATCAACATTAACTAAAGGCGATTTGATATTGTAAGCGAGAGAAAGCACGTGCGAGACACCCATGCTTCCTACTACAGACCCGGCAGCATTCGAAGTATCGATTCTAATTAAATCATTGCTGACCGAAGTTGAGCCTTTGACTCCGTACAACTCGCCACGTTCGTTAAACTCGATATCATTGATAGCAACATTTAAGCCGGTTAAACCGACGGTTGTTGTATCACCGTTCAATTTGTTCACTTTCAAAATTTTATCTTTTCCCGAACCGATAGCTTTGTAACCGGAAGCCCACATTTGATTATCAAGTGGATTGAATGCTATCGCATTTATTTGCGCTTTAATCGAATCGACATAGGTTACGGCTCCGGTTTCGATATCCACTGTGTAAAAAGTTCCGTTTTGTTTTGCAACATACAATGTTCCACTTGTATCGAATGCGGCGGTGTTAATTCCTGCAAGATCAAAATTACGAAGCGGATATGCATCCCCTTCCACGGCATTTACGCGCAAGATTGTTGAGGGTGTTCCGTTTTTAATTCCGTATAACCATTTTGTTTTTGGGTGAATGACTAACGAAGTAACTTCTGAGTAGTTTGAAAATCCGAGCAAAGTTGAAGCACCCGAAGTATCATTTATAGTATAAAGATTACCAAATCCACCGCCGCCTGTGGAGATGTAGAAAGTATTGTCTTTTGCTTTATTAATTTGAAAACCTCTCCCTTTCAATTCGATAGTTGCAGGTGAGGTTTCATTTGAAACAAATTTCAGTGTATCGGTAAAGAATCCCGCAACAGTTGGCTCAAATGTAATTTGGATATTCGTAGAATCATAAGGAGCGACATTAATCGGGAATGAATGAGTTGATACAATTTTAAACGGACCGACATTCATCGGGAAACTTGTTATCGTCCATGTTGCATTTCCATAGTTTGCAAGATAAGCGGTTATCGTATCTCCTTTGAATGTAACTTCAACATCGCCGAACTCCAAACTTTTTGTCAACGCAACAGATTTTGGACCTTGGTACGGTTTCAATCTAAATTCATTAACCCATGTTCCCCACGTGTTTGTAGCGGCAGCGTACATGCTGAATGCGAAGAAGTTTGTTTTCGTTACAGGGTCAAGCCAGATGCCGCTGTAATCACCCCATCTGTTTCTGCCTGAACCAAAATCTTTTACATAATTTCCTTTTCCGGTTTGAATGGGAAAACTTCCGCTAAAGCCGGGTGCGGCGTTTGCCAATCGCGATGTAAAATATGCACCAACATATTCCGTTGTACCTGAACGATTGAAAACGATACCGACGTTATCATCTTGATCTACAGCGATGCCGGAATAAAAATGCCAAAAACCACTCGCACCATAAATCATCTCCTCAAGTAAAGAAGAAGATGTGATGTCAATTTTCGTGTAATGAAGTGCTGAATATCCAAACGCAGCCGGATTATTAATTGAATGCACCGCCCACATTTTTCCATTTTTAACAGTCGGTTCAAAACGAATGCTTGAGCCACCGCCTTCAATCAACATTGAACCGCCGCCGAGTTGATTTGCATTCCCGGCAGAACTATATGAGGTAACAGTAATATTTGATAAAGTTACAGTCGGACTTGTGGTCGGATTTGCAACTTTAAGAAGAGTATAGAAATTCGCACCGCCGCTTGGCGCATGAATTAAGGGATATTCGGTTACGGCTTCATAACAAATTGATGGGCGGATCGTTCCAAAAATTGTTGTTGTTGTAAGATGTGGATATTTGAAATTCCAGATGTCGAACCAATTGACCGCGCCGGGGGTTGCGCCCAACAACTGCGCTTTCGGAATAATGCGCAACTTGATATACAATGCGCCGGAGTTAAAAACAAATTGTTGCGAAGTTAAATAAATTGCACTCTGATCGAAACCTACTCCCTGATAATCGCCCCAACTATCGGAGTTTGTAGTTCCGTTAAGTTTGGAAGACATTGCCCACAAATTCCAGCTGCCGTTCGGGTCGCTGTCATCAGATACAGCTATCAAATACCAACCTGCTCTCGATGCATCATCCTGATCGAGCCAAACCATTACCCATCTATTTGTAAAATGATCATATGATACTTTAGGATCGAAAGGGCTTGCGCCAAAAAGTACGGGTGAAAAAAAATCGGCAGCACGAATTTGTTTAATGAATCTGCCATCTTTAGTCCAGATTGCAAAACTTGTATTCACGGTTGCAATGATATGATTCGGACCTGCGGCAATGTATGGATCGGCTGGAATCGAATTAGTTTCGGGAATTCCTCTAAAACTTTGAAGAACAACAGGAACGGATGTATCTCCTCTCAATCCATTAACATTCGGGTCTTCAAAATAAATTGATTTCGGATCTCCTTTGCCGCCGTTCGCCCAAAACATTTCTTCGATGTCCGGATTAATTTTATTTCTGATTGCAATCGGCTTAGGGTCGATAACCGGCGCATCGGCAAAAGTGCCGGTGTTGACTGTTACTCCTCCGGTAATTGAACCGGCTGCCGGACCTTGATACAACTGGGCAAAAAGACTTGCCGTAATTGTTAAGAAAAGAAAAAAGATTTGCGCTTTCCTCATTTTTACTCCTTTTAGTAATTTTATTTATTATTAAAAATTTCTGTAGTTATTCTCATTACGGAAAATGAACTCCGATATTTCAATCGCAAAAAATGTAATACTTTTAATAAAGAGATGATCGAAATATTTTGGATAGATATGCAAAAGATATTTAATTTATATCCCGAATCCAAAAAGGTAATGAACAAGAAATTATAACATAAAGGAACAACAATGGGAAAATTTGATCTCAAAAAAATTCAATCGATTCTAAAAGAGAGAAACATCGATGCATGGCTTCTATATGATTTTAGAGGTTCGAATGACCTCGCGCTTAACATTCTTGATATCGGCGCACAAATGCATTTAACACGCCGGCTTTTTTACTTCATTCCTAAAAGCGGAGAACCCACGGGACTTGTGAATGCAATTGAAGCGCACAATATTGCTCATCTCCCCGGAGAGAAAAAATTATATTCAAGCCGTGAATCTCTCTCAAATTTTTTGAGGGAAACCCTCGGCAATGTTAAAACGCTTGCGATGGAATATTCGCCGATGAATGCAATTCCTTACGTCTCAAAAATTGATGCCGGAACGTATGAATTCATAAAACAATTTGGCGTTGATATTGTTAGCTCGGCAGATTTAATCACCTTACTCGATGCAGTTTGGACAGATGAACTGTACAACGAAAATGTTCCGGTTGCGAATGCACTGACGGATATAGTCGACCTCGCTTTCGCGTTCATCAAAGATAAATTGTATGCCGACGTACCCTTGACCGAATATGATGTTCAGCAATTTATTATGAATGAATTTGAAAGCAGAAAATTATATACCGATCATCCTCCGATTGTTGGTGTGAACGAGAACAGCGCAAACCCGCATTACGCGCCAACCGAATCTGTCTTCAAAGAAATTAAGAAAGATGATTTTGTGTTGATTGATCTTTGGGCGAAGGTAAATCGCGATGATGCAGTTTGGGCAGACATTACTTGGACGGGATTTTGCGGTGCGGAAATTCCTCAGCGTTACATCGATGTATTCAACATTGTCCGCGATGCGCGAGATGCGGCATTTAATTTAGTCGAGAGTAGATTTAAAGCAGGAAAAGAAGTGCGCGGATTTGAAGTTGATGATGCTTCCCGTGCGGTAATTGAAAAAGCAGGTTACGGAAAATATTTTATTCATCGTACGGGACATTCGATCTGCAATACGCTTCACGGCAGCGGTCCGCACATGGATAATTTCGAAACAAAAGATGAAAGATTATTACTGCCGAGAACTTCATTTTCAATTGAACCGGGAATTTATATTACCGGAGATTTCGGTGTAAGAAGTGAAATAGATGTGTACATTCATCCCGACGGAAGAGTTGAGCAAACCGGCGGCGCGAGACAAATGGAATTAGCAGCTATATTGAAATAACCGGTAGTTGATCATCTTTTTCATTGCAATAAAACCTTGTCATGAGTTTGTCGAAGCGTGTTCTGTCGTATGCTTCAGGGCTTCACCCTTCGACTGGCTAAGGGTGACAGAGAGTATCAAAATGAACCAATTTTTATTTGTGCCTTTATTATCGTAGCAATATCATCTTCTTCGTTGTAGAAAAATCCCCAACACGTAGTTGATAAAAATATATTCCGCTTGGTAAAGACGGGGCATGCCCCGTCTCTACGTTTGGAAATTCAACTTCATAATCTCCGGCGGGTTTTTCTTCATTCACAAGTGTTGCAACTTCTCTACCGAGTATGTCAAACACCCGCAAAGACACGCCGCGGCGTGTCCCTACGCCTGCGGGAACTGAAAACTTTATCTTCGTCGTTGGGTTAAATGGGTTGGGGTAGTTTTGATATAACGTAAATGTTTCAGGTTGGGAAATCTCTTTTTCATTTACATCAACGGTTGTAAAAAGACTTTTATAAATTGTGCCATTATACGTGCCTGCATAAATATATCCGCTATCATCGACGGCAACACATCTAAACGCAGTATCCAGCAAACCAGTTGTCAACCAATGCCAATTATATCCTTCGTTTATCGATTCGATTATTCCTCGGTTTTTTATTACAATGATTGGGTTTCCATTTTTCCCTACTGCAATATCACTCGGCGTTCCCATCGAAGACAGCCAATGAATATATTCAGAGTCTCCGTTTGCAGTATAATAATGAAGTCTCCCTGTTGTTAACCCAAACACCCTATTCTCTTTGCTGAATACAATTTTTACTGGAACAAAATAGTATGGATGTGCATAATGAGATATTTGCGCCCAACTAGCGCCATAATTAGTACTTCTGTAAAAGTCGTAATCCACAGCACCAGCAAACAAGTGATCGGCAGAATTAATTGCCACAGCAGGAACTCGTCCTCCTGTTAGATAAATTGGTATCCATGACACCCCCATGTCAATTGTATAAAAAAACCCGTTCCATGTGCCAATATAAATTCTATTATAAGAATCAAACGCAATGTTTTCAACTGGATCCCCACTTGGAAGTGTGGCTTGCGTCCATTGATCACCCAAATCGGATGTGTGCCACAGAGTTGAGTTTGAAGCCCTTATAGAAACAAAAAGCCGATTTGTATTACTAAAACCGATCGAACCGAGATAACCAGTTTGTAAACCCTGTAGTGGTGGATTCGGAATTAGAGTAAAATTAACTCCACCATTCAACGAATAAAAAAAACCCAAACTATCCGCCCCCACAAACAAGTAACCGTTTTTATCGAATACCAACTTTGTTATTTTTTTTCCCGCAAGCGCATCTATCTTTTTCCAGTTTGCGTTTTGCGCAAAATATTTCTGCGAAAAAATTATCGATATGAGTATGACGATTAAAAATATTTTCTTTTTCATAAGATTTTCAAACCATGTTAGAATTTAAGTAATGCAAAGATGAGTTGCATCGGTAACGTTACCTATATGTAATTATTTACCGTATCAATATCATCTTCTTCGTTTCAACAAAATCTCCAACTGAGAGTTTATAAAAATAAATTCCACTCGGCAGATGAGAAGCTTTAAACTCAACTTCATAATCTCCGGCGGGTTTTTCTTCATTCACAAGTGTTGCAACTTCTCTACCGAGTATGTCAAACACCCGCAAAGACACGCCGCGGCGTGTCCCTACGCCTGCGGGAACTGAAAACTTTATCTTCGTCGTTGGGTTAAATGGGTTGGGATAATTTTGATACAACGCAAAAGTTTCGGGTTGTGAGAGTTCCTTTTCCTTAACATCAACGGTTACAGTATCAATTATCTTCAACACTCCAAAGCGAGTACCAATAAAAATATTTCGTGGATTGGAGCTATCTGCTGTGATATATGATACTGCGCTTCCAAAAATTTTCTTCCAAGTTTTTCCATCATTTTCAGTTAGAAATAGACCACCATTACTATATAAAGTCGGTTGACCAGAATAGCCCATATATGTTAACCCTAGATAATACCTACCTTTTTTGTTAACATCAAATAAAATACATTTCACAGATTTCCGATTATCAGGAAGCGTACTGTCTATCTGAATCCAATTCAGTCCACCGTTAGTTGATTTAGAGAGGCCACCAGTTCCATTATAACCGCCTGCTTGTCCACAGTATACAACATTTGAATCATGGGGACTTGCTTCAACGAAATATATTCTTTGGGCATAACCATCCTCTTGCAGCAAACCAAAATCGGAGTGACGCCAATCATTTCCCATATTTGTGCTACTACTGGCCAGCCAGTTCGAATTATTGTAGTATCCGAATGAATAGACCAAATCGGGTTTCTTTCTATCAAATGAGAGTGGTAAGGGACGAATATCCCCAAGAAATAACCAGTTCTCACCATTGTCATCGCTCTTGTATAAACCTCTGGCTAAACCATGCGAGTTACTAACAACCGCAAAAACAACACCCGGGTTAAAAGGATGATACTTTACCTTTGTCACTCCACTTAAGGAGTTAATAGTTTGCCAAGAATCTCCATAATCTGTCGATTTAAATAAACTACTCCGAAATGCAAAAAATCCGTTGGATCTCAATATTGGGTGAAAGGTAACTGTAAACGGCTCAGCCATCCATAAGGAAGAATCAGGATCAAAACTTGGTCGGAGCCAACTTTGTCCCTCATCTGAAGTTTTCCACATACCCCATCCCCAGGTACCTATAAGTAATTTATTGTCAGCAGAAACTTCAATATATGCCGGCTCACTGTGCAACAACTTTGTATGGAACCAATTCATTCCACCATTGGTTGACTTAAACATTCCCCATGGTAATACACCAACAAATAAATGATCCCGATTTTGCTTTGAAATTTTTACTTCACGGATCCAGAATTGCTTATCTGGAATACCATTTTGTATCAAGTTCCATGAAGAGCCCTCATTAGTACTTTTATATAAGTGTCCTTCAACGGAAAAAGAAAGAAAATAATTTCCTGTCGCATACAAGGTTAAAGTATCTTGGTTATCGAGTGCCAATTCGACACAGTTAATAAGTGGGTAATTGGTCAATTCTCGATAAGTAAATCCTCCATCTTCCGATTTACGAATTGATGTACCAAAAACAAAATAGACTGATTTTTTATTGAAAGGATTTACCTTGAGAGATATTACCCGATCTTGAGCTGTTGTATCCCAAACTGCCATCCAACTCAAACCATGATCCGATGATCTTCTTAATCCTGAAAGGAGACCAACATAAATCATGGACGAATCAGTTTCTGCTACAGCAATACTATGAATTCTTCTATCCAATTGAGCCACAAATTGCCAGTTCATTCCACCATCATAGCTTCTCCATAATTCTACAAAATCTTTAGCAGCATAGACGGTTTCATTATTTAAAGGATTAAATGCGTGTGGTAAATATTCAAAATTAGTGTCAGTTACTGAGATGTTTTCCAGGTAAAACTCCCCCATAACAGAATACCCATCAATGTTTCCAAAAATCAATGATTTATGAATAGAAGTATTGGGTAAAGTTACAACAGCAGGAGAATTACCATTTCCAAGTTGCTCAATTTCCACATATTTTGTAGCATTATACCCATCATTTGAAATAAAAATAATATCGTCACCTGTTGAAGTATAAACCATGTTTTCATCAAGCGGATGTATTTCATAGTTGGGGGTTTCAAAGGCACTGATTATTGCTGGATTACCAATCCACTTAAACTGTTGACCAAAAATACAACTCGTAAATAATACTGATAGAAAAAATCTCTTTAACATCTTTAACTCTTTTCTATTATAAAAAGGGGGGAGATTTCCCCCTAATTTTATTTTGTTAATAACATTTTATTGACCTGAGTATTGCTCCCAATAGTGATTTGAGAAAAATATAAGCCGGAAGGATAATTACTCATATTGATTGGAATTACATATTCTCCGCTTTCTAAAAAACCATTAATCAATTCAATCAGTTTTTCACCTAACGCATTATGAATAATTATCTTAACATTTTCACCACTCGAAATGATAAATCTCAAATTTGTTGTGGGATTAAAAGGGTTGGGATAATTGTCAAATATTTTAAACTCATTTTTGTCAGTTCCGGCGATAAACTTTTTTTCAATATCATCATTTACTCGGACATTCACTTCCTCTGATAATACTCCTTCATAACCCGTGGCAAGTGTAGATTGAATATTAATACGGTAATAGTAATACTTCGTTCCTATCTGTCCATTTTGAGTCGCAACAGTGTTATCAGTAAAACTATGAGTTTGCAAATTTGGGTTATTATTGACTTCACCAATTTTTGTGAAAAAATATCTACCATCATGACTGTATGACCTATATACATTGTATTTCGTGAAATAATTACCTGGAACAGTATTCCAAGTAATAACGGGATGGCTCGATTGAATTGTTAACTGTACGTTTGCCGGTCTATCATTCAACCATGAATTATCAGCCCATCCGATAGCATCCCAAGCTCGAACGATCCCTCCTCCGAATTGAGTAATATTATATCCAGTAAAATCTTTGAGTGCACTTTGTTTTAGTACTCTTTGAATATCTACGTGCAAGAGGTTAGGTATATAGTTTAACAATAATGCTCCGATCCCACAAACTTGAGGAGCTGATGCAGATGTTCCGGTACCCCAAAGTCCCCACTCATCGTCTGAGTAGTCAGTCGAATATATGCCTTCGGTAGGTGCAACAATGTCAATTCCTCCATTATAATTTCCATATGTAGACCAATCTTTATTGATACCTCCTACCGCGATAACAAAACCACTTCTGGCTGGATATGCAACTAGTAGATTACCTCCAGCGTTTCCAGAAGCAGCAACTAGTAAACATCCCTTATATTTATAAGCATATTCAATTGCCGCATCAATTGCTGCGTTCTGAGCAACAGTGAAACTCATATTAATTATTTTTGCACCATTGTCAGCAGCAAACATAATTGCATCATCAACAATTCCACTATTGAGAATCATCATTGAATCTGGTGGCCACCCACCATATCCCCATGCCATAATTCTTAAAGCCATAATCACAGTAGCTTGCTTTGCATTGTATCCACCGGCGATACCCCCAGTAGACCAACCATTATTTGTGGTTGCACCAATGATTCCAGCCACACCAACTCCGTGATCTTCTTTATCACGTCGCATGGGTGAGGGATCGTTGTCAAAATCGACAAAATCATATCCAACAATCCCGCTTTCGAAATCACCATGCGATGTTGCAAGACCATCATCCAAAACGGCCACAATAATTGGATTCTCTTCACCATTTATATTTTCCCAAAGTTCATTATCACAATTAATATGTGGGTAACCGGATTGATTTTTAAGATAATATTGGTATGGAAATCCAGGATCGTTACTCACCTTTTTACCATAACTATTCATCTCTACACTTTCAAACAAACCGCTGTTATTCAAAAGTGGATGGAACTCATCAAACTTACTGTTTGCAGAAAGTTTGATATCGGTATAACCAAGTTTGTTAGTGCGTTCGATTTCAAAACCGTGCGCATTTGCAAGAGCTTGCAATGCGGCAGTTTGATGTTGGTTTCGGAGTTTGACTGTCATTGAACGAGTATTAACGATGTATTCCTCCCCTTCCACTGAAGCTGTTACCCATTTTCCATCCTTTACTTTAAAGGATTTGCCGTCGAGATTAACGGATTGAACTTGCGCATTCATTGTTACTGCAAAGCAGAGAAATACGCAGAGAGAGAGAGAGAGAGCACAATTGTGTTGACATAATATGTCCTTTCTATTTTTGCCGCTACCTGTCGGGGCTTAAGACAGGTACCGCCATTCCATAAAATTATTGCCAAGCCTTGTGCGAATATAATTTATCGAATTATTAAACGCAATGGTTCAACACAAAGTGACAAAGATTAACAACTCAATTGAAATGACGTCAACCACAATTTTTGTAGATGAGCAATTAGGCTACGCAGAGTAAGAATAAGAATAAGATTAAGAGTATGAAAAAATAAATTACCCCGGCGCTTGCTAAATTTATTTAAATCAATCTAAAGCAAATGCATGGTCATTTCAAATTTACTTTTTGTACTCTTCGAGGATGTACTTTGCAACGGCTTCGGCTTCGTTTGGTTTTAAACCCGGATTGGGCATCGGAGGGAATGCAGAATTAACCGGAACAGGATTCAACACATACGAAACAAGAGCATCAAGTTTTCCTTCATATTTCGGCAGTACTTCTTTGTAAGCCGGACCAACAATTTTAACATCAAACTTGTGGCAGGCGGCGCAGCGAACTGTGAAAACTTCTTCGCCGCTAATTCCCGATGCTACTGCTTCACTTCCCTTCAAAGCCAAAAGTTCCTCTTCATATTTTGCAGAAAGTTTTGCCGCATTGGTCTTCGTTGCATTCGAAATTACGGCTTGATCTGCAAGCACTACAGAAAACGAGAAAGCAAGCAATGTGAAAAATAATTTTCCCGACTGCATACCGTAATTATTTTTTAACATATCATAAATGAATTGATATGAAAGAAAGACTGTTAATACTGCAAGAAGCACAAATCCGAATACTCCGTTGGAAAGAACATTTGCCGGAAGCAGAAAAAGATTTACAAGCAATAAAACCGGTTGCAAAAGCGCGAACGGAAACATAAACTTCAATAATTTTGTACGCGCGAGTGTGGCGTATTCTTCACTCATCTCCTTTTTACCGCCTTCCCAATAAAAAAAGCGGAACATTAAATATGAAGAAGAAATTGCAAACGCACTGGTTATAAACATCAACCACTTCATTATAAATTCCGTTGATGTTAGAGTAGCTAAAAATCCGTTTGCAAGATTCCACGTATCGGGTAACATAATCAATTCAATCGCCGAAGTGTAAAAATAACTTCCGACGAGTAAAAAGAAAACACCCCAAAAACCTGATTTACGATTCACAGAAAAAAGTGTAGAATGATATTTTTCGACATCCTTCTTTGCGTAAGGGTCTTCAACGTTAGAATTTTCTGCGGCGGCAAATTCAATTATCTTTCCGAAACTTAAACTGTACTTGTACGTGTATGCGAAAATTAATCCCGCAACTAAAAGATGTAATCCCGCAACAAGATAATTGAGCGAAGCAATTTCAATTGTGTGAAGTAACTGCGCCAGAATTAAAATGATACCCAGAACCGGCACAACACCGAGCATAAATCCCGCGCCTTTACTGATGGTTGAAAAGTCGATAACATCTTTCGCCATTTGCCAGCTGATTTTATCATTCTTCCTTTCACTCCTTCTTCTGAAGTAAGCGGAAAGAAAAGTTCCGCCGAGAATAATGCTTAGGAACGGCACGAACAGAAACAGCGCCGCAACCATCAAGGTATGTAATAAAAAGATGTGCTCTTTTGATTGTGAGAGTACAAGATTGTCTAAAAATTCCATTGTCTTTCCTCCTTAAAAAGAAATAAAAAATTTTTCTAGTGAAACAAAAATAACAACTGCAACTGCAAATCCATTTATTTTCATGAATGTGTTAAAATAAACTTTGCTGTCTCTATTCGGTTTTAAAATGTTTGTGGATGAAGCTAAAACATAAACAGCGGACAAAACAATAGCCCCCGATGCGTAGGAAAATTTCAATACGTCAAACAGAGGAAATAATGCCGCAGTCAGAATAGTTGCAATGATCCATAAGTAAGTAATCCGCGCAAGCTGTTCTTTAGAAAATCTTTTGGTTAATGTTGGATAACCGGCTTCATCATACTCCTTATTATAAATTAAAAGTAAAAGCCAGAAGTGTGGAATTTGCCAGATGAAAAAAAATGTTGCGATTATGATTATTGTCGGGTCAAAAAGATTTCCGCCTGCGGCAACCCAACCGACTGCCGGCGGTATCGCGCCGATTAATGAACCGGGAATTATTGCCCATGCAGTTCTTCTTTTCATCGGAGTATAAATTAAATTGTACCAAACAAGTGCGAGCAAACTCAATATTAATGCGGTTAAACCGGCTATCGAATAAATAATTATGCTTCCTGCAATTGATAAACTTGTTGCAAACAAAAATGCATTTCGGGGAGAGATAATTCCCGAAGGAATCGGGCGATGCTTTGTTCTGTTCATTAAAGCATCAAAATTTCTTTCCTGATAATGATTATATGCGGCGCTTCCTGAAGCCAATAAAAACAATCCTAAACAAGTTCCTAAAAGTGTATTATTAATAGTTCCGATGGCACAAATGAATCCGAAAAAAGTCGTTAGCGAAACAAACACAGTGATTCGAACTTTTGCGAGTTCGAGATACACTTTGAATTTTGACACGTTTATCTTACCGACGCTCCGCGGTAATACCAATCGTCAAATTTATTTTGTGGCGCAACAACGACTTTGGAATACATGTACGAATGCCGCAACCCGCAATATTCGGCGCAAGCAATATCATATTCTCCAACTTCATCCGGCATAAACCAAACTTGAGTCTCTTTACCGGGATAAACATCCATCTTAAAACGATATGCGGGAACGTAAAAACTATGACTGACATCGAGCGATGTTAAATTTAGAAGAATCGCCTTATCCTTTGGAACATAAAGCGTATCGGTTTTCATTCCGTTCGGATATTCAAAACTCCACTTCCACATTTGTCCCGTAACTTTTATGTTGAAGGTCTCTGCGGGAGGATTTGATAATTCCTGATAACCAATCCAGCCGTACCAAAACATTGCAAGCACAAGAATAACGGGAATGACTGTCCATGTAATTTCAAGCGCAGTATTGCCGTGAATGTTGACCGCCTTCGGATGTTTGTTTCTGCTATACTTGAAAACGAAATACATCATCAACACGGTAATAAATATTAAAAGTAGAAGTGATATGCCGAGTACAAAATAGAAAGCGTAATCTGTTTTCTCTGCAAAGTTTGATCCTAAAAACATTTTATATCCTAAAAACTATAATCGGAAAACAATAAAACAAAAGTAACTAACAAGAATATGACCGCAACCGAAACAAAAATGGAAAACATCTTCGCTTCCGATTTGAGATGCATGAAGAAAGTTAAAACAAGGAATGACTTCACACTTGCGATTAATAGTGCAGTTGCAACCGTCAATTTTCCTAAATTTATTCCGGCAACGGCAACGGTCAGTGCCGTTAATACTATCAACGATAGCCAAACTAAAATGTAAATGCCGTATGACGGTGAATGTGTTTTATGCGAATTATGTTCTGACATTACAACCTCAAGTAATCAAATAAAAAAGTGGGAAGAGGAAAATCCAAATTATATCTACAAGATGCCAATACAATCCGGCACTTTCAAGTTTTACAAAACTATCTGCGGTGATAACTCCTTTGATTGTTAAGTAAGTCATCCATCCAATCAAAAACATTCCGATGATGACATGAAGCCCGTGCAATCCGGTCATTGTGTAGTATAAACCGAAAAATAAAATTTCTCCGTTGCCTTTGGAGAGAAGTTCAGTCGAACCCGGCGCTAAACCGTGTTCAAACTTCGCAGTCCACTCGAAATATTTATTAACCATAAAGAAGAGAGCGAGACCGATAGTTATTAATTGGAAGAAGATTGAAAGATTTTTTTTATTCTTTTGGATTGCAACAATGCCAAGCACAATCGTAAGCGAACTCGTTAAAAGTATAACGGTATTCGCCAATCCGAATAGAGTATTCAATTCCTTCGCGGCAAGATGAAATGCATCTTGATTTAAATATCTATAGACTGAATAGCAAACAAATAAACCTCCGAACAATAGCAATTCCGTAAAAAGGAAAAGCCACATCCCGAGCCGCGCACCTTCATCATCGCGATGAACTGCGTGAACAACTGCTTCATTGTGTTGACTCATTTCGCCTCCTTGTTTAATTCAACATTTTCTTCTTCATTAATTTTATATTGGTAAGGAAGTTCATCCGCAACCGGCTCTTCGATAAAATTTTCTAATGGCGGCGGAGTTGGAACAGACCACTCAAGCGTCTCTCCTCCCCAAATATTTTGTTCGTAAGTTTTTTCTCCCCTTCTTAACGCAACATAAAAATTGTGAATCACCAATGTAATTCCGGTAACAATAATCCATGAGCCGATGGTAGATATAACGTGATAAATTTGATACTCGGGAAGATAATCATAATATCTTCTCGGCATTCCTAACCAACCGCTTACAAAGAGAGGGAAATAAAGTGTGTTGAAACCGATGAACATAAACCAGAAAGCAGTTTTTGCCCGCTTCAAATTATAAAGTCGTCCGAACATTTTTGGGAACCAATAGTGCATCGCGGCGAAAATTCCGAAACCGGTTCCGCCGAACATGACGTAATGGAAATGCGCAACTATAAACGATGTGTCATGTATATGAATGTTAATCGATAGTGTTCCCTGCATCAATCCTGTAAATCCACCAATCGAAAACAAAAAGATAAATGCGAGCGCGTAAAGCATCGGCGGTTCGGTGAGTATCGAACCTTTGTACAATGTTGAAACCCAATTAAATACTTTTATCGCCGATGGAATTGCAACGAGAAATGTTAACAAAGAAAATACAAACATTGCAGTACTGCTCATTCCAACCGTGAACATATGATGCGCCCAAACTAAAGAGCCGAGCGATGCAATTGCAACGCTTGAGAATGCAATAAATTTATATCCGAAAATTGTTCTGCGTGCAAACACCGGAATTATTTCCGATATAACTCCCATTGCAGGAATTATCATTATATAAACTGCGGGATGAGAATAAATCCAAAACAAATGTTGATACAAAACCGGGTCTCCGCCAAGAGACGGATCGAATAATCCCACGCCGAGAATTCTTTCCACAGCAATTAAAAGCAGTGTGATGCCGACAATCGGCGTTGCTAACACTTGCACCCATGCCGTTGAATATAAAGCCCAAATGAAGAGTGGCATTTTGAAAAAGGTCATCGACTTTAATTTGAGGCGATGAACTGTGGTTACAAAATTTAATCCGGTTAAGATTGAAGAGAACCCGAGTATAAAAGCGGCAAGCACTGCGGGAACAACATTCGTCGTTGTTCGAATTGAATACGGAATGTAGAACGTCCAACCCGTATCGCTCGGACCTCCCGGCAGAAAGACAGAAACAACAGCGAGCAAACCGCCAATTACAAATAACCACCACGAAAGTAAATTCACGCGCGGGAACGAAACATCTTTCGCACCAATCATTATCGGTAAAAAGAAATTTCCGAATACTGCGGGGAGTCCGGGAATAATGAAAAGAAAAATCATTATTATTCCGTGCAGCGTGAAAATGGAATTATAAGTTTGCGCTTCCATAATTGTCTTGCCCGGCGCAATCAGTTCCAATCTCATCAGAAACCCGAAAGTAACGCCGACAATAAAAAAGATACTCATTGTAATTAAATAGAGTATTCCTATTCGTTTATGATCGGTAGTGAAAATCCACGAGAGCAGACCCTTTCCCTTCCCGTCATAATCGAGGTAACTGCGGTCGTTGGGATATGAAGCAGAAAAATTTGATGACATAATAAATCAATCGCCTTCTTTATTCGTTAAAGTTTTTTCTAATTTTTTCTTTGGTCGGAAAGATAAGAAAAGAATCAAACCGACAATTAAAATAAATGAGCTAATACCGAAAATTCTTGTCAGATTAGCCGTGTATTTTCTTCCTTCAGGATCGTAGCTGAAACAAAATTTAAGCATCTTCGAAATAGTTGGCGTAACTCTTTCATCGGCAGTCTCAATCAACGCCATCTTAATATCGAACGGAAGAAAACTTGTACCGAGAAGATATCTTGTGATAACTCCAGATTTGGAAACAAAAATCAAAGCACCGCCGTGAATAAAATCATCTTCTTCCTGTTTGAAGTAAAATCCGGCAGCATCGGTTAAAGTCAAAATAGAATTTGAATTTCCGGTTAAGAATTTCCACGCATCATCGGGGAAATTTTTCTTAATGATGTTCAAATAATTTTTCTTTTTCTTCAGCGCAAGTTCGGCAGTCTCGCCGGAGTCAATCGATACGCTGATGATTTGATAATCCTTTCCCGGGATTAAATCAACGCGATTAATTTCTTCGGCTAACTCTGTCATTAACGGCGTGCAGATGCCGGGACATTCGTAATAGACGAAAAGAAAAATTGTCGGTTTATCAAGTATATTTTTTAAGGATGTTGGTCTACCGTATTCATCGGTAAAAGTGAGGTGAGAAGGAATTTTCTGTCCGAGTTTCTCGTCGATTCCTACTTCTATTTTCTGCTTTTGATCGGCAGCGAAATTAAGATTCGTTACGACTGCAAGCAGAAAAATTGCTTGCATCAGTTTTTTCATAGGTATAGCGTTTTTAAGTAATTAAATAAGCTCGTTAATTCCCCTTCACTTATTTTATAAACTTTAGAACTGAAACCGTTATTAATAATGTTGTTTTGAATTGTATTTAAAAAATCATTCGGAGAATTTTTCCAACTCTCGTTGCGAAGTAAAAGTGATGTTGCTGAATTAATATTTAGTGCAACATCGCAAAAAAGTTGCGCCGAAGAAACGGTTGTTCGCTCGGAATCAATTTTATTTTGGATTGAAGCAAGTTTCTGATTTAATGAATCATTACTTTTTTCAAGAAGGATAAAAGCGGAAGCGATTGGAATTTGTCCCGGTTGCTCCACGCCTTTTGATAAATTAAACTCTGCATCGAGTGCGGCAAAATCTTCTTCCGTCGTTGTCGGAAGATTAGTCATGAAATTTTTAGTGATGAAATGAATGATGCCGAGCCGTTCATCAACGGGCATATAATCGTAGCCGGGCATTCCGGTTTGAATCAAACCCTTTTGTAAAGTGCGGTAGAGATCAGTAATCTTCCTTCCGTTTTTCCAACCATCTTCTGCAGAAAAATTTCTTGGTTTCGGATTCAAAGCAGTGCCGGCAACTCCATCACCTTTACCTTCCGCACCGTGACATGAAGCGCAAACCGTTTGAAAACTCTGCTTCCCCTTGTCAATCATCTCCGGTGAACCGGTGCGAATCATTTCAGGGGTAACCGCCGCTAATACTTTTGGTTCTTGAATTTCAAGTTCCTGCGGCAGTTGTTTTTCAATTAAAGATGGTTCAAGTGTTGTTTGAAAAGCTGTGCCTGAGTTTTTCATATAATAGTATCCGATGATTACCAAAACTCCAAGCACATAAGGATATGTACTCGAAATCGGCAACAGCGGATTCTTAATCAACTTCAAAAATCTTACTTTGTATTCGTTCATAATTTATAATCTAAAATTTAATCCTCGTTCAAGTTTCGGATCGCCCACCGGAATAATATTTTTATTCCTTCCGGTATAATAGAAAATTAAAATATATAAACCGATCATCGCGATCGGGAAGCCAATGTCTGCAAGATATCCAAGAAGATTTACATCCTCAGCATGATATTGCGGCATTGCAATCCAATAAAGATCAACAAAGTGGGCAACGAGAATCCAGATTGAAGCAAACTTCAATCTCTTCGGGTCCATCTTCGCCGGTTGTGAAAGTAGCAACGCATAAGGAACAACAAAATGCACAATAATCAATAGAAGAGATACGATTGCCCAAACGTTTTGCCATCTATCTAAAAACCAAAATGTTTCTTCAGGAAGATTTGCATACCAAATCAACAAGTATTGTGAGAACGCAATGTATGCCCAGAAATTTATAAATCCGAACATCAACGCACCCAAACTATAATAATGATCATTATTCATTTTCGGATGGAGATAACCTTTTTCGCGCAAGATTATAGTTGCAATAGTAGTTACTGCTAATCCGGCTAAAAGCGAACCGGAGAAGAAATAAACTCCAAAAATTGTGGAGAACCAATGCGGCTCAAGTGACATCAGCCAATCGATTGATGCCATCGTTGCAGTAAGCGCAAACACGGGAATAAAAATAGCCGAGTACTTTCTATTCTTCTTTGTCAATAGCTGATCTTTAGTTGCATCCTGTCTTTGAGAATTATTTGAAAATATAAAATAGAAGAGCGACCAAATTCCAAAACAGAAAACAACGCGGATGATAAAAAATGTTACGTTCAAATACGGTTCTTTCCCTGTAAGGATTTTATCTGCTTCAACAGCTTCCGAATGACTCCAATGAAACAACGTTCCCATGTTTAGTAGAAGAGGGATCGCAAGCAAAATCAAATAAGGTGTAGCTCCGGCAATAAATTCTACAATTCTTCGAATTGGTACGCTCCAATCGGCACCGGTTACGTATTCAATAGCAATTAGTAGTAACGCACCAATTGCAATAGAAAGAAAGAATACAAATGCAACAAGATAACTGAAGACAGCTTTGTGGCTATCGGCGAATAATCCTACCAAACCTATAACCAATCCAACAAGAAAAACAGTAATTCCTAATCGGACCAAACTTTTTGGTAATGGTTTATTTGTAAATACGGATGAGTGCGACATTATTTTACTCCTCCCTGCTTAACTTGATTAACAAGTTCGCTCGATGCGCCTTTTGCCAATTGAATAGCTCTGATGTAATTAACAATTGCCCATCTTTCATTTTCGTTTAACTGAGTAGCGTAAGACGCCATTACATTTTGTCCGTTAGTTATGACGTGATAAATATTTCCATCTTTCCAATCTCTAACTTTAGTGGAAAGCAAACTTGGCGGTTGAGGGAATTGCCCGCGCAATCTTCCATCTCCTTCACCATAATAACCATGACAGGGCGAACAGAAAATATCAAACTTCTTCTTCCCGAGTGCCAATGATTCTTTTGTTACAGGGAGTGGATTCGTCAGCGGAGTTGTTGGTTCCGGTAGCCCCTTGTATTCGTATGTAATATAATTTCTTGCAACTGTTCCGTTCACCGGCATTCTCAATCCTGAATAATCAGTAAAGAATGAAGAAGGTTTTTGAGCTGTAATTTTATTCTGCTCCATCATCCAATTCAACGGATCCATGTACAATAATTTATTAAGAGTAAAATAAGTTCCTCCGGCTACAAGAATTGCAACAGCACCGAGAAACATTAAAAATCTTGGCTCAAATACTTTGTGTGATTCTTTTACCGGATAATATATACTCGCAACCGAGTTGCCGTGAATTGATATCAAAAACTCTGTTGCTTCATCAGCATTGAAATCATCGCTATCAGCTTCAATACAGACGCCGAACTTTCCGTCAGATACCGCGCTTGAGTAGAAAGTATCATGCAACGGGTAACTATTATCGGGATAATAAAAGAAGAAAGTCAACATGCCAATTATTGTTGCGAGTGTAGCAAACAAAACTGTAACTTCGAATGCAACAGGAATGAATGCAGGAAAAGCAAAAAATGGTTTTCCGCCAATGATCATCGGATAATCGATTGACATTGTCCAGTAAGTTAAAAGTAATGCGAGTACCGTACCGCTCAATCCGAAGAACAAAGTAACCATACCAAGTTTAGATGGCTTCATTTTCATTGCGGCATCCATACCGTGAACAGGGTACGGAGTGTGTACATCAAATTTTTTGAATTTTGAATCTGCTGTTTTTTTTGCGGCAGAAATTATTTCGTCAGGTGTATTGAAAACCGCAACAACGCCGAATAAGTTATCAGATCTTTTCATTAGTGATCACCTCCATGATGCGAAGGCTGCGCGCCGTCTGCAACCGCTCTGACTTCTGCTATTGAAACAACCGGCAGTGCTTTTGTAAATAAAATTACGAGCGTAAAAAATAAACCGAAACTTCCCATTAAAATTCCAATATCATACATTGTAGGTGAAAAATATCCCCAACTCGATGGCAGATAATCTCTATGAAGTGAAGTAACTGTAATTACAAATCTTTCGAACCACATACCGATATTAACAAAAATAGCAATAACAAACATCACCGGCACCGAGCGTCTGAATTTGCGTATCCAGAACAACTGCGGAGTTATAACGTTGCATGAAACCATTATCCAATATGCCCAAGCGTAAGGTCCGAATGCTCTATTTATAAATACGAATGATTCAAAAGGATTGCCGCTGTACCACGCAATAAAAAATTCCATTGCATATGCGTATCCAACCATCAAACCGGTTGACATCATAATTTTATTCATCCGTTCGAGAGTGTTAACCGTAATTATATGTTCAAGATCAAAAATCTTCCTTACAAAAACCAAAACGGTAACAACCATTGCAAAACCTGAAAAGACTGCACCCGCTACAAAGTATGGCGGAAAAATTGTTGTGTGCCATCCCGGCATTATTGAAACGGCAAAGTCGAAACTCACAATTGTATGAACAGAAAGAACGAGAGGTGTAGCGAAGCCTGCAAGTAACATGTAAGCTTTTTCATAATGCTGCCAGTGGCGGTTTGAGTTTCTCCATCCCAATGAAAAAATAGAATAGATAACTTTTTTTAATTTCGATGAAGTTCGATCTCTCAACACACCGAAATCGGGTATCAATCCCACATACCAGAAAACTAATGAAACTGTAAAGTATGTTGACACGGCGAAGACGTCCCAAATCAATGGCGAAGTGAAATTCACCCAAAGCGCATGTTGGTTAGGATATGGTAACAAATAACCGCCGAGCCATGGGCGACCTGTGTGAATAATCGGGAAAATTGCCGCGCATATCACCGCAAAAATTGTCATCGCTTCTGCAAATCGAGCAATACCCGTTCTCCATTTTTGTCTGAACAGATAAAGAATTGCAGAGATCAAAGTACCGGCATGACCGATACCAACCCAGAAAACGAAGTTGACAATACCGAAAGCCCAACCGACAGGCTGGTTGTTTCCCCACATTCCGATACCATGATAAAAAGTGATTGCTAAACAGGTCGCACCAATTAACAACAAAGTTAAAGTTGCGCTTAAAGCCATATAAAATTTTTTATCGGGTTTAGAATCAAGCGGAGTAGCGATTAATTCTTGTATCTGTTGAACAGTTAATCGCCCTTCAACTACGGGAAGTTCATGTGAATAATCTAAATTCATTAAACTCCCTCCTCTTGAGTGTTTTTAAGTTTTGCAAGATATGTAACATTAGGTTTAACATTTGTCTCTTCTAAAAGGAAATATCCAAGTTTATGATTTCTGTATTTTACTATTTCTGAATCGGGATTATTTATATCTCCGAATTTTATTGCGTTAGTACCGCAAGAATCTTGACATGCAGTAGTAACATTTTCGCCGTTAAGTTTTCTTCCCTCGCGAGTTGCGTTTTCTCTTTCTTCCATTATTCGTTGAATGCAGAAAGTACATTTTTCCATCACACCTCGCGAACGAACTGTTACTTCAGGGTTGTGCAAAAGTGAAAATGAATCTTCCTGTTGGAAACCGTTTCGGAAGTGATGCCTGAAGTTAAAGAAGTTATATCTTCTAACTTTATAAGGGCAGTTGTTTGAGCAGTATCTCGTGCCGACGCAACGATTGTACACCATTTGATTCAAACCGTCAGGGCTGTGAGTTGTAGCTACAACCGGACAAACTTTTTCGCATGGCGCTAAATCGCAATGTTGGCAAAGCATCGGTTGATAACTTACTGCGGCAGTTTCAGGCGAACCGGCATAGTATCTGTCAATCCTCAGCCATTGCATTTCACGAGACTTCAAAACTTGATCGCGCCCGATGACGGGAATATTATTCTCTGCATTACAAGCAATTACACATTCACTGCAACCGGTGCATTTGTTAAGATCAATTGCCATTGCCCATTTTGCCTCTTTGTATTCATATTCATGATACATATTCTCGGCATTAAATTTATGATGAGCGATGAACTCCGGATCTTTTTTGTATTGTGAAATTGTTCCTTCGCGGATAATCTCTCTAACCAAATGAATGTCTTTAAGATTTTCTTGATCAAAAATATGATGATCTTGAGTTGTAGCTAACTTATAAGCTCCCTCTACTTTAGAGATTTCGGCATTCTGAAAATAATAGTGAGAATAAGAATTATTCGAAGTCAAAAACTGATTTGCATTCACGCCAACTTCATTTGCAACAACCGGAGAGTTTGTTCTTCCATAGCCGAGTTCGATTGCAATTAGTCCATCGGCTAATCCCGGCTGGACAAGCACAGGCAAAGTAAGTTTTGTATTGTTCACAGTTACTTCTACCAAATCGTCGTTCTTCACGTTAAGACTTTTAGATGAATTGTAAGAAATTGCCGCGTAATTATCCCATGTTACTTTGGAAATAGGATGCGCCAATTCTTGAAGCCAACCGTTATTGGCGAATCTTCCATCGCCGAGAACAAAACTTTCTACTAACTGAAGACTAAATTTTTCATTCTTCTTTGCGGCGGCTTTTAAATCGTACAAAGCACTTGCATTGAATGAGAAATTGTTTGTTGAATTTTCTTTTGTTTGCACAACTCCATCGTGCAGCGCGAGAGTCCAGAATTTTTCAAATCCTAATGAACTTTGAAGAGTTGGATAAATATTATTCTTCCAATTCGCGATTACATATTCATAGTAGGAAAGATTTGCATCTTCCAATTGCTCGGAGGAAAGCCAGGAAAGTATAATCGCTTCTTTCTGCCGCGTTCTATAAAGCGGAGCGATTACCGGCTGTTGTAGTGCATAAAATCCGCTTCTTGTTTTTGCATCGCCCCATGATTCAAATCCGTGGTTAATCGGTAGAATCAAATTGCTTAAAGTAGTTGATTCATTCTGCATCGTTGCTAACGAAATTACATTACCAACGTTGTTCAGTGCTTCCGTGTAACCAAGATCTTTCGGTAGATGATAAACAGGATTAGAATCAAAATGAACAACAATGCCGACTCTTTTGCTTCTCATTTTCGAAACTAAATCTTTGAAATCATTCATGCTCGAATAGGAGTGCAATGGCTGATTTGTAAAATTGTATAATGAAGTATTTCCGAGAACTTCATTTAAAAGATTTACGGCAGTGTGCATCGAAACATCATGTGCGCGTCCGGCGGAAACTATTGCTTTCCCTTTCGACTTCCATAAATCATCCGCTAAATATTTTAATGTAGATTTATCGAGTCCAAAATTCTGCGCAACTTTTTCATATGTGAAGTTGGAAATGAATCCCGATAGATTACCGTTAGCGGGTGAAACGGCGCCGCGCTTGTTGATGAAATCATTCAGCAATGCGTACACGACTTCAATTTGAAATTCTGTTTTTATTCTCAAACGGTAATCGGCGTTTGAACCGGTGAGTGAAAGATTTCCTTCCACAACATACATTCTGTTAAAATTATTTAAGTTGTTCACATCTCTGCGTGAAGAGTAGAGGCGATTGTTCTCAACTCTATTTCCTTCTACACCGAGGAAGTCATGTTCAAAACTTACAATTACATCCGCTTTATCCCATTGAATATTGGGCGCTACCGTTGTGCCGTAACATTTTTCAAATGCGGCAGATTTATTTTTATCGTCGAATAATTCGTAATGATAAAATTGAACTTGAGGATATTTTGTTTTTAATTCGGAGAGAAGTTTGAATGCGCTCGGTGATGTTACAGTGTGAGTAACAATTGCAATTTCTTTATCACCGTTACTTAATAAAGCAAGTTTAACGGCTTCGTCGGCTTCTTTCCATGTAATCTTTTTGTAATCGTTTCCCTTTTTTAACAACGGTTCGGAATAGCGAGCGGGATCGTAAAGATTTAAAATTTCCGCTTGACCTTTGCCACAAATTTTTCCTTTGCTTACAGGATGATCGGGATTGCCGTCAACTTTTATCGGTCTTCCTTCTCTCGTCTTAATTAACACACCGCAATTTTCTTCGCACGCGGTACAGATTGAAGCATAATAAACGGGTTTGCCAAGCACAACTTCTTCAGGCTTATTTGTGTATGGGAGGATTTTTCCTTTATCTCTGAAATCAGCACAACCGGCACCGGCAAGCGCGGCAGAAGCTCCGACAAGTGCTAAAAATTTTCGTCTCGATAAGGAATTTTTATCGTCGCTCAATTCGAATTCGTTTTTAACTTCTTTACCAAATTCATGGTGAGAATTTTCGATGAAATTTTCCGAACGATACAAATCTTCAAAACTGCGCCAATAGTTGACGTCTTGTTTCAATTCTGTTTCTTTATTATTAATGTTTTCCAAATTCTCTTTAGCCATTATTCACTCTGGATTTTTCTCTTTTTACTGCAAGCGGATTCGGATTCGCGGTCAATTTCTTTTTAGAAATTTGTGCAAAAGCTTTTCCGGCGGCACTACTCTTGAATAAGAATATCCCCGCAATCCCTGCTCCAATTGATGCAAAAAATTTTTTTCTGTTTATTTTCATAATTTCAAAACTCTCACTAACTCTAATTAACGATGACAAGCCCAACAATAGTCGGGACCGTTTTTTACATTCTGAATATAGGGCAAGCGTTGCTGTGCATTGCGATGACACGAGAGGCAATCAGCCATTGTGAAGCTATTTACCTGTGCAATTTTATCCATTGCGGCAACATCGCCGTGACAACTTTCGCACTGAATATTTTTATTCACGTGAACGCTGTGGTTGAAGTATGCATAGTCGGGAACTTTATGGATTCTTTGCCAGGGAATAGGCTTGTTGGATTTATAATATTGTGTAAGTTTCACAATTTCCGGTCTGTCAGTTCTTGCTATTGAGTGGCAATTCATACAAGTAGCGGCAGGAGGAATTTGTGCATGACGGGATTTCTCAACACCGGAATGACAATATTGGCAGTCGATGCTCATTTGCCCGGCATGAAGTTTATGTGAAAACGCAATCGGTTGGTCCGGCTGATAACCTACTCCATCGCGTTCGGGGCGCGAAATGAAATAAGTTATTGTAAAGGTTAGTAATGCGACAAAAATTGTAATTGGAAGCCGGATTCGTAAGAGGTAATCTAAAAATTGGTTACTCATTAACCCTCGTACAAGTTGAATATTTAAATGGTTTTAAAATATGGACGATCAAAAATGGTATGTGCCGACTCTTCCCAGATAAGTAGCAATTCAAAACTAAATTATTGTCCTTTTTTGTGTTAGAATTTTTTAAAAATCGTGAGCAAATCTATAAAACCAAGAATTAAAACAAAAGAAATTTATAGGATTAAGTTTAATTTTATTTAAAGCTTCACTCCAACCTTTTATTTAACTCGCGTAACGAAAAAAATGATAACCGTATGGCGATTGTCTGGATTGTTCGTGATTTATTTTTGATACAGAATATTTTGCAAGGCAGAGCAAGAATAAGCGTAAGCGTATCCGCCAAAAGCGGAGTAAGCGTAAGTGTATAAATGGAACACTGACGACGCTGATTAGACTGATTTGCACGGATAACCAAAATGTGCCGCCGTTCGCTGCGGCAATTAGCCGGCGTATTATGGTTAACAGACTGAAGTCTGTTCTACGAAATAAAAAAGGTCGAGCGCCAGCTCGACCCAATTATCAATTCTCCATTCTCAATTCTCCATTCTCAATTATCAATTCTCCATTTACTTTATCGTCATTAGTTTCTTCACCGCGCGGTAATCATTGGCTACGAGTTCATACAGATAGACTCCGCTTGATAGTTTGCTCGCATCAAAGTTTGCGGTATATCTTCCCGTTTCTTTTTCTTCGTTGACGAGTGTTGCTATTTCCTTCCCGAGAATGTCGTACACTTTTAATGTTACGCGTCCGGCTTTTGGTATTTGGTAACGAATTGTTGTTACCGGATTAAAGGGATTTGGATAATTCTGTTCGAGCGCGTACTCCGTTACGCCGAGTTTGCCCTGGAATTGAATTTCTACGAATCTTCGCTTCGGAAGAATTTCATTCGAAGAATACTTCTCCGATACTGAATACATTGGATTGATATTCGCATCAACAACTAACCGAAGCTTTACCTCACGATTACCTATTCCATTCATATTTACATGGTAGGACATGTTATTATATTGAAATAAGTTTGTTGCATTGTACGAGATGTCATCATATATCCCTATAACTTGATTTGTTACCGCATCAAATAATTCCACCTTAAAATTCACATAACCGCTTCCACCCAATATAGTTGATGCCGAAGCTGAATCTACTAATCCGTAAAGCACACTATAGGATAGAGTTGAATTATCTGAGACTGCAAATGATTCACTAACTAAATAATAATTTAGCTTGGATAAAGAATCTATTTCAACAGTTTGTGGAATTTCTATGAATTCTACCTTTTCAGAATTCAGTTTTAAATCTCCAATTGTAAAATAAAATTGTGCGGAATCTTTCTGAACGACACCTTCTCTGCCGCTGGAAATCGAAAGATTGCTTTCTTTATTAGTAGAATTATAAATTTGCTGTGTTCGCATATAGTAGGGAAAATTCTGGTTATTGAAAGCAAAAGCATTCATCGTGGTAACGTCGGGCGCTACTCCGTTCACAACTTGAACATCCTCTCCGCCAATATTTAATTCAACGAGATTTGAGAGTGTGCGATTATCCGTATATTGAAAAGGAAGTACGTTTCCTCTGCCCCAACCTATTGTGTATCTATTCAGGGTTGAGTAATCGTTATTGAATTTATTAATTTGTACACTCGTTACTTCCTCGCTGAAGTTCCAATAATGATTTAGATAATCGGTAGCGGTGAAAATAACTCTTTTCTCCGTTGTTTGGTTTTGTATTTTATTCATTGAACCGGTTTTTTCAAATCTTTCCTCTTCATAGATTTCACGTTCACCAATCCAGCACACTCTTGCCGAAACGATAGGATTTTGTGTGTCGAAATTTGTTATTGTAGTTATCGAGGGCTTGAAGTTTTTGGGATGCCCCGAAAGCGCCGATAAAGTTGTACATGCCGAAAAAGTTATCGGTTCATCTGAAATTATTTCACAATATTTTATTGCAGAGTTTGCGCCGCTGTTTTCCTGCCATACCAAATCAAAGCGACGCGGATATCTGGAA
This sequence comes from uncultured Ignavibacteriaceae bacterium, assembly GCA_964393605.1. Lineage (GTDB taxonomy): Bacteria > Bacteroidota > Ignavibacteria > Ignavibacteriales > Ignavibacteriaceae > CAYMUL01. The sequence continues at coordinate 35,664 of CAYMUL010000019.1, read as the reverse complement.
TCATTAGTTTTTAATGCTGAAATTGCGGGATTAACCGAATTGGTTGTCGATGCGTTGATCGCAGTTTTTGTTGTTGAAGGTGAATTCCAGAGCAAAAATGATCCATTCCAACCATAGAAGATATAACCCTGACGGCAGTATAGTTTGTTATCATTACCATTCAATTCTTTCCAAACAACTGTAAATATCTCACTCTCATGCACAGCTAAAACCGGTGTTGAATTTATATCGACAGCCGGAGTCGGATTGTTTTCATATACTAATATCGAGTATTCAAATTTTGGTTTTTCATTGGTCTCCTTCCAATATAAATTCACCTGAATATTATTTGTTGGAGTTATGAATGAAACAAATACAAAATCGCGGATATATTCTATCGATGGCTTTGTGCCGATTATTGGATTGTAAAGGTCTAAGAAATCCCATGTTACGCCGTTATCGGATGAGTACTCATAAAATATTTTTCCCATGCTTTCATAAATTCAATGTAAATAACCGTTATCGGTTTTCACAATATTTTTTGAATTGCTATTCTCGAATGCGTTTACATGGTTGGAAAGCTGCGTGCCTTTCATGTTGGCAGATAAAATTGCATTTGCATCTTTGAACACCACTCCGGTTTCTAATGCGTTGGGATATTGTAAACCAATTTTACTTGGCTCATAATCCCAGTTTTGGAAATAGAAATTATGCGTTCTATTGTTTATTGTTACCTCCTGCGGCGATTCTGCTTTGACGGAGTAATAGGGTGGTGTCCAAGTTTGAGTCTGTGGATCATAACCTTGATTTAAGAAGACGCCTTTTTCGGTTGCTCCATGTTTTCCATTTGGCTCATAAGATGATAGACATGGGATCCAATAATTTCCCGGTTGTGTTAAATCGCTTTTAATATACCATGGATCATTAAAATTAAATGCACCTAAATTGGGCAAAATTATTCCTTCCAACTCTGCTTGGATTTTAGAATAATTCATGGACACAAAGTTTGCATCACGAAAAGGCGAAGACGTTCTTTCAATAATATAATTTTGAAGTAGTTTAAATTCAGAGGCATTTTCATTCCACTTGTTATGCTTTATATTGCCATGAGTAGAATAAGATGAAAATCTTTCCTGGTTTGTTTTTATATCATAGCTATTGCCATCAAGTAAATTTACAGATGTACCTGAATTTACAGTTGTTACTCCAACTACGGTAAGAGTACTTGTTCTTACATTTGGAACATTAGTAATAATATTTCCTTCAATCTTATTAGCAAGTGGAACTAACGTATTTAATAAATAGGACATATACGTAACTAATGTTTGATTTATTTTCTGAATTTGAAGTGGACTAAAATGTGTTCTGCAAGATGGTACCGAATAGCCCATAAAATTATGAGTATCAGGTGTATATAATTGATTATTTGCATCTCTGAATGTTCCAAAATAACCACAAGTATTTGTAAAAACATAATCTTTAATACCGTTACCATTATTATATGGTTCTGCAGGTGTATCGCATAAATAATCACCCGCTGTAAGGCAATTTGTCTGATTAACTAGTTCTTGAATACCAGTACCGTGCGTATGATATAGATAAAATTCGTGTCCAACTTCGTGAGCTAAAGTACTTCCATTAATTGCCGCTGCATTAGTCACCGCACAGCTATTCGTCACATAATTTGATATTCCAGTAAATCCAGTAGCAGAAGGTACGAAATAAACATTAATTTTATTGCTGACGTTATTAATTGTTTTTAATGTGAAGTATTCGGATTCTGTAAGTTCAACATAAGTATCATTATCTATATAATCAGTTTGATTATGTACAAATTGAATCATTACATCTGTATATGCTGTATTTAATTGTTGGATTGATGTTGCGATATCATTTGAAGATATTCCACTGGTTCCAGCGCTAGAACGGACTACATGAACTGCAACATAAATTGTACGAACTACGGTCGGTTCATATAACAATAGTTGGTTCGGATCACCAAATGTGCTATTTGGAACTGTTGGAAAAGCAGGATTATCTAACACTCTGCAGATTTGAGCATTTAATTCTGATGAATAGATAAAAAGAGACACAAAAACAACAATAAATATTTTATTAAAATTTTTCATTTTGATTTCCTTTATTTTTGGTTAAAAAATGTTTTAAGTTTACACAACAAACAAAAAGGTGTTACTTACCTTTGGAGCTACATACGATACCCATTTGTTTGTTTATTGGTAACTATGTTTGCTCTATAACTCAGTTATATATGATAGTCTGGTGGAATTTCATTCATTAAATTACCTCCTTCCTACAATTAATAAAGCACCACCCAGAGTTCCGGGGGAATATCTTTTACCGACCGTTACTGTGACTTTGTCAGTGACTGCCAAGCCATAAAGTCTTTTATCTAAATTATACAGTTCTGAATACTTAAACCAGGTTGCTCCGTTGAAATGCCAGATCATAGAAGCATCACCAATAGCAATGATATTATTTTTATTACTGCCCTTTATTTTATAAGCATAGTTACCAAGTTCAAGTACTTTTGAGCCATTGAAATTTTTCACCCATTCCAACTTAACTTGATTTTTATAAAACGCAGAATGCCTTAATACTTGTCCTCCTACTAGAACAAACTCGCCATTACCATTTGCAAATAAACTGTTAAGTAATGTTCCTCTATAAATAATTAATGTTGTGTTTGTTTGACTATCCCAAAGCGATTCAATATTATCGGCATAAATTTTCAATAACGAAACCCTGCCTGTTGAATTACTCCAACCACAGGTCCAAATTTCTCTTCCATCAATTGTTCCATAAATATCTTTTAAGTTAACATCCGTTCCGCTCTCTATCTTCTTCCAACTGATGCCATCCCAATGCGCGATGTTTCCGCCGTTGCCAACCGCATACAAATCATTGCTACTGCTACCCCACATTTTGTTGATTATCCAACCATCTCCATTTGGTAACAAGGGCCAACCATTATTATGAACTGTATATTTAATTCCATCCCATTTTATAACTCCATCAAACCAAACATCGTTTTCTGAAAAAGCAAAAACAGATCTTCTAGGATAACCACCATATCCGCCTGTTTTAATTAATTCCCAGCTTTGTCCATTCCAATGTACAGCATTGTAACAAGCTGGATCAGGGTTGCCAAGCGAGTCGTTCATATAAATTTCACCTACCGCCCAAATGTTGTTTTCGTTTATTATGGCTACATCGTAAAGAGTGCTGCTGCTGTGCTGCCCAAAGGTAAATGTCTGCCACGTAAAGTTGTGGCTTGTGGTGTCCATCGTTACAACCGCTGCTTCGTTGCTCTTTTCTTTCTCTCCGCGCAATTGCCATTTGTAGCTTTTCTTCGGCAGTAAGTTTTCTGTCAATATTGTCGTATCGGGGCTGGTTAGTATTAGGCTGGTTTTTAAGCTGTCATTTTCATAAAGTGAAAAGCTCTGCGGGAGGGTCATCTCTTTAATTTTTATATTCAGCCAGGCTTCAATGCACGAGGCATCTTCCACGGTTAAGGTAATGCTGCCGGTTTCAACTTGGGTAGTGTTGTTCTTATTGCACGAAAGACTTGCCAACATCCAAGTGCAAAGAAAAAGTAAACTTACTCTGTAAAGCAGTTTAATATTCATATTGTTCATTCCATTTCCACCATAACAGATAAGCGGTTAATGGCAAATCCATCACTTTGTGAAAAATAAATATTTTTTCGTTAAGGTAAAATTTCGCGGTGAGTAAAATTAAGCCGTCCATATTGTTCTCATCTTTAGTTAAAAAATTGTTTATCCATTAGTTAATTAATAAATTCGAATTACTTGATTTCACTTTAGACAATCTAAAAATTAAAGTCAAGAAAAATTTTCAAAAAAAAATTGAACGATGATAGCCTTGTTTCCGGAAAAGGACTAATTCGATGTGTAAAAAAAATAAAGCGCCAACCCGACCTAATCGTTCATTATCAATTGCTAATTCTCTCTTTTCTACACTGTTCCTCTTTGTTTGGTGGAAATAAATTTCGACACGCAAACTCGCGCAAGTCGAGTTATTTAAGAAAAGTTTTCTTGCGGAAGTTGTTATAGCTTCGCATTAAAAAAGTGGATGTATGTATCACTTCAACCGGAGTGTTGAATTTCTTTGCGCCGTATTGGATTTGAAGTTGGCAACCGGGATTTGCAGTAACTACCGTCTTCGCACCGGATTTTTTTATGTTTGCCATTTTTCTTTCCAGAAATTTCATAGAGTCATCGTACCGTAAAATGTTATAGATACCTGCACTGCCGCAACACCACGTCGATTCTTCGAGCGGAACAAATTTCATATTCTTTACTTTACCGAGAATGTTTCGCGGCGGCTGCGTTATTTTTTGTGTATGGCAGAGATGACATGCATCGTGATAGGTTACTTCACCGGCAAAATCTAAACTGTCATTCATTCCGATTGAATCGAGAAACTCCGATAGATCTTTGACTTTTGCAGAGAAAGTTTTTGCCGATTCGGCATACTCGGGATCTCTACTTAAGATGTGTCCATATTCTTTCATAAAAGCACCGCATCCGGCGGAGTTGGAAATTAGATAATCGTACTCAAAAGCGGAGAATACATCTATATTTTTTTTTGCGAGGGAAATTGCAACTTCAATCTCTCCGTTGTGTGCGTGAAGTGAACCACAGCAAACTTGATTCTTTGGAGTGATAACCTGACAATGATTATTTAACAATACATTTACCGTATCAACATTGACTTGCGGAAAAGAAACATCCATCAAACATCCCGTTAAAAATGTAACTTTATGTTTGATCTCCTTTTTTGGTGTTGCGATATTTGGTATCAATTCTTCGCTCGACTGTTTAAAAAATCTCGGCGAAAGAAATTCCAATTCCTTGAAAACCGGTCCGAGCATTTTTAGTATTCCACTCTTCTGAAAAAATTTTGAGATGAATCCTTTTTGGTAAAGATACATTGCCCTCGAAAATCTTTTCAAGTTTTTTTTGTTCGCTAATATTTTATTCAAAAATATTTTTTTGATCTGGCTTTCGAGCGGAGAAATAAATCCGGCTTTCGAAACTTCAACACGAGCGGCTTCAACCATTCTGCCGTATTGCACGCCAGCCGGGCAGGCAGTTTCACACGCTTGACAATCGAGGCAGAAATTCATTTCTTCCGCGAATGTTTCTGTTATTGCAAGTTCTCCGCGCGCAACAGATTTTATCAATTTTATTCTTCCACGCGGAGAAGAGCGCTCAAGTTTGGTTAAATCATATGTCGGACAAACCGCTAAACACATTCCACAATGAATGCACTTCGAAAGCGTATCATCATCGGGGAGAACGCCGACTAATTTATCATAAACTTTTGGAGCGATTTTATTTTTCATTGTCGTGAATGATTTCCGTTTTCCCGTTGTTGTAAATGATTGTGGTTGAACTTCGTTCCGAATCATCTTCATAAAAAAGATGGAGAAGATATAAACCAATTCGCTCGCGGCACTCAAGATTTTCGCTCATAACTAATTTGTTGAGCGCAAAATAATTTTTTTCGATGACAAGCGGGAAATTGATGTTGATGTCCGTGCCAATCTTGTTTAGCTCAATGAATTTGCCGTTATCATAAATTTTTATATGAAACAAATTTGAAACGATGTCGTTGTCGTTTAGAAAATTTACTGAATCTATAAAGTTTGCATCCGGTTTTTGTTTTAGAAGTTCCAATTCTTTCCGGTCAAATTTATTTTCGATTTGGAAAGTTTTGAGAATCGGGTTGTGGCAAGTGCTGATTTCTTTCGGAAGTTGAAATGAGACAAATTCTCCGCTCAAGTTTGCGGTAAGAAAATCTTCTGTTAATATTTTTTCTTCAATATTAAATGAGGCGAGAATGGAATCCCTTATTTGAAAATAAGTAGAATCGGTTTTTGAATATAGATTTTGAAAAGCGAAAATTACAAAAGCGAGAAGAGCGACTTGTTTCACTTCCACTACTCATGCTTGAGGTTTGCGACAGATAAATTTCCTTCACAACGCGGAGACATAGAAAAAATTTTCCCGGGATTCAAAACGCCGTTCGGATCGATTGCCACTTTAATTTTTTTCATGAATTCAACACCGGGAATTCCTGCAATGCTTTCGAGAAAAGGTTTCTTTGCCAATCCTGTTCCATGCTCGCCGGTAATAGTGCCACCGAGTTTTATCGCTTCGTTAAAAATTAAATCGAATGCAAAATGTACTCGTTTAATTTCATCCGCATTTCGCTCGTCGGTCAAACAAGTCGGATGAAGATTACCATCTCCTGCATGTCCAAAATTTGCGATCGTCAAATTAAATTTTTCAGCCGCATATTTTACTTTCTCAATCATCAAAGGCAATTCGCTTCGAGGAACAGTTACATCCTCAAGAATTGCAGTAGGTTTTAATCTCGCAAGCGCGCTGAATGCGCTTCGTCGTGCTGTTTTCAATTTCAATGCGTCAGCAATATTTGTAGCTTTTGCAACTCGCGTTGCGCCGTTCCGTTTTAATATTTCGCCGATAGTGTTTGCATCCTCGTCAACCATTGCACCTCTGCCGTCAACCTCGATTAAAAGCATCGCTTCGCAAGTTCTGTTCAAACCAATTTTCGTGTAATCTTCAACGCAATTAATTGTAGTGTTATCGAGGAACTCGATCATTGCAGGAACAATTTGTCTCGCTATAATTTCCGAAACAGATTTTGCACTGTCGATCAATCTCGGAAAGTCTGCAAGAATTGTAACCGAATAATTCGGTTTTGGAATTAGCCGGAACATCAGTTTTGTAAAGATGCCAAGCGTCCCTTCGCTTCCAATTAAAAAATCCCTCAAGTTATAACCGGCGACATCCTTCATATTCTTTCCGCCGGTGTGAAGAATTTCTCCGTCGGGTAATACAACTTCAGCACCGAGAAAATAATTTTTTGTAACACCATATTTCAAACCGCGCAAACCGCCTGCATTTTCAGAAACATTTCCGCCCAATGTGCATACGCTCATACTTCCGGGATCGGGAGGATAAAATAAATTCTGTTTTTCAACTTCCCTTTGAAAATCTGCTGTTACCACTCCGGGTTCGACTAATGCAGTGAGATTTGCTTTATCGATTTCAATAATTCTATTCCATCTTGTCATTGCAAGTACAACAGAATTTTCTACGGGAATAGCACCGCCGCTCAATCCTGTTCCTGCGCCGCGCGGAACAACAGAAAATTTTTCGCTGTTCGCAAGTTTCATTATTTGAGAGATATGATCGACAGTTTGTGGAAACACTACCGCTTCCGGTTTCTTTTCAAAAAGTGGAGTTCCATCGAAGGAATAACTTATTCTATCTTCGAGTGATGTTAGTACATTCGACGCGCCGACGATTGAACGAAGTTTTGAAAGCGATGATTCATTCATTTTTAAGTAGCTATTCTTTTAACAACTTCGCGCACAACTAAACCGCTTGCGAGTGCAAGCAACAAGTAGTAGAAAAAATTTCTTAATGATTGCCACGTCAGAGCATAAGTTGACATGTAGCCGCGCCACCCGCATGCATTACAGCGATAGACTTTCCAAATTGTAGTTGAGCGTATAAAATTTTCCCAGGTATTTCTTCCTTTGGATCTTCGCAGTTCATTAAACTTGCCGCAACTCGGACACTTAGCTAAACCGGGTTCGCGTCTTACAATTACATTATATCTGTTTTTTGATCTCGTCTTCATAAACTTTTTAATTTTTGTTCAATAATTTATTAAAAGATTTTTCATTCGCTAAAAGATTTTGAGCGGCTTTAAACTGCGAATCCACTTTTAAAGCTTCAATAATTCTTCCGCTTGTTCCCAGATAACGCGAAGCCATTTCTTGTTTTAATAATTTTATGATACCATCTTTGTTTTCTTCCAATTCATTAACTGAAGAATTTGCAATATCAGATTTAAGTGCCTCTATTTTCGCAATCACGTTTGAATAAGATTTCTTGTCCGAAAATGAATTCGCAATTTGATCAAGTTGCTTCGAAACTACATCGCTGTATTTAAAGCCATCCGACTTCACAAAGCTTTCGAACTGAATAAAAATATCATCCCATTTCAGATCTGAAAAATTTCGGTTGATGTTTTTGTTGTGATATTGATTTACAAATTTGAACAGATAGCCACGCGCTAAAAGATTTGTAACTAACTCGGAAATATTATCCGCTTGAACAGATGAATCGGGAGTGATTCCACCTGAACTATAAACATTTCGTTTGTTGTCGGTTTGATATTCGGTTTCAATCAGCGAATCAGATTTTGCAATAACTTTGCTGTTATACGAATAATCAATTTTCTGAATACACCTTCCGCTCGGCGTAAAATATTTTGCGGTTGTAATTTTTAGAGAAGTGTTGTACGAAAGCGGCGAAATGGTTTGCACCAATCCTTTCCCGAATGATTTTGTGCCGAGAAGAACTCCACGATCATGATCTTGAATTGCACCGGCAACAATCTCTGCCGCAGACGCGCTTCCTTCATTTATTAAAAGAAGTAGTTTCGTGTTTTTCAAAAGCGGTTCTTGTTCGGCGAAATATTGTTTTAAACTTGATGAATCTCTTCCTTTCGTTGAAACGATGAGTTCACCTTTTGCTATAAATTTATTTGAGACATCTACCGCAACATCAAGCAGTCCGCCGGGATTTCCGCGAAGATCTAAAATCATCGATTCAATTTTCTTTTTTGATTGAAGCTCGTTGATTGCTTTTTTTATTTCATCGCCTGCTGTGCGATTGAAGTTCACAAGTTTTATGTAAGCATTGTTCGAATTTTCTGGAACGAAACCATAAAAGACAACACTCTTCACAACAATTTCTTCTCTCAATAAATCAAAACTTAATGTGTCTTTCGATTCACTTCGAAGTATTTTTAAATTTACAAATGAACCCGGCTCCCCTTTTACCAAAGAGGAAACGTCGTCAAAATTTTTTTCGCCGATTGGAGTTTTATCAACTTCGATAATCACATCTCCTATTAGTAGCCCCTGCCTTTGCGCGGAATATCCGTCCATTATTTCGAGTATGGTTATCGAGCCATCGCGCAAACCGATTGATATTCCGATGCCTCCATATTTCCCGTTTGTTAAAAGCTCGATGTCATCTTGTCGTTTCTCATCAATAAAAACAGTATATGGATCAAGTTCGCCGAGCATACCGCGAATTCCGGCGCGCAAAAATTGTTCGGGTTCAATTTCATCAACATACGAGAAAGAGATTTCTTTATAAACTCGCGTGAAGATGTCGATGTTTTTAGCAATCTCGAAATAGATATCGGCATTCTTAAAAACAAATCCCGAAAAAATTATTACCAGCGTTGAAATTAAAATTTTTGTTTTGTGTCGTTTGAAGAAATTCATTTCATATCCTTGATAGTCTTCTCAAATTCATTAATAATGTTTTTGTGCAAAGTATCGATAGGCAAGGTGCCATCGATAATTTTAAATCTCGATTCCGTTTTTGCAATTTCCAAATAACCGTTCCGCACTTTGGAAAAGAAGCCGCTGTTTGAGACTTCAATTCGATCCAGCTTCTCCCCTTTAATTAACGCCTTTCGTTTCTCAGCTTCTTCCACAGGAATATCGATGAAAAAAGTTATTAACGGTAAAGCATCACCGACTGCAAAATGATTAATCGCTTTTACAACTTCAAGATTCAATCCTCTTCCGTAACCTTGATATGCAGTTGTGGAATCAAAAAATCTATCGGCAATAATTATTTTATTTTGGTTTAGTGAAGGAAGAATTAATTCTCGTACAAGTTGTGAACGTGATGCCGAAAATAGAAGAATCTCCGTTTCATTCTTCATCGATAAATTTTTTTTATCGAGAAGGATTGTTCTTACAAGTTCAGAGATTTCGGTTCCGCCGGGTTCGCGAATAACTAAAACTTCTCTGCCGTGTTCTTCGAAATATTTTTTTAATAATCGTACTTGTGTGGATTTGCCACAAAAATCTATACCTTCAAAAGTTATAAACATCTAAAATTTCTTTATTATATATCTGATTCGTTCGGGTTTAATTTTTATCAATTCTACATTTTGTGGAAGAAAAATTTTCGGTGCGACACTGCCGAGTGTGTCATCTAAAATTTCTTGATACTCAATTTTACTAATAAGACTATCCACTGTAAGCGCACCGACAATTTCAATTCCTCCGCGAAGAGTTACGTTTATTGTCGAAGGCAAGAAAACTACATTCCGATCTGCTGGAACATTTTCCGGTTGTACAATTATTTCTGTGAACTCGCGATCGACAATTTTTTGGACGTCTATGGCAACCTCAATTTTAGAAGAACTCGCTCTAACATTTTTTATTTTTTCGAGTTGACATTCAAACTCGAGGGCTGCATCTATCTGTGAAAAATTTTTCAATTCCGTTTTTATAGCGTTAATAGTTTTCAGCAAATTGTTTGAACCGTAAAGTTTAACAGAATCGGGAACAATTTTTATGGGTGATGCGATTCCGTATCCGGTTTTAAAATCCAGTTGAAAATCGGGAACAACCGGAACAATCTTCTCAACGCCTCTATCGACCGCAACCGAAATGATTGATGGAATTACATTTATAACTTGCAAATCAGTGCTAACCCAATAATTATCGGTAAGATTGGCGAGTAAGTTCAAATTGATTTTCCCGGAATCGGAACGAAGCGATGCTTTCAATGCAATATCATCCGACAGAAGAAAATTGAGCAAGCTCCATCCTCTCCCCTTCACTCTCACGGTAACTTCATCCGGAATTTTTGAACCAATAGAAAATCCTTCGGGAAAATCTGTGAGTTTGAGGGGAAGCGTTGTATCCACATAATATAAACCGGAGAGGGAGATGCTTCCCCAGATTACTATTGAAATTACAAATGAAATTACGATGATATGAAAATTCTTCTTCACATCTCAAATATAATTGTTTATAAACTTTTTGATGCAGGATAATTAACGGAGGGACTCAAAAAAATCGATTAGTTCTTTCCGGTTTGCCCGCGAAATTTCTCTACCCTGGATAGGAAAACCTTCCGTGTGCCTCGCTAATCTTCTGAGCAGATGAACGTTCATAGAATTTAAATCGATAGTTCTAAAATCTTTAATTTCCTCAACATTTATTTCTTCATTTGAGGAAGAAGTTTTATCAACTGATTTTTTTGCAGGAACGCCGAGTGCCTCCTGCCGCAGCCGAGCAATAGTATCGCTTGCAGAACTACTGAAAAGATCATCTGCTTCCGATTCTTCATTTTGTAAAGATGATTCCTCCTTCGCAACTGATGGAACTGCGACATGTTTGGGTTGGCGTCCCTTTCTAACAATCGTCTCTTTCTCTTCTTCTTCCTCTTTATCTTTATCTAATTTTATTTCCGTTTCATCGGGAAGTGAAATTTCTTTTTCATTTTTTTCTAAAGAAATTTTTTCTTGAGGAGGAATTTCATCAACTTTTTTGGGAGATTGTCTTTTAGAAGATGCAACATGCTCATCAATTTCAGGAAGAATGTCCGTCATTTGAGAATCGGGTTGTGGAATAACATGAATAGCAACAAGCTGACCGACACGCTGGGCGGCGGCGGCTCCGGCATCTACTGCGGCTTTAACTGCGGCAACATCGCCAACAATTTTTACAGTAACTAAACCGGCTGTTATTTTTTCTTTACCGACTAACTTAACATTAGCGGCTTTCGACATTGCGTCAGCCGCTTCAATTGCGCCAATCAATCCTTTCGTTTCGATTAGCCCCAATGCTTGTGGCATAAGAAAAATTATTTGCTACGTTTCGGAAGGATTAATTCAACGTCGGTATGCGGACGAGGAATTACGTGAACAGAAACTAATTCACCGACACGCTGAGCGGCAGCGGCACCGGCATCGGTAGCGGCTTTAACTGCTCCAACATCTCCGCGAACCATTACCGTAACGTAACCTCCGCCAATTGTCTCTTTACCAATCAGTTCAACTTTTGCCGCTTTAACCATTGCATCGGCGGCTTCAATTGCACCAACTAATCCTTTTGTTTCGATCATTCCAAGTGCGTCAAGTGTCATTTTTTTATTTGCTCCGTAATTAGTGTTTTTGTTTGTTCTAAAATAATTCTAATGTTCATCAAAATCAATTGTTATGATTTAGAAAAGTAATTTCTTTTTCGGAGGTAATCCTCTATCAAAATTGCCGCCGCATGCCGATCTATCAATCCTTTATCCCTCCGGCTTGATTTTTTTGTGTAAGATTCTACAATTTTATTCTGCGCAATTGAAGATGTGAACATCTCATCGACGAGCTGAACTTCGATCTCAAAAATCTTTTCAAGAATTATTTTGAAGTTCATAATCTCCTTTTCAAGTTGATGTTCCGCGCCCGAAAAATTCTTCGGCATTCCTAACAATATAATTTCGAGTTGGTATTCGCTTTTTATTTTTTCAAGATTGGATTTCAACGCAGAATCATTTGCAAAAGTATGAAGCGGGAACGCACCAATTTGAAGCGGATCGGAAATTGCCACGCCGATTCGTTTTATGCCAAAGTCGAAAGCGATTATTCTCTTCTTTTCGTTCAAACGCGATCCAACCTGGAAACGGAAAACACACCTTTAATTTTTTTCAGTCTTTCAATCACGCGATCAAGATGCTCGATGTTTTCCACATAAAGAGTTACGATGCCTTCAAAGAATGAATCACTCGTGTCGATGTTAATTGACTTTATATTTGTGTTTTTGTAAGAGACGATTGAATGAGAAATTTCCTGGAGCAGCCCGGCGGAATCTTCTCCTTTAACCGTTAAGGCGGCAATGAAAGCAGAGCCCTCCAATCCGGGCCACTGAATATCAACAATCTTTTCCGGTTCGCGCAAAGAAATGTCAATCAGATTTCTGCAATTTTTTCTGTGTATCTTTATTCCATCGACGGTTGAAACATAACCGGCGACTGAATCACCCGGAATCGGATTACAGCATTTCGAAAAACTAATCAGCATATCAGCCGACTCACCATTGACAACAATTTTTCCTGCAGTTGCTCTTGCATAACGATTGAACTTTTCTGGAGCAAGTGCAAGTTTTTGAGTTTTGGCATCTTCCGCTTCTCTGTTGGCGAAAATTGAATCGACATTCAGTTCACCTTTGCCGAGAGCGAGATAAAACAACCGCAAATTATCATAGTGCAAACTTGAACTAAGTTTCTGCAAATCTTGCCCTGTAAAAGAAAGTTTGATCTTCTTTAATTTTTTTTCGAGAATTTCTTTGCCGGCATCAACAATTTCCTTCTCTTCTTTGTTAATCCATTTTTGTATTTCAGCTTTCGCTTTTCCCGTCTTAACAAACTTTAACCAATTTTTATTCGGATGTTGATTTTTCGAAGTGATAATTTCGAGCTGATCGCCGGACTGTAGCAACGAATCAAGCGGCACAATTCGATGATTAACTTTTGCTCCGATGCAGTGATGCCCAACTTTGGAGTGAATGGAAAAAGCGAAATCCACCGGCGTTGAATTTTTCGGAAGTCTTTTCAAATCTCCTTTCGGAGTAAAGACGAAAATCTCATCGCTGTAAAGATTGAGTTTAAAATTCTCGATAATATTTTTTCTAAGTTCATCATCGCCGGAATTATCGAGCACATCGCGAATCCACTTCACGTAGTTTTCAAGTTTCTGATCCGGCACTTTCGAATCTTCTTTATATTTCCAATGAGCGGCGACACCCCGCTCGGCAATCTCGTGCATCCAGCGTGTTCTTATTTGAACTTCAACAGCTTTACCGCCCGGACCAAAAACGGTTGTATGCAGCGATTGATAATTATTATACTTTGGAATCGCGATGTAGTCTTTGTATCTATCCGGGATTGGAGTGTAAATTTCATGAATTAATCCGAATGCAGTATAGCAATGAAATTTCTCTTCATGATCGATAATAATTCTCATTGCGAAAAGATCATAAATTTCTTCAAAGGGTTTGTTCCGTTTGATCATTTTTTTGTAGATGCTGTAAAGATGCTTCGGTCTTCCGATAATTTCGTAGCTAAAATTTTGCGTATCGAGAATTTTGATGATCGGTTCGGAAAATTTTTTTATGTAGTTTTCTCGTTCTTCCCGTTTGACATTAATTTTCTTTTTAATGTCTTCGTAAGCTTGACGATTCAATTCTTTGAAAGATAAATCTTCCAACTCCCATTTGATTTGACCTAAACCGAATCTGTTTGCGAGCGGTGCATAAATCTCGCTCGTCTCGGTTGCAATAATTTTTCTTTTATCCGCCGGAAGAAATTCCAGAGTGCGCATGTTGTTTAATCGGTCGGCAAGTTTAACAATAAGTACACGAACATCTTTAATGATTGACATTAAAAGTTTTCTGTAATTTTCGCCGACGGTAATCTCTGCGCCCCGAAAAAGATTTTTTATTTTTGTTAAGCCGTCAACTATTACTGCAATATCTTCACCAAAATTGCGTTTGATTGTTTCAATTGTATAATCTTCATTGTCCTCAACTATATCATGAAGCAGCGCACAAATAATACAAGTATCATCGAAGGGAATTTCTGTTGCAAGAATATTAGCAACAGAATAGGGATGTACGATATACGGTTCATTCGAAGCACGTTTATCATGCTTGTGCGCGATGCTGGCAAACTCGAATGCCTTCTTAATTAAATCTTCCCGCACCGTGGGAAGATTTTTACGGCAGTTTTGTAGTAGTTCTTCCAGTCGAACTTTGTTTGTTATTTCCAATTTTATCGTCTACAAGAAAAGTGAATTCTAAAAACCAATATGGAAGAAATATTCAAATAGTCAATAGGGGAAACGAGTATAGAAAATATTATTTTTAACTGCGTGCATGAATCACAGCTTGTTTAAGTCGTTCACTTTGGAGAGAACATTCTTCAACAATTTTTTTTCGTGATCGGTTAGATTTTTAACCGCGAGAATTTCTGAACAATACTTTTTCATTTCGGAACGATTGCCGAGTGCGTTATTCAATTCCGCAAGTTTGTATTTTATAAATATGGTTCTGTAGTTCGACTTTATAGTTTTCGTTTGTAAGAGTTCTAAAGATTTCGAAAATGCAGTTAATGCTTTCTTTTTTTCCGATGCTTCCATCGATCTACCATACATGAAAAAAGCATAACTGCTGTTTGGATAAAGCTCAACGCCTTTGGCGGCGACTTGAGTTGCGCTCGAATATTTTTTTTCTTCAAGATAAATCCAAAATAATGAATGAAGTGCCAACGCTTTGTTATAACTCATTTTCTCCGAAGCTTCTTTAATTAATGCTATCCCCTCTTCCATTTCATTGGAGAAGAAAGGAATCCATTCTGTCTTTTTGCTCTTCCAATATTTATAAATTCCCAAACCCATTTTTGCTTCATGAAAATTTTTGTCGAGTTCGATACAATCTTCAAGATACGATAGAGCCGATAAGCCCGTAGTTAAAGCACCAATCCAATCATCGGTTAAATAAAAATAATATGCTTTATAAGTTTTGAGAGTAGCCCAGAAATAATTTTTCCAGACTTCAGGCATTCTCAAGTTTTCATTTTGAAAAAGATTTTGCGCCGATTCAAGTCGGGCAATGATATAGTCTTGCCGGTAAGGAAAACCGAAATCGTAAGAGAGTGAAATTTCGGTTGCGGCGAGATAAATATCTCCGATGGGATTAGTCGGGAATTCAGCTTTTATTTTTTCGAATGAAAGTTTCGCTTCGGAAAAATTTTCTTCCGTAAGTGCGTTAATTCCCTTCTGAATTAATTCATGTATTCGTTCGTTCGGATAATTTTGCGCAGAAATTTTTCCCGACAAAAGGATAACAGAAAAAAAAATAATGAGAAGCTGTTTCATTCGGTTCCGAAAGTTCGATCCCCGGCATCGCCAAGCCCGGGAAGAATATATCCTTTCTCATTCAACATTCTATCGACGGAAGTTGTAAATATTTCAACTTCGGGGTGATCGTCATTTACTTTTTGAACTCCTTCGGGGGCGGAGATGATTGAGATTAGCGAAATATCTTTCGCTCCTTTTTTCTTTAAATAATTAATTGCACCGGAGGCACTTCCGCCGGTTGCAAGCATCGGGTCGAGTAACAAAACTTTAGCTTCGTCAAGTTGTTTTGGCACTTTGAAATAATAATCAATCGGTTGCAGTGTCTCTTCATTGCGTTGCAAACCGATGTGCCCAACTTGCGCATAAGGAAGAATGGAAAGAAATCCATCGACTAAACTTAAGCCGGCGCGAAGTATCGGAACCAAAACAATTTTCTGCTTCAATTCAAAGCCGTCAGTTTTTTCAAGCGGTGTTTCAATTTCAAATTTGTTCAACTGTAAATTTTTAGTCGCTTCAGAAGCGAGAATCAGTGAAATACGTTTTAACGAAATTCTAAACTTTTCGGCATTCGTTGTTTTATCGCGAAGTATTGTTAATTCTTTTTTTAAGATCGAGTGTTCGACAACAGTTACTTTCATTTTTGTTGTATCGCCTTTCTACCGAGGATTGATAAAAGATTTACAAACGGGCTCAACGGCGGAGTGTAATTGTAATTTATTTTCGCGAGCAGATCAATCGGACTTCTTTGCAAAATCATTGAAGAAATCAGATTAGAAAATCCATCCACTTCCCTTCCGCCGAGAAATGACGCGCCGAGAATGCGTCTGCTTCCTTTTTCAAAAACAATTTTTCCGTAAATTGATTTTGAGTCGGGCATGACTTCAACAAGATTGTTCGATACACTTTCAACGTACGTTGCAGAAAAATTATTTTTCGTGGCTTCATTTTCAGTCAAGCCGACTTGAGCAAAATAGTTTTCAAATATTTTTACAGAAATATTTTTTATCACCGAATTGAAAACAGCATTTCCGCCGACGGAATTTTCACCTGCAACGTGCCCGCCTTTTTGTGCGAGAGTTGCGATTGGAAAAAATTCAAACTGATTTGTAATAAAATTTTTGGATTCAATACAATCCCCTGCTGCGTAAATGGATGCATCGGTCGTTTGTAATTTTTTATTCACACGAATTCCCGAAAAATTTCCAAGTTGCAAACCCGCGCTCAGTGCAAGCGAACTATTCGGTTCAAATCCTATTGAAACAACCGCACCGTCAACATCAATCAATCTCGAGCCAATCTTCGCGGCAATAATTTTGTTTCCGTTGATAATCCATTCAACATTTTTTTCTCCGCCGATAAATTCGATGCGAGAATTTTTATTCAGCATTTCGAAAATTAATTTTTGAATTGGAATTTCCGCCGAAGGCATCGGATAATTTTCTTTTTCAAAAACAATAATTTCATGACCGCATTGAGAAAGTGCGTCAATCATTTCCATACCGATAAATCCTGAACCAATCACCGCTAATTTTTTTGCGGAACTTTGAAGGAAGTTCGAAAGTTTTAAGAAATCGTTCACATTCTTGAAGTAAAAACAATTTTGCAAATTGGGTGCGAGTGAAAAGATCGGTTTTGAGTTCGAACCCGTTGCGAGAATCAGCGAAGTGTAATCGAAGTTATACAAACTTCCGTCAGCCAAATTTCGAACGGCAATTTTTTTATTTCGTCTATCAATGGCTTCGACAAAATGTTTTGTATAAACTCGCACACCTTTTTCGTCATAAAAATTTTTATCGTCGTAAAAAATTATTTTTTTGTAATCGTCAATCAAACCGGAAATTAAATAAGGCAGTTCGCACGTTCCGGTTGAAATGAAAGGCGATGCTTCAATCATGATTACTTCTGCGGAAGGATCAACTCGTTTTGCTTTTGCCGCCGCCGCGGGACCAGCCGCATTTCCGCCAATTACAATTATTTTTTTCTGCGCCATCACTTCTCTCTGAATGAAAGCGTGAATGGAACTCCCTTGAATCCGAACTTCTCCCGAATTTGTTTTTCTAAGAATCTACGGTACGAATCGGAAACATGTTTCGGATAATTGCAGAAGAAAAGAAATATCGGATAGTAATCGCCGACTTGTGTTACATATTTTATGCGAACTTCTTTGCCGGTGTGAGTTGTAGGTGGCGGAATAGTTTTTATTACTTCGAGAATGTATTCGTTCAACTCGTTTGTGGGAATTTTTTTACTTCTTTCGGTTTGAATTTCTTTCGCGAGAGTTATCAACTTAAAAATTCTTTGTTTAGTTAACGCGGAGATAAAAATCACCGGTACATAATCGATACTTCCCAATTTACCGATTACTTCCTTTTCAAATTTTGCGGCAGTGTTTGTATCCTTCTCGATCAAATCCCATTTGTTGATTGCGATAATTAAACCTTTCCTTCTACGCAATGCTTCATCAATAATTTTTTGATCTTGATTTTGCAAACCATCCTGCGCATCAACTAATAAAATTGTAACATCACACTCGGCGATAGATTTTAGTGTGCGAATTGTGGAATAGTATTCAATGTTTTCCGAGACTTTAGATTTTTTTCTCAGCCCGGCAGTATCAATCAATACAATTTCTTCGCCGTAAAATTTCAGAACAGAATTTAGACTATCGCGCGTTGTTCCCGGAATATCTGTAACGATGCTTCGCTCAACTCCGAGTAGCGCATTTGTTAATGATGATTTCCCGACGTTCGGTTTTCCGACAATCGTAATTTTTAATCGTGTATCTTTTTCGTCTGTTTGAAATGATTCAAACTCAGAAGTAATCAAATCTAAAAAATCACCGATGTTCCTACCAACAAGCGCAGATAGTTGGTAGGGTTCGCCAAGCCCTAACTCATAAAATTCTAAAGCATGGTTATCAAGTTTTTCGTTGTCAATTTTATTCACAACAAGAAAAGATTTTTTAGAAGAACTTCGAAGAAGTTTTGCAATTTCGGTATCCATGGGAGTGATGCCGTCTCTGCCATCGACTAAAAATATAATAATATCGGATTCGGAAATTCCGATTTTTACTTGTTCACGAATTTCACTTTCAAAAATATTTTCTGAATCGGGAACGTAGCCGCCGGTATCGATTAATCGAAATTCTTTTCCTGCCCATTCAACTTCGCCGTAATTTCTGTCGCGCGTTACTCCGCTTACATCATCGACTATGGCGTCTTTTTTCCCGACCAATCGATTGAAGAGCGTTGATTTGCCGACGTTCGGGCGACCGATAATTACAACTACTGGTGTGTTCATGTTTTCTTTAAAATATTTTTGCGTGCAAATATACTAATTCAATCTCTGTTAATTAGATTTTTGGAGTGGAGTTGAAGTTCTTTTTTGCAAACGAAAAAAACTTCACAATAAAATCAAAATGAATATTTCAAATTGACTGTCGGCATCAATTCAAGTTTTTGTGCAAAATAATTTTCTTCATAACGATAGGTTAGTTGCAAATCTTTATTAAAACTTATTGCAGACCAAACGCCATCGAGCGCACTCAAAAAATGATTGATGTAAATTACCAAAACTGATTTGGTGGCGATGTTGTAATAATCGTTCGCTTTCCCGCGCATCCCTGCATAAGATAAAAACATCGGTGTTAAATTCGCATTGTACTCGGCAGTCGCATCATCAAGTTGATCGATCCAACCATGATTGAACTGTGGATACTTTCCAATCATTTCATAATATTGCTGATGTCCGAATTGTTCAAGTTTATGAGAAAATTTTTCTTCGCAAATATTTAGCTCAGTCCAATTCACTCTTTCCCACGGCATTAACGAAGTATTGGGATTGATAGTGATAGTACACGATGCCGGAATTCCGAGTGCGGCTTTATTGGCGAGTAGCCACTGCGCATATTTTACAACGCTCCAATTTTCATTTGCATAATTTTGAAAGTCGATTGTTTTGTCATTCCCTTTTTTATCGTAGCTCAAACCGATTGCGATTGCAGTAGCTTCAACGGCTAAAAAGATTCCTGCTTTCCAATAACTTTCCGCGTAAATTTCACCAGCACCGGGAAGAACGAGTGAAAAAATTCCTGCAAGCATCGGAGATTTTTTTTCAGCAGAAGATGTTGACAACAAATTATATTTAGAAATATTCTCTTCGACAAAAAGAATTTTCGAATCGTGATGCAAATTTCCCGTGAGTTGAAAATTCTTTTCCTGCGCGGTTAAATTTGAAAGCAGAAATAGTAAAAAGAAAAAAAATAATTTGTTCATTTTAACCTCAATTAAAAATCAAAACCGAAAAGAACACCGCCGTAAAATCTCCACTCATTTCCGTAGCTTACAATTTTATCTCGCGCGATGCGTTCAAATTTATCAAAGCCATAAGCGGCATTTACGAATATTGAAGTCGGGAAAAGATAGAATGAGTTCAACGCAAAACGGAGTTCCGTGCCGGCTCCTTTTTTTATTTTATTGTGTGAAGAAGGATTTCCATTCCAAGCATCGCCGAGATCGCCATAAACGGAAAAGAAAATTTTATCGATATACAAATGCCCAACTTTCGCATCGATATTTTTCCACAAAGGGAGTCGATAAGTTAGATTTGCGAGAAACATTTCATTCCCGCTAATCGAATAGAATGGATAAGCTTTCATGCCAACCAATCCGCCGATATAGAAATCGAAAAAGTCGGGAACTTCCGCACCAAAAATCGTTCCCCCCTTTAATTTCAGTGCAAGTGTGTGCGATGCGAAAAGTTTCATCGAATAGTTTGTGTTGATTTCAAGTCGATGAAAATCATAATGTTTATACTGAGGAATCAACATTCCGCTTTCAACTGTGTATTCGCCATCGGGATTAAATTTATTCAATTCAAAATTGTAACGAAGTTCTATTCGAGCACCGACGGGATTTATATCGGTATCAACGCTTCTCTCATAAGTTGCAAAAGTATATTTCAATAAAAAATTACTGCCAATTAAATATGTATCATCGCTGGTGGGATAAAGCGCGTTCAAATTTGGGATGATGAAACTTCCTATTGTTGCAGTGTAACGGGAAAATGCGTAGCGAATTTCTAGTTCCTGTTCGCGGCTGAAAATTCTATGCCGCACCGCAAGATCAACTTCAAACAGATTATATGTAACATCTGTATTGATTGCAGGAAATTCATCGATAAAAATTTCAACATCAGCTTTGCGGCTGATGTTATAAACTTCAAGCGAAAGTTCGGGTTTCAATCCGATGTTATAAAGCAAAGGTAATTTGTTCCGATAATCGAAAACTAAAAAGAGATCGCGTTCCCAACGGCTGTTTGTAGCCGCACCGGCGAAGAACGAATATCGATTCAACATATCACTTGAAGTTACGTACACACCCGGTTTTATTTTTTCTGAAAAAGAATTTGATTTGTTGTAATTGTCAAAACGGATTAATGGGAAAAAAGTAATTTTAGAAAATGAACCGGAGTATGTAACCGCAGTATCACTCGAAACTACGCGATCATTAAAATTTCTTAAAGCGTCAAGATTGAATTTAGCAATGTCACCATTCGGATTATCTTCGCCGAGTGGAAAGTTTTTATGTTTTATGTAAGAGAAGTTTGACAAATCAATTTCATTACCGTCATCATCAAGTAAAAATATTTTAAATCCGGAGGAAGTGTAACCGGAATAAACAATATTGTTCTGATTATCCGCCGCCGCATGGAATGTGCCTCCGATTACATTTGTGATTTGCCGCCTCGTTTCAGTTTTCAAATTATATTCGTAAAGATTAAAGATGCCGCTTTCGTCAGATGAATAAATCATCTTCTCGCTCGAAATTAAAAATGGATTTCTCTCGTCGTGTTCATCATTCAAAACAAAATCCATTTTGTACGAACTCAAATTCAGTTTTGCAATATCTTTACCGTGATGAAACGAATATTCAAAATAAATTTCTGAATCATCGGGCGAAAATTTTGGATTAAAAACTTGTTCGCCGTTTTCAAATGAAGTTAACGCAGTAAAATTACTTCCATCGCGATTTACAATTCCCAAATTCGTTGTTCCATCTTTCTGAAAAAGAAAAACAATTTTAGTACCGTCGTGAGAAAGGTTGGGTTGATTCGCACGGAGATTGAGAGTCAAACGCTTCTCTTCTTTTGTAGTTAAATCATATTCAAAAATATCGTGAACGTTGTACCAGTTAGGATTATCATCGGTCAATTTCGAAAAAATAATTTTGTTATCATCGGTTAAAGAAAATTGAGTGCGAACGCCGAGAAGCAGAAGTTTGCTTTCTTTCGTTTCAATATCGTATTCATAAATTCCTGAGGGAGAAAAGTAGTCGGAATTTTTATTCGAGACGTAGTAAATCTTTTTTCCATCTTTGGAAAAAATTGGATGAGTATTTCCAAAACCTTCGGAAAGAATTTCTTCGCCTTCAATTTTTTTAAGATTGATTTGTGCTGTTTGATTTGTGTAGATTTTTTTGAGTTCACTTTTCCATTCATTGTAAAGTTCTTGTCCGGAAATTCCGAGAACGTCTTCCACTGCGGCATCGAAAGTAAAATTTTTCCATGCACCGAGCCGCTTTGTGATCAATCGTAATTTATCTTCACCAAATTTTTGCGCAATGAATCGCGTCAGCGCAAAACCGGAATTGTACACCGATTCGTTGCCGAGACTTGTCTTTTCAAAAACACCCATTTGATTCCACGTCAACATTTTGTCATCAAGAACATAAGAACGAAGAATCATGTCGCGTTGCGAATCCCATTTATCGTAATCAAATTCTTTGCGCATATATTGAGCAGTTCCTTCCGCAAACCAGGCAGGCATATTGATCGCCGCAAGCGGATATGAAACAATAAAATTTGGGAAGCCGTAAAGAATATCGGGGCGGCGTTCGTCTTCATAATTTAAGTATTGAAAATAGATCGCCGGAATTTGGCGCGAAGCTTTCAGCGATGCTTGTATTTGTACGAGATGAGTGAATTCATGCGAGATAACATTGCGCAACCAATTGTGTTCGCCGCGAAGTTCAAAATCAAGTGCGCTCGTCCATATCTCAATTTTGTTGTCGAAGAAATAAGTCGCGCCGTTCGAATAGTCATCGATATCTTTAACAACGTAGTGAACAAGTTCGGGTTCATATTCATAAAGAGAAGTAATCGGTTGCCAAACTTCATCACCGATTTTTGCAATAATGCGCGCGGTACGTTCGGTGCCTTCGTGATAATGAACAACGCAGTGTTTTCCTTTTATCGTGTACCATTTCAACTCGGGATGAAACTCGGTGAACTGTGCCGAAGTTTTACCGGCTATTAATAATAGAATAAATAGAAGTGAGTATTTTATTTTCAAGATGTAATTCGTTTTTAGTTAAGTAGCGAAAGCAGAAAAATTTTTATTTCACTACAGCAATTTTAATGATATTGGTTTCTGTTTTGCCGCTTGAGCCTGTTGCTTCAACTGACGCAAGATAGACACCGCTCTGAATTGAAGAAACATCCCACGCAGTTTCGTTATCCATACCTCCGATTGCATTATCATTCAACTCTGCAACAAAATCTCCGGCTAAATCAAATATTTTTATTTTGATGGAAGAATTTTCATTCACAAAATAACGGATGAAAGTTTTCGCACCATAGACGGGATTCGGATAATTATAACATTTACTCGCGGGGAAAAATCTGTTTTCTTTGTTTGATGAACTTGCGGCGGCGAATACAGAATTGTTTTGCAAACTTCCGTTGTCCGAATTCCAAAAAACTTTGCCGCTATTCGTACCCAAAGTCCATGAAATCAAATTTGCCTGATCATCAATGGCAAGTAAAGCAAGATCAGAACCGTTCGTGGAATAGAAAATCGGCGGGCAATCAAATCCGGTGCCTGTAGAAATTTGCAGAGGAAATCGGGAATCTAATTTTCCGTTCGAAGAATTAACGGCGTAAATT
This sequence comes from uncultured Ignavibacteriaceae bacterium, assembly GCA_964393605.1. Classification (GTDB taxonomy): domain Bacteria; phylum Bacteroidota; class Ignavibacteria; order Ignavibacteriales; family Ignavibacteriaceae; genus CAYMUL01. The sequence goes on along the minus strand of CAYMUL010000019.1, from coordinate 11,931 downwards.
GAACCGCGATTTGAACCGAGAATGTGTGCAGAATTATTCGCAGATAATTGTGCGACTGCAAATCCATTTTTCGCAACTGATTCGCTTAATGGAAAATTATCGAGATTCGAACCGCTTAAATTTAATGCTTCCAATCCAACATCAGAATTCACAACAAAATAATTATTGCCATCCGAATTCAGATCGGCAATCATTAAATTATTTTTATAATTATTAATCAGCGATACAGCGAATTTCTCCCCTTCTTTAAAGAAGTAAGGATTTGAATTCAGATGCGATATTGCAAAAAGTTTTTTTCCGTTCTCATCGTAAGTGAGTGCGGCATTGAAAAAAGAATCTGTACTCGATTCAAAAAAATATCCTTTCGTATTTTCGTAAAGATGATAACCGCCGTTTGCCTTTTTTTGCACAACGAAATATCCATCTTCGCTAACGACAACTTTCGCAACTTCACCCGATTTTGAGAGACTATCTTTCGAAATAAAATCCAACTGATCGCTCAAAATGTTTTGTAAAGAATATTTAAGAATTTTTCCGCTGTTCGTTCCGATGAAAAGATAAATCTGCTCTGACGCAGTTTTATAAATCGTGTTGAAGTTAAGTCCTGCTTCGCTCGCCGTAAAAATTTTTAGTGAAATCGAGGTTCCATTTTTAATTAAAAGATTAATCTTATCATCTTTGCAACCGACGACAAGCGAATATGAACCATTGCTAAAAGCAGTCGGTTTTCTTGTAGAGAAATTTTGTATCGAGTCGATTAAATTTCCCTGATGATTGAAACGATAAAGTTTTGTATCTGCGAAGAGTAACAATTCATCCGCTTCAATTTTGTTTGAACTTGACTGCGCAACCGAAGGCAGAATCGTTAATGAATTATTAGCGCGGTCATTCCAAATTGTACCGGAAAGTGAAGCTAAATTTTTAGAGAAGTTAAACTTTATCTCCGCATCAGACTTGCTCAAAGTGAAAGACATTTTATTTCCGTTCGAAGAAAAATTCTTCAAAGTAATTTGCGTGTTTGCATCTGCATTTGTTTTGGAAGAAGGACGAGTATCGGATGAAAATCTATTTTTATATAGTTCAGCGTCGTTGTCCGAAAACCAAAAATCTTCATCCGTTCCTTCGCCGACTAAAATATCTCCGAAGATGGTTTGAAACTCGATGCCGATATCTTGAATTCCGTCCGCCTCTTCAACATCCACGCCGCGCAGAGATGGATTTGCATTAACTTGATTTACGGAAATTTTTTGTTCAATAATATTTTCATCGATGTGCCAAATTACAATTCCCTTTCCCGGCAGAGCCCAATCAAATTCATCGACATTAATTACAACTCCGTCAAGATCGCGAATATCATAGCTGTAAAAGCCGGTTGTATCTTTCGGAAAAGATAGTGTATGTTGAGCTCCGTTGTTCACAACAATTACTTTTGCGCCGTTATTATTTATATCACGCTGTCGATTCTCAACTAAAAAATATTCTTTATTTCCGATTGGAATTTTTACAATTGTTGTATCTGCTAATCCCGCGAACGCAGAAGCCGTTAAGTTCAAATCTCCTTCAAAATTATTAAGCACAACAGGAGTTTCCCAACCCAAAAATATTTTTTCCCATGCGGAAGGTTCGGGGGGAAATGCACCGTTGTAAGCAAAGATTGCCTGCCCATCCATCAATCCGAAACGACCGATTGCGCTCAATCCGGTTTTCGTATCGAACAAATCGGGCAAACCCAAATAACTCCCGATTGAAGAAGCAATCAATCCGTTAATCGTAATTTCATAAAGAACTTTTCCTCCGAAAGTTGATTGCTCTCTGCTCTCTGTTTGAGGAAGAATCATACTATTTGAAATTTTAAAAGTATTATTTGAAACATCAAAACCGGAGAAGGATGAACCGAAAAATTCTTGTAACTTGTTCAACCCCAAATAAACAGAGGGAATATCTCTTTCGTTGCCGAGACTTCCGGGGAGTGAAACATCTCTTCCTACTCCCGCATGAAAAATTGCGAAGAGATCGTATTGATTAAAATTAAATCCCGGATGAGCCGAATCAGCTTTCGTCCAAACTTCCTGCGTAAAATTTCCGATTGGTGTGAAGTCTGTTGAATTTATCGGCGGCGAATAATTGCGCATCGTTTGATTAACCGTGATAATATTGGGTAAAACAGTGTATTGAATTTGCGTTTTCCCTTTCGACACTTTGTTAAAATAGTTCACTGCAAATTCAAGATGCGATTCAAAATAAGTTTTATCGTGAGGCAACGGATCGATGATAGATGTTCCGTGGTTCTCCGAATAAATAGAATTGAATTTTCCGTCGCCGTAAGTCGTGCCGTCGTTATCGGTTTGGAATTCAACCATTACAGCACAAATGCGAACAAGCGAAGGGGTTGTAGTTTTCTTTTCTTCTATTTCTTTAAAGGAAAAAAGTGAAGGTTGATAAGCCTGAGCAACCAAATTGCTCAAGCTCATCACAAATAAAAATAAAAAATATTTCATGAATGATTAAACGCCGCGCGGAAAGCCTTTAATCTTTTCGAGAACAGCACCCCAACCAACTAAAAATGTGAAGCGAAGCGTGTCGGACAACGGATGGTTTTCACCATCTTTAAATACTGCCGTGCTGATATAGCTGAAATCAAATCCGTAAATATCATATCGAATGCCTGCGCCGAGTGTCATGAATTTTCTATTTCCATACGAAGGATCTTCGTAAAAAATTCCGCCACGAACCGCGAAGAGAAAATCACCTGGCTGTCCGTACCAATATTCCAATCCGCCGGAAGTAACGATGTCTCTCAACTCTTCGGAGAGAGGTCGATCTACCCATGAAGAATAAAGTGCCTTATAGAATTCGTCACTCGTTCCTGTGTTCGTTTTCTTCACCAAAAGTTTGCTGAAGTCAAGTGTCAATGCGAGCGAATTGAATTCATCCTGGAATAATTGATAAGCAAAACCCAATCTAAAATTAGTAGGAATAGGATCTGCTTGCGCACGATCGATATAAAATATTTTTGGACCGAGATTACTCAAATTCATACCGAGACTTAAAGTATTGTCGAGAAAATCCAAACCTGTTTCTGAAGGACGCCACATCGCGCCAATATCAAAACTTACGGTAGTTGCAACGCCTCTTCCCTGTTCTTGCGCAGTGGGTTGATCGGACAGATTACTGTGTATCAATCTGAAATTGAAACCAATTCCCCAATCGACAGAAAGTTTGGTTGCGTAACCGAGAGTTAATGCGGCATCGAATGCACGGAATCTTCCAATCTCTTCGGGAGAATCGGGACCTGTGCGAATGAATTCACCGTAGTTCATGTAAGTGATACTTGCCGTAATATTTCCGTCAAGTTCGGGGAGATAATTTCGATAAGTAGCGTAATCGTAAAAGAGATCTAATTTAAACTGTGGCAGCCAGTTGCTGTGAGTAAAACTAAATTCTTGACCGGTGAGAAAAGCAATACCGGCGGGATTCCAAAAAATCGCGGCTGAGTTATCTGCAAGACCGGTTCCGCTTTCTCCAATTCCGCCATGCCGTGAATCGGGCGCCAGCAAAAGAAACGGAACAGCGGCATCGCCGCCTTGCGCTTTTGTTTCATCATTAAACATCGTAACTAATGTGCATACTAAAAGCAAGCTTACGAATAATTTCATCAGGTTCGTCCTTCTATTTATTAAAGCTTTCATTCTCAAATGGAATATTAAATATAAAAATTAAATTTTTGCATGATAAAAAAAATACAACAAAACTTTATCGCGCTATGGCAATCTTTCCCAAAACTGATTTGGAAAAAGCTCCGTCAACGGTTTTGATTTTCATTTTGTAAAGATATGTTCCGTTGGCAAGAAAATTTCCATCAATATCCTTTCCGTCCCAATCAATCTTTACAAATTTTTCGGTGATATTTTTTTGATTAATTGAATGAATCAATCGCCCTGCAACACTATAAATTCTGATTCCGACATCAATCGGCGAAGTTAAGTTTTGCTGAAATGTAAATACTGTATTTGAAGAAAAAGGATTCGGATAATTATAAACTTGATCAATTACTAAATCGTTAGAATTTACAACTTTAAAATATTCAATTTCTTTGGAAGAATTATTAAAAACATCCCAAGCTGTGATTTCAATTTTGTATTCACCTTCGGAAAGATTTGGAAGTTTATAATTGATTTTTCCCGATTGATTTCCATTATCGAGATCTCCTTCAAAATAATTTGAAAGATCAATGCTGTTTGTCAAATCATCATTCAACACACCAAGCAATTGATGCCCGACTCCGGTGCCGGTCGTGTTCAATCCTTTCTCATCTTTTAACGCAACGATCAACAGTGAATTCGGATTCACCAATAATCCATTGTTGTCTGTAATCTGATCAAAATAAATTTCTATTTCCGGTCCTGTGAAATCATTTGCGACTGTCGAATCTGTACCTCCGACAATAAAGTTGGAAGTGAATCCCAATCCATCAATCGTTTCGTCCGAAAAGTAAGCGATGATCTTCCCGTTTTTGTTTTCATAAGAGATATCTTTTGGAACAACAAATGTCGTGCTGAAAATCCCGTTTTTAATTGACACAAGTCCGTTAAAAATCTTTCCGCCTTTTACGGTCATTGTTTGAGTAAGACTAATCTCGGGGAGAGGCAAAATACGATCCGAATCAAAAACAGTTAACTCAAGTTTGCCGTTAAAATCATTCCAAACACTTCCGTCTGGTTTTTTAACCGAGCCTGAAATAGTAACTTCACTGAGTGCTTTAACTTGTTGCACTGTTGCGAAACTATTGCCGTTCATCGAATCGATGCTTGCGTTGTATTGAGGGAGATTTAATCGCAGTGCGGGATCGGAAAATAACAAATACTTCAAATCATTTACAGAATGTTTTTCAACTTTGGTTTTGTAATAAGCATATCCGATCGGAAAGGGTAAATTCATTGTGTCTCTAACCGCGCTCAACATTTTGGAATAAAACTTTTCATTCAGTGCGGCATTTTCATGTGAATATACCGGACGCACGGATGTGAACCCACCAATTGCGCCGCTCGATTGTTTAAGCAACATCACTTCCATTCCACTCTGAGAATTCGGATTATCGAAATATCCGAAGTCGCAAGTTGCCGCAGTTAAGAAAAAATATTTATCGTTCACGAACTGGGGAATAGAAACATCTTTAATAAAAACTTGCTCATGCGTCCACACTTCGGGGCTGCCGTGTCCGATAAAATTCAGAAGTACGCTTCCATCGTTGACTGCATCGATGATAGCTTGATTGACGCCGGGTTTTCGTCGTCCCAAACTTGTGTAGACAGTTGGATAGTTGACGAGATAAATTTTATTCAAGTCGAAAGATTTAGGGATGACATCATTCGCGAGGTCTTCCGATTGTGGAGTGTTGGGTGCGCCATCCACCCCTGACGAAGTTAACGCATCATCGGCGACGAGAGTAACCAGGTTACGCCAATTGCCTTTTGCCGCTTGAGTTTCATAAAAGATAATTTTATCGACCATGATATTCGCTTCGGTTAAAGATTGAACCGGCAATCTGCCCAATGCAAGATCGGCAACAGTATCATCACCGTCAACGGATGCAAAATAGTCGTCAACTGAATAAGAATAGATTGCACTCAAATATTCTTCTGTTTCAAGTGGAGGAATAAAATTTTTGTTTAACTTTTCGATGTTTCGATAATCATAATCGCCATCACCAAAAAGCAAAACGTATTCGGGTTTGGTGTTCCAATTAAAATATGAATGACGAATGAAATCACGAATTGCAGTCGGATCTTTTAATCCACCTGAGAACTCATTGTAAATCTGGTCAACCTCAACAATTAAACCGGAGAGAGAAACTTTTGCAGAAGTTTGTCTGTAATTTTTTAATCGTTCAGCGGCAGAGTTAAATTCTTTTGGGGAGATGATTAAATATTTTGCGCCTTCGGAAATTCCATGTAAATCTTGATTCTTGATTTCAATTGCGTTGACAGGAGAAAGAAATTTTTCACCGCAATAGGCGATGTACTTCGAAACTTTTTGGTATTGTTCATCTTTTTGGAAATAAAATTCGCCGGCACTCTGCTTAATTGGATTCACAATTTTTTTCACTGCTGAATGATCTGTTACATCGAAAACATGAATATCTGTTATCGTAAAATTCGTTAGCTGATATTCTACCGTTGTAGTTGAATCATACGAAAAGAAAGTTATCAAGTCATTCTGTACTTTTAACTTTCGCTTAAATATGATTTCATAATAATCGAGATAGCCATAAGAGTTCGGTCCGGCAGCGGAGTAAGTGAATTTCAAATTTGAGCGATTATCCGCAATCGCACTTGAATACGGAATGAATGAAGAATCAATAATGCCGTATGAGTACTGATAAGAGCCGTAGCCAAATATCGTCTTTGAAAGAACGAGATTATTATTTTCATCAATCCGAAATGGAATATTACTCGGCGAATTATTTACAAATGCATATCGATAGAAGACGGGAAAATTATTATCCCTCTCTTCGAGCGTCCTTGTGTATGTGCGGGTTTTATTTGTCTCACTGAATTCATCGCCGACAAAATGTTTGCCGGTTTTTCCGATATTTATTTTTTCATCTTCCAAATGTTGAAAAGCGATAGTATTTGTTTGGACGAAAGGGGAAGTAGTTTTTTGCGCACCGGAAACTTGTTCCATCCTCTTTCCGTTTGTGCCGCCAGAGGTAATCCAATAATAATTTTTGTTCGCATAAGTATTCTTCACGCGCAAATAATTTCGTGCGATAGTATCGTAATTCCAGAAATCAAAATTTCTTCCATAGAAAAGAATGTAATCTCCTTCATCAAACTTGCCATCGGATTCTCCGGAGATATAAATTGCATTTTCATGAAGGTCAGTGTAACGAGGGGAAGAATTTTTTTCGGGGAGAGGTTTTCCGCCGTTGTTGTAAATTTTTATTGTGCGCGGATCGACTGAAGCGGCATCAATTCCATATGAAGAAAGCTGACTGCGAGTAATTTTATAAAAACCCTCTTGCGGAGTTTCAAATCTGAACCACTTCCCGCTTGCGAGAACACTGCTTGTCGCTGTTGTTTTCTTTAAAGAATTGTTTTTTAGTAACCATTTTTTTGCAACACTATAATTAATGATTACATCGGAAAGCATAGGATCAGAGTCTGTAATATTTTGTGTTTGTGCCGGTGCAAATTTTATTTTGATAGTAACCGATTTTAATAATCTGATTTTCTTTTCCGAAGCTAAAAATTGAACGGGATATATTTTCAGATATTGAATAGGAATCGATCTCGCAATGGCAAATTCTGCAAAAGTTACGATTTCAAAATCGTTCTTCGCCGAAAAATATTCGGCGGATAATTTGAAATCTTTCTCAGGAAGTTTTGAATCTAAATTTGGTATAAGATTTCCGTTCACTTCCGAAAAATTGTAGTCGAGAATCTCAATTGTATTGTCGGTTTCTTTCGGTACGCCAATTGGAATTTTTTTGAATAGAATTTTCGGAGAGCCGAATTCAAACGGGTTTTCATTATCGGCATCTTTGAAGCTGACAGAAATAAATTGATTTCCATTTACCGAGATAGTATCAACACCTCTAAAAGAAGGAGAATACTTGAACACCAATTCATTGGAATTGGATGCAACAATTCTTACATCCTGTGCAAGAATGCTGATAGAAAATAAAAACGAAAGTATGAGAATTATTTTGCTACGCATTTTTTCCGTGCGGTTTGTTAAGAAATAATTTAATTGTTTTGTAGCAAAAAGTTTTAGAGTAGTCCTATTTTTTATTGGCAATTTAGATGAGTATTCTTTACCTGTCAAGTCAAATTATGGTATGAAGTCAAAATCATATTCCGAGTAACTCTCGCTTTCTTTTCATTGCATCGATACAAAACCGGATATGTTCATTCAAGTCAACACCAAGTTCTTTTGCGCCGTTGATAATATCATCACGATTAACAGCTTTTGCGAATGCTTTATCTTTCATCTTTTTTAAAACGGATTTTACTTCAACTTCGTCGAGCGATCTGCTCGGACGAACATAGGTTACTGCGGTGATAAAGCCCGCAAGTTCATCACAAGCGAAAAGAGTTTTTGCAACGAGAGTGTTACGCGCTACTCCGGTGTAATCGGCGTGAGAAAGAATGGTTGTAATAAATTCTTCATCAAAATTTAATTCGCGCAAAAGTTCGGCACCTTTGTATGGATGTTGTTCGGGAAATTTTTCATAGTCGAAATCGTGAAGTAATGCGATGTTGCTCCATCGGTTCACATCTTCTCCAAATTTTTGGGCATAAGCTGCAACACACGCTTCAACTGCGAATGCATGTTTTAACAAACTTTCCGATTGTGTGTGTTGCTTTAATATTTCCATACAAAAATTTCTTTCCATAATTCTCCTATTTAAGTTTTGCGCCGGGACAGTACTTTGCTAAAAAACATTCGCCGCATTTTGGTCTTCGCGCGATGCAAATTTTTCTGCCGTGACTCATTAGCAAATGTCCGGCGATTGTCCAATCCTCTTCCGGTAAAACTTCCATTAATCTGAATTCAATTTTTTCTGCGTCGTCGGAAGAAATAATTCCTAATAAATTTGACAACCGTTTAACGTGAGTGTCAACTGCAATTGCAGGAATGTTGAACGCATTTCCTAAAATTACCGAAGCAGTTTTTCTTCCAACACCGGGAAGTTTTGTCAACTCTTCCATTGTTTTGGGAATTAAACCGTTATGATTTTCAACGAGCATCCGGCAACATTCTTTAATGCTTTTAGCTTTCTGTTTGTAAAATCCGGTGGAGAAAATTTCCTTTTCGATTGATTCCAATTCGGCATTAGCAAATGCTTTCGCATTCGGAAATTTTTTAAAGAGCGAAGGGGTAACTTTATTTACGCGCTCATCAGTGCATTGGGCGGATAAAATTGTCGCAATTAAAAGAGTGAACGGCGATTCAAACTCCAGAGCAATTTTTGCTTCAACGTAATTATCTTTTAGTAAAGAAAAAATTTTACCAACTCGGAACACTTCTTTATTATTGCTCATCTTTGTTGAATCTTTCATCTTTAATTTTCAATCGTTCTACTGGAATATTATTTAGCAAGTGAGATTGGATAATTTCATCAACATCCGCTTCTTTCACACCGCCGTACCAAACTTGCTCAGGATAAATAACAACAGATGCGCCAAATTCGCATGCATCGAGGCAACCGGCAGAATTTGCCCTTATATTTTTAGATAACCCAAGTTCTTTCAATTTCGTTTTAAATAATTCGCGCAAATTCACGCTCCCCTTTTCCGAGCAACACCCGCGTGGATGCGCTGCAGGTCTGACGTTCTCACAAACAAAAATATGCTTTTCAAATCTTTTCATTTAATTCCAATTTATAATTCGTATTTTGATTCTTAAATATTGATGCAGAAAAATTCGGTCGTAAATTTACGATACTTTTAAGATAAATTTTTTAACCGGCGTGAAATAAAATTTGAAAAAAAATTATGAGACGATTACAAAGAAAAGAAAGATTAAAAAAAGAATTAAGATTAGCAGATGTGTTCGCAATTAGCACGGGTGCTATTTTCAGTTCAGGATTTTTTCTTCTGCCTGGCATTGCAGCGGCAAAAGCAGGTCCGGCTGTCGTACTCGCTTACTTATTAGCAGGAGTCTTGATTATACCGGCAATGTATAGCGCGGCGGAATTATCAACCGCTATGCCCAGAGCCGGCGGCACTTATTATTTTATTGACCGCAGTTTGGGCTCGGGTGCAGGAATAATTGGTGGAATTGGCTCGTGGCTCTCGCTTGTTTTTAAAAGCGCATTTGCTCTTCTCGGCATGGGAGCGTATGCAACAATTTATTTTGAGATTGATATAAAAATTGTTGCAACAATACTTACAATCTTTTTTTGCCTGCTAAATATTTTTGGTGCAAAAGAAACTTCCGGCATACAAAAATTCCTTGTTACAATTTTACTCATGGTTCTCGGATTTTTCATTATTCAGGGGAGTGTTTATTTATCGGCGGGGAACGTCCCCAATTTTTTAGAGAACCGTTTCGGAAATTTTTTACCGTTCGGTACTGATGCGTTGGTATCAACAATCGGGCTTGTCTTTGTTTCATATATCGGTTTGACAAAAGTTACAAGTGTTTCCGAAGAAGTTTCGAAACCTGATAGAAATATTCCAAACGGAATGATACTGTCATGGATTGTCGCAACATTCGTTCATGTAGCCGGCGTGTTTATTGTTGTTTCAATTATGGAACCATCAAACTTGTGGCACGATTTAACCCCGATTGCAACAACGGCAATTTCATTTTTTAGCTGGTTACCCAATCAACTTGGAGTAGTATTAATTGTTATAGCCGCAGTAGCCGCTTTCGCATCCACCGCAAATGCCGGAATATTAGCTGCATCGCGTTACTTGCTTGCAATGTCTCGCGATAGAATAATTTGGAAAAATTTTGCTCAATTGGGAAAGTTTAAAACTCCTCACTATTCAATTCTTGTAACTTCTCTTGTTATGATTCTAATAATTCTTTTTCTTGGAATTGAAAGTGTGGCAAAACTTGCAGGTACTATTCAACTATTACTTTTTGCGTTGCTAAATTTTTCTGTCATTGTAATGCGCGAAAGTAAAATTGAATCTTACGTCCCGGGCTACTATTCTCCTCTATATCCTTGGTTACAAATATTAGGAATCATTTGCTATCTGGGGCTAATTTTAATGATGGGAATCTTTTCGATCATCTTTACGATTACAATTCTTCTGCTAATTTTACTATGGTACATAAAATTTGTAAGGAAGGATGTCGTTCGCAGCGGTGCTATTTATCATGTGTTCGAAAGATTAGGAAGAAGAAGATTTGCAGGTTTAGAAACCGAACTAAGTGAAATATTAAAAGAGAAAGGATTGAAAGAAAAAGATCCTTACGATTCTGCAATCACACGCGCGGGATGTTTCGATTTTTCTGAACCCATCAACCTTTCAGAAATAATAAATGGTGGTGTAGAATATCTTGCAAATAAAATTCAAATTCCAAATGATGAATTGCAAAAATTAATTATGGAATCAGTTGAGATGGGGCTAACTCCTGTCGAACACGGTACTGCAATTTTTCACGCAAGGGTAAAAGGATTGCAACGTTCGGAGATGGCGATTGCACGCGCTAAATCTGGATTAAATTGGGATGTTCCCGGCAAACCGGAAACTAACGAAGAACTGAATGCCCTGTTTTTTTTAATTAGCGGAAACGATAACCCGGGATTACATTTGCGGCTACTCGGCACTTTAGCCGAAAGAATTGAAGATGATAATTTCTTACCTCTTTGGATGAGAGCCGAAAATCATCATGAACTTAAATCGTCTTTGCTCAGACTTGAGAAAGTATTAATTCTTAAAATTAAAGAAGGATTAAAAACGGAAGCGTTCATCGGTAAAAAATTAATGGAGATAAATTTCCACGGTTGCCTCGTAGCCCTATTAAAACGGCATGACGATAATATCGTACCTCACGGTAAAACAATAGTTCGAGCAGATGATATACTCACGCTCATTGGTGAGCCGGATAACTTAAAAGTTGTATCAAAGATGTATCAGGAAAAAAGAGGCACAAAAGCATAAGCAAGAAATTTTTGTAGCGCGTATGGGATTCTCCCGAGGGGATTCCTTTGGAAGAACCCGTGGTCTCCAATTTCTATTACAAAATATTTGTAGCGCGTACGGGATTCTCCCGAAGGGATTCCTTTGGAAGAACCCGTGGTCTCCAATTTCTATTACAAAATATTTGTAGCGCGTACGGGATTCTCCCGAAGGGATTCCTTTGGAAGAACCCGTGGTCTCCAATTTCTATTACAAAATATTTGTAGCGCGTATGGGATTCTCCCGAAGGGATTCCTTTGGAAGAACCCGTGGTCTCCAATTTCTATTA
>CAYMUL010000018.1:0-65844 GCA_964393605.1 uncultured Ignavibacteriaceae bacterium | reverse complement strand
ACGGCACAACGGCACTAAGGAATTTATTATTTATTATTTACGATTGTCAATTCTCAATTCTCCATTCTCAATTCTCAATTGTCTATTGTCCATTCACATTTCTCCGTACTGCTTTCTTCGGTACAATCGGCTTATAAAAAACCAAATTTTTTTTCTGCACAAGAGGTGATTTGCAAGGATATATAGATATTATTTTTTAATTTTCAGCAAGAATATAATGTATTCCTCCATGCGACTAATTTTTTTTTCTGACAATGAAATTTTACTGAACATTTTTTTATCTTTTTTATCTATCCTTTAAGGAGAATTAAGAATGAAACCAACCTGGATTAAGCCCAATTTCCCGTTGCGAAAACCAAAAACTCGTAAGCAACACTTAATACTTCATGATCGGAATATTACTTATCCATCAAACTTTAATTTAATATGGATTGAAAACCACCCGAAAGAAGTCAAGAAGCTTGATACGCGCCTCCCATTTCTCTCCGATGATTGGATACGACTGCAAGTGGCAAAGTTTCTTTTAATCCGAAAAAAAGCAGACGAAAGAAACATTACTCCCCCCGCACCAATCGGATTTCTTCCTAAAAATCCTTTCCTAATTTTTACATATTTGAACAATCTGCTCTTTCCAATCCGTGCATGTTTGGTTGCACTTCTAATATTCCTCACTTCTCCCCTTTTCAGTTTTAGCGAAATTACGTATTACGCCCCCGTTATTGAGTTAAAAACTATAACCGGAACTTTAGTTGATAAATTATCCCGCCCCTTAAACTCTAAGGTTGTTCTTCTTCGTGATTCAAGTTCAGTCACCTCTGATTCTGTGAGAAATGGGCAGTTCAAGCTTAAGTTTGACCCCACCTCTGTTGATGAAATAATTAATTTCCCAACGGGATATTCCCTTGGGCAGAATTACCCGAACCCTTTCAACCCCTCCACCGTGATTGAATTTTCACTGCCGGAATATGCCAAGGTTGATATTGCTGTGTTTGACGTGCTTGGCAGGAAAGTCAGGACTCTCGTCAATGAGGAGATATTGCCAGGTAGATTCAAGGTTTCCTGGAATGGGCAAAATGACAAAAATGAAGCGGTATCGGCTGGAGTTTATATTTACCAGATTATTTCAAAGGATTTCAGGCAGGCAAAGAAGATGGTGCTGGTTGATGGGGGAAGCAACACTTCCGGTGAGGTTCTACTTTACAGGGCTGGCGATTTTCAACTTAAAAAGCAGCTTGGGGATGAATACAAGCTTGAATTTAGTGGGCAAAACATATCAACGAAATCATTTGATTTTGAGCTTACAGCAGACAGCATGCATTTTGAGGTTGTGGCAAACAGGCTCCCAAAATTAAAGCAAAACATTCCAAATTATACACTACATGAATTAAACAGCAATGGCTGGAATGACACCCTTATATTAAACCTCAACCAATTCTTTGACAATGACGATGCCAATTTATATTCAACATTTAATCCCCAGCTTATTGTGCAAGATTCAATAATGAAGTGGGTTCCTTCGCACAATTCTGCCTCATTGAATAATGTTGTTATTCGTGCAACCGATGTTGAGGACCCTTCAAGGCCTGCCTGGTCAAATGGTTTCAATATAACTTTTATTCCTGTAAAGCATATTTCCTCCGGATTTATTTACGACATAGACACTAAGTATGGCAACAGGACTGCTGTCCCAAATGGGGCATTTGTCGCTTACTTGGGCTCTGAGCCTTCATTGAAGTATGATATTGTTGACGGGCATTTCTTTTTCAGGACAAACAAGTCCGGAAATGATTCAATATTTGTTGTTGGGAAAAACCCCAGCGATACCGCTTTTTACTTCTGGAAGAACAACAGGATTAACCTAGATGGGGATTTGGTTGCAATGGCATTCAAAGACACAACAGGAATCCCAATGATGAGGAGGGGGTGGGATACTTCCTCTGCTTTGCTGCCAAATGCGCCAGGAACCGATGCAAGGGACTACATGACTTTCCTGCAGGATATTAGTAATATTACAAAGAAACTTTTAGGGGATTCTCTATACAAACAAACAACGCCAAGATTCAAAGGAGACAACATGAACATAAAAGTATACCTCAACAGAAGCAAAGCTCCAGTAAGCTGGTACCCAGATTCCAGTTTTTCTGGCATCAAAAAGCTTGAAAGCGAAAGGTTTCATGTTGTTGAGCACGGAGATTCTGCAAGCGCTGACATTGTAATGACATACACTAATCTAAATGTAGGCAATACCTCTTTACGGTATGATATGCCTCCCAACCCTGCTTTGAGGCAGGCAATCATAAAAATAAGAGGGCCGCCGAATGGTGGATTGTTACCTGCAATAACGGTTCCATATGTTGTAGCACATGAGGCAATGCATGCAGTATTTACATCAGGAGAGCACAGCAAATTCTTAAATGATATGCTTTTTATTGATGTTGGTCATAGATTTGACATTGGTTTTAGGAATTTTATGACACCAAAAGAAACCTGGGCAGCTGACAAGATATTCAAGCTTGAGAGAAATCCGAAGCTTCTTGACTATTTTAGGTAAGTGCCTTAAATATTGCATTTATTAATTAAAATCCCTCTTTTTCAAGGGGGATTTTTTTTTAACTTCTCCGTTAATTCCCTTTCTTGGCGGTTTTCACTCAAAGATCAATTCATGTTTTTTGATGGGCAAATTACCCTGTTTATATTTCCTTTGCGGCAGAACTTTATAAAATAATTCCTACTGAGAACAATTCCATCTTCCAAAACCGCCAATAGCACACTGATGACACAGATAGAACTGATTTTCACTGATTTATATCTGCGAATATCTGTCAAGATCAGCGTTATCAGTGTTCTATTTCTAATTTCATATTTCTAATTTTTAATTCTTCAAAGGAATGCCACAACGGCACAACGGCACTAAGGAATTTATTATTTATTATTTACGATTGTCAATTCTCCATTCTCTCCCGATGAATCGGTACTCAATTCTCAATTTTCTTTCTCATTATCTTAATCATTATCTTTCTCTGCTTCGCCCATGCAAACAATCTTCTTTTTTAACCGCTAAGTTCGCAAAATAACGCAAAGGAATTTAATTTTATTTCACCGCCAAGACGCTAAGGCGCAGAGTAATATTCATTTGTAATTTTTAATTCTTCAAACGATTGCATGTCTGCTGTCAATAATGTAATAAGGTTTTTATTATTTTATTTTTCAGTTACTAAGGTTTAATAAAAATTAAGTTAAGAAATTCATGATTATGAAGAACTGTGGCAATGTATAATCAGAAAACACTTTTACATTAAAAATCATTTCGAATTTCATTTCGATTTATTAAACGAACAAATATTGTAAAGACAAACCTTGATTTAAATCTCAACCTTAGTAACAATAAATCCTTTACAAGTCAACCTTATTACCTAATTCAAAATTTATGTTAATAAAGTACCGGAGTTAACGCACAACTATCAATAGCACACTGATGACACAGATACTACTGATTTTCACAGATTTCTATCTGCGAAAATCTGTCAAAATCAGTGTTATCAGTGTTCTATTCCTAATTGTATTAATCTTGCAACTGAGGAATATTTTCATATTGTTTTAATGATGAAGGGTTTTGAAGGACTTCGAGATTTTCAATTTTCTGTTCGTTAATAATTCTTGTTACTGCTAACTCTACTTTTTTGCCGTTGATAGTTCGGGGAATTTCGGTAACACGAATTATTTTATTCGGCACATGACGCGGCGAAGCTTTATACTTTATGTCATGTTTGATTTTTTCGGTTAAGTGTTGATCAAGACTAACTTTTTCATCCAGCACGATGAACAAAATTACTCGAACATCGTTGTTCCATTTTTGTCCGACGACCAAACTATCCAGCACTTCATCCATTGCCTCAACGATGTTGTAAATTTCTGCCGTACCAATTCGTACACCGCCGGGATTCAGAGTTGCATCGCTTCTTCCGTGCGTTATGATTCCATCGTTTTCGGTAAGTTCAATAAAATCTCCGTGTCGCCAAACTCCTTCGTAAAAATTGAAGTATGATTCTTTGTACTTTTTATTTTCTTCATCATTCCAAAAAAATAAAGGCATGGATGGAAACGGTTTTTTGCAAACAAGTTCGCCCACTTCACCGTTAATTGAATTTCCCTCTTCATCATAAACATCAACAGACATGCCCAAACCGCGCGTTTGTATTTCTCCCGCATAAACCGGAAGCATTGGCGAGCCAAGCATGAAGCAGGAAATAATATCAGTTCCCCCGCTGATTGATGAAAGCTGAACATCTTTTTTTATTCTTTCATAAACCCAATGAAAATTTTGTTCCGAAAGTGGTGAACCGGTTGATAAAATTGTTTTTAAGTTTTCGAAAGAAAAATTTTCTGATGGATCACAATTTTGCTTTTCACAGAGAGAAAGAAATTTCGGACTTGTACCGAAGATAGAAATTTTTTCTACTTCGGAAAGTTGCCAGAGAGAATCTATGTTTGGATAAGTAGGACTTCCATCGAACAAAACAACTTTCGCACCAATAAACAGTGAACTGACAAGCCAATTCCACATCATCCAACCGCAGGTTGTAAAGTAAAATATTGTGTCTTCCCTTTTTAGATCAGTGTGAAGCGCTAATTCTTTATAATGTTGAAGAAGAGTTCCTCCTGCGCCGTGAACTATGCACTTCGGCTTTCCGGTTGTTCCTGATGAATAGAGAATATAGACGGGATGGTCGAAAGAATTTTGTTCAAATTTTATTTTCGTCGCTTTATTATTTATGAAAGTATTGAATGAATCTTTTCCCCATTTTTTCTTTTTGCCGAGAACTTCCAAAGGATTGTTGTTAATCGGAATTTTTATCAATTTTTCGATCGATTTAATTTTGTGCATCACGGCAGAAATTTTTTCGGAGTTGTCGATCACTTTTCCGTTGTAAGAATATGCTTCAGATGCAAAAAGTATTTTCGGTTTGATTTGCTCGAATCGATCAATAACGGCGGCATCGCCAAAGTCGGGCGAACATGAAGTCCATATCGCACCGAGACTTGTAGTTGCAAGCATTGCAATTACTGCTTCGGGAAGATTTGAGATATAACCTGCAACGCGATCACCTTTTTTGATTCCACATTCGGCTAATGCATCGGCACATTTTGCGGTCAAAAAATTTAGCTGCGCATAAGTGATTTTAATATTTTCAAAATTTTCGCGCACACTTATTATTGCGATTTCATCGTCATTGAAGCGAAGCAAATTTTCTGCAAAGTTTAACTCTGCACCGGAAAAATATTTTGCGCCAAACATTTCATTACCGATGAGAATTTTGTCGAATGATTTCGATAATTTTATTTCAGAAAAATCAAGCAACGATTCCCAAAATTTTTCGTGTTCATCAATTGACCAATAATAAAGTTCGAAAAAACTTGTCAGTTCCTTTTTATGTTTTTCGTTTATGAAGTCGATGAAGCGGACAAGATTTGAATTAGCATATCTCTCAATTGAGGGAGACCAGATCGGTTTTTTCATTTGTCAAATAATTTCTCAGTCAACAAAATAATTTTCCAGGCAAACTCCACATCTTCTTTCATCAGTGCGGTTTTAGCGGCTCGGATGAGCATTGATTTTTTATCATCGTTACTTAAAGTTTCTAATTTGTAAAAACAATGAAGCATTAATTCATAATCATATTTTGTTTCGTAGCGTTTGAAAGCTTCGCGCGAAATTTCGATGGCTTCTATTTTTTGTGTAGAATATTTTTCTTGCAACTGCATCGCTTCGTTAGCATCAGGAATTTTTGAAAAGTTTCCAAGTTTGCCGAGCTCATTCCCCGAAAAATGATTTGAATATTTTACAAAGTCAGGAATATTTTCGTAGCCGATGCAATCTTTTCCGATAGGTTTGCGTACTACAAAAACGCTATCCCCCGACGCACGACAATAATAATCGGCGGACATGCGTGAGACGAGATCGATTAGTTGCGGTTGAATTATACCATTCTCAAAAATATCTTCTGCGATATGAAATTTTACAACTTCACAAATTGCAAGATTACCGGATGCACCGCCATCGCCAAGATGAATCATCTTTTGCAATTTACACTCCATCTGAAACGGCGATTCTTTTACTCTGAACGGTTTAATTATATCTGAATTGACGGGAGTTAATCCCGATTTTATAAATTCATTCACTCCGGTATCAAACTCAGTCGAAGCAAGATTGACTTGCTCAACCATAGAATATGTTACGGACTGAATAACACATTCGTTTGTTGCAACAAGATTGTTGTAAGTATCTTTTAGTGAAGCATCTTTTCCGCGACGCGCCGCAGAGAAAGCAACAATAGGCGGGTTTGCGGAGAAGACATTGAAGAATGAAAACGGTGAAAGATTCGGCGTTCCATCTTCGGCTAAAGTTGAAACTAATGCGATCGGTCGCGGGGCTATTCCTCCAAGTAAAAGTTGATGTACTTTCGGAATAGTTAATTCTTTGGGTTCAAAGTGTATCATGTTAAATTTGCACTCAATATTTTTTTTATAGAATCATATAAATCTTTTACTAAAATAAAAAATCCTTTTCAACTTGAAAATAGAATTCTCTTTTAAACAAGCGGGTTCAATCCCGTTTAGAAAAATTGATGGACGGCTTGAAGTGCTTCTCATAACCTCACGAAATAAAAAACGATGGATAATTCCGAAAGGAGGCGTAGAGCCGCATCAAACACCGGAACAAGCCGCAAAGCAAGAGGCATTTGAAGAAGCCGGTGTACTGGGAAATCTTGTCGCAAAACTTGGCACTGCGACGGATGAAAAATTGATCGGTAGTTTTGAGATTGTGATTTTTGCTCTGCAGGTAACGGAATATCTCGAGAATTTTCTCGAACAAAATTTTCGTGAAAGAAGATGGTTTTCCGTTCATGATGCGGTTGAAAATATTGGGAATTACGATGTGGCAAGTGAGATTCGAAAACTTCCTGAAACTTTAAAGAAATTAAATCTGCTCTAATTTTTTTTCGGAAACTTGTTTTGCAACTTCAAACGAAAAGCCGCGCGAAAGTAAAAATGAATAAAGTTTTTGTTTGATTATCCTTTCGTCAAGATTTCTTTTTTTTAATTGAGAAATTTTCTTTTCTGCAATTGAAAATGCCGCATCTTCGTTCTCTTCCGAAGGGAAAAATATTTTTAACACTTCATCAATCACCTCGCGTTTGATTCCCTTCCCCATCAATTCCGATTTGATTTTAATAGGACCTGACTTCCCTTTCGCGATTCGTTCATTAATAAAAAGTTTTGCAAACTCGAAATCATTAATGTATCCGTCAGATTCGAGTGTATTTAAAACAGTTTCAATTTTTTCTTTTTCAAATTTCTTTTGAAATAATTTTTGTTTCAACTCATACTTTGAGTGCGCTCTTCTTGCGAGCAATGAAAGTGCTTTTTCTTTTATCTCAAGAAAAAATTGTTTGTCCCGTATCTCATTAAAAAGTTTTTCTTCAATATCATCAAACTTCCTTAAAGAAAAATTATAGATGATGTCTTTAAAAACAGAAAGAGAGTTGCCATCTTCAAATTCGATGACAACCCTCTTGGAATTTTCTTTATAGATACGGCTGATCTTCATAAGAAAAAGTTATTTTGATTTTTTCCCTTTCGCCGGAGCTTCTTCTTCAACAACTTTTTCTTCGGCTCCGTTCATTCCCAATTTTGTTCGAACTTCGACTGCGAGCATCTTGAACATGTCAGGATTTTCGACAAGTTTTTGCCGGAATTGTTCTCTTCCCTGGAAACGATCTTCACCGTAACTGAACCATGCGCCGCTCTTTTTCACAATGCCGTGCAACACTGCAAGATCAAGTATGTCACCGGTTTTGCTGATTCCTTCATTGTACAAAATATCGAACTCAACTTCTTTGAATGGCGGCGCAACTTTACTTTTCACAATTTTAACTTTTGTTCTGTTTCCGACAACATCGTTCCCTTCTTTTAATTGTGCGATGCGGCGAATATCAATTCTTACACTTGCATAAAATTTAAGAGCGTTACCGCCGGTTGTAGTTTCAGGATTTCCGAACATTACACCAATTTTGCTTCGAAGTTGATTTGTGAATATCACAGAAGTTTTCGAGCGTGAAATTGCGCCGGTTAATTTTCTGAGTGCTTGCGACATTAATCGAGCTTGCATTGCCATGTGTGCATCACCCATCTCTCCTTCTATTTCAGCGCGTGGAACTAAAGCGGCAACCGAATCAATTACAATAACATCGAGCGCGTTGCTTCTAACGAGAGTGTCTGCAATTTCCAAAGCCTGTTCGCCGAAATCCGGTTGTGATAAAAGTAAATTTGCCGTATCTACTCCCAATCGTTTTGCGTATTGAACATCGAGTGCATGTTCGGCATCGATGAAAGCGGCAAGTCCGCCATTCTTCTGCGCTTCGGAAATTATGTGAAGACATAGCGTAGTTTTTCCGCTGGACTCGGGACCGAAAATTTCGATAATTCTTCCACGCGGCACACCGCCAATTCCTAAAGCCCAATCAAGTGAGACTGAACCTGTGGAAATTGATTCAACGGGAGCGATAACACCATCGCCCAACTTCATGATAGAACCTTTGCCAAAATTTTTTTCTATACTTGAAATAGTTTCTTCAAGCATTTTAATTTTATTTTCTCGTTCGGTTGACATTTAACCTCCTTTAAAAGTTATATTTTTTTATTTCTTTGTAAATCGTACCGGTCGTGTATTGAACACTTTTATAAATTGACATAGTTTGAATTTCTTCGATGAAAGTTCCGGCATTGTAATTTTGAAAATAATCCATGAACTCTTTCTCCGGTTTTTTCTTCGAGCGCGCAATAGTTATATGCGGTTTAAAAATTTTATTCTCCTTTACATCGCCAATGGATTCAGTTTTTTGAAGAATCGTGTTTCCAAAATTTAGAAGTGTTTCGTTGTATTCGAATTTTGCATACAATATACTTGGATACATCTTAACTTGAAAAAAAGAAAATCCATTAAAAGTTAAAACCATTTTAGGCATTTCATCGAAAAGTTCAATTGCATTTTTAATTTTTCCAATTTCAAGATGATTAACAACTCCATAAAAGCGTAAAGTCATATGCAGTTTTTCTCTTCTTTCCCACCTGAAAGCATTGCTCTTTTCTTTGAAGACGTTCATTTTTTCTTCAAGAAAATCTCTGAAAGCGTCGGAAAGATTTAAAGCGAGAAAGAGATTTTCAATCAAGCGGAATACCTAAAAGCGATTTGCGCAAAACATCTAACGCGGCTTGAGTTGTTTTTTCTTTGTTCATAACTCGATCATCACTGAAATGAAATTCTTTCGCTGTACAAACGCGAGTATCGCAGTAACCGACAAACACAGTTCCAACCGGTTTTTCTTTTGAACCGCCGGTGGGTCCCATAATTCCTGTGATTGACAATCCAATATCTGCGCCGCTGATCGCTTTAACTCCTTCCGCCATTTGACGTGCAATTTCAACGCTCACCGCGCCGTATTGGGCGAGTGTATCTTCATTCACTTTTAATATTTCAACTTTTGCCGCATTGCTGTATGCAACTATTCCTCTATCAAAAACTTCACTGCTTCCATTATGATTTGTAATCGCACTACTCACCAATCCACCTGTACAAGATTCTGCAAGGGCGACACGAAGTGTTCTTTCTTTCAACATACGAATCACAATTTCGGAAAGTTCTTCTTCATCTTTGCCGTAAATATATCTTCCCGCTAATGCACGAAGTTTCTGTTCGATCTCAATTAATTTTTCATTTGCAGATTTTTCATTTTTATCGGAAACTGTTACGCGAAGTTTAACGCCAAACTGACTTGGAAGAAAAGCGAGTTCCGCGCCATTTAGTAACTCATCGAGATTGCCAAGTTTTTCAAACAAAGTTGATTCGGCAATGCCTGTTGTCATAAATGTTCTGCGAAGTAAATAAAAATCCGATTCAACTTTTTCTTCCAATTTTGGCAGAACAAAATTATCCATCATCATTTTCATTTCGAAAGGAACTCCGGGCATCACTACGAATATTTTTTTTCCTTTCTCAATCCAGTAACCCGGCGCCGTTCCGAAAGAGTTGCGAATAACTTCGGCATTTTTCGGAACCATCGCTTGAGTTTCATTTACTTTGCTCATCTCACGCTTCAATTTTTTGAAACGAGTTGAGATATCGGACAGTACATTTTCATTTTTTATCAGCGATGTTTTAAAATATTCCACAACTGCATCGCGGGTTTTGTCGTCATGCGTTGGACCGAGTCCGCCGGTTGCAATTATCAAGTCAGCATTCTGCGAGGCAATTTCAAATTCATTTTTTATATCTGCTATCTGATCGCCGACAACGGAGCTTTTGACAACTTTAATTCTCATTGCTGAAAGTTTATCTCCGATAAAGGCGGCGTTAGTGTTTAAAGTTTGACCGATTAGAATTTCATCGCCAATAGTAATTATGTGTGCATTCATGTTTTTATTAATTGAATCGATTTAAAATAAATATTGTACTATGCGTGAGTATAAGTGCGTAAATCGCAGCGGTAACGTCATCCATCATAATTCCGACGCCTCCTTTCATTTTATCGAAATAGGAAGCCGGGCTCGGTTTGACGATATCGAATATTCTCCACAAAATAAATGCTATCGAAAGGTTCATAACAGATTTGGGAACAAAGATTAATGTAATCCACATCCCAACAACTTCGTCAATTGTGCATTGTGCAGGATCGTGCCCGTACACTTTTTCAAATTTATCCGCAGTGTATGTTCCTAAAATTCCTACAATAACAATTGTTGGGAATAAAATTTTGGGAGCTTCAAATCCCGGTATTAAATAGATGAGCAAACCGACTGCGCTTCCAAATGTGCCCGACGCTATGGGTATGTATCCCGTGAACAATGCCGAGCCAAAAGCTTTTTCGATTATGTTTAATTTCAATCCTGAAATACCTTTTTAACTGTTGAAGAGTTTTGTTTCAAATACAAATAACCGGAATGAACTGTAATAAATGTTATTCCCAGCATTACAAAGTAAATGAGAGTCGGATTTAACAACGTCTTTAAAATTTCACCGAATTGCCCGTAAATATATTCGTTTTTCGAAAGAGTAAAAAAAATTAAAAGATAATAGAGAAACACCATTTGTATAAAAGTTTTCCATTTGGCGTAAATGCTTGTTGGGAAGGAAATATTTTTATAATCTGCAAGCCCGCGAACCGTTGTAACAACAAAATCTCTTAACATAATAAGCACTACCATCCAGACTTCTAAAATTCCAAGATAAGCTAAAGAAATGAAAGCACCGCCGGTTAGAATTTTATCCGCCATCGGATCCCAAAATTTTCCCCACGAAGTAAAGTAATTGAATTTGCGTGCGAGCCAGCCATCGTACCAATCAGTTAATGCCGCAATCAAAAATATTCCAAGCGAAATTTCCGGATACCATTGTTTATCGGTTAAGAAAAAAAATATGAAGATGGGAGTTAAAATTATTCTTAAAACTGTTAATTGATTCGGAAGTACCACGAGGATTCAAACATTATTAAAATTTTTTAAATAGCGATACTCAAATATTCCGGTCGAATGACCATCGCCCCAACAGATATTTAATGCGTATGTGCCGACGGTTTTCAATTCGGTTACTTTAATTTGGTCGGGATTGAATATCGGGAAAAAATCTTTGCTTTGTTTTTCTCTTTCGGATAAACAAGTTGCGCACGGGCATCTTTTTCGCAGACTGCTCAAAGAAATAGTTTGTTGCGATTCATCATCCCAATTGATTACCAAACCTTTATTTTTTATTGCAAGTTTAATTGGTCTCATTCTCTATTTTTAATCCGGTGAGAAGATGCAAAGCTTCCAAATATTTTCTACTCGTGTTTTGAATTATAGTATCGGGAAGATGCGGCGGCGGCGGCTGACGATTGAAGTTTATCGAAATCAAATAATCGCGCAAGTATTGTTTATCAAAGCTATCTTGCGCTCTCCCGGCTTGATAGCTATTGACAGCCCAAAAACGTGAAGAATCAGGAGTGAGCAATTCATCAATCAAAATAATGTTGTCGTTTTCATCTATGCCAAATTCCATTTTTGTGTCCGCAATTATTATTCCCTTCGATGATGCGAAGTCTGAACATTTTTTATAAACTTCAATCGATTTGTTTTTAATGAATTCAAAATCTTCTTTGCCGATTAAATTGATTGCAGTTTTTTCATCGATGTTTTCGTCATGAACTCCGATTTCCGCTTTCGTTGAGGGAGTGAAAATAATCTCGGGAAGTTTATCCGATTCAACTAATCCATCCGGCAATTTTATTCCGCAAATCTCTCCTGAGTTTTGATAATCAGCCCACCCCGAGCCGGAGATATAGCCGCGCACGATGCATTCAATCGGAAACGGTTTAGTTTTTTTTACGAGCATCGAACGATGTGCTAATTCTTTTTGATAAGCCAAGCAAGTTTCAGGATATTCGCTAACATCTGTAGCGATGATATGATTTGAGATTATATCGGAAGTGAAGTTGAACCAGAAATTTGAAATCGTATTCAGTACTTTTCCTTTGGAAGGAATGCCTTGATCCATAATAACATCAAACGCAGAAATACGATCTGTGGAGACGATCAGGAAATTTTCGCCGAGTTCATAAACTTCACGGACTTTCCCTCGTTTGAAAAATTTTAGATCGGTGAAGTTTGTAGAAAGAATTATTTTTTCCATAGGCGAAAATACAAAAAAAAAGAGGCGGTCGGTATCGCCTCGGTTTGGGTGGGCAGAGACGGAATCGAACCGCCGACACATGGATTTTCAGTCCATTGCTCTACCGACTGAGCTATCTGCCCGTAAAATGAGGATGCGAATTTAGATTATTCGAAAAACTTTTCAAAAAAAAATTTTGCTGCAATAATTCTTTAATTGCCGGCGCAAAGTTAAAACATAAATTTTTGTTTTAATAGTCAAAACTATTTGTGTTTAATTTTTATTTGTAAGGATTACCGTCATCTCACGTTACAACTTGCGTGTGCAGTGCAATCTCTTCAAGTACCGAAGAGACTTGCAAACATTTCGTCAGCAAGCCGTTGAATACTACGGCTTTACCATTGAAATGTACTTCGAAGGAAAAATCGCGCGCTTGTTCAAATGTGCAACCGATAGCTTTCATCAATTGTGAAATTACTTCATCGAAAGAATGCCAATCATCGTTGTACAATATAACTTTACTTGCAAAGGTAGTGGTTACTTCCCCTTCGTCTATAATTTCCGGCTTTTGAATTTCAAGTATTTCGTTCATCTAACAAGTTGTAAATCTTTAATCGAAAAATAATAAAGAATTGTTTCATTTGATTAGCAATTCCCTTTTAAGTGGTTTGTTTTTATAGCCACCTATCTTTATTTTTTCAATAAAATTCAAATAATTTCGGAGGAAAGATGAAAATAGCTGTATGCGTGAGTCATGTACCCGATACATCTACCAAAATTAAACTAAATGATTCCGCAACAGGTATCGATCCTGCCGGTGTTGCATTTGTAATAAACCCATACGACGAGTTCGCAGTTGAAGAAGCACTAAAGACTAAAGAAAAATTTGGCGGCGATGTTACCGTAATTTCCGTTGGCGCAGATGCAAATAAAGAAACAATCCGCAAAGCACTTGCAATGGGTTGCGACGAAGGTGTTCTAATTAAAAGCGATGGTTATCTCGATTCATTTCAAGTTGCTTCAGTTTTGGCGGCAGAAATAAAATCTCTCAATGCAGAACTTGTTTTTATGGGAAAGCAATCTGTCGATTATGATAACTCTATTACAGGACAATTGACTGCTCAATTACTCGGATACTCATCTGTTTCAGTATGTGTCGCACTAACAATAGAAGGAAATAAATTGACTGCCGAACGTGAAATTGAAGGCGGAAAAGAAATTGTTGAATTGAATTTGCCCGCAGTTATTACAGCTCAAAAAGGATTGAATGAACCGCGCTATGCCTCATTAAAAGGAATTATGGCGGCAAAGAAAAAAGTCATTCAAGAAAAAGTTGTAGAGATTCCAAACCCAAAAACAAAAGCACTCGGTTTAAGAAAGCCATCACCAAAAAAGCCGGGGAGAATCATTGGCGCAGATGCTACCGCAGTTCCCGAATTAGTCAGATTATTAAGAGAAGAAGCAAAAGTTATTTAAGGATTTTCATGAGCAAAATTTTAATTTATTTAGAACAAAGAGACGGCAACATTAAAAAAGCTTCGTTAGAAGCCGCATCAAAAGCGGTTGAGATTGCCGCCGCAAATAATTTTGAAACTTTAGGTTTAGTTATTGGAGATGAAATTGCAAATCTCGACGCAACAAAAAATTTGGGGCTACAGAAATTAGTTCATCTTAAAAATTCAGAACTCAAAAATTATTCTCCTTCGGCGCATTCAAAATTAATTTCAGATTATTTCGTTACAAATAATTTCGGAACAATATTTTTTGCGAATACTTCGTTGGGAAAAGATTTAGCTCCGCGAGTTGCCGCAAGTATCGATGCCGGAATAATTATGGATTGTATCGAACTGAAAAATGAAAATAATTTTATAGGCACAAGACCAATCTATGCAGGGAAAGCGTTGCAAGATGTTGTCATCGAATCGGAAAAGAAAGTAATTACACTCCGACCAAATATTTTCAAAGTTGTAACAAAAGATGAAACAACAAATCTCGAAACTATGGAAGTAGCTGGGATTGATCTTTCAACCAGAGTAATAGATATAAAAAAATCTGAAGGCAAACTTGATGTAGCAGAAGCAGACATCATCGTTTCTGGCGGAAGAGGAATGAAAGCCCCTGAACATTTTGAGTTATTAGAAAAATTAGCCGAAGCATTGGGAGCCGCAGTTGGTGCTTCCCGCGCTGTGGTTGATGCAGGTTGGCGTCCTCATCAAGAGCAAGTTGGACAAACCGGAAAAACCGTTTCTCCGAGTTTGTACGTTGCATGTGGAATTTCAGGAGCAATTCAACATATGGCAGGAATGTCTTCTTCAAAATATATTGTTGCAATAAACAAAGATAAAGACGCGCCGATTTTTTCGATTGCAGATTACGGAATCACCGGTGATATTTTTGAAATCCTTCCTGCTTTTATTGAGGAAGTTAAAAAGATTAAATCATAAGGACTTGCATACATTTGGACAAAGTTGAATGTGAAATATTAGGGCTATCAACAAATCCCTCAAGTAGCGACGCATTCGCCGTGGTACTTAAAGAAGTTGAAGGGATTCGTCGTCTTCCAATCATCATCGGAAAAAATGAGGCGCAAGCCATAGCACTTGAACTTGAGGGAATAAAACCACCTCGTCCTTTAACTCATGATCTCCTTAAAAATCTTGTAGAAAATTTAGGAGCATCAATTACTGAAATCGTAATTACTGAGTTGCGAGAAAATACTTTTTACGCCATTATCGTTTTAGAAGTATCAACTATGACGAACGAAGTGGATGCAAGACCGAGCGATGCAATCGCTCTCGCATTACGCGCAGGCGTGCCCATTTATGTTTCTGAACAGGTGATGAAAACTGCATCCTTCACACCTTCTCAAACATTTGAAGAATTTACGGGAGAGCCAATAGACTTTTCTCAAAAGAAAGCGGACGAACCAAAGACGAAGGAATCTAAAATTGCCACGCTTCAAAATTCCTTACGCGAGGCTCTCGAAAAAGAAGATTACGAAAGAGCCGTAAAACTTCGCGATGAGATTAAAAAGTTATCGGGGAATAACTAGTTATTTTCAATTAAATTCACTACAAATTCTGGAAAGTATTTTTTTCAGTTTCTGCATACCCTTGTCAATTATGGCTAAAACAACTATTTGTAAAATTTTCAACTTTTGGTTTGGTTCAAGAAGTAAAGGAAGATGAATAAAGTAAATTGTGTCATCCCTACGGGATTAAGTATTACGTTCGTGATTTTTCTTACCAACATATTTTCCCTAACGGGAAAAATAATTTAAATAATTCGATTACTGAGCGCATCACGAAAGCTTTCGGGGATGAGATATTATTTTCTTAGTTGGAATGCACTCAATACCAAAGTAGGAACAACAACTTGATTAACATTAAACTTCGGTTCTGGCTTGTCCAGGTTAGGTTAAGTAAAAACTTTCTCCCCTATTTTACATTCGCTGCATCCATCGCGCGAACAGTAGCCGCGGAATAGTTCTATCAAACCCTGATAATAAATTGTTCGTTTCCAAATATCTTTCATCTGCAAGTTCGAAGCGATTTCTTTCACCATTCCGTTTTCAATTTCTACTTTCATCTGGCTATAAAACTTTAATAGTTTGTCGCGCTGATTATGTTTCCCGAAGAGATCAAAATAGACATAAAAGTATGGAAGGACAACATTAATCAAAATTTCATCAACCCGACTACTGCCGATTAAATATCGAATTTTTTCCTTCGCTCTTCTATCAAAGATATAATGAGTACTCCAATAACCTTTTGCGGGAACGATAAACTGTCCGGCGATAGATTTTTTCAAAATATCAAAATTATAAATTTCAGAAATGCGTTTTACAATACCCGCCAAAAGATTTTCTCTGATGATTCGAATGATCAGTTCGACACCACCGGCAATTCTTATAGTTGGAAAATTTGAGGGACGCAGTCTGAAAAAATGCCAATCTGTTGCATCGAAATTTTGCCCGTCATATTTAGATTTTAAGTGCATCCAATCTTCTTTCAACTTGCGGATATACTCGGCGGTTGCTTCCTCTTCATAAGTGTCTGCTTCGGGAATGATGCCTCCGACATTGAAAAACACAGCTTGCAATTGAGTTCTTAAATTGTGTTGATCAAGTGAGTTGCGAATAAATTCAAACGTAACTGCTTTAGAAATTTTTGAAAAAATATTTTTATTGGGCGAATAACCCAGTGCTTCGAAAAGATTTTCGTAAAAAAGTTGTTCCCATAAAATTTTATCTTTCAGATGCAAAGGGTCGATCGGCTTCTCCATATAATCTTTCGGAACATCATAATTGATGATTGGTTCTTTGATGGAATTTTCATGAAGATAAATTAGTTCCTTCAAACGGGAAGCGATTTTGTTTGTTTTAACCTTGAATCTTTGAACGCCCAATTCGTACACGAACTTCTGCCGAAATTGTTCATCTGTTGAAGCGGCTAAATCTTTGCACGGAAAAAGATTCGGTTTTTCTGCATCGATTGTTTTAAGATATTTTTCAATTGTGTTTTTAATTCCGTCATCAACAAAATCATCGAAGCAGATTGTAGGAATTTTTCTTCCCTCTTGATTCACAACAAACCTTGCCTGCGTGCTTGCCGATGCAATTACATGCAAAATAACTTTGTTAAATCGTACATTGATATTGTGCCCATGACTGCGCCAGTCGGAGTGTTGCGAATCGATTTCGACATCGCCAACATAAGTGATATTTCCAATTTTAATTCTCGCGTCAATAAAATCCGGTCCGGCTAAATTTTCATTTAATGAGCCGGGATCTTGAATTTCAATCGATTCGCCTTCAAGAGTTAAAATCTCTTTTTCGAATTTATGATTTCGCCAAATTTCATAAAGAAATTTTTCTAAGAATTTTCTTTCGTTTGTCAAACCGCATTCACGCCTTTAAATTAATGTGAAGTGAATTAGAACGCCTCTGTCCTACCGCATAAAATATTTCCACTTCATCAGAAGCTTTAATATTTGTGCGTGTAAAGTTAAACAAGCCGGGCGCAATTTGAAAGTACATATCTTTCTTTTTTTTGTTTATGAAAAGATAAACCGACACACGCCTCGGCAATTTGGGTACGATGAAAATTATTTTTACCTCTCGTGCAGTTTTGCGATCAATCTTCGATAATTTTAATTCAGGTAAAGATAAATCTATACGAAGCCGTTCCGGTTTAGTTATTTGATTGAATGCCGGCTGTATTGCATCATCGAATTCAAAATCATCAAATACTTTTGCTTCCTGTTCACTCATAATTTTTTCTCACAACTTCGTTGAGTGAGAGTAATTCTTTTTTTGCCTCCGCAGCAAAATCTTTTCCCGAAGATTTATAAAGAACTGAACGACTGACATTGACTAAAAATTTATGATGCTTCTGTTTTGTAAGTTCCGAAACGATTTGTTTTAAATCTCCACCTTGCGCGCCAACACCTGGAATTAAGAGATGAAGTCCTTTTAACAACTGCAAGTTTTCAATTAGTTCATTCAATTTGGTTGCGCCGAAAACTATTCCGCAATTTTCATTTTTGTTTTTTGATTTCACATCCGATATAATTTTTTGGAAAAGAAATCTGCCGTCATTCAAAATAATTTTTTCAAAATCATTTGCACCGGGATTGGAAGTCAATCCGAGAACGTATGTAATATTATCATCACGAGCAATGAATGGCTCAAGAGTATCAAGCCCCATGTAAGGATTGACAGTAACGGAATCACATTTAAAAATATCGGACGCGCTTTTCGCATATTGTTCGGCAGTGTTACCAATATCGCCACGCTTGGCATCGCCGATAATAAATTTGTCTGTACCTATGTGCTCGATTGTTTCAATTAAATTTTCGATTCCCCTCAAACCTTCGGCTTCATAAAATGCAAAATTAATTTTGTACGCACCGCAATCTTCCCGTGTCGAATCGATGATTTGTTTGTTGAAATTGACAACCGGATTTTTTTCGTTCTTTAAATGCGGAGGAATTTTTTGCAAATCGGTATCGAGACCGATGCAAATATGCTTTTGCGAATTGTACGCTAATTTTATTTTATCTTTTGCCGTCATCTTTAAAATTCTTGAACATCATCGATTCTACCGGATATTCACTTCTCGAGTTATACTTTGCAGATTTCTTTTTGTCGTACGAAGTGGAAATTTCACCATCAACTTTAAAATAAATTAGTTGACCGATTGGCATACCTGCGTAAATTTTAACAGGTTGCTTAACGGAAATTTCCAACGTCCAATAGTTACAAAAACCGACATCACCCTTTCCGGCAGTTGCATGAATATCAATACCGAGGCGACCGACAGAAGATTTTCCTTCAAGAAATGGAACTGTTGTTTTTGTTTCAGTGTACTCTTCCGTTACACCGAGATATAATTTTGATGGAAGAAGAATAAATCCATCTTCGGGAATTTGAAAGAGCGAAACTTTGTTATGTTTTTTTGCATCGAGAATATCATCTTCATAAACGGAAAGCCATTTGCCGAGATGTACATCATAACTGTTCGTGCCGAGTTTTTCGCGGTTGAAAGGTTGAATTAAAATATTTCCGCGTTCAATTTCTTTAAGAATTTCTGAATCCGATAAAATCAAGATTACTCCTTACGTGTGTTCCTTTTTAGTTCTATAAATATTCATGGCGATTGCAACCATTATAAAATTGGAGATGAGCGAACTGCCGCCGTAACTAACGAACGGAAGAGGAATTCCGATTACGGGAAGAAGCCCGATTGCCATTCCAATATTTATTGTAAAGTGCGTAAGAAAAATCGAAAGTATTCCGATGATGAGCAAACTGAAAAATTCATTCTTTGCAAGTTGCGCCGCTTGAAGTAACCTGAAAAATATTACTGAAAAAAGTACGATGATAATCAGCGAACCGGCAAAACCAAACTCCTCGCCAATGACACAAAAAATAAAATCTGTCCATTGTTCGGGAATGAATTGCAACTGCGTTTGGTTTCCGCTTAAATATCCTTTACCCCAAATTCCTCCTGAGCCGATTGCTATTTGCGCTTGTATTGCATTGTAACCGGAACCGAGCGGATCGCTTGCAGGATCGAGGAATGATAGAATTCTTCTTTGTTGGTGCGGACTCAGAATTCCATAAACGAAATCTACAAAAAATCCCGCCGCAATATTGAATGCAAGTATCGTTCCGCTTGTAAATAAATCTTTCCGGAATAGTATGAGCGTGATGAGCAAAAGTCCTAAAATAATTAACAGATATGTTGCACCGAACAAAGACGAGATCGAAACGATGGCAGGTGAAAGCACAACGAACAATCCGAACATGCTAATCCCCTTCCAAAAAATTAGTGCAAGAGTGATAGAAAAAAATACGATCGCACTTCCAAGATCAGGCTCGAGCAGAATTAATAAAACCGGAAAGATTGCAAGTGATAGCGTGATGCCTAAATCTTTTAAAGATTCAAGGTTCACATTTTTTCTACTTAAATAATAAGAGATCATCAAGATTGTAGAAATCTTTGCATACTCCGCAGGCTGAAAATTCAATCCGCCAATCATTATCCAACTTTTAGCACCGCCTGCACTTCTACCGATGAGCAGCACAACAATCAACAGCAAAATTGATATTAAATAAGAAGGAACTGCAATCATTGAAAAAATTTTTGACGGCAAAAAATAAATCACGAATGCGGCGAACAATCCCAAACCGATTGCAATCAGTTGTTTGTTCACGTTTGTTGAATTTGCATCAATTGTTTGTGTCGCACTATAAATTGAAGCCAAGCCAATGAAGCAAAGCAAAATTACTGCCGAAAATAAAATGATGTCGAAGCGATCTTGAATGCGATAACTTATTCTCATTCAATTCACCGGCAAAAGATTTGAAGTAATACTTTTTTTAATTTCCTTCTTCTTAATTTTGGGGAGAAGATATTCATCCAACATTTTCTTTGCAATTGGTGCCGCGTGAGTGGAACCGAATCCGACATTCTCAACCATTACCGCCACAGCAATTTGCGGATCATTGAATGGTGCAAAGCCCATAAACCATGCATGATCTTTACCGTGCGGGTTTTGCGCCGTTCCGGTTTTACCTGCAATTTCATAATCGGGTGTTCTAATTCTTGTTGCTGTTCCATTACCTTGAACTACAAGCCGCATTCCTTCTTTTACAATTTCAAAAACTTCTTTCTTTACTTTCGTATCAACTTTAGGGAAATTCAACTCGACAAGATTTCTGTTTTTATCGTAAAATCCTTTAACAAGATGAGGAGTGTAACTAACGCCATCATTGGCAATCAAAGCCGCAAAGAAAGCAAGTTGCAAAGGAGTAACGCTTATCTCTCCTTGTCCAATTCCAAGACTAACAAGAATTCCGCGGGGCCAATTTTTTCCGTACACTTTTTCGTAGTACGATTCTCGCGGAATCAATCCGCCGGATTCTTCCGCGATATCAACACCGGTCTTTATTCCGAGTTTGAAGCGATTTGCATAATCGGCAAGATTATTCAATCCTACTCTAAAAATTAATTGATAAAAAAATGTGTTGCATGATCTTTCAATTGCGTGAATAACATTCAAACTTCCATCTGCACCGTGACATTTGAAAAATCTTCCGAACGTAAATCCGCCACCACAATAATAAGTAAATGCAGGATTGATTACACCCAAATCAAGTGCCGCTATTGAAGAGATAAGTTTAAATGTTGATCCGGGAGGATGTGCCGACATTGTAGCGCGATTGAATTGCGGTTTCAATGGATCGGCGTATAATTTGGAGAGATACTCGCGCGATGTTTGATATGAGAATTGATTTAAATCGTAATTTGGTGCGCTGACCATCGCAATTATTTCTCCGGTTTTCGGATCGATTGCAACTGCGGCACCGGATTTGCCAACGAAATCAAGTTCTGCCGCGCGTTGTACATTTGCATCAATTCCAAGAATAAGATCACTTCCTTTCTTTGAAGGAATATCCTGGAATCCCGAATTGAATTTTGAAATTTCTTTTCCTTTAGAATCAACGACAATGAAGTTATAACCTTTTACGCCGCGCAATTTTTCTTCGTAATATTTTTCGATGCCGTTAAAACCGATGACATCGCCGGATGCATAATAATTGTCGCTTTTAATTTGTGCTTGCCCTACTTCTTTAGAGTAACCGTAAATATGCGAAGGCATGATTCCTTCGATGTAATTTCTTTGCATCTCGATTATGTAATCTACTCCGGGAAGATATTCGCTGTTCTCCTCAAGCCAGGCAATTGATTCAACGCTAACACCCCTCTTAATCTTTACCGGAACATGTTGAGAATAATTTTTATTTTTGTGTAAAAGGTTGTTCACAAATCCAGGTTCAAGTTCGAATGAACTTTCGAGCAGCATATTATTTGATGTATCGTATTTCGCAGGAGTGATACGAATAGTGTAAGCCGGGATATTATCAACAATAATTTTCCCATTTCGATCGAAGAAGAGCCCGCGCAATGGCGTCTCTGTTACAGGTTTAATACTGTTATCGCTTGATCTCTCTTCGAATTTTGCTTTATTTATTATTTGCAGTTGAGCTAATCGAAATAAAAACACCGACGCAACAAGAATAATTAATGCGAACAGGACCGAACGACGTTCAATTGATGCAAATTTTTCGCCGATCAAGTTTCTACTCCTTTCGGAACAAAGAATGAAAAGAGACTTGCAATCACCGCAGTATAAAGTGCGGGATAAATTCCTTGCATGAACAGAAGCGAAATCAAATTCATGTCACTTGTGAATTCTGTTATTAAATAATAAACCGTGTTATTTATCAACGTGCAAAAGATTACAATCACTGCGAAGAAGAGCGATTTCAAATAATAATAAAATTTATTTTCGTTGTAGAATATTCCGGCAACAAAACCGCTCAACGTATAACTGAACATGCTGGACCCAAGCATTCCCCCCGAAGAAATATCGAAGAAGAAACCGAAGATGAATCCGGCAATCATTCCGAATATTTGTCCGTTCTTCAAAGAATAAAACACGATGAGTAACATAATTAAATCGGGAGATAATGTGCCGAGTGAAAAGAATGGCACAAATAATATCTGCACAAGTAATATCGGGAAGAAAATTAAGAACGATATAATATAATTTCTGGCAATCATTCATTCTTTCCGATGTGTAAATTCAATTCGATATTTCGTTTTACCAATGAAGTTCTTTTCTTTAAAACAAAAACATTTTCGATTCTATCAAAATCGACAAACGGTTTAATAACTACATCATGAAAAATACCTTTTTCCGCATTTTGAATTTTTGAAATATATCCGATCGGAAGTTGAAGATTGATAATTGAACTTATCTCGCTCGTAATAATTCTATCTCCGACCGCCACCAACGCGGTCTTTGGCAAATTAATAATCTGTAATTTTTCGCCGTCCCATCGAAGTATTCCCTGATATCTTGAGTTTTGATTTTTAACCGCGACCTTCATGTGAATATTCTGAAGCGTACGCACGATTGAAAAATTTTTTGAGACATCATGAACAATTCCGACAAGACCTAAATCATTTACAACGGGCATACCGACTTGCACACTGTCATCACTTCCGCAGTTCAATGTAATTGTTGATTGCGAAGTTGTAATTGTTTTATAAATAATTTTTGCGGGAATGATTTGAATGGATGTTGTGTCTTTAAAATTTAGGAGACTTCGTAGTTCTTCATTAACAATTGCATACTCGCGAAGTTGATTTACTTGCAACATTAACTTCGCGTTATTTTCACGAAGATCTTTTAACTCTTCTTCAGATGAACGTAAAGTGTTGATGCTCGGGAAAAATGAAGTGAACGCCGCAAAATTTCCAAAGAGAAATGTTTTGAAATTATTTATCGATGGATGTTGTGCCTGAGAGATTAAAAAGAAAGATGTAACTAATAAAATGCAAAGAATAATGAACTGCTTAAAGTCATTCCAAAAATTTTTGAAAATCTTAGCCATTAATATCTGCGGTTACGAATCAACACACGTGAAAACTGATTTAAATTTTCTATAACTTTTCCGGTACCGCGTACGACGGCAGTCAATGGATCTTCGGATACATGCACAGGAAGATTTGTTTCGATTCTAATTCTTTCATCCAAACCTTTAAGAAGCGCACCGCCGCCGGTCAACATAATGCCTCTATCAAGAATATCGGAAGAAAGTTCAGGCGGAGTTCTTTCCAATGATTGTTTAACCGCGTCAACAATTTGGCTAACAGCTTCATTCAGAGCTTCACGAATTTCTACTGACGAAACTTCCGTGGTTTTCGGCACTCCGCCGATAAGGTCTCTCCCCTTTACTTGAATTGTTAATTCTTCTTTGAGTGGCATTGCGCTACCAACTTCGCATTTGATTCCTTCTGCAGTTTTTTCGCCGATTAAAATGTTATGATTCTTTTTGAAGTACTGCATGATTGCATAATTCATTTCATCGCCGGCAATTCGAATTGATTCTTCAGTGGAAATTCCTGCAAGAGCAATTACTGCAATCTCGGTTGTACCTCCGCCAATATCAATAATCATGTTTCCGACAGGTGCTTCTACATCGATGCCAATGCCAATTGCCGCTGCCATTGGTTCGGAGATAAGATGAACTTCCTTTGCACCTGCATGTTCGGCACTATCTCTCACAGCTCTTTTTTCAACTTCGGTAACACCGCTTGGAACTGCAATGACAACTCTTCGCGCAGAAATTAATCCGCTATTTACCGAACGAATGAAAGCACGAATCATTCCTTCCGCAATTTCAAAATCGGCAATCACACCATCGCGCATCGGACGGGTTACTTTAATTTCGCGGTGCTCTCTTCCTTGCATCTCTTTTGCTTTGTTACCGAGCGCGATAATTTTTTTTGTATTTTTATCAAACGCAACAATTGAAGGTTCGTTTAAAACGATACCTTTGCCTTTAACGTGAATCAGTGTGTTTGCAGTGCCAAGATCAATTGCAATATCGGCTCCAAAAAAATCAAATATTCCCATAGTTTCTCTTAGTGTTTAAAGTGTCTCTTCCCGGTAAATATCATACTTACCTTGTTGTCGTTCGCGGAATTAATAATTTCATAATCCCTCAAAGAACCTCCCGGTTGAATAAAAGCTTTTGCGCCTGCGTTGATACATTCTAAAAGTCCATCAGCGAAGGGAAAGAAAGCATCCGAAGCAACAACTGAATTTTTTAAATTATGCTGGTGCTGTTTCGCTTTCATAACAGCAATCTTCACTGCATCGAGCCGCGAAACTTCACCTCCGCCAATTCCTATTGTCGTTCCATCTTTTGCAAATACAATCGAATTTGATTTTACATTCTTTGCCACAGCCATTGCAAATTTTAAATCAGCTATGTCTTTTTCAGAAGGAGCATTCTCAGTTACAATGTTCATCTCTTCATTCTTAAGATTATCTTTGTCTTGAACCAGCACTCCGCCGGGTACATCTCTGAAATGAAGTTGGGAATCTTCGGAAATATTTTTTAATGATTTTATCAAACGTCTGTCTCTCTTTTTAATTAAAAGATTCATCGCGTCGGAAGTAAAATCGGGGGCAATAATAACTTCTAAAAATATTTCGTTGAGTTTCTGTGCAGTTGCAGAATCGACAGAAGAATTGAATACAACAATTCCTCCGAAAGCAGAAATAGGATCGCAACTCAATGCTTTTGAATATGCATCGAGCGAAGAACTGCCAATTGCCACTCCGCAAGGATTATTGTGTTTAATAATTGCGCATGCGGTGCCGTCAATATCCTCAATCAATTCTTGCGCGGAAATAATATCAACGATGTTGTTGTACGAAAGTTCTTTGCCGTGAAGAGATTGAAAATAATTAAAAAAGCCGCCGTAAAGTTTTGCATTCTGCTGCGGATTCTCGCCGTAACGAAGTGTCGTCGTAAGTGGAAAAGTAATCGTAAAAGAATTTTTCTCTAATCCGAATTTTTCATGTAGAGAATTTTGAATCATCGTGTCATAACTTGCAGTGTAGCTGAATGCAAGTGCGGCTAATTTTTTTCTTGTCTGAACTGAAACTTCGCCGAATTTAAGTTCATCAAGTACCGATGGATATTGCTCGGGAGAAGTAATTACTGTTGTGAAATGAAAATTTTTAGCGGCGGCGCGAATTAAACTCGGTCCTCCGATATCGATTTTTTCAATCAAAGATTTTTCCGTTAAGTTGGGAGTTTCCGATGCGGTTTTAAAATCGTAAAGATTCACGCATACCAAATCTATTAAAGGAATATCGAGATTAACCGCATCTGCTAAATCGGAAGGATTGTCTCTTCGCATTAAAATACCGCCAAAGATTTTTGGATTCAGAGTTTTTACTCTTCCATCGAATATTTCAGGGAAATTAGTTATCTCCGAAACTTCGGTACAAGATATATTCGAGTCGCTTAAAAGTTTTGCAGTATTTCCTGTAGCGATAATCGAAAAATTATTTTCTATTAATCCTTTTGCAAATTCTACAATATTTGTTTTATCTGTTACACTTAAGAGTGCAAATTTTTTCACTGATACCTTATTAGTCTAAAATATTAACGCGTCCGTTTTTCATTTCAATTTTATTTTGTGCAAACTTCATGATAACAAAAGGAAGGATTCTATGTTCAACTTTCAAAACTTCCGAAGCAATTTCTACGGGAGAATTTAATCTTGTAATATCAACACACTCTTGAAGAATGATACTTCCTTCATCGTATTTCTCATTCACGAAATGCACAGTAGCCCCTGATTTTTTCTCGCCCGAGTTGAACACAGCAGTGTGAACATTGATTCCATACATCCCCTTTCCTCCGAACTTCGGAAGTAAAGCAGGATGAACATTAATTATTTTGCCCGAAAAATGTTGAATAAAAAATTTCGGAATCAATTTCAAAAATCCAGCGAGAACAACCAACTCAATCGAGTTTTTATCAAAGATTTCAAGCAGCTGAAAATAATTTATTGCGTTATGATTTTCACCTTCACGAACAACAATAGTTTCAATATCGGATTGACGCGCAACTTCAAATGCGCCACATTCGGATACGTTACTAACAACAAATTTTATGGTGATTAGGTCGTGAAGTTCCGGAGTATTTATTATGTTTTTTAGGTTGGAACCTCGGCCGGAAACAAAGACAACAATATTCAAATCAGCAACTTCAAAAGATGGTTGCGAAATTACCGATTTAAGCAGTAATAAGCAACGAAAAGGAAATAATTAATCGGATTTTTGTACTAAAATTTTTTGACGCAACGATGCGATCATACTTTTTATCTTTGAGGCATAATCGTAGTCGCTAAGTTTTTCTGCATCATCCAAAAATTCTTTCGCACGTGTAAAATTTTTCTTTTCGATTAATGCTTTCGCACTATACACATAACCGGTGGGGGCAATCCAAGACTCTTCATGAATTTTATGTTGAAATGAAAGCACCGCAAAGTTTAGCGCGTCGTCATATTTTTTCAGATGGAAGGCGGCATCCGAAAGCAGTATTCTTGCGTATGCGATGTGTCTTTCATTTTTTAACGAATCGAGAAGAAGTGAGAGTGAATCAAAAACAATTTTATATTTTTTGTTTTCAAGATTATTCTCCATCCGAATCAAAGTTAAATCAATTTCATTCGGCGAATTTTTTAGCCAGAGAAATCCTTTCTTAGCGGCGTATGCGTCATCGTCAAGAGTTGTATTTCCCTTCCTTGCTTTTTCAAAAGAAATTTTTGCTTCATTATCGTCTCCTTCGAAAAGAAGAGAAATACCGCGCCGAAGATTAGCAATTCCGGTGTAATTGTAATCGGGTGCTATTTCGATAAACGACTTATAATAACTTTCAGCTTTTTTGAAACTGTTTCTTCTGAAATTTATATCGCCTAAAAGAAATACTGTGAATGCATTGATCTGGGGATACAAATTATTGTGGAGTGAATTTATTTTAAGAAGTAATTTTTCTGCATGATTAAGATTTCTTCGTTTCATTTCATTCACGGCGAGCGAATAAAGGAACAATAAATTCTCCGGATACTCATTATTCAATCCTCGCAATAATTTTTCCGAAGAATCATAATCCTGAAAATATTCGGAATAGATTTGTGCGAGATAATATTTCGCCTCAACTTTAGCGAACCGACCTTTCTGTGCTGTTAAATTCAGCAATCGTAATCCTTCATCCTGGTCGGGGTCAAAACCAATCACACTCAAAGCCCACTTAAATGCAGATGGAACACGGCTCAAAGCAAACTTGAATAATCCTAATCCAACATACGCATCGTATAATTCGGAATTGTTTTCGAGTGCGTCTTCAAGATAAGATTCGGATTGCCGAGTAGCCCAAATCATTTCCAGGTAACTCTCGGATTTGCCGAGTGCAATACTTCTGCATCCATAGGATGCACCAATGATGTATTGTATCTCCGCATCTTTTCCATTCTCGTAAAGTTTCTTTTTCCCTTTTGCAATTGCGGAATCGCTGTAAGCCAGGAATAATTCTAAATCTTCTTTTTGCGAATTACTGAGATACTTCCAAAGATAAAGCGTTGAATAATAATGGTAACCGTGAGGAAATGAAGGATACTTTTTAATTATCTGTTTAAAAGAATTTTGTGCTTTACTGTTCTGAAAATTATATGAGTAATTTAGTCCCTCTGAAATTAGTGTGTTCATTCCGTTTTGTGCGAACGTGAATGTGCCCAAAAAAAAGAAGATGAAATAAATTTTTTTCATTTTCTTCTCTCATTATTATAGTTAAGTGCCGCCTTCACGAAATCTCGAAACAATGGATGCGCATTTGTTGCACGCGATTTTAGTTCAGGATGAAATTGACAACCCAAATACCAACGATGAGATGGTAGTTCGATAATTTCGACTAATTCTTTGTTCGGACTCAAACCGCTTAACTTTAGTCCGTGAGATATTAAATTGTTCCTGAATTTATTATTTACTTCATATCTATGTCTGTGCCGTTCCGTGATATACTCGGCACCGTATGCATCCTTTGCAATAGTTCCCTCGTCGATTATGCAAGGGTACGCGCCAAGTCGCATTGTTCCGCCAAGATTTTTAACA
The DNA here is from genome assembly GCA_964393605.1 of uncultured Ignavibacteriaceae bacterium. Lineage (GTDB taxonomy): Bacteria > Bacteroidota > Ignavibacteria > Ignavibacteriales > Ignavibacteriaceae > CAYMUL01. The sequence continues at coordinate 37,094 of CAYMUL010000018.1, read as the reverse complement.
TTTTTTTGATCGAGCATAATATCAATTACCGAGTAACGATTTTTTTTGAACTCGGAGCTATTCGCAGAAGAAATTCCGCATACGTTTCGTGCAAATTCGATGACTGCACATTGTAACCCGAGACAAATTCCGAAAAAAGGAATATTATTTTCACGTACAAATTTGATTGCAGAAATTTTTCCTTCAACTCCCCTTTCACCAAAACCACCGGGAACGAGAAGACCATCGATTTCTTTCAAAAGTAACGGTGCATTTTCATCTGTGCAATTTTCTGCGTTAATCCATCTCAAGCTAACTTTTGCGTCATTCTCTGCACCCGCATGAATAAAGGATTCTATGATACTTTTATACGCATCGAGATGTTCAACATATTTTCCGCAAATCGCTATTTCAACTTTATGCGTTGGCTTTTTCACCCGATCAACAAAAACTTCCCACTCATTAAGTTTGATTTTTCTATCCGGTAGTCCAAGTCTCTTTAAAACTATTTGATCTACTTTCTCTTTATAAAAATTTATCGGGACTTCATAAATGCTTGCGCAATCGTAAGCAGAAATTACAGATTGTGTTTCTACGTTGCAGAAGAGAGCAATTTTTTCGCGAATATCTTTACCAAGTTTTGTTTCACTTCTGCATACTAAAATGTCAGGTTGAATTCCGAGTTCCAATAAATTTTTGACGGAGTGCTGCGTCGGTTTGGTTTTAACTTCTCCCGCCGCTTGGATGTAAGGCACTAATGTTACATGAATTGATAGTGCATTCTTCTTCCCCATTTGTAACATCATCTGACGCATTGCTTCAATAAAAGGCAGACTTTCAATATCACCAACAGTTCCACCAATTTCAGTAATGATGATATCATAATCGCCGAGTTCACTCAGGCGTTTCATACGAGATTTTATTTCATCGGTAATGTGAGGAATGACTTGTACTGTAGCGCCTAAAAATTCACCGCGTCTTTCTTTTGTAATTACTTCATTGTAGACTTGTCCGGTGGTTGTATTATTTGATGAAGTCATGCTGACATCGAGGAAACGTTCGTAATGACCAAGATCAAGATCTGTTTCTGCGCCGTCATCGGTAACATAAACTTCACCGTGTTGAAACGGATTCATCGTGCCGGGATCGACGTTAATGTATGGATCAAATTTTTGGATAGTTACTTTATATCCACGTTGTTTTAATAATAAACCAAGTGATGAAGCTGCGATACCTTTCCCGAGCGAAGATACGACTCCGCCGGTTACGAATATAAATTTTACTTTTTTCTTTGCACTCATTAATTTCTTTTTGGGCTCAAATATACGTAAGAAATAAGAAAGTTTATTCCGTTAAACTAGTCTATAATATTTTTTTTTGAATTTCAGTAGTGAAGAGGAAATTGGAACAAAGTCATGAGGAATTTATAATTTATTATTTACGATTGTCCACTCTCAATTCCTTTTCCCTTTCTCTTTATCTTTATCATTATCTTTATCTTTCTCTGCTTTGCCCAAGTAACCATCTGCTTTTTTTAACCGCCAAGTTCGCCAAGCAACGCCAAGGAATTTTTGATTCACAATTCTCCATTCTCCATTCTCAATTCTTTTCTTTTTACACTTACTCTTACACTTACACTTACACTTACTCTACGATGTCCCGTTGCCATCTTTTTTTTTAACCGCAAAGACGATAAGACGCAGAGCAAAATTCATTTTTAATTTGTAATTTTTAATTCTTCAAAGGAATGCCACAAAGGCACCAAGGCACGAAGCAGCACTAACACAACTATTTTTCCAATTCTCCATTCTCAATTCTTTTCTTTTTACACTTACTCTTAAACTTAAACTTACTCTACGAAGTCCCGTTGCCATCTTTTTTTTTAACCGCAAAGACGCAGAGCAAAATTCATTTTTAATTTGTAATTTTTAATTCTTCACAGGAATGCCACAAAGGCACCAAGGCACGAAGCAGCACTAACACAACTACTTTTCCAATTCACCATTCTCCATTCTCTATTGTCAATTGTTACTTCACCATCATCATCTTACGAACAACACTGCCGGAGGAAGTCGCTAATTTGTAATAGTAAATTCCACTGGAGATATTGTTGAAGGAAGCGGAATTGAAATCAACTGCAATAATTCCAGGTTCAACTTCTCCACTAAAAAGCGTCGCAACTTCTTTACCGAGTACATCAAAAACTTTAAGCGAAACGAAATCTCTTTTACTCACTTCTATTTTTATTGTCGTAACAGGATTAAACGGGTTGGGGTAATTTTGATGAAGATAAAATCCGTCAACTAAATTTTCTTTTTCTTTAACTCCGACAACAGGAATGATAAATGTACCTGTCCCACCGGCTTCATTGTAACGTTTTTTAAATTCTTGCATAAATTGATTTGCGATATAAATATCATCGATGAAAAGAGTGTTCTCATCATTGTCCTGTTCTGCGGCGTTTGACCAATTGTGAGAGCCAGTAATAACAGTTGGATTTGATGCAGGGAAGGATGCATCAACAATGCAATACTTGTGGTGTTGTGTCGGACTTGTACTCTCAAACATCTGTGCATATGCGGCGAGTGCATTATATTGACTGCCGCTCGTGTTCACTTGATCAATGATACCGCGAATATCATTCGCACCCGCGCTAAATCTGCTGTACATTGCATTTTGAATATCCGATCTCGTGAATGCATACATTGCAAAATAATTTGAATAGTTCGATGAATTAACTGCCGAAATTATTTGCGAAGTAGTTCCGTCTGACGGACTAAAATAAACTTTCACCGATTTCCCATTCACAACAAAATTGTGTGAAGTGTTATTCGATTTCTGACTTCCGAATTTTGCGGCGGAAGAATTCGGAACATCTCCGCTGCTGCCAAACATTTCGTTAAACTCATTTAAATATGCCGAAGCAACTCCTGCATCCTCAATTTCAACTACATTATTTTTCCATCCGGCTTCAGTAGATGTAACGTTGAATGAGCCTGTCCAAACTACATCATTTGTAACATTCGTATCTCTTGCATCGAAAACAAAAAACTTATTGTGCATAATTCCGTCAAGTGAAGTCGGACGCTTTGAAACGGGAATACCCGCGTCAATCAAGGTTTGCATGCTGTTCTGTGTTGTTCGGCTATCATAAACAACGCGGACTTTCACTCCCCTATTCTTTGCAACGACAAGTGCGCTGGCAACATCGGGCATCCCAAAAAAACTGTACAATGCGAGGTCAATTGAATAGTTAGCAAGATTAATTCGATCAATTAATTTTTGTGTGATATTAATACTTCCTTTTGCGGCATTGCCGGGAATTGAAACTGTGGTATCAACGGGAAAATTAAAATAAACATTTATTGCGCCAGCCGACGGATTTAATGATGCGGTAAAAACTGTTTTGATGTCGCTGCTGCTTGTCCCAATTGAATTTTTTGAAATTGCTTTAAAGTAATAATTCGTTGATGATTGCAACCCCGTAATTTGTACAACATGATCTGTAGTGTCGTTGTTTATTACAACCGAATCAAGTTCAAGTGCCGGTGTTAATCCATATTTCACCTGACTGTTGCCTTTTCTTGCAGTTGTAAAATAAACTGTGAATGAAGAAGTTGTGATATTTGCAGCGAGAACCGGATTTAAAATTACCGGCGAGCCGTCATAAATTATATCCGAAATTTTTCGCGGAAGAATTTGGTATCCCGAACTGTAGGGACGGCTGTTATCAAACTGTCCGAGAATTCCAACAACATCGACTTGTCCGGTTGGAATCGGTGTTCCGATAATTGAAGTTACATCATTATCAATTCTGAAGCCGGAGGATAAACTTCCTGTGGCATCGGTGATGTTGTAATTTGTTCCTGACGCAAAATTTCCGCTTCCAGAAATTGTAACATTATTGATCCTGATAATTCTGCTTTCAAAATCTTCATATCCGTTCCATTGTTGCGCTTTGATTTGTGCAATTGTAACAACCACTGTATCAAAATGTTTATTCGAAGATTTAACAGTAACCAAGCCACCGGGCTTCGTCAAATCGATTTGCGTTAATCCGCTGAAGTGCGTTAAAAATCCTTTTACTTGAATCGAGTCGCCAATTTGCACAGCGTTTGCAAACATACTTCCATACACAGAAATACCGGCAGTTAAATCTTGAATTGCACCGGGACCATTATTCCCGTAATGATTTGTGCAAGTCGCGATTCCCTCAACAATAACAATTGAACCGCTATCTACAGGAACTCCGCTTGAATTATTGTTACGAAGATTTGCAATCGGCACGACAGTTTGAGCGTACGCGAATGAAATGAATGAAAGAAAGTAGAAAAAAAATTTTGTCATCGTAAATCCGTTGAAAGAATGAAACGCAGAATCCGATTGTTTCCGGTATCTGCAACGTAAAGTGTTTTGTCGAAGAAAGCAACGGCGTGCGGTTTATTAAAAATAGTTGGTCCTCCGAAGGATTCCATTTCATCTCCGAAAGAATTGAATTTGTATATGCTGTCTTTTCCCGCATCTGCGACGAAGATATTATTTGCCGCATCAATAGTTGTTCCTTCCGGTTGCGAAAATTTATTTGGTAAAGAAAATGATACGCCGTCCGCAGGTGAAAATTTACTCTCATAATTTTCGGAGATTGGAGTTACTACGTAAGTCAGCCATTGTGTTTTAAAACTATTTTGTCCGATCATCGTTACGAGCATATCGATATTTCTTTTGCTGAAAGAAGTGAGAGAACTAATTTGATTCGCCGAAACTAATCCCGAACTCAAAGGATCAATGTTTGCAACTCTTCCCATCAGCGAATCTCCTTCGCCTCCGTTGATATATTTTTTCGGAGTAAAAATTAAGATTGAATTATCAGGATCGAAAATGCTAGTATTTTGCGGACCTCTTCTTGCAACAACAAAAGTGTTATTGTAAAAAACTGCAACGCCCGTGTATTCTCTATCCGGTTTTCCGAAATCTGAACTGCTTGCAGGCAACAACCGGCTAATGTTTGCAGTTTCAATTTGGTGATTCGCCGAAACCATATCGAGTTTATAAACTGCGGAAAAAGTTTTTGTCGCACCGCTAACAATCGTATCAAACTGCGCGCAGACAATTAAATTCAAAAAATAATCTTGTGCAATTGCTACAGGACGTTTGATTGTTCTCGTACCGAGAATTCGCCCGTCAAGATTCATCATAACAATTCTGTCGTTATCGGTATCAGCCACATAAATAAAGGGCTCTCTGCCGACGATTATATCTTGCGGTTTGTTAAAGCCGCCCCATACAGGAGATAATTGAACATAAACTGTATCGCCGGAAAGATTTCCCTTTCCTTTATCGAGTGTGAATTGATTGAGATCAAATTTTTCGGAACAGCCAAAAAAGAAAATTAAAGAGATGAAAAATATTTTCAGTTTCATGGCATCATTCCAAGATAAATTGATAAACGATGCGACGAACCGAGCCGTGAAAAATTGGAATAGCCATAATCAAATGTTACGGTTGCAAAAGAAATTGGTACAAACACTCCCGCGCCGAAAGAATAATTTTGTTCTTCAACGTTGAATTTATATCCGCCCCGAATGAAAAATATTTCTCGATAAGCATATTCAATTCCTGTGGAAAAATTTTCGCTGTTGTCGTTCGGATGATTTAACTGCAATGACGTTGTAACCCTTTGTTCATCGGTGAGATATGGATCGAACGCAAAACCGATTCTGAACATCGTCGGCGGCGAAAAAGATTGCCACTGGCTAACTTCTCTTTTTCCGACGAGAGTAACTTTTCCGTCCGGTGCAAGATTATTCCCGAAGTTTGTCATTGCAACTGCAAAGCGCGATGTTCCAAGTCCTGTCCAATAATATGTTCCAAGATCGATCATAACGCCGCGCATTTTAAGTTCTGCTAAAGTTTCATCGATGTAACGAATCGTTCCGCCGAAACTGAATTTATCCGTCATCTTTCTTGCGTAAGAAAATGCAAGTGCAAAATCGCCTACTGTAAAATATTCGCCGGTACCGAATGGCGCAAACTCTGTTGTAACTTTCATATCATCCATTGTTAAAGAAGTGATGGCTAAACCGAAGGAATTTGTTTCGTCAAGATGATATACTATTCCTGCAAATTGATGATTGATATCTGCGACCCAACTATTGTGAGAAAAAATTATTTCGTTCTGCGGAAACTGAACGAGAGCGGCGGGATTCCAATATAGCGCGGAAGCATCATTTGCAATTGCAACGAAGGCATCGCCAAGTGCTGAAGCTCTTCCGCCAACTCCGATTTTTAGAAATTGCGCTGTGGAAATTCCTGCTCGCTGTCCGCCTAAAACCGGAAATAACTGAGCAAAATTTTCAGTCGTTAAAAGAAATAAAACTAAAATTAAAAATATTTTTTTCATTAGAACTTCACACTCAAACCGAATTTGATATTACGTTTCGTCAAGTAACGCGCGGGATTTAATGGATATGGAGAAATCGGCGCTTGCAAATCTGGATAACGTGGATCGTTCCAACTACTCGGAATATCATCGCCCAATTCATACGCACGACCTGTAACCGGATTCACGATTGCAGAATTTTCATTCCCGAAAAGATTATTAACTTCAACAAAAAATGTGATACGAATTTTATCAATCGCAAAATATTTTTCGAAATTCAGATCAGTCCAAAACCAATACTCGCCGAGTTTGGAATTCCTTTCCGTTCGTTGAACTTCATACTCGAGCCGTCCGTCCGATAGCGTATCTCCTGTAAAATAATATGGTGTGTATCTTTTACCCGATTGATAAAACATTCTTAAATAAATATTGTAGTCGTCAAGAAATCCGGGGAGAAAATCGAAGAGCGGCTTATCTTTTTCCACATAAAAACTTGTGGAGATAGAAGCGGTAATCGGTCGATCCCACGAAACATATTCTTCTTTAATTGATTCATCGAGATCGCCGCGAAGAACAAGCACGCCTTCATCTGCGGAAGAACTTTTTCCCGTAACGATGGAATATGTAAAAGAAGCTGAACCGGAGAACATTTTTCCCATTCTCTTTTTGTACTCAAATTCCAATCCGCGTGAGCGAGCGTAATCCGAATTTACATAAGTGATAAACCTTTCCGTCGCAAATCTTGCGGAAGTAATTCGCGCAGTTCGTGTGCTGACGTAATCAAAAATATCCTTATAATATGCGGTTAAAGTCAGCACGTCATCTTGAGTGAAAGTTGTTTTCACACCGAGTTCGTATGCGACTGTCGTTTCGGGATTTAAATTCGGATTGCCGAATTTTTGAAAAGATGATTGCGCATTCAACGGATCAAGTTTTGCATAAACGAATTGCGGTTTGGGCCACTTGCTGAAATGTCCGTATGAGAAAAATAAAGTTTGGTTATCGGAAACGGGATGCGAAATTCCGAGACGCGGACTCAATCTTGCCTTCCATCTTCTGTTGCCGAACCAGCCGAATGATTCTTCTTTATACCGCGTTCTCGTTTCATCGGGCACAGTAACAACAAGCGGATTGCCGACTGCGTCATCTACATATTTTCCGGGGAACCAAAAATCGAAACGCAAACCGAAATTCAAAATCATTCCACTGAAGTTGATATTGTCCTGTGCATAGATTGAGCCGAGCGCGGGAAAGACGCGGTAGATATCGTTGTTCAATCCAAGTTCGCCAACCCACGGTTTATAAATATCAATCACCTGCATATCTTGAAATTGCAAATTGAATCCGGCTTTGAATTTATTTTTTTCATCGAAGAAACTTGTAACATCGCCGCGCAAAGAAAACTCGCTTACAAAATGATCGCGCCACGTAAAAGGATTTCCGACATCCCAAAATCCATCGCCGGGAATTACACCGATTGTGTCGCGACTTAAATTATAATATTCAATTGGAAAGTTGACGATATCTTTCGGCTCGGTGTATTCATTCCAATTTCTGCCGTTCGCATCTGCGCGAAGATTTGTGAAATAGTGATTCGCTTTCACTTCATAAAATGTGGATGAGTTCAAAGTGTGTGTTAATGTAAAGCTGTGATATTTATTGCTGTGCGTAAATGTGTTCGCCTGATCGAGTATGTTTTGGTATTCGTATTGATAGCCGGGGCTGGGTTCAACGTATTCTAAATTTGATTGAAGCGATTGCGAATTTTGATTTATGTTCACCGATTGATTGTAAGAATAAGCGAGTTTGAAAGTCGGAGAAATTTTATAAGTAATTTTTCCGAGCGCAAACCAACTGTTTTCGGTGCGGGGTGAAAATCTTGACCCAAAAAATGTGGAAGAGATAACTCTGTTTGCTTTTGATTTTTTCATTCCTTGAGTAATTCCGTCGCTCAATCCGCCGTAAAAATTTGTAAAGAAAGAAATTTCGCCCGGCAGATTCAAACCGAACATTGGTAAAAGGTGCATGGTTATTGGCTCGGGACCGCTTATGCTTGCTTCGATAATATCGATATTAAAAACGTTAAAAGAAGTTTTCTCTCCGAAGTTATCTCTTTTATAAGAAAGATAACCTGAAAATTTACTGCCACCTTCGCGAGTACGAACGTTCACAACTCCCGAAGTTGCCTGCCCGAACTCAGCATTATATCCGCCGGTGATAACTTCAACTTCCTCAATTGCATTTGCGCTTAATTGCAAACCGAAGCCGGTTCCCGCGAGCGGATCTTGAACAGAAACGCCATCGAGCAGAAAAGCATTTTCGTAACTTCTTCCGCCGCGTATGTGAATAGAGTTATCATTCTTTACTACTCCTGCTTGTTGAGTTACAAGATCATTAATGTTTTCAACGACTGATAAATCTATCTCTTCTCTCGAAATAGTTTTTTTACTTTGAGTTTCTTCAACATCAACGAGCGGTTTTTCGCCAATCACAACAACATCCTGATCGAGTGTGAGAATAGATTCTTCGAGTATAACATCGAGTTGAACGGTTTTGTTTGCTTCAATTTTTATTGCAGTGTATTGAACCGTTTTGTAACCAATGAATGAAATTTCAACATTGTATGTTCCGGGTGTAATGTTGTAAATCGAAAACTTACCGTCGATGTCTGTAGCCGCGCCGTAATACGTTCCCTTTAAAATTATATTTACACCGGGCAAACCTTCTTTGGTAACATCAATAATTTTACCGGAAAGAGTTCCCGTTTGCGCAACGGAGAGATTCGCTAGAAAAAGAAAAGTGATAAAGAAAAATAGTTTCAGTTTTTTCATGGTGTTAATCCAAAATCTTGAAGGAGAACTTTGTTTAGAAGTTGTTTAACATTTGCAGAACCGTTGTTGCATCTGTGCAGCGGAAGTCCGATGAAAAATATTTTTTTCTGCGTATCGGAAAATCCGATGTAACCGGGGAGTTCATTGTTCGGGAAATTATAAATCGGAACAGTACCGATCTCATTCAAATAGAAACTGCGAGAACGGAAAATTGTTTGCTTAGTTTCAAGCGGAGGATAAATGTTTGATGAATCCGACACCAAAGTACCGTTCATCAATACATCTCTGTAACCGCTGCTGTCAGTTTTGATCATTGAAAGAAACCCTTGAATATTTCCGATATCAATATTTTGCGGAAAGAGAGTTGACATCAATATTTTGCCCCCAGCATCAATATATTTTTGCACGGAGCCGGCGGCTAAATCGATTGATGGATTATTATCTCCGTACCATAAAACATACTTGAACAACTTTATAGTTTCCAAAAAAGTAACATTCAGATATGGAGGAGTTTTTGCTCTAAAATTATAAATATCATACTTGCCGGAAAGATTTAAACTATCCATCATCAAATTGTAAAACGTTGAGGCTTCGTCATTCGTTGTGTAATCATCCACGATTAAAAATTTTCCTTTCGGTTTTTGCACGAACCATTTTGCGCCTGAACCGGGCAAAGAAATGAACGGACTTTTTGCCCCCGAAATATCTTCCGCTTGCACGAAAAATTTATTTTCGGAATCGAGCAACATCCCTTTTAATTTTTCGGAAAAAATATTTGAGGTTGAACCTTCAATCAATATTTCTGCAAGTGGATTTGGAGAACTAAAATCAGTAACACGCAAAGTAACAACTCGTGTCGCTCCCGGAATGGAAAGAACATTCGCACTATTCGACGTATCGTTCAGAGCAATATTAATTTTTGCAATTGATTCATCACCATCAATATCTGCGGCGTTCCACCCGAAAGACATAACGGGAAATGATGTGTCGGGAATAATGGTTAAAGAGTTCCACTCGATAGTTGGTGCTGAATTTCTTATCGGCAAAATAATTTCCGCGGGGGAAGGATCGATCAAACCAATATCGACGAACGGTTCATTCGCATCCCAAATACCGTTGCCATTTTTATCAGTGAAAGGTTCGCTTCCGAAGTTAATACTATTTTGCATAAGAGTAGCGTCATAAATTCTGTTTCCATGTTGATCAGCAGAAGCAACTCTGAATTTATAAAGTGTATCTGTAATGCCGACTTGCAACTCGAAAGTGCTATCATTTTTAGAAGTGAAAGTCCAGTTCACTCCATTCCATGAGAAAAAGAAACCGGCGAGCAAACCATCGGGATCATCACCCCACCATGCGAGTTTGACGCGGCTTGGCTGGCTTGATACAGACGTATCGGGATAAAGAAAAATACCGGTTTCGGGGGATTTATTGCCTGTCGGGTTATCAACAATTTCTTCTTTGCACCCGATAAAAGACAACAAACCTATTGTTATAAGAAAAAAAGATTTCATTACCATCAACAAATAATATCAGCGAAGCAAAATCATTTTCTTTGTCTGAACAAAATTTCCTGCTTGCAAACGATAGAAATAAATTCCACTTGGTAGAGATGGGGCATGCCCTGTCTTTACATTTGGAAACTCAACTTCATAAACACCCGGCATTTTTTCTTCATTCACTAATGTTGCAACTTCATTGCCAAGAATATCAAAGATTTTTAGAGAAACATTGCCGGACGCTGAAAGCCGATAACTGATGATTGTACTCGGATTAAATGGATTCGGATAGTTTTGTAAGAGTGAGTAACCGTCCGGATTAATTACATCCTCATTTGCATCGGCGACAAAGCCTGTCATATCGTCATTCTTTCTCGGAACAAGTTTATAATTACTGAAAGAATAATATAGTATCCCCACAATCGAACTAAAGGTTGAACCGGTAGTAACATTGAAATAACCGGACAATCCGATAAGCGAAGAATCATAAGCATTATGATAAGTATTACCGCCATCCTGCCATTCAACGCGAGTGTTGCCGGAACCATCATCTATAAAGCTCTCTCCAAAATTGCTTGAGCCGTCGGCTGTGTAATTAGTAACATTCACATTTTGATATTTAATGAGGACGCTTTCCCATTGCTCTGCATCGACTGTGCCGTTGATTTTGGTTGCAATTGTCCCGGTTGTAACAACCGCCGGCGCAGGTAAAGGATTGTTACTGCTGGCAACGGACAAATTTGTTATGCTATCAATCCGAGTAACTGCGAACGATTCCAAAATCTTTCCTGTAACAGTGATTTTATCGCCTCTCTTAAGAGTTAAAATATCGTTGCCGAAAGTTCCCGCGGCACCGATTTGAATTCCCGACCATGCAGAATTTCCATCTTGCATATAAATTCGCAATGGCGTTGAACCTAATCCTGGAATATCGGATGTATCCGCAGTTACAATTCCATCCAAAGTGATTGAATAATTATTATACCCGCTAAACCCGCTTCCGAAAGGGCTATACTGAACATCCACAATTGTAAGAGGTCTATTCAAAACTAAATAGAAATAATTTCCCTTCACGGTATCGGATGGATTGTTCGCAACATTATTTTCGTTATCGGTTGCAGAGATAAAAAAATCAACAAGCGAGGAATCTGTAACACCGGGAATAGAAGCCTGCCATTGTGTAGTATCGGAAGGATTTTTTTGCATCGGTAAAGAAATTCTACTTCCACCGTTGACACGATACTTCAAACTTGCCGATGTAACGTAGCCATCGAGGTCCGCTAATTTGGCGGAGATTAGCACTGCACTATTAGGATTTACGATAGCATTATTACGTGTGATTTGCGAGATGACCGGCGGTGAAGAAGTTGATGGTCCAACATCTCCTGGATAAAGTGGTACGATGTAGTAACCGTCTGCGCGTGTTGTAACAATTCCGCGTACATAACTTAGTACAGAACCATCGAGCGGCGGTTGATAGTTCGGATCAATGCCGGCAGTGCCGGTTTTAAAATGTCGCGATTGATTATAAGCGAAAACAAAATTTCCAAGACCGTCATTCAATTTAAAATTTCCGGCAGATTGTCTATCGGAAGTAATAACATTCCGAACAATAACATACATTCCTTCATATTTCTCTGCATTGAAATTATAATTTCCGTTGGAGAAAAAATCAGCGAGAGATAGCTCGATTGGTTCAACGCGATTCGGATTTTGATTAATGAATTCAACGGGAACCGGTTGCGGCGCGGTAATTAATGCAAACTGTGTCGATGTAAAATACTCTTCAACTTTGCCTGTGAATTCCCACACTTGTGCGGTATCTACTAAATCAAAAAAAGTTCCTTGAGCCGCACCAATTGTATCATGTTGAATAATATTCATTCCTCCCCAAACTGCGCCTGAAGGATCTTGAGCATAAATAGACCAGCGTGCGCCGGCAGAAATTATCACTCCCCTATTGTTCACGGGATGAATAACAGGTTGCACCATAACGAGTGCACGAATTCTCACCGTGTCGCCGTTCAGTTGCGATGGTGGATCGGAGTTTTGTAATGAATCGGGAACTCGTTGTATATCTTGAATTGTAACGAGTGGATACGTTTGTGCTTGCAAAGCGATGTTCATTGCAAGCAAACCGAACAAAATGTAGCTGAAGAATTTCATCAGAATTATTCCTTTTATTTAACTATTAAAAATTTACCAATTTTTATTTTATCGTTTTTCAAATTCTTTACCGAAAAAAGATACAAGCCGGTTGCGATAGCTTGATCGTTATCGGTAACTAAATCCCATGCATGTTCGCCGCCTGCAAAAATTTGTTTTCCGTCGGAAGAAAAATTTTCAAACCAGCGCAAATCGGAGCCGTTGCTATTGCCATCGTGATCAATCTTTTTAATCACATCTCCGGCTAAAGTATAAATTGTTATCTCGCAGTTTTCAGGAAGATTATAAAAATAAATTTTTCTCAAACGTTCCGAACTTCCATCCCAAATTGCATTTGCGTAGTAAGGATTCGGATAGACCTCAACATTAACATCGTCATTTTCTTGCGCGGTTGTACCGGGGAAAATTCTTTGCAGAGCCGCGAGGGAACTCGATTCGAGACTTGAAAGATTATTTGCTTCGTCCCCTTTATCAAACGCGGTAACAGAAAATAAATACTGCCAGCCGTTGAGCAAATTATTCACTTCAAATTTGTAATAATATTTTGTTGTGTCGTTCGGAAAAGTAATAGGTGTTGCAAGTTCAACCGCAGAAAATCCGGTATTGAACCCGATTGTATTTGAAAGACTATCAAACTCAGCAAGCAAAACCAACGAAGCGATATCGCTCTTAGTTCTGTCAAAATCATATCCGCTTTGAGTTCTATACAAGCGATAGCCCTCAAAATCTTTTACTCCCGAAATCGGATCGATAGATGCTTCCGCTCTTTTATCCCAATAGATTGTAGCTTTGTTATTTTCGGGAACGACTTTCACTTTCGGAATTTGCGGAGGCGCAGGTAAAATGTAGCGAGTAATTTTTCCGTCGCCATCGAGGTCTTCTCCGGCATCGAGAATATTATTTCTATTTCTATCTTCTCCGAAGTAGGCGCGCAAAGCCCACTCTGCGTTCGAGTATAAATTTGCTTTCTGTTCTTCTGTATCGAGAGAAGCGGCATCCGTTCCAAATTTTTTTGCGGTAACGATTGCAAAGACAACATTTATCGAATCGTTCGGTTTGATTTTTCCAAATGGTCCTGCTGTTAAAAGCATTGAACGATTAGAAGGAGTTTTCAAAGTTGATGGATTCACTCCTTTATTGTATCGGCTTGTTGCGCTGAAATATCCCTGCATTTTTCTGTAGCGGGAGATATCATCTTGCGGGGCAAAAAAATTCGGATCATCTGTATTTCTAAATTGCCACGAAACATAATTTACTTTCGGTAGTGTGTCGTTGTTCGGTGCGATATAATAATCTTGAAGCGTCGGAGTTGAACCGAGATGCTGAACACCGATATAGCTATCGCTAAAACCAATATCGCCGGTCGCATCAAATTCATAAGCGATGAAAAGAGAATCTTTGTATCCGTTGCCACCTTTATTAAAGAAAGCCGAGCCGCGCGGCGCTGTGATTTTTGTGTTTCGCACAACTGCGTCAGTCCACAATCCGACATAAATGCTATCGAGATATTTTCCTGAAACATTTTTTATAGTGTAATTCATGATCACAAAAAAATCAGCGAACGGAAAATTCCAAGCATACGATTGCTGATTGATTTCCACACCAAGAGGATCATGGTTTTCAATTATCTGTCCATTTGAAAATGTAAGATTGGTATCGAGAAAATCCATCAGAAAATCCTGATGCGAAATTGCAAGCGGATCGTAAAAGCGCGAATCGAGCAGTGATGATCTTTCTGTAATTAATGAACCCGCATTATTTGTAAATTCAAAACCGCCGCCGCGTGCAGAAACGGAAGCTGCATCAACTGCGCCGGTTGTAACGAACGGACCAACTTTCGAAGCAACTGATGAATCGTTCGATTTAAATCCGCCAATCCACAAACCGCCAGCGAACAAATGTTCAATTCCGCTGCCTGTGGGATATTCTAAATTTGGTTGCTGAGGCCAAAGCGCAAATCCATGTCCAATCATTCCGAAATTTGTCAGCGTTATTCTGATGTTGCCGACGTTTGTGTATTTGGAGTTATCGTCGTCGAGCTGTTTGTGGAAATTAGTTTGAGCGTGGACGGAGGACAAGCTGAAGAAAAAGAGAAAGAGAAAGATGAAGAGAAAGAGAAAGAGTCTGTGGATTTGAAAATTCATTTTAAAACTCAAGCGACTTTTCTACAATTACTTTGCGGGCTTGTTCATCGGCATGATATGAACTTCTTACGAGTGGCGAGGATTCCACAACTTTGAATCCCATCTTTAATCCTTCCGATTTATAAAAAGCAAATTCATCGAGCGTTACAAAACGATCAACCGGCAAATGATTTTTAGTCGGCCGAAGATATTGCCCGATAGTCAATATTTCACAGCCATGATCAACTAAATCATTCATTAATTTTACAACTTCATCTTCTGTCTCGCCGATGCCAACCATTATTCCGCTCTTTGTTTTCAAGCCCCGCGCTTTGAACCACGAAAGCAAATCCAACGAACGAGAGTACTTCGCCTGCGGTCGTACTGCATGATAAAGCGATTCGACTGTCTCCAAATTATGATTTAAAATATCCGGTTTGTTGTGCATGATTATTTCGAACGCATCTTCGTTTCCTTTGAAGTCGGGAATTAAAATCTCTATTGTACAATCGGACATTTTCTCGCGAATCAATTTTACAGTTTGAGAAAATATTTCTGCGCCGCCATCTTTTAGTTCATCACGATTAACGGAAGTAATGACAACATGTTTGAGTTGCATTGTTTGAACTGATTGCGCAACTCTGCGCGGTTCATCGAGATCGAGTTCGTTTGGCAAACCTAATTTTACATTGCAAAATCCACAGCTTCGAGTGCAAGTATCACCCAAAATCATAAACGTTGCAGTTCGTCTGTTCCAACATTCGGCGAGGTTCGGACATTTTGCTTCTTCACAAACAGTGTTGAGCTTTTGAGTTCGCATTAAGTTTTTTAACTCAACATAATTTTTTCCCGAAGGCAATCTCACTTTTAGCCAATCGGGTCTTTTGCCGAGTTCCCCTCTTTCTAATTCTTTTCTTTCCTTAAAAATTTTTTGATGTTGATTAATCATTACAAACTTGCCGGATTAAAATTTTCTAAATTTTCTTTTACGGATTTTAAGAACAAACCTCCGAGCATTCCGTCAACCAAACGATGATCGTGCGCAAGTGTTAAATACATCATCGGTTTGATTGCAATAGTATCCGTGCCGTTCACTTCCATGACTACGGGACGCTTGGTAATTGCGCCTACACCAAGTATTGCAACTTCGGGTTGATTAATTATCGGAGTTCCGATTATCGTTCCGAACGAACCGTAATTTGTAATTGTGAATGTTCCTCCCATTATATCATCGGGAGATAATTTTTTTGTACGTGCTTTCTCTGCAAGTTCTGCAATTCCTTTTGCCAGACCGAGAACATTTTTTTCGTGAGCATTTTTTATGTTGGGAACAATCAATCCATTCGGCTCGATTGCAACTGCAATTCCGAGATTTACATATTTTTTTATGTTGATATTGCTTCCGTCAATTGAAGAATTCACAAGCGAATGTTGTTGCAGCACTTTTACGACTGCGTTCGAAATGAACGCCATGTACGTCAACTTTATTCCGCTTTCTCTCAAATATTTTTCTTTGTTCGCCGTCATAAAATTATGAACTGCGGACATATCAACTTCGACGACAGCAGAAACATGCACCGAAGTATCGCGGCTATTGACCATGTGATACATAATTTTCTGTCGAATATTATCCATCGGGATTTGTTCAATTTTTCCCGCTTCAAATTTTTGTGAGATTGGTGGAAGCGTGAATGAAGGCGCGGGCTTTGGTTGCGGCTGAGTTGGTTTTGCAATTTCTGTTTGAACTCTATTTGCCGCGCGGTTAGCGATGTATGCAAGAATATCATTCTTCGAAACTCTCCCGCCGAGACCTGTACCTGTGATAGTTTCCAATTCTTGAAAAGTTACATTTTCTTTTTGCGCAATGTTCATTACAAGCGGAGAATAAAATTTCGATCCTTTTTCTTTTATCTCTTCAATAATTTTTTGAGAATCCATTTTCGGTGTTTCAAATTTTGGAGAAGAAGGTTCAACCTGCGCATTTACGGTTGCCGCAATTTGATCATGCGCAGAAATAGTTTGTGCTTCGTGCGGAACAACTTTGCCTTGCGTAGAAATTTTTGCAACGATCGTTCCCACCGAAACAGTTTCCTGCTCATTCACAATTATTTCAGCGAGAATTCCGTTTGCCGGAGAAGGAACTTCGGTATCAACTTTATCCGTGCTGATTTCAAAAATCGTTTCATCTTTTTTTACAACATCGCCGACTTTCTTATGCCACTTGATAATCGTGCCTTCCATAACAGATTCCCCCATCTTCGGCATTGGAACATTTACAAAATCTATCGATGCAACAGGAGACGGTTTTGCAATTTCAATTTTAGGTTCATCAATTTTCTTTTCCATTTGTGGCGCAAGTTTTACTTCCGGTGCAACCGATGATGCGGGTGTTTCAATTTTTGCGGAAGAATCTGTTTCAATCATCGCAACAACTTTTCCAACTTCAACGGTTTCTCCTTCTTTGAAAAGAATTTTTGCAATTGTTCCGGCAGATTGCGAAGGAATTTCCGTATCAACTTTGTCCGTACTGATTTCAAAAATTATTTCATCTTTCTTTACCGCGTCGCCAATTTTTTTATGCCATTTGATAATGGTTCCTTCGGTAACGCTTTCACCCATTTTCGGCATAACAATTTCAATTAACATTTTCTGTCCTATTCAAAAAATTAAAACATAATAAGTTTTTTTATTTCATCATAAATTTGTTCGCGAGTCGGAAGAATTGCATTTTCCAAAACGGGGCTGTACGGCACGTGCGCGTCTTTAGCGGCTACTCTTCGCACCGGTCCATCTAAATGTTGGAAACAATTTTCCGAGATTCGAGCGGCAATTTCTGCGCCGAATCCTGCAGTTAAAGTATCTTCATGCACAACAATTGCTTTGTTTGTTTTCTTCACCGATGCGTAAATCAATTCTTCATCGAAAGGAATAATTGAGCGAAGGTCAATCACTTCGGCAGAGAATCCTTCATCTTCAAGTTTCTTTGCAACTAAAACAGAATCCCAAAGCGATGCACCGTAAGAAATTACGGTAATATCTTTTCCATCGCGAACAATTTTTCCTTTGCCGATCGGCACGAGATAATTTTCATCGGGTTCGGGAGTGATTGCAAAACTTTGTCGATACAAACCTTTGTGTTCGCAGAAGAGAACAGGGTCGTTCAATCGCATTGCAGTTTTCAATAATCCTTTTGCATCTGCGGCATTTGATGGAAAGAGAACATAAATTCCCGGAACGTGAGCAAAGATTGATTCAACATTCTGGCTATGATAAAGCCCGCCATGAATATAACCTCCGACAGCAGTACGAACAACTACAGGCGCGAACCATTCGTTGTTCGAGCGGTAACGAATTGTTGCAAGTTCATCTCGCATCTGCATGAATGCAGGCCAAATATAATCGCCGAATTGAATTTCGACAACGGGACGCAAACCGGCAAAAGCCATTCCGGTTGCAACACCGAGAATGCTCGCCTCTGCAAGTGGAGAATTGAAGACGCGCTCACTTCCATATTTTGTTGAAAGTCCTTTGGTTGCAGTGAAGACTCCCCCTTTGCCGTCTGCAATATCCTCGCCGAAAATATACATCTTGTTATTGACTGCCATTTCTTCGTGCAAAGCATGATTGACGGCATCAACCAAAACAATATTATTACCGGCAGGTAAAGTCGATTCGTAATTGAATGAATCTTTCAAACCGCTCTCATCGTACACATAATTCACGGCAAGTTTCGGATCGGGATCGGGTTGTTCTGCGGCGCGTTCTGCTGAAGAACTTATCTCCGCAAGGATTTCATTTTCAATTTCAGTTAATTTTTCTTGGGTAAAGATTTTATTTTCGAATAGATATTTTTTCAGAAATTCGATCGGACATTTTTCCAAATCTTCCTGAAGTTCCTCTTTGCTTCGATATTTTTTATGATCATCGGACGATGAATGAGAATGAAGCCGAACTACATCTGCTTCAATCAGAACAGGACCTTTTCCCTCTTTCATATAATTGATTGCATCGGCAACGGCATGAAAAGATTCGAAGAAATTTGTTCCGTCGATTCGCATAATTTTGAGATGAGCGTACCCGCGCATCATCTCTGCAATCGAATTATCTTCTCCGCCACTTTGACTTGAAACATGCACGGAGATTGCAAACTTATTATTCTGAATTACAAACATGACGGGGAGTTTTTCGCGGCTTGCCCAATTCACAGCTTCGTGAAATTCACCTTGACTTGTCGTTCCCTCGCCGCTGCTGACATAGACAAAATTATTTTTATTCTCTTTCTTCATAGCAAGAGCCACACCAACTGCCTGCAAAAACTGTGTACCGGTCGGAGATGATTGTGTCGGCAAATTTATTTTTCGTGTCGAACCCCAATGACAAGGAAGTTGTCTTCCTCCGCCTGAAGGATCATCAGCTTTTCCGAGACATTGAAGAAAAAATTCATACGATGAAACACCGGCGGAAAGTATTAATGCTAAATCGCGATAGTATGGAAAGAGCCAATCACTTTTTGAATTTAGTTGCAATCCGACTGCGGCTTGAATTCCTTCATGTCCTGCGCCGGCAATATGAAAAAATGTTTTACCCTGTTTAAGCAGATTCATCGCTTTTGTGTCAATCTGTCTGGCAAGGAACATCAACCGGAAAGCTCGTTCGAGCAATTCTTTATTAAAACTATTTCCGTTCAATCCGTCTTTACTTTTAATCTGTTTGTATTCTTTTTCTTTAATTTTTTTCAAAAGGAAATCTCTTAATTTTCATGAACAAAATTTAAGGAACGAATATTTGAATTCAATAATTCAATTTTGTCGAACTCAAAAATTTCGATAAAATTTTTGAGAACTTTTTCTTTCACTTCTTCAATTGGAACTTCGCGCTGTAATTCTTTCTTTAACGAGGTAACATCTTTATCGGCAATCCCACACGGAATAATTCCGTTGAAGTAAGATAAATCTGTATTCACGTTAAAAGCAAAACCGTGCATCGTAACCCAACGGCTGACTTTAATTCCGATAGCCGCAATCTTTCTATCATTAATCCACACTCCGGTGTGCTTTTCGTTTCTCCCTGCGTGGATATTGTATTCTGCGCATGTTTGAATGATAACTTCCTCAAGCGCACGCAGATATTTATGTGTGTCCTGTTTCCAATTTTTCAAGTTGATAATCGGATAGCCGACTATTTGTCCCGGACCGTGATACGTAATATCTCCACCTCTATCGATTTCAAAAACGTTGATGCCGGCATCTTTAAGTTGTGATTCGCTCGCGAGGAGATTTTTTTTATCCGCAACTTTTCCGAGTGTGTAAGTGTGATCATGTTCGAGCATGATAAAAGTATCGACAACATTGCCCGCGACAACGTCATCAAATATTTGCTTTTGCAATTTCCATGCATCGGCATAGGCAATAGATGGAATGTTCAGGTAGTTCAGCATTTTAGATGTGAATTGCTTCGCCATAAGCTTGTGCGGCGGCTTCCATTACTGATTCGGATAAAGTTGGGTGTGCATGAATAGTTTTGATAATCGATTCGGGGGTAGCTTCTAAAGATTTTGCAATACCCAATTCGGCAATCATTTCAGTCGCTTCAGAACCGATGATGTGTGCGCCAAGTAGTTCACCATACTTTGCATCAAAAACAAGTTTGACAAATCCTTCACGCTCACCGATTGCAAATGCTTTTCCTGAAGCCATGAAAGGAAACTTGCCGATTTTAATTTCATAACCTTTTTCTCTCGCTTTGCTTTCCGTTAAACCGATACTTGCAACTTGTGGCTGGCAATATGTACAACCGGGAATGCTCGAATAATCGATTGGAGATGAGTGCAATCCTTTAATAGTTTCGATGCAGTGAATCGCTTCCGAAGATGCAACATGCGCAAGCCATGGCGGTCCGATTACATCACCGATAGCATAAATGCCCGGCACATTCGTTTGATAATTTGATTTATCGACTTTGATATAACCTTTAAAAAGTTCAATGCCAATTTTTTCTAAACCGATATTTTCAATATTACCTTGAACGCCGATTGCACAAAGAGCTACATCTGCTTTCAGTTCTTTCTTCTCGCCGTTTTTATTGATTGTAACTTTCACTCCTTTTTCCGATGCAACAGCGTTTTCAACGGAAGCGTTTGTGAAAATATCCACTCCCCTCTTTCTAAAATTCTTTTCGAGAAGAACCGAAACTTCTTCATCTTCGATTGGAAGAATATTTTTCATCATTTCGATAACTTTAACTTTTGTTCCGAGCACAGAATAAAAATATGCGAACTCAATTCCGATTGCGCCTGCGCCGATGATTATCATTTCTTTCGGAAGTTTTTCCAAAGTCATTGCTTCCGAACTTGTAATAATATTTTTACGATCGATTGGAATCTGCGGAACCTGCCTTGTTCGTGCGCCGGTAGCAATTACAATCTTATCGGCTTTGATTGTGTCAATTAGTTTTCCATCGCTATCGGTAACTTCAATTTCATTATTAGAGATGAAAGTTCCTAAGCCGCGAATTCGATCGACTTTATTTTTCTTAATCAGCATTTCAACATTTTTTGAAATCCGTTCTGAAATATCTCTGCTTCGTTTTATAATTTTGTTGAAGTCGAATGAAACATCCTTTGCAGTGATACCGAAATCTGAAGAATGATTTTTAATTGCATCGAACAACTCAGCATTTTTGAGAAGTGATTTAGTCGGGATGCACCCCCAATTCAGACAGACGCCGCCCAAATTATCTTTATCGATTACAACAAGTTTGAAACCAAGTTGTGCGGCTCTGATAGCGGCAACGTAGCCTCCCGGTCCGCCGCCTAAAATTGCAATTTCATATTCTTTTGGCATTAAATAAAAATCCTGATTAAAATTTTTTGTGTTTCAATATATGAAGAGAACCTCTAAAATGAAAACCTTCAGAAGTTCTCTAAAATTATCAATTGATGAATTAAAGGTTGAACTTAATCCCTTGAGCTAAAGGAAGTGTTTTACCGAAATTGATTGTGTTAGTTTGTCGACGCATGTAAGCTTTCCATGAATCGGAACCGGATTCTCTGCCGGCACCGGTTTCTTTTTCACCGCCAAACGCTCCGCCAATTTCAGCACCGCTCGTTCCGATGTTCACGTTTGCAATTCCGCAATCCGAACCCCACGCAGATAAATATGTTTCGGCTTCAATTAAGTTTTGTGTGAAGATTGCAGACGACAAACCTTGCTTTACACCATTCTGAATTTCGATGGCGTTTTCAACTTCGCCGGAATATTTTAGGAGATATAAAATCGGAGCAAAAGTTTCTTCTTGAACTATCGGATAACTATTCTCCGCTTCAACAATTGCAGGAACAACATAACATCCGCTCTCATATCCTATTCCTGAAAGAACTTCTCCACCGAAAAGAATATTTCCGCCGGACTTTTTTACTTCCTCAAGCGCGGCAGTAAAACTTTTTACTGCGGATTTATCAATCAATGGTCCAACATGATTATTTTGATCGAGAGGGTCTCCAATTTTTAAACTTTTGTATGCGGAGACAATTACATCTTTAACTTTATCATAAATATTTTTATGAACGATTAATCTTCGTGTGGAAGTGCATCTTTGTCCTGCAGTTCCCACCGCGCCGAAAACTACCGCCGGCACTGCTAATTTTAAGTCTGCATTTTCAGTAATGATTATTGCATTATTTCCGCCAAGTTCTAAAATAGTCCGTCCGAATCTTTTTGAAACGACTTCTGCGGCATGGCGACCAACCGGAGTTGAGCCGGTAACGGAAACCATCGGAATATTGTGATCATTCAAAATCATTTCGCCAATCGTGGACCCTTTCCCAATAATTAAGGAGAAGACTCCTTCGGGAATATTATTTTCACGGAGCACATCGGCTATTATATTCTGAGTTGCAATTGCTGAGAGAGGTACTTTTGAAGAAGGTTTCCAAAGATTCACATCTCCACAAACTGAGGCAATCATTGCGTTCCATGACCAAACAGCGACCGGGAAATTGAAAGCCGAAATCGTGCAAACAATTCCGAGCGGATGCCATTGCTCATACATTCTGTGAGATGGTCTTTCCGATTGCATTGTTAAACCATAAAATTGTCGTGATAAACCGGTTGCAAAGTCACAGATATCAATCATTTCCTGAACTTCACCTAAACCTTCCTGCAGAGATTTTCCCATTTCGTAAGAGACAAGTTTTCCGAGAGGTTCTTTATATTCGCGAAGCTTCAAACCGATTTGTCGAACAACTTCGCCGCGCTTTGGAGCCGGAGTTGCGCGCCACTGGACAAATGCATCTTTAGCTTTTTCAATGATATTGTTATGATCTTGCTCCGAGGCTTGAAATACCGAGCCAATGAACTCGCCGTTTGTCGGGCTATAAATTTTTAATTCACCGCTATTGGAAGTATTTCCCCATTCCAATCCGGTAGAAGATCCGTAATTATTTTTTTCAATTTTTAATGCTTTTAAGAAATCCATTTTCTCCTCAATTTTTTTTATATTTGAGCCGCAAATATACCAAATCTTAGTTAGAGTCTGATAAATTAATTCGATCAGATGTCTTGAAGAATACTAAACAAAAACAGTGAAAATAATTCAAACATGAAAAAAATACTATCCAGAGCGCTGCGGAGTTATCTCGTTTCGAGGTTTGAAAACGTGTTTTAAAACTTCCCTCTTTTTTAGCTTTAATCAACACTAAATATTAATTAAGAGAGGAAATAATGAACACCACATTTATAAATGAAACAGACATTAATTACACTGTAAATATCGAACCGAAATTAGTTCACGACACTTTAAGGAAATATATGCTCGTGGATGGATTTGATTTTGTTCTCGATCTTCGGAACAGCCATGGTTCTACTTTTATTGACGAAAGAAACGGAGATGAATATATCGACTTCTTTTCTTTCTTTGCATCTTCCCCGCTCGGGATGAATCACCCAAAACTTTCAACTCCGGAATTCAGGCAGAAGGTTTCTGACATCGCGTTGAACAAGCCTTCAAATTCAGACATCTTCACAACTTACATGGCGGAGTTTGTGGATGCTTTCGGCAGAATTGCAAAACCGGCACACTTCAAATATCTATTCTTCGTTTCCGGCGGTTCGGTTGGTGTGGAGAATGGACTTAAAGTTGCCTTCGATTGGAAAGTTCAAAAGAATTTTAAGAAAGGTTACAAAGAAGAAAAAGGACATCAAGTCATTCACTTCAAAGAAGCATTTCATGGCAGAACAGGTTACACTCTTTCTTTAACTAACACCGATCTGAATAAAGTAAATTACTTTCCGAAATTTCCATGGCCGAGAATTGACAATCCAAAAATTACTTTTCCGCTCGAACAAAGTTTGAGTGAAGTAATTAAAGCGGAAGAAAAAGCAGTCGATCAAATTTATGCGGCGATAAAACAGAATAAAGATGACATTGCCGTAATTATACTTGAGCCGATTCAAGCCGAAGGCGGAGATAATTATTTCCGCAAAGAATTTTTCTTGAAACTTCGACAAATCGCCGATGAGAATGAGATTCTTTTAATGTTTGATGAAGTTCAAACAGGAATGGGAATCACCGGTAAAATGTGGGCTTCCGAGCATTATGTTTATCCCGATATAATTTCTTTCGGAAAGAAAGCACAGACTTGCGGAATCATGGTGAGCGACAGAATTGATGATGTTGAAGAGCACTGTTTCAGAAAGCCGAGCCGTATCAATTCAACCTGGGGGGGAAACTTGATTGACATGGCGCGCGCCGGAAAATATCTTGAGATTTATGAAGAAGAAAATATTCTTGATAATGTTGCGACTCAAGGTGAGTTTTTAATTAACAGATTACAACAACTTCAGAAAGATTTTCCGACTCTCGTTTCAAATGCAAGAGGTAAAGGGCTGATGTGCGCATTCGACATGCCGAACGGAGATATTAGAAAAGAATTTCTTTCGCAAGCGCATAAACAACATCTCATAATTCTTGGCTGCGGTATCACATCAATCCGTTTCCGCACACCTTTGAATATTACTCAAAATGATTTAAACAAAGGATTGAAAATAATCGAGAATGTTTTATTTTCGCTTCGTAATAAATAACAAATTAATTAACTACTTGCACTATGCGGCTCCAATTGCGGAGCCGTAATAGTTTTAAATAACATGCTTTACATCGTCAGCACTCCAATCGGTAATTTAAAAGATATCACACTCCGTGCGCTCGAAACGTTGCGCTCGGTTGATGAAATTATTTGTGAAGATAAAAGAGTAACTTCCGTTCTTCTCAAGCATTACGAAATTTCAAAACCGCTTTTCGCTTTGAATGCATTTAATGAAAGCAAATTTATCGATGTAGTTATAGAGAAATTAAAAAGTGGATTAAATATTGCTTTAGTGAGCGATGCGGGAACTCCAACCATTTCCGATCCCGGCGGAAGACTTGTAAATGCAGTTTTAAAAGAAGGAATAAGTGTATCAGCTATCCCCGGTGCAACCGCATCTGTAGCGGCTCTTTCGATTTCCGGTTTGCCGACTGATTCGTTCATCTTCGAAGGATTTCTTCCCCAAAAAAAAGGAAGACAGAAAAAAATTCTTTCGCTTCTTCAAGAAGATAGAACGATCATCCTTTACGAATCAACTTATAGAATTGAAAAACTATTGAACGAAATTTTGATACATGACAGCGAAAGGTATATCGTAATTTGTCGTGAGATTACAAAAATGTTTGAGGAAAGAATTTCGGGAACGCCGCAGCAGTTAATCGAACATTTTAAAGAGAAAAAACCGAAAGGTGAATTCGTAGTTTTAATCGCTCCAAAATCGTGGAAGCAGTGATTACTCCGCGTCGTAACTTACAGTACTTCTCACGTCAAAATTATTTAAAAGATTTCTGCCGTTCAAAAAACTCAACTCGACAATAAAAGATACTTGCTCAATTTTTCCGCCGAGCTTTTCAATCAGATTGCAAGCGGCTTTGGCAGTGCCGCCGGTTGCGAGCAAATCATCGTGCAATAAAATTTTTTCGCCCGCGCTGATTGCATCCTTATGAATTTCGATAGTATCAGTTCCATATTCGAGTGAATAAGTTTCGGCAACTTTTTCCGCAGGTAGTTTGTTCGGCTTGCGAATAGGAACGAAACCGATGCCGAGTTTATTGGCAATCATTGCACCGAAAATAAAGCCGCGTGATTCGATCGCCGCAACTTTATCAATCCTTTTTCCATCAACAAATTTTAATAACGATTGCAAAGTTTGTTCGACGGCTTCGGGATTTTTCAAAAGAGTTGTAATGTCTTTGAAGTTTATTCCCGGCTTGGGAAAATCGGGAACGGAACGAATTACATTTTTTAAGTCCATTATTCTTTATCTCCTTTCGAATTAAAAAATTTTTCTAATCCAGCTTTAAAATCGGGTGAGGTTCGCGAAATGACATTTAAGTTCTTTAAATAATTTTTTGCGGAATCTTCTTTCATACTCGAAACTTCTTTTATCATTTTTTTTGTTTGAATCAACGACCACAAAGAATTTTGTGAAATTATTTCGGCAATCTCAAACGCTTTATTCATCGGCTCATCATGGATTTCGTCAATCAATCCGATGCTTAACGCAACATCGGCAGAAATCAATTCTGCGGTAAGTAAAAGTTGATTCGCTTTAGCCGTGCTAATTCTTTTTAACAAAATATAAGAAACGATTGCCGGAAGAAAACCAATTTTAGTTTCGGTGTAACCAAACTTTGCAGAAGGATTTGCGATAATAAAATCGCATGCAGTCGCCAACCCGCATCCGCCTGCAATCGCATGCCCGTTGACTGCGGCAATCAGTGGTTTTGTAAAATTATAAACACCGAAGAAAAAATCGGATAGCAAAACTGAATCTTTCTCGTTTGCCGAGGTGTCATTTTCGCGAAGCAAATTTAAGTATTCAAGGTCAGCGCCGGCGCAAAATGCTTTTCCATTTCCGGTAATGATTACAACCTTAACTTTATCATCCGCTTCGAAGGATTTTAATTTTTCGAGTAGTGAAGAAATCAAATCCGGGCTAAGAGCATTTCTTTTTTCCGGTCTGTTTAATCGAATTATCGCGACATTATTTTTTATTTCTGTTTGAATCAAACTCATACAATTTTATTTTTTTTCTTTAAGAAATTTATTGAAAATATTTTCATCAAAACAATTAATTACTTCGGAAGAAGTGATGCCGCCTTTTCGAGCGACCAACATTCCATATTTTGTAAGATCGATATCAGAAGTAGAATGAGCATCGGCATTGATTGAAAAGAGACAACCTTTCTCACGTGCATAAAAAATATTTCGCCAATCCAAGTCGAGACGATGCGGGTTTGCATTAATTTCGATTGCAACTTTATTGTCAAAACATGCATCAATAATTTTTTTAATATCGCATTGATAGCCCTCGCGCGAAAGCAGCAACCTTCCTGTCGGATGACCGAGAACGCAGACATTCGGATTCTCAACGGCTTTTATGATTCGTTGCGTCATTTCGTCTTTAGACAATTCAAAACGACTATGCACCGACGCCACGACAAATTCAAGTTGTGAAAGTGTATCGTTTGAAAAATCAAGTTCGCCGTTTGCGAGAATATCAACTTCACTTCCACGAAATATTTTTGCGCCAATTTTTTTCGAAACATTTTTAATTTCTTTTGCTTGCAATAATAATCTTTCTTCGGTCAAACCGTTGGCGTAGGCGGCAATTTTACTATGATCGCAGACAGCAAAATATTTGTAACCGATGCTTCTCCCCTTTTTAATCATCTCTTCAAGAGTGTTTTTGCCATCCGAATATGTTGTATGGAAATGCAGAAGACCATTAAAAATCTCCACACTCAAATCGGATGAATTATTTTTCTTCGAATCTAAAAATTCTACTTCTCTATTTTCGGGAAGAATAAAATTGATAGAAAGTTTTGTAAAGATTTCTTCTTCCGAATTCACATTCTCAATTTTATTGTAATTTATTTTTTCGAGAAAATTTGTCGAACCGGTCGTTTCGAAAAGTAAGTTGATATAATCGGTTTCATTTTCAGCGAAGAATATTTTTACCGGAACTTGAAAATTGTTGATGATGATTAAATTTTCTTTTTGCTCGACTGAATTGAATGAACTCTGAATTTGCTGAACAATTTGAAAAATATTTTTTGAAAACAAAACAAACTCTACGGTATTTACAACCTCAGCATTGCGGCGTAAATCGCCGGTGAGATTGAATTTATCGATATTATCGTGAAGACGAAAATATTCTTCAACTTTCTGTGCGATTGCCTCCGCTTCATGTATCAAAATGAATTGACGATAATATTTTATTTTTTCAATTTCTGAAAGAATAGTTTCAACAAATTTCTTGCTAAAACCTTGAAGAGTTTCCACTTCACCGTTTTTGCAAGCGAGTTCAAGTTGTTCGAGCGAAGAAATTTTTAATTCATTAAACAACAAACCAATTTTCTTCGGACCCAATCCCCTCACCTGAAATATTTCGAGGAGTGTGTTCGGAATATCTTTCATCAATTCATCGAGAAGAGAAAAAGTAGATTTGTCATGATATTCATAAATAACAGATAGCAAACCTTTGCCGATTCCTTTTACGTTTTCAATTTCTTTACTTAAAATCATTTCTGTTAAATCGCCGGACAATCTTTTAAGCGTGAGCGCTCCATTTCTAAACGCAGAAACCTTGAACTTGTTTTCTCCTTTCAAGTCCATTATATCGGCAATCAATTCTAATTTTGAAATAAGAAGATTTTTATCAAACATAAAAAAACTCACTTAAATATTTCGCAGTGAAGTATGTTGCAAAAATCCCCAATAAAAAACCTGCAATTATTTGTAAAACTGTGTGCACTTTCAATTCGTATCGAGACCACATCACGATCAACACAATCGGCAAAAGAAAGTAGAAATAGTTTGATTCATAAAACAACGTTAGCCCCAATGAAATTGCGGCTCCTTGTGAATGTGCGCTGATTTTCCAAAACTTGTTTATGATTGATATGAGAATCAAATTCACAACAAACAAAAGATAGAACAGCTGCAATTCATTTGGGAGGTGAAAGATTTTTGCAATTAAAAAACCGGAAAAGAATAATCCGATCCCCATCAAATAAGGTTTATTTCTCTCTTCTTTTTTTTCTGCATCGATATTCGAAATGGTTTTTCGTTTTATCGAACGAAGCACAAACCAAATTGGTAATACTGCTCCGATTACGATCGATAAAATAACGGCAACAATTTTTATTTCAGCAACATCGTTTGATTTACTGACGAGAAAAATTACACAGACCAAAAAGAAAAATGGTGGAATGAAAAAATTAGAAACGAATCGTGCGAATTGTTTTCTTTTCACTTCAGACAAATATTTTTTCTTCTTGCGAATAAGTTTCGGCAAAGTGTTGCAAGATATTTTCAACTTCGCTGTATGAAGTTTTATTCATTAGTTCTGCCCGAATGCGTGAAGAGTTTCGCAACCCTTTTAAGTAGCCGGAATAAAACTTTCGATGCTCTATTGTACCGCGTCGTTCCCCTTTATTTTCAATAGCGAGACGAAGATGCTCAAGACAAGTTTCAATTTTTTCTTTTACCGAAATTTCCGGATTGATTTTATTTTCGAATAAATTTTTTATTTCCCTGAATATCCATGGATTACCTATTGCACCGCGTGCAATCATCACTCCATCTGCGCCTGTATCTTCAAAAACTTTTATTGCGTCTTCCGCACTGAAAATGCCGCCGTTGACAACAACAGGAATTGAAACAATGCTTTTCACTTTTGGAATCCATGAATAATCAACTTCACCGCTGTGCCCTTGTGCGCGAGTTCGGCAATGAATTGTAATTGCTTTTACGCCAACATCTTCAAGTCGCTTTGCGATTTCAACAATGTTAATATCTTTTGAATCCCAACCGATTCTTGTTTTTACAGTAACAGGAATAGAGACTGCATCGACAACTTTTTTTGCCATATTCTGCATTCCGGCAGGATCTTTTAACAAACCTGCACCGGCGCCGCAACCAACAACGTTGCGAACCCAGCACCCCGCGTTAATGTCAATGATTTCAGGTTGAAGTTCCTCCGCCATCAATGCGGCTTTGCCCATCGATTCATTATTCGAGCCGTAAATCTGAATGCCAATCGGTCTTTCGCTTTCTACAATTTTCATTTTCTTGTGAGTTTTTTCAGAAGCGCGTACAAGTCCTTCCGCATTTACGAATTCTGTGTACACAATATCGGCACCAAGATTTTTGCAAATCAATCGAAAAGAAACATCCGTAATACTTTCCATCGGCGCGAGCAAAATAGCTTTATCAATATTAATCTTTCCGACGCTAAACATCTTGCGCAATTTCCAATTTTTCGACCGAAAGAAATTTATGCATATACGTCAAACTGAAAATGAAAATGAATGCCGCAAACAAAGCTCCGGTTATAAAAGGAATTTCATAACCGAGATATTCGAAAGCAAATCCTCCCCAAAGAGGACCTAACATTCTGCCGAAAGAAGAGAGAGACTGATTTACACCGAGTACTGTTCCCTGTTCTTTTTCGGAAGTAACTTTTGAAATCAAACTTAATAAAGTTGGTTGCAAAGAACCGGTTCCAAAAGAAAGTATTACACAAATTATGATCAATCCGGTGAAGCTACTGCCATAGGGCATCAACCCTAAGCCGAGTGTTAAAAAAAATGATCCGCCTGCAATGAGTTGAATATCATTGAACCGTTTTGCAAGTTTTCCGATGAACAAACCTTGAATAACAACCGAAACCGTTCCGAGAATTGCGAAAAGATATCCGACATCCAAATCCGTTAAATTATATTGTTGATTGCAGAGAAGCGCAAACGTTCCGTAAATATTAGCGACAGAAAATATTACCAAAAAAAATAGAATAATGACAACGCCTGTAACAGGAGTGGAGATGATATTTTTGAATCCAGAAACATTGAATAATTTTCTCGATGAATCTAAGTTTCTTTTTTCGTGGGGGAGAGATTCTGCAAGTAAAAAATAACTGAGTAACAGTGCGCCCAATGAAAATGCGGCTGAACTCATTCCCGTTATGAAGTAACCAAAACCGGCGAGCCAACCGCCGATGAGCGGACCGAATACAAATCCGAGACCAAACGCAACACCGATCATACCCATTCCTTTTGATCTTTCTTCACGTGTTGTAACGTCTGCAATATACGCTTGCGCAACGCCGATGCTGCTACCGCCAACGCCGGCAACAACTCTGGAAATTAATAACATAACGAATGAATGTGCATAAGCAAAAATGATGTATCCTATCGCATTCAATAATAATGTAACGAGTATGATTTGTCGTCTTCCATATTTATCCGAATAACTTCCGATTAGCGGAGTAAAAATAAATTGAGTAAGAGAATATGCGGCAATTATCAAACCGATTGCCGCTTCTCCCATTCCGATTTCTTTTACAGCGAATGTTGGAAGTATCGGAATCAAAATTCCGAAGCCGAGAAGATCAATGAACACAACGATAAAAATCATTGCAAGTGGAGATTTACTCCTCATCCGATTTTATCCATCTCTCTAATTATCGCATCAGCCATTTCCGCAGTGCCGACGAAGTTTGTAGAATTAATATCTTTAGTAACATTCTCCCCTCTTTCGATGAGATTAGCGACTGCAGTTTCAATCAACTTAGCGGCGGCGGGTTCTTTCATATAGTCCAGCATCATGACGCAGGCAAGAATAACCGCACATGGGTTCGCAATATTTTGTCCGGCAATATCGGGAGCGCTTCCATGCACAGCTTCGAAAATTGCAATTCCGTTTCCGATGTTTGAACCGGGCGCGAGTCCAAGCCCTCCAACCAATCCGCTTGCAAGATCGGAAAGAATATCGCCGAATAAATTTGTCGTAACAATTACATCAAATTGGTAAGGATTCATCACCATTTGCATCGCCATGTTGTCAACAATTTTATCAGTTACTTCGAGCGTGGGATATTCTTTTGCAATTTCTTTTGCGACATCAAGGAATAAACCGCCTGTATATTTTAAGATATTTGCTTTGTGAACTACGGTAATTTTTTTTCGTTTATGCGCAACCGCGTAATCGAGTGCGTAACGAATAATTCTTTCCGAACCGCGCTTTGTTATGATGCCAATTGTCTCTGCGGCAGAGCGGCTCGAATCGATATAATGCTCGATGCCGGAATAAAATTCTTCCGTGTTCTCCCGAAAGATTATCATATCGATATGATCGAAGTAAAGAGATTTAATTCCTTTAAAAGTTTTTGCGGGGCGTTGGTTCACATAAAGATCAAATTCTTTTCTAAGCGCAACGTTGACGCTTCGAAAACCTTTTCCAACAGGCGTTGTGAGCGGACCCTTCAAAGCAATTTTATTTTTATTGATAGAATCTAATACTTCTTGCGGAAGCGGATCGCGATATTTATCCAGTGCGGTCATTCCGGCTTCTTGAATGTCCCAATCGATTTTCACGCCGGTGTGTTCAACAACTTTTACTGCGGCTTCGGTTATTTCGGGACCAATACCATCCCCTTTAATTAATGTTATAGTCTGACTCAATATTTTTCCTTATAGAATGAAATTTGGAGTACAAATATAACAACTCTGGGGAGTTGAATTCGGTTTGCTTAGCGAGAAATTTCGGGTTGATAAAGAGGAATGTTAATTATTTTTTTCGTGTCGTCGAGTGCCTCATTCATCAAACGAATGTCTTCTGCGGAAAGAAAATTATATTTCGATTTCAAGTCTTCATTTTCGAAAAGAGGAATTATTCTGTAAGTTTTTTGTTGATTGATGATGCCTCTGAAAACGTACGCGGGAAGAAAATTTGAAGAAGAAATTCTTGACAAATTTTTCGTAATATTTTTTTCAATTTGAATGAAAAGAATTCCACCGATATTTGAATATCTCCACTGCTGATTGGAAAAAAAATTCCCCAACGAATATGCAACGAATCCTGTGTCGAATTTCGAATTAGAAAGTTTTTTGAATTCACATTTTTGAAGAACGTGCGGATGACTTCCAATAATTATATCTGCACCAAAAGAGAATGCGCTATCCACAATTCGTTTTTGATACTCGTTCGGCGTGCGCTGATATTCTTCTCCAAAATGAAAATAGATTAGAATTAAAGAATTTTTATTTTGCTTTGCCTTCGCTATATCTTCTTTCAATTTCTCGAGAGAAATTAAATTCACCAAATATTCTTTCCCTTTCGGAATATTTTTTCCGTTCGTTCCATAAGTGTAGGAAAGAGTTGAAATTTCTATTCCACCAATATTGAGTTTTGTTAACGAATCTCCTGCCGCAAAAGAAGAATAAGTTCCCGCATGAGTAAATCTCAGTTCATCCAATATTTTCAAGGTGCTGATAACACCGCGTTCCCCTTGATCGAGTGAATGATTACTCGAAGTAAATAAAAAATCGAAACCGGTATTTTTAATTGCGGAAGCGTAATCATCGGGAGAATTAAAATTCGGATATCCGATATAACCCAATTCTCTTCCACCGAAAACTGTTTCAAGATTTCCGAAAGTATAATCTGCCCGGCTTAAATAATCTTTTACAAATTCAAAGTGAGGATTGAAATCAAAACTATCTTGGCCAACTTTTGCATAATTGAACTGAGTAGAATGACACATCAGGTCACCGACAAAAGCAAGCGTAACAAGTTGCAGTGAGTCGCAAGCCGGAGTAATTCTAAAATTATTTTGCGCACCGTTGAAGAAAAACAGAAACGATAGATAGAGAAGAAAAAAAACTTTTCGCATAAAAAAAAAGGACTGACCATTTCAGATCAGTCCTTCAATCGATTCAATAGAAATTAGCTTGCAGAACCTTTACGATTTTGCTTTACAGCTTGTACATCATTGCGAACATCTTGAGCAAGTTTTTTTAACTCGCTAAGACCTTTGCGCAATCTGGTTCCTGCGGCAGCTTGACCTCGCTCGTAAAATTTTTGGAAATCGCCTTCCAAAGATTGAACGTGTTGAACCAATTGATTAAATTTTTCCATTGAGACCTCCTATGTTTGTTAGTGAATAGTTAATTGGAATTTTCTAAAATAATTTCGGCAATATCTTTTACTTTTACAAGTTCATGTTTGTTGTGCGCTTTCACGCCGTCGTTCATCATTGTCATACAGAACGGGCAAGCAGTTCCGATTGTATCGGCATTCGTTGCAATTGCTTCTTCCGCACGGATGGAATTAATTCTTTCACCCTCAACATCCTCAAGAAACATTCTTCCGCCTCCTGCTCCGCAGCAAAATCCTTTCGATTTATTTCTTTCCATCTCAACAAGGTTCGCACCTTTAATTTTAGAGATTGAATTTCGCGGTTCGTCATAAATTTCATTATATCTTCCGAGATAGCATGAATCGTGATAGGTGAATGTTTCTTTCGAAGGAACATCTTTCAATTTTATTTTACCCGAAGAGATAAGATCATCAATCATTTCGGTATGATGAATTACATCATAGTGTCCGCCGAATTGCGGATATTCTTTATCGAATGTATTGAAGCAATGGGGGCAAGCAGTAACAATTCTTACAACGTTGTAACGTTCGAGAGTTTCAACATTCGTTTTCATCATTTGTTGTGCAAGATATTCATTTCCCAAACGGCGCGCGGTATCGCCGTTGCACATTTCTTCAGTTCCTAAAATTCTGAAATCAACACCGGCTTTTTGCATTAGCTTCGCAAAAGATTGCGTAACTTTTTTGTATCGGTTATCGAATGAGCCGGCGCATCCAACCCAAAATAACAGCTCGCAGTTCGAATCTTCCGCCATAGTTTTGATATCCATTCCTTCCGCCCAGGCGGCTCTATCCGCTTGATTAAATGCCCACGGCGTGCCGTTCACTTCGAGACTTTTGAAAACATTATTCAATTCATTCGGGAAGTTTGATTCCGTTAAAACGAGATGACGCCGCATATCGACGATTGCATTCACATGTTCAATCATTACCGGACATTCTTGAACGCATGCGTTGCAACTCGTGCATTCCCAAAGCTCAAGATCGGTTATATGATTATGTACCAGAGTTTTTTTCATCTCTCCCGAATCAAGTTGGTTCGCTTCAATTAATTTTCCGCGCTGAATTGTTCGCTCGCGAATATCAGTAATTATTTTTTTTGGCGATAAAGATTTTCCTGCATTCGCCGCAGGACAAGCAGAGGTACATCTGCCACATTCGGTGCAAGAGTAACCGTCGAGCATCTGCTTCCAACTGAATTTGTCAACATCATCAACGCCGTAATATTCAAGAGTTTCATCTTCAAGATCGATTGGCTTAAGAATATTTCTTTTCGATTTCAAATTTGCGAAATAGACATTCGGTATCGACGTGATAACGTGAAGATGTTTTGAATAAGGAAGGTAATTTAGAAAACTGAAAATCAGAATGATGTGCATCCACCAAAATATTTCGTAGAGTGTATTAGGTGCAGATGAGGTTACATTGAAGAAAGTTCCCGCAAGCATTGTAGATATTGGGCGAAACTCATGTTCGGCGAGCACAAAATTATTTTTTGCGACGAGCGAAATATTCTGTCCGAACATCGAAACAACAACGAGGAAAATAAGTGAGAGTATTAACGCGGCATCGAATTGTCCATCTTTATCGGATGCTAATCTTTTAACTTTTTGCACAAACCTTCTATAGAGTGAAAAGAAGATTGCAAGAATTACGAGCAACCCGAATAAATCTTGAACGCCCGTAATTAACGAATAAAATATTCCTAAAAATTCAAATGTGAACGTTGGAGAGAATCCTTGAATGAAAGATTCGAGCACTGCAAAGATAAAAAGTATAAATCCCCAAAAAATTAGAATATGCAAAATTCCCGCAACCGGATCGCGGAGTAATTTTGTTTGTGCGAAGGCAATTACGAAAACATTTTTAATTCGCTCGAACGGTTTGTCAAATCTATTTTCTTTCTTCCCCAACAAAAGATAACCGTATAGTTTTTTGCAGTTGAAAAGAAAAAATCCGATTGCGCTAATTAAAAGTAGAGCAAAGAAAATACTCTTCAATACTTCGGCTCTTCAGAAAATTTCTTTACAGCAAAATAAAGTGAAGAAGCCGCAAATACTTTTAAGACGAGCCAAAATGAAAAAATTGCAACGCCAATTTTTAGTGTCTGTTGAAAATCTTTGATGAAGAATAAATCGAGATAGAATGCGCCCAGTGCAATTACAACAAGTTCGCCGAGAATCATTGCAAGAACTACTTGATAAT
Organism: uncultured Ignavibacteriaceae bacterium; assembly: GCA_964393605.1. GTDB lineage: Bacteria > Bacteroidota > Ignavibacteria > Ignavibacteriales > Ignavibacteriaceae > CAYMUL01. Next base: position 882 of record CAYMUL010000018.1, on the reverse strand, counting down.
ATTTTTTATATTTTTCAGTTAGTGCGCCGACAACAAAAGCACCTAATGGAAATGCGAGTAAGTAACCGCCGGTCGGTCCGAATAAACGAGTTATTCCCAAACCAAGTTCCGGCACAAGCGCAAAAACGGGTAAGCCGGTTAATCCAATTGCTAAATAAACAATCTGACTCATCGCACCTTTTTTAGCACCGAGAAACGCACCGGATAGTACTACAACCAATGTTTGTAGTGTAAATGGAATCGGTTTTGCGGGAATTGCAATTTGTGCCGCGAGAGTCATCAACACTGCAAATAACATAATTTGTGCAATTGAGTTTGTTAGTATAGATTGGAACGATAGAGAACCTACCATTTCATTTGTATTTTTTTGATTCATTTTATTACCTCGAAATTTCTAAATTTTTTATTTAAGGATTTCATCTTCAGTTTGAAATCAAATGTCGTATTTGTTTCAATTAAAATATTTTTTTAAAGAAAAGAAGTTTTGAACTAAAATATTCTTTCATTCACTCCAAATATGCTGACTTATGCCTCAAAAGTCAAGAAAATGAAATATTTTCTAAGCTAAATTCTTCAGGAAGGAATGAACGCATTTTTACTTGAATAAACGTTTTTTCACCACAAAGGCGCACGAAGTATTTTCACAAAGGCACACAACGTTTTTCCTTTGCGCGACTTCGTGGTTAAATTTTTTCACCACAGAGAACCCGGAGTAACACAGAGGAATTTCTTATCTACTATTGTCCATTATCAATTCTCAATTGTCCATTCTCAATTCTCAATTCAAACTATTCATTTTTAATTTGTAATTTTTAATTCTTCAAAGAAATGCCACAACGGCACAAAGGCACTACGCAGCACAAACATAATTATTTTTCCAAC
>CAYMUL010000017.1:0-67157 GCA_964393605.1 uncultured Ignavibacteriaceae bacterium | reverse complement strand
GAAATAAATTTAATACTTCAATCCGTCCGGCGAGTGACTCAGAAACTTTCGGTAGCAAAAAAATGTTTGATGAACCGGTTAGAATAAATCTTCCCGGTTTTCTCTTCTCATCAACAAGTCTTTTAATTGCAAGAAATATATCGGGAACTCTCTGCACTTCATCAATGATGAGGTTCTCGTGAAAGTTTTCGATAAAGCCCATCGGGTTTGAAGCGGCAGCGGAAAGTACTGCCGGATCATCAAAGGTTAAATACCTGGCAGGATGGTCTTTAGCGGCATGCTGTTTGACCAGTGTGCTTTTGCCTGTCTGTCTTGCACCGTGTATCAAAATTACAGGTGAATCTTTGCAAGCACTGAGTAGCTTATTTGAAATTTTTCTCTTAATCATGGTACAAATATAATATTTTACTGGCTGATAATCAACCACTACGTGGATGATTATCAGCCACATATATTTGTAATATAAAAAAAGCCGGAATAAATCCGGCTTCTTAAACAAGTGTTTGAAAGATTATTTTTCGTTTATTTCATTAAAATTAATTTCTTCGTCGAAACGAATTCGCCTGCCTGAAGCGTGTAGAAATAAATTCCTGAAGCAATGTTTGAAGCGTTGAATTGAACTTCATGATCGCCGGCATTCATCTTCTCATTAATTAATGTTACAACTTCATTTCCGAGAACATCAAAAATTTTCAAACTGATGTTTAACTCTGTCGGAATATTGAAACTTATTGTTGTAATCGGATTAAATGGATTCGGATAATTCTGTTCCAAAACAAATTCCATTGGAGAAGAAATATCCGCAAAACTGTAACCGACAAAATCAAAACTTCCATCGAGATCTACTTGCTTTAATCTGTAGACATATTTTCCATTTGATAAATTCTTCTCTTGAAAATTATAGTATGAATTTTCAGATGCATTAACTTTTCCATCTACAAATCCAACTTTAACAAAAGCGAATTCATCTTCCTCGAGTCTTTTTCTGTGGATTTCAAAGCCAAGATTATTTGTCTCTGTTGCGGTTGCCCACGTGAGAAGCACGTTATTGTCAACAACATCACTCATGAAAGAAATTAATTCAACCGGAACTTGCCCACTTGTTGCAAGCGTGTAAGCGGCAAAAGCATCTACTCTTCCGGCACCGTAGCGATTATCTTTACCTGGCGTTCCTTTTTCAACTGCGGTTGTTTGCATAACCATGCTTACTTGCGCAGGCGTTAAATTTGGATTCGCACCCAATATCAATGCCGCAACTCCTGCAAGGTGTGGTGTAGCACCCGAAGTTCCGCTGAAAGATTGATAACCACCACCCGGAGCTGTTGATGTTGTTCCATTTCCTGGTGCGGCAACATCAGGTTTTAATAATCCCATCGAACCGGTAACTGTTTGATATGGATAATCTCTATATTCCAAAGGCATTACATAAGGATAAGATGGATTGTTGGTTTGATAATTTTCCCATGTCGTAGGTCCATAAGGCGAACTGCTTACAATCACATCTGAAGAAGCTAAAACATTTGCAGAGCCGATTACAGAACTCGTTCCGCCTACTAAAGTTTGGTCGGGATGAACCCACGGACCCGGAGAATTACCCGGCGCAGAAATGTTAAATGGAATAGGAGCGCTGCTGCTTCCGCCATCGTTACTTGTAGAATTTGTATGAACAACTCCTGCCGCAAGTTCAACATCGTTCATCTCTCTGAATAAGCCGTAATTTGGTTTTGGAGAGAAATACCATTTGTAACTCAAAGAACTTGTTACAATGTCGGCACCTTTATCAATTGCGTACTGCTGTGCCGCCCAATACTGAGTTTCACCGCTCGGTTTCAAAATTATAAGTTTTGCTCTTGGTGCAACTCCGGTTTGAGTTCCGTTTGTGCCGTAGCCAGCAACTTGTCCGCTTGTTGCAGTACCATGGCTGCTGCCGTTGCTCGGTTCGTTATCATTGCCTTCATAATCCCAACCGATAAAATCATCAATCTTTCCATTGCCATCGTCATCAATTCCGTTGATGTCGCCGGGATCATAAACCCATGTTGAACCGCTCTGAATCATTGTTTTGCCATTGTTGTTAGCATCTTCGCCGAGGTTGTTCCAAATATTTAATGCAAGATCGGGATGCTTCCAATCTGTACCGGAATCAATATTAGCAACGAGTACACCTTTGCCGCTATCGCCTGCCGCCCAAACTGCTGGAGCGTTTATCAATGTTAATCCTGGTTGGGGAACACCAGTTGCTTCAACTCGCAAATTATACTTATCATTTTTTGCAGTGATACCTTCATCGTCAACTAACATCTCGAGAGGGAATTGCGCATCGTAATGGAATTTTTGAATTTGATTATTCTGTTCCGATAGTTGTGCAATGACCGATGGAAGCGCTTTGAACACAACAACATTTATCGCCCAAATAATTTCAATATCTTTTACACTACGCTCATCTTCGAATTGTTTTAATTCTGTTAAAACAGCACCCATCGTCCTTTCATTAAATTGTTTTAACAAACGAACAACTTCGGCTCTTCTTTGTTGTTTAGGAAGATAGCCGGTTCGTGATGCTAATTCAAAGAACGTCATTCTTTCCTTCATTACCGCATAAACGGGAACGAACTGTGTTTGATTTGCATTTTCTAAATACTCTTGCAAATATGCATCGAGTTTCGATTCCGGATTTGGAACCTCTTGTGAGTTTATGATCGTTGTGAACAAAAAGAAGATCATTAAACATCGTAGAACTTGTTTCATGTATAACTCCATTATTTTAAATTAATTTTTAGTTAAAGTTAAGAAAATTTTTTTTATAACAAGACTTCATTCAGTAAAGATTTTGCTTGTAGTGATATTGCACTTCAATTCATTTTTAGGGACTCGATTGCTTCGGAAAATTCCTTCAAACTCTTTTTTCCGGTAAAGAATTTTTTGAGCTTTCCATTTTTATCATAAATTAAAGTTGCGGGTACATCGCCACGCCAATTTACGTTCAGTTTGTTGATTAGTTCTTCATCATTCTTAAAATTGCCGATGAATGTTTTGAATTCAACTTCATTTTTCTTCAAGAACGGAATTACTTTCTTTTCAAGTTCATCTTCAAAATCAACACTTAACGCGGTGATGTCAACTTTTGAATTTTTATATTTTTCATGAAGATTAACAATATCCGGGAACTCTTCCACACAAGGTTTGCACCATGTAGCCCAAACATTTAAAAATAAAATTTTCCCATTGCGATTTTTAATTAGCGAATCAAGTTTGGCGGAATTCATTCGTTCAATTTTTGGAGTGAAATTTTTTTTCGTTTGCGGTTTTTCTATTTCTTCAAGGAATGATTTATTCGGAATGAAAAGAATTAAAACAATTACAACAAAAAAATTCATCATTTATTAATGCGCTTGATTGTGCATCCGAACGCTTTTGTTTCTTTCATCGAAACTTCTTTCCCGGAGAGAATTTCGTTAAGCGCATTTGATAGATCGTTCGACTTCACATCTTTTTCGCGTCTGTTGTCATCAATTCTTCCGTGATAAAGAATTTCATAGTTTGTGCTTAAAACAAAAATTTCGGGAGTAACAGCCGCAGAAAATTTATCTGCAATTTTGTTCTCCCAATCTTTCAAAATGATAAACTCAAAATTGTTTTCGAGTGCGTGAGTTTTAATATCTTCAATGCTCTCTTCTTTGTTGGAATTGATTCCGAGAAATGCAATGTTTTTATTTTTGTAATCATTCGCAATCTTTGCCATCCGCTCATTATAAGCGTTTGAAACGGGACATTCAGTTGCGATGAACATTAAAACAATCGCCTTCGAATTTTTGAAATCGGAGAGATTGTGTTCTTTTCCGTTGTAATCCTTCAAAGAAAAATTTTCAACTTTGGAAAATTTTTTCTCATCGATAGTTCCGGCTTTTGAATTTGCAGTTTCCGAAAACCAAACTACTGCGGCAACAATTAACAACATGAAAAGAAGAATCATATTCTTTTGCAAAGTTTTCTCTTTCTTAGTCATTTTTTACTTTCTTTTTATTAAAAATAATTATTCTCAGCGAATCTCAAAAACCATAAAAATTTTTGTATCAGAATTCGTACGAATTTAGTGAAACTTAATGGAAAGTTGTCTTTTATTTTACGAATTTTGGAGTGGTAAATTTAAAAATTGGAGAGAAGATGGCGATCATCAGACCATTTAAAGCATTACGACCGTCCCCTGCCGCTGCATCTTTGGTTGCAAGCGTACCGTACGATGTTGTGAATACGAAAGAAGCAAGAGAGTTTGCTAAAGATAATCCTTTAAGTTTTTTAAGAATTACGAGAAGTGAAATTGAACTTCCGGATAATTCTAATCCTTACGACTCATCAGTCTATAATCTTGCAAAACAAAATTTAGAAAGAATCATCAAAGAAGCTCCGATGCTGGAAGAGGCAGAACCCTCATTTTATCTTTACAGATTAATAATGGGAATGCAATGCCATGTCGGTATTGCCGCAACTTTTTCGGTTGAGGATTACAACAATGATGTAATTTTGAAACATGAAAAAACCCGCAAAGAAAAAGAAGATGATAGAACAAATCACATCATTACAACACACGCGCAAACGGGGGTTGTATTTTTAACTTACCGCGGTATTGAAGATTTAAATAAAATAATTAAAAACATTATTCAGACTGAAAGTTATCTTTATGATTTAACAAGCGTTGACGGAATTCAACACACAATCTGGAAAATACCGGTGGGGTTGAATAACACAATCGTCAACTCAATTAAAGAAGTAAAAAAATTATACATCGCCGATGGACATCATCGCGCTGCAAGTGCCAGCCGCGCCAAAACAGAGATGATGAAGAGAGATAAAAACCACACCGGAGATGAAGAATATAATTTTTTTATCGCCGTTCTTTTTCCTGCGGAACAGTTGCGAATTCTTCCATACAATAGAGTTGTAAAAGATTTAAATGGGTTTTCGGAACAAGAATTTTTAAGAGAGATTTCTGAAAATTTTATTATCGTTGAATCGAATCACAAAGAACCGGTGAAGCGTGAACAATACTGTATGTATATAAATAAAAAATGGTACGAGCTAATACCGCGAGATAAAATTTTCGCCAGCAATAGTTTATCCTCGTCAATAGCCGATAAACTTGATGTTAGTAATCTGCAAAACTTTCTGCTCAATCCTATTCTTGGAATTGATGACCCGCGAACAAATAAACGGATAGATTTCGTCGGTGGAATTCGCGGCACAGATGAATTGGAAAAACTTGTTGAGAGCGGCGAGTTTGCCGTTGCATTTTCACTTTTCCCTGTTTCGGTCGATGATTTGATGAACATCTCCGATGCCGGAGAAATTATGCCGCCAAAATCAACTTGGTTCGAACCAAAACTTAGAGACGGATTTTTAACGCATTTAATTTAATTCAAATCTCATCCCTTACGCTTTTTTAGAGAAGAAGATGAATCCGAAGAAGGAATTTGAAAAATAATTTAGGAAATAAAAACTTTTCACCCTTACACAACAAAAAGGAAACAAGTAATGGAAAATAGAATATATAACTTCAGCGCCGGTCCGGCAGTTTTACCGGAGGCAGTATTAAAAGAAGCTCAAGAACAACTCTTCACACTTCCCGGAGTAGGAATGTCTGTTCTTGAAATCAGTCATCGTTCAAAAGTGTTTGACGAAATTCACGCGGGCGCAATTTCTTCGATGAAAGAATTGCTTTCGATTCCCGATAATTACGAAATATTATTTTTACAAGGAGGCGCATCACTGCAATTTTCGATGGTGCCGCTAAACTTGATGCCACCTGCAAATAAAGCTGATTACATCAACACAGGTACGTGGTCTCAAAAAGCAATTAAAGAAGCGAAGCGTTGCGGAACCGTGAACATCGCCGCATCTACCGAAGGAGAAAATTTTAAACGCATCCCCAAACAGGAAGAACTGAAATTAGATTCTGAAGCGGCTTACGTTCACTTCACATCGAACAACACAATATTTGGAACGCAATTCAAAAGCGAGCCGAATGTCGGTGCTGTTCCTCTTGTTTGTGATGCATCTTCGGATATTCTTCACAAAAAAATTGATGTTAGCAAATACGCCTTGATTTATGCGGGTGCGCAGAAGAACATTGGTCCTTCCGGCGTTACGCTTGTAATAATGAGAAAAGATATGCTCGAACGAAGTTCATCATCACTGCACACAATGTTGAGTTACAAAACTCACGCGGAAAATAATTCTCTTTACAACACTCCAAATTGTTTCGGAATTTATATCATTAATCTTGTCGGAAAATATTTATTGAAGAACGGCGGATTGGATGCGATGTATAAATTGAATTTGGAGAAAGCAAATATTCTTTATGATTGCATTGATGCAAGCGGCGGATATTATCGCGGACATGCAGAAAATGATAGCCGTTCATTAATGAACATAACTTTTAATCTTCCTTCTGAAGAACTTGAAAAGAAATTAATTAAAGAAACAACAGCCGCAGGCTTTGATGGATTGAAAGGTCATCGTTCTGTCGGTGGATTGCGCGCATCAATTTATAATGCATTTCCTAAAAAAGGCGTTGAATATCTTGTTTCATTCATGAAAGATTTTCAAACGAAAAACGGTTAATAAAGCGAGGTTAACATGAATTCAGCTCAAACGAAAATTTTGTTTATTTCATTTTCAATCATGCTGTTGTTCGGCTGCGGAAAAGATGAACCTGTTCGGTTTTCTGCACAGAGCGTTGAAGTTTTTGCGTATGACTTAGTCGATGCGTGGGAGATTAACGCGAGCGCAATTGTAAAAGGAGTTCAGCAAGATAAAGTCGAAAATATTTTTCAGTACAACTTAAATTACTCCGCCGATTTGATAACACCCGACAATACAAAGATTGAAAAAATTTTTAACGATAATCTGGAAGGAACATCAAACGAAATTTTAGCGGATGTTCCAATCGATATTCAGTTTGAGCTGGGTTCAACTTTTAAACCCGGAACTTATAAATTGGTTATATCTATCACAGATAAAAAGAACGGCAACAGCACATCAGTTGAAAAAGAGTTCGAACTTTACGCCGATTAGAATTTAACTAATCTTAAATTACCTATTGAAACTGATTTCACAAAAGTTTATTATCATTTTAAATTCAAAATATTAATTGAGAGAGAATGCAATGAGTAAAGGTAAGAATAAAACAATCTTATGTTTGGCAAGTTATGAAAAAGGTTTCGACTTCATGCGCGAGGCTAAAAATCAAGGTGCTCGTGTTGTTCTCCTAACTTCAAAAAGTTTGGAAAATGCGAGTTGGCCTCGCGAATCGCTGGATGAAATATTTTTCATTCCCGATCAAAAACAAGAATGGAATATGCGAGATGTTATTTATGGCGTAAGTTATCTTGCAAGAAATGAAAAGATTGACCGCATCGTTGCGCTCGACGATTTTGATGTGGAGAAAGCCGCTTCGGTGCGAGAACATCTGCGCGTTCCAGGAATGGGAGATACAACTGCGCGATACTTCCGCGACAAACTTGCAATGCGCACCCGTGCAAAAGAAAAAGGAATTCCCGTCCCCGAGTTTCAGCACATTTTAAATTATGATGAGATAAAACAATTTATCTCAAGAGTTCCATTTCCTTATATGGTAAAACCGCGTATGCTTGCAGGTGCATACGGAATGAAAAAAGTGAACGATGAAAATGAATTATGGAATCGCGTAAATGAACTCGGCGACGAACAATCTTTTTTTCTCGCCGAACAATTTATCACCGGAAATATTTATCACGTCGATTCAATCGTTGTTAACGGTGAAATTAAATTTGCAATCGCCAGCAAATATGGAACGCCGCCATTTGAAGTAGCTCACCAAGGGCGCGTATTTACAAGCCAAAACTTGAATCGCGAATCGGAAGACTCGATGAAACTTCTTGGAATAAACGACAGACTTCTTAAAGCGTTCGGATTGCTTTACGGAGTTTCTCATTCTGAATTTGTGAAATCATCCGACAACGGAAATTTTTATTTTATAGAAACCTCTGCAAGAGTGGGGGGCGCACATTTATCAAATTTAATTGAAGCTGCATCGGGAATTAATCTTTGGAGAGAATGGGCGAAGATTGAAGTTAGTCATGATCTCAAAAAATATTCTCCGCCGGAAGAAGAAAATAATTTTGCCGCAATAATTACTTCACTCGCAAAACAAGAATATCCCGATCTTAATTCCTACAACGACCCTGAAGTAGTCTGGAGAATGAATAAACCGTATCACGCAGGTTTAATTATTAAATCTTCAAGTGAAGAAAGAATTAGTGAGTTAGTTGAAAAATATACTCAAAGATATTACAACGATTTCTTTACAACCGCACCAATGGGAGAAAGACCGAATAATTAAATTAAGATTATGTTACGTTAATTAATATTTTTATAAATGAGTAAAACGAAATTCAAAATATCCGAACCGACAACTGATTACGAACGATGGAAACATCCGGGGGGTAAGTTAATTGAGAAAGGCGCAAAATGTCTTTCTGATGCGGAGTTGCTCGCAATTATAATTTCAACGGGAACAAAAGGCAAAAGTGCCGAAGAATTGGCAGACGAAATACTTCGGCGGTTCAGCGGATATAAAGGTATTGCCAATCAACCGTTATCAAGATTTCTTGAATTTAAAGGAATGGGGGAAAGAAAAATAGTAAGGATTGCCGCACTTTTTGAAATTGCCCGAAGAATCGTTGACCAAGTTTTTGAAGAGTATGAAAAAGAATAAAATCGGCAGCAGCGCTATCTCCGGTGCCTTTGACAGAACCGTACATAAAACAGAGCAAACTGCAGTTGCTGTTTTGATGCATTGGATGCGGCAGATTGTTGAAGAAGAAAAACTTGATCTGTGTTTGCCCGATGTTGAAACGAGTGCTTCTGATAAAAAGAGACCTGATCTAATTATTTATGAAAATAGAAGGAGCAAAAATGTTCTCTGTCTTATCGAGGCAAAGCAACCCTACTTTAATGTTTTTAACGATCACGAATTAAAAGAGCCGGCAAGATTAAAAGCTACTAAACGTAAAGCTAAATATTTTGCCACAACTAATTTTAAAAAACTTATCTGGTTCAACACTGAAAAAGTTAATTCTTTAAAAAAGGAAGAAGAACAGATAATAGATAAATACAATCTTTCAGAAATTGATAATTTGGATGATATCGAAAACCAAAAAATTAGTGAACAGATTAAAAGAGGTCTACGAGAATTTCTTCTCAAACTCCACTCGGTTCATACTGGAAAAGAATCTGAACCGAAATTAGCACTGGATGAATTTTTAATTTTTCGGATTCACGAAAAAATTCGGGTACTCAGTAGTTATTACAAAAACATGATTGATGATAAATGTCATAAGGATTCATCATTCGCTAATTCTTTAAAATCTTGGTTTGTCGAGCAAGGTTGGTCTTTCACTTTTTCTCATGATGATTTTGCAAAAGCTTCGCGACAAACAGCATATCTTTTAATTAACAAAATTCTTTTCTATAATTTGCTTCAGGCAAAGCGACCCGATAAACTTGACTTGTTAGAAATTCCTTTGAGTTATACTCGTGGTCATCTAATCAAATCAATGCTACAAGCCCATTTTGATCTCGTACTTAAAATAGATTATGAAACAATTTATACAACCGACTTCATTGATGAAATAGCGTTCCCCGACAGTATTGAAATAATTGAGGAAATAAAAGATTATGTCAATGTTTTACGCAAGTATGATTTTTCTTCACTGGGATTTGATATCATCGGGAGAATTTTTGAAAGAATTATTCCCGAAAGCGAACGGCATACTTTGGGGCAATATTTCACAAGTCCCGATGTGATAGATCTTATTTTGAAATTCTGTGTTAAGCATGAAGATGATAAAGTTTTAGATCCGTCCTGCGGTGCGGGTACTTTTTTGGTTCGTGCATACCAGCATAAAAAGTTGATGAATCAGTTAAAAACTCACAATGATATTCTCAGTACTATTTGGGGTAACGATATTGCTAAATTCCCCGCTCACCTCGCTACAATAAATCTTGCAATTAATGATTTAAGTCAAACAGAAAATTATCCAAACATTTTACACGAAGATTTTTTTGCTCTTCAAGCCGATAAGGAAGGTTTTGAAGCCGATGCATGGAGAAAGCGAAGAGCAAAAACTTTGGGAAAAGATGTGAAGGAAATAACGTATCCAAGATTCTTTGATGCTATTATTGGTAATCCGCCTTACACACGACAGGAAGAAATTCCGGATACAGGTGTTAATAAAGAAGAATTAATTGAAAGCGCAGTCTTTAGTGGTGATGAAAGACTTGCAGATATCAGCAAGCGCGCCGGTGTTCATTCATATTTTTTTGTTCACGGAACAAAGTTTCTTAAGGAAGACGGCTATTTTGGCTTTATCGTTTCTTCTCTTTGGCTTGATTCCGACTATGGAGTTGGGCTGCAAGAATTCTTTCTTAAGAATTATAAAATAGTAGCACTCATCGAATCCAAAGTTGAACGATGGTTCACAGATGCAGATATCAATACATGTATTTTAGTTTTAAATAAATGTGGTAATGAAAAAGAACGTGAGAAAAACAAAGTTCGCTTTGTTCATTTGAAAAAAAGACTTGGCAAAATAATTCCTCCTATCGAAAAAAATTGGGAGGGTCAAGTTCAACGTTCGGATGCACTTGATGGCTTGGTGAAAACCATTCTCTCCCATAGCAATGTCTACGAAAATGATGATTTAAAAATTTATGTTAAAGATCAAAAATCTTTATGGAAAGAAGGATTTAATTCGGACGACATGAAATATGTCGGAACTAATTGGGCTAAATATATCAGAGCACCGGAAATTCTATTTGAAGTCCTTAGACAAAAAAGTAAATCTCTAATAAAGCTCTCGGATGTTGCGAAAGTTAGATTCGGAATAAAATCAGGTGCCAACGAATTCTTTTATTTAACTGAGGAAGAAGCAACACGGCACGAAATTGAAAAAGAATTTTTACAACCGATAGTTTTTACACTTAAAGAAACCCCGAATTATAAAGTTGATAAAAATCAGTTAAAGCGAAAATCAATTATCTGTTGGAAAGACAAAAAATCTTTGCGCGGGAAAAAAATATTAAGATATATTCTATCCGGAGAGGAAGCCGGCTACGCAGTTCGCCCAACCTGTCATGGAAGAAATCCATGGTATGCACTCGGGAAAAATTGGGAATACGCCCCATTAATTTTTCCCGCAAAAGTTGGTGAAAGAATGCCTGTGCTTCTAAATGATAATGTGTATGAGGATAAAAAATTTTATGGAATTTTTCCCAAAAATAAAAAAAATATTTATTTACTTGGCGGTATTCTTAATTCAACTATCATCAGACTTTTTACGGAATTTTCGTCACGTCAATTAACCGGTGCCCAAGCGATTGCAGATATTGACGTTAAAGTTGTTGAGCAACTTCCTATGATTGATCTTCATACTATAGATAGTAACGTGAGAAAAAAAATTGTTTCGGCTTATAAAAAATTATTGAATGAAAAAGCTGAAAGTGTTTTCATTGAAATTGCCGAAAACCCTATTTCTATTGATTTCAACAGAATAAAACCTGCTCGTAGAAATCTGGATAAAATAATTATGGAAAATCTTTTCGGATTAAACGAAGAACAACAAATTAAAATCTATGCCGCGGTTGTGGATATGGTTAAAAGTCGGCTTTCAAGATCGGACAGCGTCTACAATGGTAACGGTGTAAATGATGTTGACTTGATGATGATTAAAGAAAATATAATTACAACACTATTGAGGCAATCTTAACTTATGCTGATTGGTGATTACTATAAAGAGAAAGTATTATCTTTACCAAGAAAAGATAGAAGAAGATTTGAACTTCCTCTGAACAGCGGAGTTACAAGAATTGAAAGTGAATTCTTCGGCTGGAAATTATATTATGTAATTCTCGGCAGAAAAAGCGAGTCTTACATCGAATGTCGCTCGGAAGAAGAAGCTCGTTTCTTGAAAGTATTTATGGAATTGGAAGTTCCTGAAATTTTTGTACCGAAAAACGATCAATTGCTCGCAGATATTTTACCAAAAATAGAAGAACTTAAACGTAAGACAGACGAAGTTTTAGGCGGATTTCTTAGCGCACTTATGTTAAGAAAACATCGAGAACGATTGAAGTTCATGGTGTATCGCGAAGTAATGGGTGTAAAAATAAAAGCTTAAACTTTCAAACCGTTCGCGAGTAGCGAGCAGTATCTTCTTTTCGCTCAATGTATCCGTCAAAGTTTATTGCGATGTTTCTTATCAATAACCTCCCCATCTCCGAAATTGTAAAACTATCTTCACGCATTTGAATTAAATCATCCTTTGCAAATTGTTCAAGATTTGCGATTCCATTTGCAAAATATTTTTTGAAATCAATATTGAATTTCCGTTCGACATCTGCGTAGATTAATTCGAAGTCGCACATAATTTTCATAATAACATAACGACGCAATAAATCATCATCACTTAATTTGTAGCCTTTATTTACGGGGAGTTTATCGTTATCGAGTGAAGCAAAATATTCTTTTTCTGTCTTGAAGTTTTGCGCGTAAATATTTTGTAATTGGCTAATTGCAGTTATGCCGAATGCATAAAGATCCGCGCCGGCGTTAGTGCTATAGCCCTGAAAATTTCTATAAAGATTTTTATTTTTCATTGCAACAGAAAGCTCATCATTCGGTTTTGCAAAATGATCCATCCCGATAAAAACATAACCGGCGCCCGTCAATTTTTCTATTGTCATTTTTAGAATTTCCAATTTCACTTCTGCGACCGGTAAATCTTCTTTGTGAATTAACGCCATATGTTTTTTCATCCACGGAACATGCGCATAATTAAATAATGCAATTCGATCCGGAGAAATATCAATAATTTTTTCAACCGTATCTTCAAAACTTTTTAGTGATTGGAATGGAAGTCCGTAAATCAAATCGAGATTGATGCTATCAAATTTTAATTCACGAATCCATGACACGACTTGTCTCGTCATCTCTTCGGGTTGAATTCTGTTTGTAGCTCGTTGCACTTTCGCGTCAAAATCTTGAACGCCCATGCTGATGCGGTTGAATCCGTTTTCCCGCAAGGCTTTAAGATGTTCGTGCGTCAATCCGCGTGGATCAATTTCGCATCCGTTTTCGGAATTTTCTTTAAATGAAAAAGATTGTGAGATGTAAGAAGCGAGTTCGAAAATTTCATCCGGGAATAAGTGAGTCGGTGTTCCTCCCCCCCAATGTAGTTGTGCAACTTTTCTTTCGGGCAAAAGATATGTTCGAAGTAAATCGATTTCTTTTTTTAAATATGAAATGTATTCCTTCACGCGATCTCTGTTTCTTGTTATTATCATGTTGCAACCGCAGAAGAAACAAAGCGTATCGCAATACGGTAAATGAAAGTAGAGCGAAAGATCGGGAAGACTGTCGCCGTAATTTGTTTTTACAATTTCATCGATGTAATCTTCGGCGGTAAAGTTTTCGTTGAAGTGGGGCGCTGTCGGATAGCTTGTATAACGCGGTCCGGGTTTATCATATTTTTTTACTAAATCAAGATTTATATGCATGGTTATTGGTTGTGTGTTTGGTTATTAAAATCAATTCATTCAAAAATCGTTTTACTTAAGAATCGTTTCACTTAAAAATCGCTTCGTTCAAAACTCGTTTTACTCAAAATCAAATTTTTTTTTGAAAGGTACTTGATAAAACTTCCTAATTGTTTTGATATGTCGAAGCAATCGTTTTTTAATTTTTCATATTTCTCCGTTGGAAGATAATTCAGTTCGTTTGCAACATTGAGCATACAGCTTACTTCTCCGCAAATCCTTTTGAATAGAAGAGTAATTTTATAAAATCTTTATCGCTCCCTCTTTCAAATCCTTCGGCAATATTATCCATTTTTGAAATTGATGCTCTACGAATCTGATCTTTGAATCCATAATCTTTCTCAACTCGCGAGCCATTCATCCTACTTGAAATTGTTTGCTCAAATCCTTAACACATCGAACAAAGTGTTTTGCTTTTTCAGGTTCAACATCGGGAAGAATGCCGTGTCCAAGATTAAACACATGCCCGCTTCCATTTCCAAATTCTTTCAATATTCGAATTACTTCTTCTTCAATTTTCGCTTCGCTTGAGTAAAGAATCGTGGGATCTAAATTTCCTTGCAGTGCAACTTTGTCGCCGATTTGCTTTCGTACTGCGCCGAGATTCATAGTCCAATCAAGCCCAACAACATCGCAACCGCAGTTTGCAATTTTTTCAATTGCGTAATGAACACCTTTCGCAAATACAATTACCGGTTCATCTTTTCTTTTTAACTGCGCAATAATTTTTGCGATGTAAGGAAGAGAAAATTCTTCAAAATCTTTTTGGGAAAGAATTCCACCCCATGTATCAAATATTTGCACTGCGTCGGCACCCGCATCAATCTTTGCCGAAAGATATTCCGCGCATGAATCGGCTAAAAGATTTAATACTTCATGCGCAAGTTTTGGATTGTGATAAATTAATTTCTTTACCTCTGAAAAAGTTTTTGATCCTTTACCTTCAACCATATAAGTAAGAAGAGTCCACGGCGCACCACAAAATCCGATTAGTGGAACCCGTCCTTTCAATTCTTTTTTTGTTAACGCGACTGCATCAAGAACATATTTCAAATCCATTTCTGCATCAATTCTTTTCAACGATTTCGCATCGTTCTCATTCCGAATCGGATGTGTAAAGAGAGGACCTTTTCCTTCGTGCATAATTAATTCCATTCCCATCGCTTCGGGAATTACAAGTATGTCTGAGAAAATGATTGCGGCATCAACGCCAATAATATCAATGGGTTGAATCGTTACTTCTGCCGCGAGTTCGGGAGTTTTACACATCGTTAAAAAATCTGCTTTTGCACGAACAGCACGATATTCGGGTAAATATCTTCCCGCCTGACGCATCATCCAAACAGGTGTACGTTCAACTTTTTCTTTTCGTATTGTTCTTAAAAAAAGATCGTTTTCAAATTTCATCATTAATTTATTTGTCTCTCTTTGTTGTAAAAAGTGATTAGTTCTTTTGTGATTCCTTCCATCGTATATTCTTTTGGAGTGAGCTCAACATTGTAATTCATCGATTCCACCGCCGCTTTTGTTGTCGGTCCGATTACGGCAATTTTTATTTTGCTCAAATATTCATCCCCCTTTTTCTTTCCAAGAATTGCAATGAAATTATTGAAAGTTGAAGGACTTGTAAAAATTATCCATTGTGGGTTTGCTTTTTCGAGTTGCAGAAGATTTTTCTCCGATAATTTTTGTTCCGGTAAAGTTGTTTCATATAACTCGAAGGCGTGAACAACCGCATTATTATTGGTTAAATAGCTGCTGATCTCACTCGTTGCAAGTGAAGATTGCGGAAGCAGAAACACTTTTTCACGTAAATTTATTTTAAGTTCATTAACAAAATCTTTTGCCGAAAATTTTTTCGGAGTGAAAACAACATTCAATCCGAGTGACTCACAGTATGAAGTTGTTTTGTTACCGATTGAAATTATTTTAATACGTTCATAAAAATCTTCCGCGGCATTCCGACGAATCATTCCGTTAAAATATTTGACCGCGGTAACTGATGTAATGATGAGATAATCTATTTTTTCTTTACTTGAAATATATTTTTCAAGTACGGAAATTTTTGATGATTCTTTAAATGCAATTGTCGGGAAAGAAATAACACGCGCGCCGAATGCTTCAAGAATTTTTGCAGACTCTTTATGTTCTTCCACACTGCGCGTCAATGCAATCGAAACATTATGAAGCGGTTGAGAAAATTGCTTTACAAATCCCGAAAACAACCCACCGAGAATAAAATCGTAAAGTTTATTCACCTGAGCTAATTTCATTTCGTTCGAGATTCGTTTGTGCATGAGTCGTTCAACCCCTGTAAATATCGAGTTCAAAACAATGTCGGCGGCAAGTTCAGTTTCAATTTCTTTAAAGATATTCTCCTTCTTTCCGTCTTCAACTATTTCGTAAGCAATCTTTTTTAATTTTCGTTCAAGTCTTGTTATCGCATCGCAAACAGAGTTTTTCGGTTTTATATTTTGGTACCAATAAACCTGAAAAAAAGTTTGATACTTACACATAAACATAAAAACGTGCTGCACAAAACTATGAAGAGCATCCACAGCATTTGAAGAGGCATGAACCGTCTCGTTCAGTGAAGCAATTAATCGTTGCAACCGATTTTCCACAATTGAAAAATATAATTCTTCTTTCGATTTGAAATAAAGATAAAGTGTTCCTTTCGCAATGGAAATTTCTTTTGAGACGTCTTCCATCATTACTTCGTGATAATTTTTTTGCGCAAAGAGTTTCGAAGCAGATTCGAGAATCTGTTCGCGCTTATCCGATTTTTTTAATTGAGTTCGCGTTCTCAATTTTTTCATCGAATGTTCCACTCATTGAGTTGAAGGACTTCGCCGTTCAATGGATCAATTATCATTTCTTTTCCGTTGCCAATCATTCCTTGCGAACCTTGCCCCTCTTTCAATGTTGATAGAATGTGCCAGACGTATTTTTTTAATTTTTCATTCCATCTAAATGAAACGAGCCAGGGTTTTATTCCTTCTTCAAAATTGTTTTGGCGTGCGATTGATTTCGCTCCATCTTCGTCAATTTCGAATTCACAAAGTTGAGAATTGTTGATGCAATCGGGCACACCGATAACATCCCTTTCAAAGTTGACGTTGCCGAGTGTATCTAAATAAAAAATAATTTCTTCATTAATAAATTCTTTTTCGGGATGAATAAACCGGTAGTGCATCTCGAAATAATTTTCGATGCGCGAAGATTTCTCCGGCTCAAAACTTAGATATTTTTCAAATTTTTCTTTACCGATTTTGGAAATAATAAATTCGTTTCCGGCAATTACATATTTTCTGTGTACTAATTCTTCCTTATCACAATCGCAACTGCACCCGCATAAATAAAGGAGAAAACCAACGGCTAATATTAATTGAATAGATTTCATTTTATCCTCACGTTATATATTTCATTTAATATTTTATCGGCGCCGGCTTTGAGCATCTCTTTAGCAACTTTACCACCGATTGTTTTATAATCATTATTTTTAACGCGAACATGCCTTCTAAAAGTTATTTCACCGTTAATGCTTCCGACAATTGCATCAAAATAGAAACCGTTTTGTTTTGCTCTTCCGAACGCGCCAATCGGAACCTGACAACCCCCTTCGAGCGTGTGTAAAAATTCTCGCTCGGCATAAACTGCGCGATACGTTTCTTCGTGGTGAATTGATTGTAAAATTTCATGCAACTCAAAATTGTTTTCGTTAATTTCAATTCCGAGCGCACCCTGTCCGACTGCAGGAAGAATTTGTTCAACGGGAATGATTGTCGAAATATATTTTTTCAAGTTCAATCTTTCAACTCCGGCGCGGGCAAGTATAATTGCATCCCATTCGGATTCTAAAAATTTTTTAATTCGTCCGGGAACATTGCCGCGAAGTTCAACCACTTTAATATCGGGACGCAAATGCAAGAGCTGAGTTCTCCTTCTCAAAGAACCCGTTGCAACAATTGCATTTTCTCGCAGAGATAAAATTGTCATTCCTTTTTTTCGCGCGATTAAAACATCTTCAACTGCATGACGTTTTGTAACTGCGGAAAGTTTTAATCCGTCGGGAATTTTTGTTTGTAAATCTTTTAAACTATGAACCGCAAGATCAATTTCGTTATCCAGCAATGCACGTTCAAGTTCTTTTGTGAACAATCCTTTATCTCCAATTTTGGATAAAGCTACATCGAGAATTTTATCTCCTTTTGTATGAATGATTTTTATTTCAATGGAGATATTCTTATTTCTTTTTTGAATTTCTCTTTTTACAAAATTTGCCTGCCATAAAGCGAGCTCGCTTCCGCGCGAACCGATTATAATTTTATTCATTCATCTTTTCCGTCATTGTTTTTGTTGTCGATTCCGAATATCTCTCGAATCAATGCAATCTTGCTTGTCGCCTCAATTGATGCGGTTGTTCCGCTACTTGCTTTTCTCAATTCAACAGTCGGCTGGTGTAAAATTTTGTTGATTATTTTTTTAGTAATCATATCAATCTTTTCTTTATCAGCATCAGAAAATTTGTTGATCATTTTTCCAACTTCGTCACTTCGAATCTCTTCAAAATGATCGCGTAAAGATTTTATTGTCGGCGCAACTTCGAGCGAATTGTACCAATTGTAAAAATTTATAAGTTCTTCTTGAATGATTGTCTGAACTTTCGGAATCTCTCCTTTTCTTTTGCTCAAGCTTTGTTCAACAATTTTGCTGAGAGAATCGACATCGTGATAAAAAATATTTTCAATCGATTTCACTTTCGGATCAACATCGCGCGGAACTGCAAGATCCATAATTGCCGTCGTTTCATAATTTCTTTTCTTCATCACCGAAGCAATTTCTTCGTACGCAACTATCGGTTGTTCGGATGATGTTGCACTAATTATTATATCGAACTCATGTAAAAATTCTTTAAACTGATCAAAATGAATAATTCTTCCGTGAAGTTTTGCAGCAAGCATTTCGGCTTTTTCAATTGTTCTGTTTGTAATTGCAATTTTACCGATCCCTTTATCATGCAGATGTTTAGCGGCTAATTCTGCTGTTTCCCCTGCGCCGATTATCAACGCAGATTTTTTTTGAAGCGAAGCAAAAATCTTTCCGACGATTTGAATTGCAGCATAACTTACGTTGCTCGCGCCGTCTGATATTTCGGTTTCACTTTTAACTCTTTTGCCGACGTGAATTGCCGCATCGAAAAGTCGTTTCAGTAAAAAACCGGCGACCCCTTTTTCTTCCGCTATTTGAAAACTCTCTTTCGTCTGTCCGAATATTTGATTGTCCCCTGTTATTTGCGAATCAATTCCCGCAACAATATTGAAAAGATGATTGACTGCACTGCAAGAAAAATATTTTTGAAAATTTTCATCGGTAAGCCCCGCAATTTTTTTTCTGTCTAAAAGAAATTTTTCAAGTTCTGTATAGGAAGGAAAATAATCATTGGAGAGTCCAAAGATTTCTGTTCGATTGCAAGTAGAAAGAATAAATCCTTCTTTAAAGTAGAGATGTTTTAAGTCGTCGAGATATTTTTTTATCTCTTCCGGATTAAGATGCACGGCTTCGCGAAGCCCAACCGGCGCGGTTCGATGATTGACTGATATTGCAACAAGATTCATGGCATCAATAAAACGAGTGAAAACTTTTTGCTATGAAATTTGTAATTATCGTCGATGATATTGCAAGCAAAAATCCGACAACCGAGAGAGTAACAACTTTTTTCCCGCGCCACTTACCTGTGAACTTAAATAAAATTCCGGCGCCGTACATCAACCAAACTATTATTGATGCAACAAGTTTCGGATCGAAATATGAAAAATTTGGAAATGCGACCGGCAACCAAACGAACCCGATTAATATTGCGATCGAAAGCGTGATAAAGCCGATGACTGCGGAATAAAAACTCATCTTCTCGAGAATTTCCAAATTCGGCAATCGCTGAAATATCAAACCGTAAATGTTGTTCTTCAAATCTTTGTAAAGAACTAAATAGAGAAAACCGTACACAGCGGAAATTGTAATTCCCGCATAACCGAGTAGAGCGTGAAGCACGTGAATGCCAAGTAAATTGCTGCGAAGAACTTCTTTTACTTCGATCAAATCTTCAATAAATATTGAAGAAATAATTTGAAATATGAAAGAGAAAACGAGGATGAACAAACCGGTTCCGCGAATGTCGGTAACTAATTCCAAAATGAAATATGAAAATGAAACGGCAAATGCAAGCACGGTGAAAATTTCGAAAACATTTGTAATCGGCGGATGATTGAATGCAAAGGTTCTCAACAAAAGATAAAAAAGATGGAAGAGCGTCGTGAGAAAAAGTGCGGCTCGCTTTGCGTTATAAATTCTTCGCGTCGGCTTGATGAAATCGTAAAAATAAATTCCGAACGAAATTGAATAGAGCATCGGAAGGAAAAGATTTGCTAAATCGATGAATGTGTTCATAAATTTTTTGTATTGTTTGCACAAACGTAACGAAGAACAAATATAATTCCAATGCAATAATGACTCGCCGGTCAGTTTGTTATTAGTTTATTGCACTATCCATATTTTTATTTCAGCACTGAATTATCCGGTTTTAACATTTAAACATTTCCAGCTAAATCAGAATTAAATGATTAAATTAGCGCCGCAAATTTGAAACGATATGCTTAAAGTCAACGAAATATTTTATTCGATACAGGGCGAAGGAACCGCCGCCGGATTGCCGTGCGTGTTTGTCCGTCTTACTTATTGCAACTTGCGCTGCACTTATTGCGATACCGAATACGCATTTTACGAGGGAGAAGAAAAATCACTTTCGCAAATCATCGATGAAGTCAAAAAATATGAATGTACTTTGGTTGAACTCACCGGTGGCGAGCCGTTGATGCAAGATGAATCATTTGAATTGATGAGACAACTTTGCGAAATCGGTTTTTCCGTTATGGTTGAAACCGGAGGAAGTCTTCCGATCGCCAATATTGACAAGCGTGTGAAGGTGATTATGGATTTAAAATGTCCTTCAAGCGGCATGATGAAAAAAAATCTTTACGAAAATATTTCTCTCTTAAAAAAAGAAGACGAAGTTAAATTCGCTATCGGGAACAGGGAAGATTACGTTTGGTCAAAAGAAATTTTAGAACGATACCGGCTTGAAAAAAAATGTTCGGTTCTTTTTTCCCCCGTTTTCGAAAAGATTGAATACGAACAACTCGTTAATTGGATTTTAGAAGACAGACTTCCGGTTCGATTTCAATTGCAATTACATAAATTTATATGGCATCCTGAAACAAGAGGAGTTTAATGAAAATAGCAAAAGAATTTAGATGGGAAATGGGGCACCGGCTTCCTTTTCACAACGGAAAATGCGTCAACCTTCACGGGCATTCTTACAAAATGCTGCTCGAAATTGATGGTGAACTTGATGCGAACGGAATGTTAATCGATTACTACGACTTGAAGAAAATTGTTAATCCAATTATAGACGAATTAGACCACGCTTTTATGGTGAACAAGAACGATGAAGAAGTTCTTAATTTTTTAACGAAGTTGAATTCAAAAAAAGTTGTTGTAGATTTTCATTCAACTGCAGAAAATATTTCAATCTATCTGCTCGAAAAACTGAAGGTGAGTGAACTAAAAAAATATTCGAATAAAATTCGCGTGCGCATTTTTGAAACGCCCGACGATTACGCCGAAGTTAGTGCAGAGTTGACTTAATGAATTATAAACTCACAATAGAATACGAGGGCACACGTTACCGCGGCTGGCAAAAACAAAAAAATTTACGCACGGTGCAAGGATTTGTTGAAGAAGCAATTGACAAAGTTTTGAAACAACAAAAATTTGAACTCATCGGTTCGGGGAGAACTGACGCGGGTGTGCACGCGCTCGAACAAATTGCAAATTTGAAAATCGGGACTGCTTTTAACCCTGAAAAAATTCAACATTGGGTAAATGATAATCTTCCGTCTGATATAAACATTTTAAAAATAGAAAAAGTGAACGATAATTTTCATGCGCGCCATAGTGCCGTTGCGCGAAGCTATATTTTTCAAATTGCTAAGAGACGTACTGCATTCATGAAAAATTTTGTTTGGTGGATAAAAGATCCGCTCGATGTTCCCGTGATGGAAAAAGCCGCTTCCCTTTTTGTCGGTATGCATGACTTTGCTTCCTTCTGCGAAGAACCCGATATAAAAGATTCAACTAAAGTGCTTGTCAATCATTTGTCGGTTAAAGAGTTTGACGATATAATTTTATTCAGAATAATTGCTTCACATTTTTTGCATAAGATGGTGAGAAGAATGGTCGGCACGATTGTCGGAGTCGGAAGAGGAAGTTTTTCATTAGATAAAATTGCGGAAGCATTGAACACAAAAAATAATTTTCCGGCTGAATACACAGCACCTCCTTCCGGTTTATTTTTGGAAAAAGTTTATTACGACAAAACATTAATCAAACTCAACGCCGGCGAACCGGTTGTGAAGATGTGGTAAAAGGATTTAAATCAAAATGATATTGAAGAAGTTTTTTTTAATGGGAAATCAGAAGTTTCTGCTTTTGTGGAGTCGATTAATAAATAATTTTTCCCAAACGCCGCTGGCTTTAATATTAAAACTTAAACCGACGTTCAATTATTTTCTTTGATATAAATAGCGCAAGGGTTAATTTTATTACCGAAAACTTAGTTAATCATAGACAGAGGTCATAGTGTCATCCAAATTATTTGTTGGCAGTTTACCATGGAGTGTTGAAGAAGAATCCTTGAAGACTGCTTTTTCACAATATGGAAATGTTGTTTCCGTGAACATCATTCACGATAGCAAAACAAAACGTTCGAAAGGTTTCGGATTTGTTGAAATGAACACCGAAGAAGAAGCCAATGCCGCAATTTCAGGCATGAACGGAAAAGATTTTAACGGTAGAACGCTTACCGTCAATATCGCCCGCGAAAAAAAATAATCAATTATTTTAATTAAAATTTATTTAGCAGAAAACTTTAAGTTTTTTGTTTTTTCTTTTTCGCAGCAGGAAATAGAATATTATTCAGTATTAATCTGTAGCCGGGCGAATTTTTATGTAAGGTCAAATCCGTTGGCGGATCGCCAACCGCGTGTTGATAATCTTCCGGATCATGTCCGCCGTAAAAAGTGAATGTGCCTCTGCCAAAATTTCCGTGCAAATATTTTATTTGATCGGTTCCTCTTCTTTCAGCAAGATGAATAACCGATGGCTTTATTAAATTTCTTCTAAACATTGTTGTCTGCCCCATAAATCCGCGTATTACATTTACGTGCGATTGTGTCAGCATTGTTGGCACAGGATCATACTTCGCGGAAAAATCAAAAAGAGTGAAATAATCATTTTGCATATCAAGAATTTCTGCTGGCTGAATATCGATATTACTGTATTCATATACGTAAGGATTAGTTTCAATCGTAAAATTTTCGAATGCGAGAGTTTGTTCGAAATTTAATTTTGATTGAGCATTCGCATCCATCGCATCGCCGTCAAACATTTTTTCGCAAATATCAACATTCGTTGCGCTCAAAGCGATGTCGTAAGAATCAGTTGCGCTGCACATCGCAAAAAGAAACCCGCCGTTGCCGACAAATTCTTTAATTGTAATTGAAACGGCTCGCATCATTTCAGAAACTTTTCTATAACCGAGTTTCTTTGCATCGGCTTCATATCTTATTTGTTGATCTATGTACCACGGTGCATTTGAAAAACTTGCGTAAAATTTTCCATACTGTCCCGTAAAATCTTCATGATGAAGATGAAGCCAATCATATTTTGAAAGATCGCCGGAAAGAATTTCTTCATTCCAAATTTTAACATAGGGAATGGCAGCATATTCGAGCGCGAGTGTTACGGCATCATCCCAAGGTTGAAATCCCGGAGGAACATAGACTGCAATCTTCG
The DNA here is from genome assembly GCA_964393605.1 of uncultured Ignavibacteriaceae bacterium. Taxonomy (GTDB): domain Bacteria; phylum Bacteroidota; class Ignavibacteria; order Ignavibacteriales; family Ignavibacteriaceae; genus CAYMUL01. Next base: position 43,613 of record CAYMUL010000017.1, on the reverse strand, counting down.
GCGGAGTTTCTAATCGGACAACTTCCATATTTTCATCCTCGCTTTGAACCAAAGAATATATTGATGTTGCTTCCCCTATCGACAAAGAACTAAAAGAGACGCCTTCAATTCTGCACATGCGCGCAACTTGTTCGGAGTAATCAATCATAAAAGAACCGCCGCGATAATTCAACAACCAATCTGCCTTAGCACCAAGTTCCAGCGACTTATAAGCTACGCCGTATGCTTTAAGATGGTCGGTTTGATTTTGATCCATGAAGATCAATATTTTTTCTTGTGGGAAAAGAAAAAAATTGAACGAGTATAAAAAGAAAAAAAATAGATGTGCGCGTTTTATCGGCAATTTATTTTAAGCTGATTTTTTTTCTGATTCGATGAATATCGGCTCCGATTTCTTCTCGACAACATCCCCGGTAATAATACATTTTCCGATGTTTGATTTTTCAGGGAGATCGAACATAATATCGAGCATACATTCCTCAACAATAGAACGAAGTGCGCGTGCACCGGTTTTTCTTTCGATTGCTTTCTTTACAAATGCATCAAGCGCGAACGGATCGAATTCAAGTTCTACTCCTTCCATCGCAAAAAGTTTTTTGTATTGTTTAAGAATTGCATTCTTCGGTTTTGTTAGTATACTTTTAAGTGCGGCTTCATCTAGCGAATGCATCGGCGCAATCACCGGAATTCTACCAATCAATTCCGGTATCAATCCGAAACGAAGCAAGTCTTCGGGTTGTACCATTTGCACGAGTTCGTCGTCCGTTAAATTATATTTGTCATTCAAATCAGAACCGAACCCCATTTTGTTTTTATTGATGCGTGTGGCTACAACCTTATCAATTCCTTCAAAGGCACCGCCGACAATGAACAAAATATTTTTTGTATTCACATTAATTAAATTTTGTTCGGGATGTTTTCTTCCCCCTTTGGGAGGCACTCCTGCAATTGTTCCTTCTAATATTTTAAGTAGAGCTTGCTGAACGCCTTCTCCTGAAACATCGCGGGTTATTGAGGGGCTGTCACTCTTTCTTCCAATTTTATCGATCTCATCGATATACACAATTCCTTTTTGTGCTTTCTCTAAATTGTAATCAGCAGATTGCAAAAGATGAACGAGCACGGTCTCAACATCATCGCCTACATAACCGGCTTCGGTAATTGTTGTTGCATCGGCTATCGCAAAAGGTACATCTAAAATTTTAGAGAGTGTTTGTGCCAGCAAAGTTTTTCCCGTGCCTGTCGGACCAATTAACAGTACATTGCTTTTTTCAATTTCAACATCATCAAACCCAAGAAAATGAGGATGAGAATTAATTCTTTTATAATGATTATAAACTGCGACGGATAATATTTTCTTCGCATATTCCTGCCCGATAACATGCTCATCCAAAGTATTTTTGATGGATTGAGGCGTGAGCGAATCGGCTTTGCGCGGCTTTGTTGCTGTGTACGCGGCGAGATTGCTTTTAAGAATATCGACGCTACTTGTAACGCAAACATCGCAGATATAAACATTTGGTCCGGCAATTAAACTTAAAACTTCGGAAGAATCTCTTCCGCAGAATGAGCATTTTACATTTTTAGAATTTTTCTTTGACATATTAACTCTGTGCTGTTCGTAGTGATTTCAATATTTCTCTTACTTCATCGGAAAAAATTGAGTTAGGAAAATCGACAAGCAATTGTTCGAATGATTTTTTTGCTTTGGCAGAATCCTTTATTCCGAATAAGTAAATTTTTCCTTGCAAATATAATGCTTCGTCGGAATAGATATTCATTTTATCAGTCAAAATGGAACCAACTATTTTTATTGCACCGAAATAATCGTCAACTGCCGTTAATGCATGCGCCAATTTTATTTTACTCAACTGCTGAAGAGGAAGTGAGGTTTGCAGGTTGATAAGTTCGCGCAGTATTTCTATTGCGGCAAGATAATTTTCAGAAAATATTTTTTGTGATGCGATTCCATATTTAATTAACGCGAGCGAGTCATTCATTTTCGTGTTCGCGAGAAGCAGAAATGAAATGGCGTCATTAGCTCTGTCGTTAGTCAATTCGTTCGTCAACATCGAAGAATAATTTTTTGCGGTTTCAAAATCACCTTTAAAGAAAAAGATGTTCATCAATAAAAAATTTGCTTCTTGTTTTTGTTCATCATTCGTTCTTGGGGAATCGATAATTTGTTCGAGTAAAATCGATGCATTATTAAAAACGCCCTTCTTAACGAAAATTTCCGATTTGACGAGCGTTGCGGCAATTGCCTGATTACTCAACGGATATTTAGAAATTATCCCATCGGCAAGATGATTTGCTCTTTCGAAGTCTTTTATTTTTTCGTAATAAATTTTAGTTTTGTTCAATTCAGCGTCAAGTGAAACATCGCTGCTCGGAAAAGATTTTGTTAATTCGCTATATGCTTCAAACACCGATGAATATTGACTTTCGTCAACTTTTGGCGAAACGAAGTATTCCTTCCATTCGGGAATTTGTTTTTCGAATTCTTCATTCTTTTCAGCTTCCAGAGTTTTTGCCAAACCATATTTAACATTCGCTACAAAAGGAGAAGCGGAATGTTCTTCCAATAAATATTTATAAATCGCTGACGCGACAGAGTAATTCTTTGCCGAAAATATTTTTGATGCGAGCGTGAAAAGTTCAACTCCGTTTTTCTGTTGCGCATCAATTATCTTTCCATACTCAAAAGCTTTCGAATAATTTTTGTTCAGGAATTCCAACTGCATTAAAATATATGCAAAGGCAAAATTAGTTTTGAAATCATAATTTGTAAACACATCGATTGACGCTTCGAGCATTTCCGGTTTGGAAGAATATTGAAGCAGACGCGATTCAATTCCACGCACTTGATTCGGATCAACTATGAGAATTTCGGCAAACTCCTTTGCCGCCTCTTTGTATTGCATCATGATAGAGTAAAGGTTCGCGAGATCGTATGAAAAAATGCGCGGATCGGGAAAAAGTTTTTTTCCATCTTTTAAGAACTCCAAAGCATAATCGAAATTCCTTACTTCCAGAGCATAGTTAGCCAAAATCTTATAGTAGTGTTGATTAGAAGAATGTGCTTTCAAAAAACTTTTCCACAATGCAAAAGTTTGATCTTCTCTGCCGCTGAGATATAAAGTTTTTCCGAGCAATCCGAAAAGATTAACATCCGAAGGGGAGGCGGTAATTCTTTCTTTTAAAAGATTTTCCGAAAACGCATATTCTTTTAATTGCAGGTAGACGTTATTCAGTGCTTGATAAACAACGGGATTATCGGGCATGCGTCTGTAAATTTCTTCATAAATAGTTTTAGCTTTTTGATATTCGCCGGCACTCTCAAAACTTTGCGCAAGCATGATTTGATTATTAACATCAATCGTTTGCGAATGCAAAACTGCAACAAAGCAAAAAAAAGAAAGGATATAAAATTTTTTCATCGATTAATTTGACGATTCAATTCAGAAGTGGATTCTATTTTTCAAAAAAAAGTTTTATAGAATAAGCGAGTAGAAAAACGGCGAATGCTTTCTTTAAAACTTGTTCGGGAATTTGAGTTGCCGTCAGCGAAGAAAAATAACTTCCGATTATAAAAGTTATGCACATGATTGCCGCCGCTTTTAAGTCAACTTGTCCTGCTTTATAATAATTATAAACAGCAAGCACACCGATAGGTGGAAGTAAAAAAGCGAGAGAAGTTCCCTGCGCCATTTGTTGGCTATATCCGAGAAAAAACACAAGCGCGGGAATAACAATGATGCCTCCGCCGATTCCTAAAAAACCGCTCAACAATCCCGCGGCTAAGCCCAATACTAAAAGTATAATCGTAGTATTCATATCTCTTTTCTTTATATTAATAGGTACAATTTGATAATTTTCATTTTCAATTTAATAGATACAAAAACAAATTAATACGGATTTATTTGATTGTTCAATACTATCCACACGGGCTATCATTTCCCTTTAACATCAACACTTTAAACTAATAAAATTTTTCGGAGGAAAACTTTGTCGAAGAAAATTACAATCGTAATTCCATACAGCGGTTCTAATGAATTTAAAAACACAGTAAATGAATTTTCACAATCGAATCTGGTTGAGAAAATTATTCTTCTTTCAACAAATAAAAATGCGAAGCCGATTGATGGAACAGAATTGATTTTTGTGAACGATCTGTTTGGAGCGAATTCGATAAAACAAATCTCGCGAATGAATAATTCGCCCTACGTTTTAATTTTAAAGCAGGAAACGGAAATTAATCTTGCCCAATTCGCATTAGAAAGATTTGTTGATGTTGCGGAGATGACTTCCGCAGGTTTGGTTTATTCTGATTACGCCGAATTGAAAGAAGGAAAAAGAAGTTCACATCCCGTAATCGATTATCAATGGGGAAGTTTGCGAGATGATTTTAATTTCGGTTATCTTCTTCTTTTCAAAAAGGAAGCCATTGATTTCGCTTCGCAGGATATTTCTGAATACAAGTACGCCGGGCTTTACAATTTGCGTCTCAAAACTTCTCAAAAATTTTATGTGCAAAGAATCGGTGAGATGCTTTACACCATTGTAGAATCTGACTCGCGCAAGAGTGGTGAAAAACTTTTTGATTATGTCGATCCGAAAAATCGTTCGGTGCAAATTGAAATGGAACTTGCAGTAACTCAACATTTGAAAGATATCGGCGGGTACTTATCACCCAATTTTTCATCGTGCGATTTCAATTCCGAATTTGAAAATGAAGCATCGGTAATAATTCCGGTAAAAAATCGTGTGAAGACTATCGGCGATGCGATTGACTCCGTTCTAAAACAGAAAACAAATTTTAATTTCAATTTGATTATAGTTGATAATTATTCTGATGATGGCACAACTGAATTGATAAAGCAAAAAGCAACTAATGATGCGCGTATCGTACACATCATTCCTAATAGAAAAGATTTAGGAATTGGCGGTTGCTGGAATGAAGCACTCTTCTCTTCACAATGCGGAAAATTTGCATGCCAACTCGATAGCGACGATATGTACAAAGATGAAACAACTCTGCAAAAAATTGTTGATGAATTTCATAAACAAAAATGCGCGATGGTTATCGGAAGTTATCAAATGACAAACTTTCAACTCGAAGAAATTCCTCCGGGAATAATCGATCACAAAGAATGGACACCCGACAACGGCAGAAATAACGCGCTTCGAATCAACGGACTTGGAGCACCGCGCGCATTTTATACACCGGTTCTTCGACAGATAAAAATTCCGAATGTAAGCTACGGCGAAGATTATGCAGTCGGGCTTGCTATCTCGCGCAATTATCAAATCGGAAGAATTTACGAACCGATTTATCTCTGCCGAAGATGGGATGGAAATTCGGATGCCGCATTGAATATTCAACAACAGAACAACCATAATTTTTACAAAGATAAAATAAGAACATTCGAATTGCTCGCAAGAATTAAACAGAACAAAGAAAACAAAAATTGATTCAAACAGATTCTTTAGTTCTTGAGGCGAAGGAACTTCTTTCCCGCCAAAAAATAAATTGGGTTGATTGCAAACGCGGATACGAATCTCTCGAGCAAGTAAAAGTTAAATCATTTAATATTTCCGGTAATGAAATAAAAGTTCAATGGAATTCAGGAAGGATGACATCGACTTCAGCCAAAGTTGATGCGGCTTCGGTGATGGAACGAAAATGTTTTCTCTGCAAAGAAAATCGCCCCGCACAGCAGGAAGAAATTGAAATTGGTAATTATTATTTGCTCGTCAATCCCTTCCCAATTTTCCCTGATCATTTTACAATCTCGCACAAAAAACATCAGCCACAGAAAATTGATAGCAGTATTCGGGACTTACTTTCCATCGCAAAACTTTTGAGCGGATATTGCACTATTTTTTATAACGGTCCGAAGTGCGGTGCTTCTGCTCCCGATCATCTTCATTTTCAAGCCGGTACAAAAAATTTTATGACGATTGAAAAAGAACTCGCGATGAGAAAATCTTCTCCCTTATTTACAATTACAAAAAATAGCGGCTCAATCTTTGTGATTGATGATGCTTTAAGAAAATATTTTCTTTTTGAGTTTGACGATGAATCTGAACTTGCAACAGTGTTTAATAATTTCCTCACATCCATTTCAGCTAGCAATGAAGAACCGATGATGAACATTCTTTGCAACTACAGCGAAGTTGAAAAAAAATATCAACTCACTGTATTTATGAGAGAGAAGCATCGCCCGCAAATATATTTTTCGGAAGGAAGCGATAAAATTCTTCTCAGCCCCGCATCTGTTGATGTTGGCGGTGTGTGCATTCTTCCGCGCGAAGAGGATTTTATTAAAATTTCGGATGAGAATTTGAAAATGATTTTTAATGAAGTTTTTATCTCTCGAGAAAAACTACTTTCACTTCAAAATCATTTAAAATAAAAAAGCGGACTTGCATCCGCTTTCATTAAAAATATCTTTGAGTGATTAACTTTTCTTTAACAGCTTATCAATTACTTTTGTGTATGTTGTTTTACTAACAAGTCCGACATGTTTATCGACAATATTGCCATTCTGATCGATAACAAATGAAGTAGGAATTGCAGAAACTCCGCCGTAGTCAACCGTAACTTTTTGTGTCCCATAAACAATCGGATAATTTATCTCAAACGCTTCCATGAAAGGTAAAATATCATCTTTTGTCTCCTGATCGAGCGAGATGCCGATGACTACAACTTTACCTTTGTAATCTTTTTGAATTGCAACGAGATCGGGAACGCCTCTTCTGCAAGGACCACACCACGTCGCCCAAAAATCAACGATAACAATTTTTCCTTTATAGTCGGCTAAACTTACTTTATTTCCTTTTGTATCAACAAGTGTGAAGTCGGGAGCTTTTTTTCCGTCAGCGGCAAGTACAAGATCGTTAATAGTTTTATCATCATATTCCGGTTTCTGTTCGCATGCAAATGTGATTAGCGAAAAGAGAAGAATAAAAGTTGAGATTAAATACTTTTTCATGTTATTCCTTTTTTGGTTATTAAGATGCATCATAGCCCCTTTGGTTTTAAATTATTTAACGGAATTATTTTGGGATTTATCATAGAAAGGCGGATATGGACCACTCTCCGGTTCTGTGCGGGTGTTGTTCACAATAAAAAAGATGATCATGATAATCAATATTATTATTGTAGAAACAAGACTTTTATAACGCGGGTCTATTAAATTTTTTTTTACCTCAGCCGATTTGCCGATTTGCCGTTCTCTGTTTTTCTTTTTTGTTGCCATTTAATTAATCATTTTAATCATTCGCACTGCGAATATACGAAAATAGGAAAATATACAAATTCCTATAATCGATAATTTTCATTCATCGCCATTCTAATCTGAATAATTTTTTCTGTCGATGTGTAATCGAGTTAATATCAATCCACAATTTCATGCGGCGAAAACCGGGTAATCTAATTTCTTGCTGGCATAGTATAATGCGGCTTTCAAGTCATCTGCTACCAGATCCGGCATCTCATCCAAAATTTGTTCTGTGCTTAATCCGTTAGAGTAGAGTTGTAAAATATCGGATACGCGAATTCTCAGCCCGCGAATACACGGTCTTCCACCGCATTGTTCGGGATTAAATGTAATTCTTTTTAATGATTCTTCCATTTCTTTTCCTTTTATTAGTCAAAAGTTATTGAACATTTGGCTGAACCGTAAGAAGAAAACTTATATCTGATTTTCGTTTAGCCAGATGTCGAGGGTTTGGTATAATATTCCATATTTTATTATTGAGAGATATTTTCTCGTATGGACGTAAATTAATTTTCAAAAAAAATGTTTTATGGAAAAATTGTATTCAAATTTTATCGGACCGAAAGCGGAAAACATCGATGCACTAAAAGAATTGATCGATCTTGTTCTCGAACACCACTCCTCATGGCGAAGAAATAATTTTTCGGACGACGCAACTTTATATCCTAATAATTTTGATCATCATGAATTAAAAAAGCATCTTTTGGAATTTTTAGATCGAAGCAAAGAAAATCTCCCGTACTTCCATCCGAGGTATTCTGCGCAAATGTTGAAAGACCCCGCAATACCAACTATTCTCGGCTATCTTACCTTCATGATGTCAAACCCCAATAACCATGCATATGAAGGCGGTCCCGTTACAACCGAAATGGAAATGGAAGTCATCGACATGATGTTGAATATGGTTGGATTTAAAAATAGCTGGGGACATTTATCCAGCGGTGGTTCGCTTGCAAATCTTGAAGCGCTTTGGGCAGTACGCGATTCTTCGGTGAGTGACGGAATGGTTTATTTTTCTGAAGTCTCACACTATTCTTTAAAAAGAATTTGCTCTATTCTTCGAATAAAAAATTACAAAGAAATTTCCGTCGATAAATTTTTTCGAATAGACTTAAACGAACTCGAAGATAATCTTAAAAAGAAAAAAGCATCGATGGTAATTGCAAATCTCGGCTCCACCGGAACGGGAAGCGTTGATGATATTGAATCGATTCTGAAATTACGCGAACGATATAATTTTCATCTTCATATCGATGCCGCATACGGCGGATTTGCACGAACGTTGTTGCTCGACAAAAAAAATAATTTTATAAAGCATGAGAATAAAATTCCGGTAAGTGAATTTGTGTATAGACAATTAAAATCAATCGAGCAGGCAGATTCAATTACAATCGATCCTCATAAACACGGTTTAATTTCTTACGGTGCAGGCGCGGTTTTATACAAAAGCGAAAAATTGAGAGAAGTAATTTTAAACACAGCACCATACACTTATCATAAATTAGATAAACCGAATATCGGGATGTTTAGTTTGGAAGGATCGCGTCCCGGTGCAATGGCGGCGGCTTGTTATCTCACTTATAAAGTACTGCCTCTAAATAATAGAGGCATCGGCGCAATTATTCGTGAATCATTTTCTGCATCAAAAAAATTTTATGAACTTGTGTCTCAATCTACTTCACTACAGAATTTGAACGACCCCGATCTTGACATAAATTGTTTTTTCATCAAACCGGAACATCCATCAGTTACCGAAATAAATTCTCGAACGATAAAAATTTATAATCAACTTTCCGTAGAAGCGGAGAATCCTAAATTTATTTTATCAAAATTTGTTTTGCCGCCGAATATTGTTTCTAAAGTGTTGCCAAATAACTCAAACCCGAACAATGAATTTCTAACAACCTTAAGGAGCGTTTTTATGAAGCATTGGAATTCGCAAAAAGATTATCTTTACATCCGTGAATTAATAAAAACTTTGGAACAGTTATCGAATGATTGAAATAAAAAATCTTCATAAAAATTTTGGAGAAAAGCAAGTATTAACCGGAGTTGATTTAACAATCAATGAGGGGGAAACCCTTGTCATTGTTGGTCGAAGCGGATGTGGCAAAAGCGTTATGCTGAAGCATATAGTCGGACTTTTGCATCCCGACGGCGGAACGGTGATCGTTGAAGGAAAAAATATTCACTCTCTTTCAGAAAAAGAATTGTACGAGATAAGATTAAACTTTGGCTTTTTGTTTCAGGGTGCGGCATTGTTTGATTCGATGACGGTTGAAGAAAACGTTTCGTTACCACTTGTGGAATCGAAGAATAATTTTTCAATTGATGAAATGAAAAAATCGGTTGCGGAAAAATTAGAAATGGTTGGCTTACCCAGAATAGAAAAATTAAAACCTTCCGAACTTTCCGGCGGTATGAGGAAGCGTGTCGGGCTTGCACGCGCATTAATTACAAATCCGAAATATATTCTTTACGACGAACCGACTACCGGGCTTGATCCGATTATGTCCGATTCGATTGATGACCTGATTAAAGATCTTGCGAATAGACTTAGCGTAACTTCGATCGTCGTTACTCATGATATGTTCAGCGTGAAAAATGTTGCAGACAGAGTTGCTATGATGCACGAAGGTAAAGTTTATTTCACAGGAAAACCTGAGGAGCTACTTAATTCAAGTGACAAAACGATTTATGAATTCATTCGACGCACAGAAACGTTGTAGATTTAATTTTGTTCCTGATTGCAACAATAAAATTCTTTAAAGAATATTCTATTAATCCACTTTCCCTCTCGTCAGTTAATCAGTATCTTTGCGCTTCAAAATCGATAAATTAAAAAGGTTGTATGCGACAAAGTAAAATATTTATTCCCACATTAAAAGAAGTTCCCGGCGATGCAGTTGTTCCAAGCCACGTATTGATGTTGCGCGCAGGCTTGATACGCATGGTTTCTGCAGGCATTTACTCTTTTCTTCCACTCGGATATAAAGTCATCAAAAAAATTTCACAAATCATTCGCGAAGAAATGGATGCAATCAGCGGACAGGAATTTCATCTTCCCGCGCTTAACCCGAGAGAAATTTGGGAAGAGACAAATCGCGTTGAAGCTTTCGGCGATATTCTTTTTCATGTGAAGAACAGAGAATATGTGTTAGCTCCGACGCATGAAGAGATAATGACTTTTCACGCGCGAAAAGTTTTGCAATCTTATAAAGAACTTCCGCAGATATGGTATCAAATTCAAACCAAGTTTCGAAATGAACCGCGCCCCCGCAGCGGAGTTTTACGAGGTCGCCAATTTTTAATGAAAGATGCTTATTCATTCGATGCAACCTGGGAGGGATTGGATGAATCGTATAAATTACATGATGAGGCATACAGAAAAATTTTTGAACGATGCAAATTGAATTTCTTCGTCGTCGGTGCATCGAGCGGCGCAATGGGAGGGACAGGAAGCGAAGAATTTATGGTGAAGTCCGATGCAGGCGAAGATACTGTTGCGCACTGCGAAAATTGTGGTTATGCAGCTAATGTAGAAGTTGCAGTTTCAAATGTATCGCCGCTAAACCGTGATACAAAAAGTGAAAGCGTAACAGAGATTCATACTCCGAATGTAAAAACGATTGACGAGCTTTGTGAGTTTTTGAAAATAGATGAAACCGCTTGCGCAAAGTCCCGCGTCTATATTTGCGGTGATAATCCTGTTTTGATTTTAATGCAGGGAAATGATGAAGTGAACGAATCAAAACTTGAAAAACTTTTGGGCGGAGTTCGTCCCGCACATCCCGAAGAGCTAATCCAATTTACAGGGGCTGAAGCAGGTTCAATAGGTCCAATTAACTTCAGCGGAAGAATTATTGCGGACAATTTGTTGAAGCAAAGAAACAATCTTTGCAGCGGTGCGAACAATACTGATTATCATTTTTCTGGAATTGACCTCGAGCGCGATGTTGATAATATTGAGTACGCAGACCTTCGCACAGTTCGCAGCGGAGAAAAATGTTCGCGTTGCGGAAGTGAATTAAAAGTCTTTACCGCAATTGAACTCGGACATATTTTCAAACTCGGCACTAAATATAGCGAAGCTATGGGCGCAACTTTTCTTGACGAAAAAGGAGATGAGAAGCCGCTTATAATGGGAAGCTACGGCATCGGGGTGGAACGGGTGATGGCTTGTTTTATCGAACAGCATTATGATGAAAAAGGTATTGTGTGGGATAAAACAATTGCGCCGTTCCATGTACATCTGATTGCATTGAATATGAAGAAAGAAAAAGTTGTTGACGCTGCAGAAAATATTTATACTGAATTATTGATGGCGGGCTTCGAAGTTCTTTATGACGATCGCGTTGATCATCAAGCCGGATTTAAATTTAATGATGCAGATCTTCTCGGAATTCCTGTGCAAATTATTGTCGGAGAAAAGAAACTTGCTTCCGGTGCTGTTGAAGTGAAAGACCGCGCAACCGGCGAAAGATCGGATGTTAAAATTGACAAACTCATCGATGAGTTGATGTACAAATTATAATCATGTCCACTTTATTTTTAGTTCCGACACCAATCGGAAATTATGACGATATAACTTTCCGCGGACTTGATACTCTTAAGAATGTGAATTTTATTATCTGCGAAGAGTTCAGGGAAGCCAGACGACTTCTTTCACATTTTTCAATAACAAAAGATTTAATAATCCTCAACGAGCATAACGAAAAAAGTTCGGCGGAAACAATCGTTGCAAAATTGAGAAGCGGTGAATCGGCGGCTCTGATTAGCGATTGCGGAACTCCTGTTTTTTCCGATCCCGGGAAATATTTAGTTCAACTTTGTATTCAGAGTGAAATAAAAATTGTACCGCTTCCCGGAGCGAACGCGCTGCTGCCCGCCCTTATATCATCGGGGTTTGCAACGGATCGCTTTTTTTTCTACGGCTGGCTTTCTCCAAAAAAAGATAGAAGGCGACATGAACTTCTCCAACTAAAAAAAATGAAAGAGATAATTGTTTTCATGGAAACACCGTATCGACTGAAACAAATTTTGACTGACGTTGCAGGAATAATCGGAGAAAAAATTCCCGCTTCACTCGCGTTTCAACTTACTTTGCCGGATGAAAAAATATTTTATGGAACTTTAAATCATATTTTAAAAATTGTTACGCAAAATTCTCTTAAAGGAGAGTTTGTGCTTTCAATTGATAATAGGAAATAGCGATGGCAAAACTTTGTCCCAAAATAATTCTTGAAGGAACTCGCTTAACATCTAAAACTGAAATAGCATTTGCTCTCAACGAGCATCCGCGAATTGTCGGACCGAGAAAATATAAATATCATTCGCCTCTGATTTCTGCCGAGTGGTGCGCGTTCACAAATTTTCCGTGGGGAAGAGGATTAATAAACTTCAACAGCGATGAAGAATCTCTTGCAATGGAAACTTATGCAACGTGGATAAAACTTTTTGAATTACAACGTTACTATTCATGGATTGTCGATCGTTTTCACATTTCAACCAAAGTTTTTCAGAAGCAGAATAACGGTCGCGAGTATGATTTTTATTGGCTGGAAGAGAGATTGCGTAACTTAAATTTTCGATTAGTTTTACTGTACCGCAATCCCGAATCATTTCAAAAAGCAAAAGAAGAGAGATTAAAAGTATCCGGCAATCCTTCGCAATATGATAATCTGCATCCGATAATTGCTGACCAAAACGTCTTCCGTTTTTATTTTGATAATAGCATTCTCGAAAAAAAAGCGATAGACATTTCGAACTTATCTAATATACAAACCGCGGATGCAATCGCCGATTGGCTTGAACAAAGCGGTGGGCTTTATACGTATTAATCTTTTACTTAACTTAAAAATAAATACATAATGTTAAATACAACTATTGTTTTTTGCTGTTTGTGAGCAACGAATGCACAATATCTTTGTTGATGATAGTGAGCAAATACAAGAATATTTAATTGTATCTCAATTAGTTAGTCAAAGATAATTAGTTTTTGAAATCGTCCGATTAGTTATTCAAATAAGCTCAAACAATAAATAACTGAATCGAATTTACTCTATCGAATATTTCGGCGGTTTTGAAATTAGCTAGCATCAAGTATGAATCAGTTAGCTTGATTCATTTAGATTTTAGTACCTTTCAATTATAATTATGGTCAATTCTGTCAAAATATTTTTTTATGTCTCTGCATACCCTTGTCAACTTTGGCTAAAACAATTAATTGTAAAATGTTCAACTTTTTTGCAGAACCGTTCCGATCGTTTTGGCGCAAGAAGTTAGAAGATAAGAACCGTTAATTGTGTCATCCCTACGGGATTAAGCGTTGCATTCATATTTTTTGTTACCAACATATTTTCCCTAACGGGAAAAATAATTTAATTATTTACATCCCGAAAGCTTTCGGGATGAAATGTTGGTAAAAAGTAATGACGTAGACAAATTCAAATCCTTCTTGGGATGAAATATTTTTTTTTGTGTTGGAATGCACCTGTTGCTCAAGTTGGAACTACAACTTTGCGAACGTTTAACTTCGGTTCTGGCTTGTCCAGGTTAGGAATTGCAAAAGCGAATCTGTATTTGTGATTATTTTTCTTAATTCTAATTTTACAGTGCATGTGGCTTGCTACCGAAATCTTGAACTCATCCCCTTACCAATTCTGCTAAAAAGAGAACGGAGTTTGCGATTTAATCCTTAATTATTTTTTTTAAGCACCAAAATATTCTCAACATGGTAGGTGTGAGGGAACATGTCCACCGCCCGCATTTTTATTGGCTCGTAGCCGGCTTCGAAAAATAATTTACAATCTCTCGCCTGTGTTGTCGGGTTGCAACTGACATAAACAATTTTTTGGGGCGAAAGCTTTATAATATCTTCAACTGTATTTTTGTGCATCCCGCTTCTCGGTGGATCGAGAATTATGATTTGAGGTTTGGGAATTTGCTTCTCTTCAATCATCGGCAGAAATGAATTATACAAATTCGTTTCGTACACTTCTACATTTTCAACGCTGTTAATTTCCTTGTTGATTGCAAAATCTTTCACCGAATCTTTCGATGCTTCAAAACCATAAACTTGTTTTACATTTTTAGAAACATAAATTGCAATTGTCCCTGCACCGGAATAAAGATCATAAACAATTTCATCACCTGAAAACTCGGCAAACTCTTTTGTGGTATGATAAAGATTTTCCGCTTGTTTGGTATTCGTTTGGAAAAAAGAATTCGCACTTATCCGAAATTGATACTCACCGATTCTATCGTAAATATATCCATCGCCGAAATATATTTTTTCATAATCTCCGGTTGCAACATTGGATTTCTTCTCGTTGATGTTATTCACAATTGTTGTAATTGCCGGGAAATATTTTTGAAGCAAATTTGAATATTCCGAAATCAATTCATCATTTTCGCCGCTTGTTACAAGGTTGATCATCATGTCATCGCAATTGGTAGATTGCCTTACAACAAGATTGCGCAGAAATCCCGTATGCGTTTCTGTAGAATATACATCAATCTTTCTTCGCTTAAAAAACTCGCGTGTAAAATTTAAGATGGAGTTACTCAAATCGGATTGAAGAAAACATTCTTCGAGATCCAAAATTTTTTCGTAATTCTGCGGAACGTGCAAACCGAGGAATAAATCATCGACAAATTTTTCGTCGCTGTTAATTTCGTTCTCTGTCAACCATCTTTTTGCAGAAAAAGAAAATTCCATTTTGTTTCGGTAAAAAAAACTTTTGTCAGAAGGAATTATTGGAAGAGTTGGAATCGAATCGAAGCCGCCGATCTTATTAAATATTTCAGTTACTTGTATTTGCTTATACGAGGTTTGTGCTTGATAATCAAGGTCTTGCTGTTTGCAACCGCCGCAAGTTCCGAAATATTTGCACTTTGCTTTAATTCTTTCGGGAGAAGAATTTATTACTTCAACGAGTTTTGCTTCGGCAAAATTTTTTTTCTTTTTTTTGATTTTTGCTCGAACAATTTCGCCGGGATAAGCGTGTTCAACGAAAACGACTAAAAATTTTTCTCCCGATTCAATCCGCGCAACTCCCTTCCCTTCGAATGCGTATGAATCAATCCGGAGTTCAACAATATCACCCGGTTTCAATCTTCCTTTTCCAAAATTGAAATATAAAATCCGATATGCTTCTCCATTCCCAATTTTAAGTAAGCGTTTAGTTCATGAGAAATTTTGTCGTAAAGTTTTCTATCGTATCGACTAATAATCTCTCCTTTTAATTTGGGATCCATAAGTAAAATCTTTTTAATTGTTTCGTAATATTCTTTCAACTTTGCATTACACTCTTGTTGCAATAATATTTTAAATCCCTTTGAAGTATAATCGCTGATCAGATTCGAAAAATAAATCGGGACAAGGTTCGAACGGCTTAAAATATCGTTGACGAATTTCGGTAGAATAAAATTGAGTGAAACAATTTCGCCGAGCGAAAATTTTCCCGCAGGTTTTAATATTCTCTTTATCTCTTTAAATATTTTGTTGCGATCGGAATTAGTGATTGATGCTTGCGCAAAAACAATGTCGAAAGTAGAATCGGGAAAATCTGTTTTGCTAAAACTCATCAAACGGAACTGCGTTAAGTCGGGTCTGCCAATCCGGAAGCGCGATTCGAGCAATGAATATTCATCTTCAACTATAACGGTTACATCCTCGGATGCACTTAAAAGTTGTTCGGCGATAAATTCCGAATGGCTTCCCATGACTAAAATTTTTTTATTTTTGGTCGAAACAGATTTTACGAGCAACCGCAATTGTTCCGATAATCCCGGAAGTAAGATAGTTTTTTCCATTCACACCTTAACTAATTCGATTCTGTTTAGTATTTTTTCATTAAGCATTTTATAAATAATTTTTTCCTTCAAGCAAAGTTAAATGATTTTTCTCTATTTATTGCTCACTCCGTTTTTGCTCAACGCGCAAACGGATACAAGCTCTGTGCAAGCAGATTCGGCGATGATTGAACCTATAAAGTACACCGATACACTCGTAATTTTTTCATCGCTTCCATTATCGCAAACATCGACTTTTATTTCGAACGAAACACTTTCATTTTCGGATTACAGATTCGTCGCAGATTTTTTTTCCTCTATTCCTTTCGCATTTCAAAGATCGTTTGGAAGTTACGGACAACCGAACGAGCTTTTGCTTTACGGCGGCGGATTTGGTAATGCATCCGTTCTCCGCAATAATTTTGATTTGACGAATGCCGCTACAAATTTTTATGATTATAATTTTATTCAAAGCGAAGATGTCGATTCGATAGAGATTATTCGCTCACCACGCGCATTTCTTTACGGTTATAATGCCAACAACGTTGCCATCAATTTCATTTCAAAAGATATTATTTCAAATTATCCTTATACGAGGATAAAATATTATGAAGGAAATTTCGGCGAAGCGATGATTGATGCTCGCGCAGGTATTTTTCTTTTTAAGAGATTGAACTTTAACCTTGATATTACTAATCGGAAACAGGATGATTCTTACAAGCGAACTTCTTTTTCCCATTGGTTAGGGAAAGCGAATTTGAAATATTATGCATCTTCTTTGTTTAATGTGTACGCTGAATATTTTTACTCGCGAAAGATTACCGACTTAAACGGCGGTGTTAATCTTGACTCAATCAAAACTTTAACAACTGATATAAATAATATTATGTACGCTTATCTTTCCGCGCCGGTTTTATATCTGGAAAGATATCAGAAGGAGTTTCGAAATAATTTGAATGTTGGTTCGCTTTTTCAATATGGAAACTTGCGGACAGAATTAAACTTTTCTTTGCAAAATGAAAAACGTGAATATCGCTTTGAAGAAAAAGATTCCCTTCGCAGTAATCTAATTGATCAAGATTACTCAACGAAAGTTTTTACTTTGAACTCCCACTATCAAATATTACCGGATGCTCTTTCTGCCAATTTTATCTTTCAATCAATTAAATATGAGAGCGAAAGTATATTTTCAACAATGACTGCGGGCTTAATAAATAAGCTCGAAGAAGACGCTACTACTACAACACTTTCTTCAAACTTAACAGGAAAATTATTTTCGGACAGATTTATCCCCTCACTATTTTTCCGTTACTCAAAAATTGGCGGAAGTAGTTTTGGCGGTTTCGGTGCGGATTTTAATTTTCATGCGAACGATAATATTTCGCTTTACGCAGGCTTCTCTTCATATCAATTATCATCTGCATTTTATTACAATGTTATTGAATTTCCCAAAACTAATTCACTCGAAACAGAATTGAAAATAAAATATCTGCAATTCGATTTCACGTTGGGAATGTATTATCGCGCTTATCAAAATTTATACTTTGAAGCTTATCCCGCCGAGTGGAATGTACCGCCTTCAGTCCCACCGCTTCCGAATAGATTAATTAGTGATTTGGGTTTCAGTACAAAACTAATCTTCCCAATTTGGAAAATTTGGTTCGAAGGATTTATCACGCATGAAAGCAAAAAATACGATCAACACGAATCGGGAAAAATCTTTTCGTTCAATCCCAATCCATCGCTTCATTCAACAATAAATATATTTTATCGCGATTCACTTTTCACAAACAATTTGGAACTTCAAACAGGATTTACGATTCGCTACTACAAATCGAATTGGCTGCTGCACTATGAAAATTTTTCTAACCGTAGTTTCTATGTTCAACCTGAAGTGAAAAATGATTATCAAATTGATTTTGTTGCTTCGGGAAGAATTCAAAAAACTGCTATAGTTTATTTTGCGTGGGAAAATCTTTTGGACAGAGAATATTTTATGTATGCATATTATCCAATGTACCGCCGAGGAATCCGTTTCGGACTTGCATGGGAATTTTTAAACTAAAAGGAATAAAATGAAAATTATTATCGGTGCCGATCACGGCGGCTTCCCGTTGAAGGAAGAAATTAAAGAACATCTTTTAAATAAAGATTTTGATGTTCACGATATCGGAAATTTAGTCTTCGATGCAAAAGATGATTATCCCGATTTTGCAATTGCAGTTGCAAAAAAAATTTCTGCTCAAGAAGGAGATAAAGGAATAATTGTTTGCGGTAGCGGAGTGGGTGCATCAATTGCGGCTAATAAAATCAAGGGGGTACGTGCGGCAGTGTGTCACGATATTTATTCCGCCGCGCAGGGAGTTGAGCATGACGATATGAATGTACTATGTTTGGGAGGAAGAATTGTCGGCGGTGCCGTTGCCCTAAAACTTGTCGATGCTTTTGCTTCAGCACAATTCAGCGGCGAAGAACGACATCAACGAAGATTGAAAAAGGTAACCGAACTAGAAAGGGATTAGGTGGATTATCACTTTCAGCCAAGAAACTGAAGAGCAAATAATGAAACCAGTTACGATAACCTATGCGTCAAACGGGAGAATTAATTTTAGTAATAATATTGGTTTTGAGTTTTTTCTGAAACAAAATATTTCATAAATTTTACATGTATTGTTTTATCAACTATTTGTAAATAAATTTTCTAATTACAAGAGAACTCCATAATTTTTTAAGGAAACAGAAGTATGTCATAAATGATAAAAGAGAGATGTTAATGAAAGCAATAATACATATTTTAAAAAAACTCTTCGATGCACATACTAGTGGATTATCCAATTGTATCGGGAATTCAAAATTCTGGATTATCATTTCTATTTTCACAGCAGATGTAATATTTTCACAGAATAATTTTTGGCAGAACATTGAACTTCCTACAGTTTATCAAGGAGGTCTTCACAAAATAACCAAAGACAATAGTGGAAATCTGTATGCAGTTAGCTCTGCAGATCCATTCAGACCTTTAGATCCGTCTATCCTTAAATCAACCGATGATGGAGAAACATGGTTTAAAATTTCAGAACTAAGTGGATGGCTAAGCGATATTTTGATTGATCCTCAAAACAATATGTATGTTAGTTTAGTTGGAAACGGTATTCTTCGGTCATTGGATGGCGGGATTACCTGGTTTCATCTGATGCCCGGATATAACGCATTTCGAATGTATCTTAATAGCACCGGATTATTGCTGGTTTATTTCGGAGGATATGGTTTGTTTTATTCCGATGATCTTGCGGAAACATGGAATTTTCTCTCACAACCCCCCAGACCAATACTCAGCATCACCGAAAGCCCGAATGGGGACTACTTTATATGCGTCAATGATTCCGGCATCTACTATTCAACGGACGGTTGTACAACATGGATTCGGAGAAGCGAAGGGTTAACAGCTCATTGGTATTCGACAGAAAGGAGTAACTTAATTTTTGTTGATGACACGACCCTTCTCGCCACTAATAGCGGTACAGATTTTGCCAATGAAGTCTTCAAATCAACCAACTATGGTGAAACTTGGAGGAAGATTGACCTTCCGGGATATACATATTCAATAATCGGTATTTTAAAGGATTTTAATAATGAGTTATTATTAAGCACAAAAGCAGGCGGGTTATTTAAATCGATAGACAAGGGTTCGACGTGGACATTAGCTTCACAAAAAAAATGTATGGGATTAATCAGAACTAATATGTTAAGCTTAATCGCAGTAAATGAAATAGGCATTTTTAAAAATGTTGTTAATAATAAAATTATCTGGCGGCAAGTTGAAACTATTCGCATTAAACCAATAATTCAATTTGTTTCAGAAGCTATTAACGGGGTGATTTATCTAAAACTGAAATATAGCGATGCATTGAACAACACTGCATTTTATAGAACTTCTCTTTCTTTTTCATCCTGGGATAAAATTATTTTTCCTAATCAATATTTCATGCTTACGCCGTCCGGAAGAATTTTTGCCACTTATAATTATAATGGTGGTGATGGCGGATACTCGGAGCTCTCATATTCTACTAACAATGGAACTTCCTGGGAAAGAATATATTATTCTGTTGGTGTGGGCGTGCCTTGGTCGTTTAAAACTTTGGATGCCACTGATGAAGGCGTCGTTATACTGAGTCTTGCGAATAGAACAATTGCTTATTCAATAGATTTCGGTCAAACGTGGTCCTACTCAGATGCCGCGCAGACTGGGAACAAATTAATTGCTATAAAAAATTATAATTTTGCTTTTGTATTGAGAGACAACTATCTGTATTTATTCGATCTTACTAATAATAATTTTACTCCAATTCAAACTCCTTTTACACAGGCAAGTTTAGAATACATTCGATATCGTCAATACGATTCGTCATTGTTTGCTATTTGTAGTGAAGGAATATTCAAGTCAACAAATGATGGAATTGACTGGATGCAGATTGTATTTGAGAAGCCGCAAAAATATTTCATTGATTCCAGACACAGTCTATATTATTGCAACACATTCGGGGAAATATTTGGATCAATCAATAGCGGAATCACATGGAATAAGATTGCCGATAAGCCAGATTCTACTTCGCTGATTGCAATTAGCGGAGGCATAAATGGATTTATTTTTATCGCAACTCAACTCGGATTTTATAAAAGTAAGCTCAGTGTAATAACTGAAATTGGAACAGAAAACAGCGGGGATTTCGACGAGTTTAGAATCTTTCAAAACTATCCCAACCCGTTTAATTCCAATACTATTTTCAGTTTTTATTTGCCACATGACTCTAATTTATCGTTAGAAATTTATGACATGATTGGAAGGAAAGTGGATGAAGTTTTCTCCGGAGATCTGACAAAGGGATTTCATCAATTCAATTGGAGTTCGGATAATATTGCAAGTGGGATTTATACTTTAAAACTTCGCGCATCGAAATTTTCAAAATCGAATTCATTCATTATCATAAAATGATGAATGAGTTTTTTGAAAAAGAATAAAAGTGAGTTTGTGTCAGGTAATTTTTTGCATGCGGTTGTGTGTCACGATATTTATTCCGCCGCGCAGGGAGTTGAGCCTGACGATATGAATGTACTATGTTTGGGAGGAAGAATTGTCGGCGGTGCCGTTGGTCTAAAACTTGTCGATGCTTTTGCCTCTGCACAATTCAGCGGCGAAGAACGACACTTGCGCAGACTGCAAAAGGTGAATGAGTTGGAAAAGTGAGGGGAGAATGATGGTTAAAAGTATTTACACTTATTTTTACAAAATCACAACAACGCATGCAACGCATCTTCGGCATTAGAGAATTTGAAATGGAAATTATACTCTAAAAGTTTTTTAGGCACAACATTCTGTCCGCCGAGTACCATTATTGCGCTCTCGCCCAAAATTAATTTCAAAACAATTTCAGGCACGGGAAATATTGAAGGACGATTCATCACTTTGCCGAGTAACCCGGCAAACTCACGCATTGTAACCGGGTTCGGCGAAACAACATTAATTATACCGAAGTAATTTTCATTTTCAATTGCTTCACCGAAAACTGAAATCAAATCATCGATATGAATCCAGGAAAGAAATTGATTGCCGCTTCCCAATTTTCCGCCGATAAAATACTTGAACGGCGTAACCATTTTCATCAATGCGCCTCCATTATTTGAAAGCACGACACCAATTCTCAACACAACTCTGCGCACGCCGAGCGAGTTGAGCACATTCGATTCGCTTTCCCACAAATCGCAAACTTTCGCAAGAAAATCATCTCCGATTGAAGAAGATTCCGTCAATGTTTGATTTCCCCTGTCGCCGTAAATCCCGATGCCCGAAGCGGAGATAAATAGCGCAGGTTTCTTGGTTGCACTCTTAATTGATGTAATTAAACTTCGCGTGGAATCGGTTCGACTTTCCAGAATTATTTTTTTGTACGAGGGTGTCCATCTTTTATCGGCAATACCGGCACCGGCAAGATTGATAACTACATCGCATTGATTCACTGCATCTCGCAGAGCATTTTCATCGCTCCATTGAATATAACATTTTGCGTTCGGTAGAGATTTTTGAGATGCTGAATTGCTTCTGCCGAGTATTATAAAATCATGTTGATCTTTAAGCGAGGAGTAGAGACTCTTGCCAATCAATCCCGATGCGCCTGCGAGTAAAATTGTTTCTTTCATAACGAATATAAATTATGGTTATTGTACGACGGCAAAATAACATTATGTACATAAAGTTGAAAATTGTTATCAGTTTTCCTTTTGGTAAAAGAAAGAATTAAAAAAAAATTTTTGCCTTTGCGTCTAAGTTTTTTTCCCCACGAGGAACGAGATGGAATGCAGTGTAAGTTTAAGCGTATGTGTATGTGTAAGGATTTTTGTAACAAATGCATGACACGGAACAATTAAAAATTACAAATTAAAAATGAATTTTACTTTGCGTCTTGGTGCCTCTGCGGTGAAAAAAAATTGGCTAAGTGTTTCTCAGTGCCCTTAGTGTCTGTGTGGTTTAACTTCTTTATTTACCACTGAGACACTAAGATCACTTAGTTTGCACTAAGATTTAAAGGCATGCGGATGATATTGATTAATTAAAAATTACAAATTAAAAATGAATGGTTGAGAATGGACAATTGAGAATGGATAATTGAGAATGGACAATTGAGAATGGACAATCGTAAATAATAAATTCCTTTGTGTCTTGGTGCCTTTGTGGCATTCTCTTTTTTTTTAATAACAACGATTAATAGCAAGTGGAAAGAATTAAAAATTACAAATTAAAAATGAAAAATTCCCTTTGCGGTTAAAAAATTAATTGCACACAGATGTGACTGATTTCCACAGATTAAAATTTTGAAGCTAAAATAAAAAGCCCCGATGAATACCAGGACTTGAAAAAACTAATCTAAAAAAAATTTATTTCATCAAAATGAATTTCTTGGTTGAAACAAACTTTCCTGCTTGCAAACGATAGAAATAAATTCCGCTTGCAAGTGTAGCAGCATCATATTGAACTTTATATTTTCCCTCCGGTCGATATTCGTCAACGAGAGTTACAACTTCATTGCCAAGAACATCAAATATTTTTAGAGTTTGTCTGCTACTTATTGGCGATTGCCAACTAATTGTTGTACTCGGATTAAATGGATTTGGATAATTCTGATAGAGTTGGAAAGAATTAACAGCAACCGGATGATCTTCAATATCGGTTATAAAATCTTCTCGCTTCATTCCGAATAAGTTTATTTTTCCATTCGCGCTGTCTTCCCAAATAGTGTATGAAATGAATTCATTAAATAAACCAATGTACATTGGTTTTATTTCCAAACTTCCATTTTTAACTGAAGTATAAATTATAGTATCAAAGAGGGTATGTTGATTTAAATTTCCCTTGGTATAAATAAATATGGAATCATTTCTCCGCAATTGAAAAGCGCTTAGCAGGTGCGGTTCAATTGGGCATGGGACGAGACTATTCAGATCAACGCCCTTATAAGTAAACGACTCAAAATCATTTTGGGCATTAACAGGCTTTGCAAGTAAATTATTTCCAAACTGAAAAACGTTTTCAAACATGTAGATATTTATTTTCCCGTTAATCACGCTTTCAATAGCAAGGCGATCTTGAAAGGCAAAAATCCTTTGGCACGAACCGCTATCGTAGGCAACTTTAACCGGTCCCCAAGAATTGTCGTTTTCATTTCTATATCGATAATAAACCTTGGGTTGTTCTCCCGGTGAAACTCCGATTGCGGCAATGAAGCCGGAAGGTTTATCAATTAGCTTAACCGAGCCTGTCGCTTGAATGTATTTTATGGAAGTGTCGCTATCGAAAATTTTTTCATCAACTAAACTGCCATTATAATCTAAGATTAAATGTATGTCGTCATTCTTATGATAAATTGCCGAAAATTTTTGCGGAGTTAAAGAGTGAGAAACAAAGTTGAAATTCGTCTCGTCATCTTGAGTCGACAAGAAAGGGGAAGAAGCGGTGTCATAAGGAAGCGCGAGTTCTATATCCCAATTCCCTCGCTTGTTTGTCTGAAAGAAAAGGAGATCTGTCGCAAGCTCTGCTACTTGCAAGATCGGTTTAATATTTTTACTACTGTTATTTGTAAGATTTTTAAGATTGTAAAAAGTATTCGATGATGGAGAGTATTGCATCGAGTAAATATTAACAACTGAATCAGTATACCCCTCGAAAACCAGATAAGTCGTACTTGATTGTGATCCCGTAAATAACAAGGAAGGATTTCTGCAGTCCATATCGAAGTTGGTTATCTGTGTAACTCCGGATGGTTGTGAGTAAATAAAACTCGTACCAATTATTAGAAAGAATAGTTTTAACATACTAATACTCCAAAAAAATTTGAATACATACGAACTTCAATTAAAAAGTATAATCATGAATTGATCAGATTAATGTTATCCATTATTGTTACCAAATCAATTTCATTAACAAAAAGTCATTTTCTGTATTAACCTAAAACAATTGTATTAAATGTCAATACACCCGCTCCATTTACGGAAAAAATATTTACAGAGTTGGAAGTAAAACATCGTGTTACTAATCTTATTTTATAAAATATGGGAATGAATCTGATAATAAAAATCACATTCATTCTCACGTACATACAAATTTCAACGCAAAAGTATCATCTTCTTCGTCTCAACAAAACCTTGTCCTGAGCTTGTCGAAGGATCACTAACGCGGAGTTGATAGAAATATACCCCGCTTTGTAATTGATAATTTTTACCAACCGTTCCGTTTGGTAAAAATGAGAATTGATAATTATATCGTCCTATTTCTTTCAATTCATTATCAATTAGAACGGCTACTTCATTTCCTAAAATATCATAAATTTTTAAACCTACATTACTGAGCGCTGCAAGTTGAAAACTAATTACTGTACTCGGATTAAATGGATTTGGATAATTCTGTTCCAATCGGAAATCTGAAATAGCAGCGTTATCATTCAAATCTGTTGAAGAAGAAATTGTTACAATTTTATCCGTTGCAAAATTCCAATTGTCGCCAGTTGAGCCACCGTTGAAATTTACGCTGTTGCCGTTCGCGAACAAAGTAACATTTCCGGCAGCCGAAGGCGCAGTATATTGAAATGAAAAAGTTACAGCGTTATTGTTTGGAACTGCCGGCGCAGTGTGTGTTAGTTCGCCGCTCAACAATTGCAAGCCGGCTCCGGCAATTAAAGTTCCGGCACTTGCGGCAATGTTTGTTCCTCCGCGGGTCAGTGTGCCACCTGTTATTGTTACAGTGTAATTACCGGTTTCACCGATGTTGAGTTGTGAAGGTCCATCAATTACAACATTTACGGAAGTAGTTGGTGATGAGCCATGACAGGTACAACCCTGCCCGTTCTTTTTTGTTTTGCCGGTGATTCCTGTTGAGGATGCATAAAATAAAAATGATGAAGCAACAACAGCCAATGTTAATCCGGCTATTCTGTTCTTGTGGAATGCTTTGCGCATTTGTTCTCTCCTTACGAGGTTGATTAAAGTTGATTTTTGTGAAATGAATTTACAAAAAACAATTTTTTCTCAAAGTCGTATAAATAACTTTTATGAAGTTCGAATCCATCTTAACACTTCGCCCCAGGAAGGTTTTTTGCCGGTGATTAGAATTCCAATTTTATAAATCTTTCCCGAAACAATAAATATTCCGATGATGGTTAAAATGTTCACAACAAAAGATGTGAGTATTTGCCATGCAGGAACTTCAATCAAAGCCATGCGCGCGGGCATTACCATTATTGATGCAAACGGTACCATAGAAGAAATTTTTGCCAATTCATTTTCGGGATTGTTCTGAAGTGAAAATGTTATGAAGAACGGAATCATTACTAAAAACATAACGGGCCACATTCCGCCTTGCGCATCCTGATCGTTATCGAAAATTGCGCCGACCGCCGCGAACAAACCAAGGTATGTTAATAATCCTAAAAAGTAATTGAAAACAAAATAAAGTAACTGAAGTGGAGTTATACTTAAAATTAATTCTGCAGGAAGTACAAACCAACTTGTGCTGATCAAAACGAAAATAGGAAGTAGCCAAATTGACATCTGCACTGCACCGGTGAACGCATTACCGAGAATTTTTCCCGTCATAAGTTCACGTGAGTTGACAGATGATAAAAGTATTTCTACAATTCTATTATTCTTTTCTGCAACTACCGAACGCATCACCGCAGAACCGATTATCAGCAAGCTCATGTAGAGTAGAAATGAAAAGAGATAAGCGAGTATCATATTTCCATAACCTTCTTCTTCTACTTTGTCGGATTCTGTAACTCTGAAGCCGTTGAAATCAACATCTTCTCCTGCAAAACTGAGATCTATTTCAGAAATATTTTTGTCGGCAAAATATCTGTTCATTAAAACTTTGTTAATCGTGCCAGAAATTTTTCTGAAAAGAGTATTGTTGTTCGGATTTTTCGAAAAATATTTTATTTCCTTATTTATTAAAGCCGAATCGGGAAGGAAAACAACTCCCGTTAATGCGCCGTCAAGAATTGCCTGCTTGTTTTCTTTAATATAAGAATTGACTTTCTCAAAGTTTTTTTGTCCGTACTGAATGAAAGCACCTTCCTTCTTTACTAAATTAGTTTGAGAAAATTCGGATTCAAGTTTATGCAACAACTCTTGCGATTCAGAAAAAATCATTAAAGAAGTTTTTTCATCTCCTTCATAATTAAGAACAACTGTTTGAAAATAAATTATTCCAAACATAAAAGCGGGAATTAAAAATGTCATACTTAAAAAAGTTTTGCTGTAAAAAAGAGATCTAATTTCTCTTTTTAAAATTGCCATCATTCTATAATTAAACATTTGTAACCTCGTTTGATTCTTTCCCGGCGAGAGAAATAAAAATGTCGTGAAGAGAAATTTCGTTAACATCAAATCTTTTTATCTCAACATTTTTTTCCACGAGCATTGAAAGAAGCTGTTGCGAAGTGTAACCATGTTTTAAGCGGATGCCGGTGCTGTTGCCGAAATCTTCAATTTTTTCTATCATCGAAATGTTTTTCAAAAATGAAATATCACCGGAATAAACAAGACTGATATTATTCTGCGAAAACTTATTTTTAATTTCGTTCATACTTCCGTTCAAAATAATTTTCCCTTTATCAATCATTGCGAGATGATCGCACATTTTTTCCGCGTATTCCATCAGGTGAGTTGAAATGATAATCACCTTTCCTTCATCCTTCATTTCTAAAATTATATCTTTAAGAAGATTAGTGTTTATTGGGTCCAATCCGCTAAAGGGTTCATCGAGAATAATAAATTCAGGCGAGTGCAATACTGTTGCTATGAACTGAACTTTCTGTTGATTGCCTTTTGAAAGATCTTCAACTTTATCGTTACGTCTTTCGAAGAGTTGAAATTTTTTCAGATACTCGTTTATTTTTTTATTCAACTCTCTTCCGCTTTTACCTTTAACTTCGGCAAAGAAATGAAGTGTGTCGAGGACTTTCATCTTTTTATAAAGCCCGCGTTCCTCGGGGAGATAACCGACTTTGCTTTTAAATTCTTCATCAACTTTTTTTCCGCGGAGAAGAACTTCCCCCGAATCGGGTTCGTAGATGTTCATCATCATTCGTATTGTAGTTGTCTTTCCCGCGCCGTTTCTTCCAATCAATCCGAAAACTGATCCTTCGGGAACAGAGAATGTAGCATTATCGACCGCAACAAGTTTGTCGAATTTTTTGGTTAGGTTTTTTACTTCAAGTGCATTCATTAAAACTCATTTTTTCTTTTCAAAATATTAAACAAAAATTCAAAGCAAGATTTATTTTTGATGTGTGGTTTCAAAATCTGTTACCGAGGAAAAACGGAAGCATCGCTCGCCACGTAGGCCAATCATGAGTCCATTCATGTCCCCACAAACTAAGTTCGTGCGGAACATTTTTAGAATGAAGAATTGATGCAAGTCTGCGAGAAGCATCTGGATTTTCATAGTTGCCCTGACCTGTTGCAATAATAATTTTTGCTTGTTTCATTTTTTCGAACATAAAATTATCGTTCCAGCGAGGCAAATAATCTTCGGGAGAGTTAAAGTAGCAGTTATCGTCGAAAAATCCTTTTGTATAATCTTTAAGATCATAACTACCGCTCATTGCAATTGTGCCTGAAAAAATATCGGGTCTCCTGAAAAAATTATTTGCGGCATGAAGTGCGCCGAGCGATGCGCCGGTTGTAACAATTGGAACAAGCCCGCCACACTTTGAATGAATGAACGGAACAACTTCTTCGAGTATGTAGCGATTGTACTGCTGATGCCGGATTGCCTTATGCGCGGGATGCATTTTGTTATTCAGCCAACTTTCAGAATTTATGCTGTTGATTGAGAATGCTTTAAATTTTCCTGCATCAATCATCGGTGCTATTTGATCAATCAATTGGAATCTTTCATATTCCAAAAAATCTGCCGCCGCGGTTGGAAACATGAGTAATGCCCACCCCCAATGACCATAGACGACAATTTCCATTTCTTTGTTGAGATTCGGGCTGTACCATTTATGTATCTCTCTGTGCATAAATTCCTTTCAAAATTTTTTAAGTGTGTGAGATTTTTTTTGAGATTTGTTTCTCAAATATAATTAGAATGGGATAAGATATTTTTAAGAATTAATCGTCAATTCTTATAAATCAAAGCCGGGAAATCAGTCGAGATATTTTCTCGGCTCGAATGTTTTTAGTTTTTGAATTCCGGGAATTACTTTTTTACGTGGAAGTTTATCCCAAAACTCAAACATCCTCTTTACATGCTCGTAGTATTCTTTGTCGGGTTAAAAACCCACAAGTCTCTTTCTGCTTCTTCGAATGTTTTAAATTTTTTTACGGGCATTATTTGTTTGATTTAAATTGTAAAAATATAATATCTGCTTTATCAATTTCTCGATAAGTTTTCGACTTAAGTTTTATTAGTGAATCGGCATCGGCAACTTTGATCTTAATACCATCAAGTTCAAAAAAAACGTATGATAGTTCCTCATATTTGTACGCATCGCCGATTCTACCGATAATGTCGATATAGAAATTATTTGGAGAACCAGTTCTTATCACGACATAACGATTCAAATCATCAAATGTAATTTCATCAATGGAATCGTCTTTAATAACTTCATACAGAGCTGTCTTAACTTTATGCAAATTCTCAAAAGTTGGCCGAATAAAAATATCGATGTCGCCGGTGTTTCGATTATAGCCGTGAAGATTAATCGCCATTTCGCCGACGAGCATATAATCTGCTCCGTTTTTTTCTAAGGCAATCATCAATTCGATAAATTTTGTAAATAGACCCATGCGGTAAAATTAATAACATAAACGATGAATTAAAAAATAAATGTAATTGCAAAAAGAGCATTTGTTTATTTCCTCATTGACGAAATACTTCATTAAAAAATCTTAATAATTTATGTTAATAAAAATATCATAACGAGCAGAATTCGTCTGCTTCTCCAAAACAAAATGATTAATTTTGTTCGAACAATTTTTTACATTTTTCTTTCGGAAAGAAATGAAACAAATAAAATTAAGAAGCGGTAATCAAATGATTGCCGAAGGGGCAATTCATGCGGGTTGCAAATTTTTTGCCGGTTATCCGATTACACCCGCATCCGGAATTTACAAAGGAATGATTGACCTACTTCCTTCGGCGAAAGGATTAGCCGTAAGTTCTCCCGATGAAATTTCTGCGCTCGCTTATGTAGTCGGTGCTTCAATGCGTGGCGTGAAATCTATGACTGCAACTTCAGGTCCCGGCTGGGCATTGATGATTGAAACTTTGCAATATGCATTGATTACAGAAACACCACTTGTTGTTGCCGTTGTTCAACGACTCGGACCTTGCACGGGCGGTGCAACTCAAAATGCACAAGGCGATATTTGGTTAACTGAATTTTGCACCAGCGGCGGTTATACAATTCCTGTTTTATATCCGACTACTGCGCGCGAATGTTTCGAGATGACTGTTAAAGCTTTTTCCTGGGCTGAAAAACTACGCACGCCGGTTGTACTTTTGAGTGATAAAGAAATCGGTATGACTACCGAAAGCGTTGACTATCAAGGGCTTCAGGCACTTTCTTCATTTACGAGAAATCTTGTTTCTAAAAATGATCCCGACTTTTCGAATTGGAAAATGTATGGTTTCGCTTCTCCCGAAGTGATTTCTAAATTCGTTCCCGTTGGTGAAGAGATTAAAGTCACCGCAACAGGTTCCGCGCACAACATGAAGGGGGAATTAAAAAAGAATGACGCGGAAACAATTAAAGTTCTTTATCATCTCGAAGAAAAAATTCTTGCTCACAAAAGTGAATTGGTCGAAGTGAAAAAAGATTTTCAACCCGAAGCTGAAACTTTGATAATTAGTTTTGGAATCACCGCGCGTACAATGAATGAAGCAATTCGAACTTTAAGAAATAGAAATAAAAAAGTTTCTGCGATGACTATCTATTCTCTCTTCCCGATTCCCGAAAATGAAATTCGCGAAGCAGTAAAAAATGTTAAGCGCGTAATCATCGCCGAAGAAAATATGAACGGGCAGTATCGTTCTCTCATTTACAATTTAATGAGTGATAAAGAAGTTGTAGGCATAAACAAAATCGGAGAGATGATAACCCCCACAGAAATTATGGAGAAGGTTTTATGACTGAAATGAAAAATAGAAATGCCGATTTAATTTCTTGCACATACATGACCGACGGCGTGATGATGCCTTTCTGTAAAGGTTGCGGTCATACTCACATTCTTCGCAAACTTGATGACGCTCTTCATAAATTAAATTTAAATCCGAAAGATGTTTGTTTCGTTACCGATATCGGATGCATCGGTTTGACAGATGCGCTGTTCGACAAAGTTCATACGGTTCACACAACTCACGGAAGATCAACTGCTTTTGCAACGGGTATCGCCCTTGCCGATTCAGTTCTCGCATCTAAAAAATTAAAGACCATTGTATTAATCGGTGACGGCGGTTCGATGATCGGGCTTTTGCACATTGTTAATGCGGCTCTGCTGAACACTGATGTTACTTGCATCGTTGCAAATAATTTTTTGTTTGGAATGACCGGCGGGCAGCAATCTTCCTTTTCTCCGATCGATTTCATTACGCAAACTACGCCGGAAGGAAACATGATTCCTCCAATCGATATTTGTAAAGTTGTTGATTCTTGCAAAGCAGGATTCACCGCACGAAAAATTTCTACGGATAAAGATTTGCCGCAAGTTTTTGCAGATGCAATTTCCTTTGATGGTTTTTCGTTAGTGGAAGTTCTTGAACTTTGCACAGAACATGCAACAGTGAAAAATGATTTGAAGGGAAATGCACTCGCCGATGTTGCAAAAAAGAACGAACATGAATTAGGCAATTTGAAAAATGATTCATCGCGAAAGGAATTCGGTAAAGCTTATCTTGAAAAATTCCATTCGCAAGAAAGAGAATTCAATTTATTTTCGAAGTTCATCGAACAAGAATATGATTATTATTTAAAAGATAAATTGCAGATTATTGTTGCAGGAAGCGCAGGAGAGAAAGTTCAATCGAGCGCGGGAATGTTATGTCAAAGCGCGGTTAAATGCGGATTGTTTGTTACACAAAAAAATGATAATCCCGTTACACAAGGAACAGGATTTTCTCTTTCGGAAGTTATTATAAGTCCGCACGAAATTTATTTCACTGCCGCCGATAGCCCCGACGCAGTAATTATTGTTTCGGAAGATGGATTAAAGGAATGCAGAAGACAAAAAATATTTGAGAGAGTTTCCGATAAAACATTTTTTGTAATAGACGAATCGATTGAACTTCCTTTTGAGAGCAATAAAGTGATAAAAAAGAATTTCAGAAAAATCTGCACGCCGTCGAAAGCCGCTATTTGTGCTGTCGAAATGCTTGTTGAAAAGTTAAACCCGTTCCCGATTCAAGCATTAAAAACTACTTTCAAGAATAAATATGGAGACGATCTCGAATCTATTTTTGCCAGATTGCATGAGAGTGAAAATCTTGCATAACTTCGTAAATCTTATTTGCACTTGTTTAAATTTTGAAAAAATTTTATGAATAGATTAAAAGTACTGTTTCTAATACTGTTATTTCTTTCACAATCCACGGAAGCGCAGTCGCAGTTTCAATCATTCATTAATAAAGTGAATGCGGCGGCAACCGCGTCTGCAAAGCAGGGAATTGTGGATAGTTTCATTGCGGCAAACACAAACAAATTTCCTTTTGTTGAAAACACAACCGCAAATTTTGTGTACAGAGGAAACGCAACAAACGTTAATGTTGCCGGCGATTTTAACGGCTGGTCAAGCAACACACAAATGACGAACCTTAGCCAAACAAATTTATTTTACTACACACGAGTATTTGAAATAAACGCACGTCTTGATTATAAGTTTATCGTGAACGGTAGTAACTGGATTTTAGATCCGCTAAATTCAAAAACTATTTTGGGCGGCTTCGGACCGAACTCCGAATTAGCTATGCCCGGTTACATTCAACCATGGGAAATTAATTACAATAATTCAATTCAACACGGCACGGTTGAAACAAAAACTATTTACAGCACAAACACTTCAAGCGCTTACCAATTAAAAATTTATTTGCCGCCTGAATATTCGGTTTCATCACAAAATTATCCTGTGGTTTATTTTCAAGACGGATATGAATATGTTGATCTCGCGAGCGCAGTGAACGTGATTGATAATTTAATCGACAGCGGAAAGATTCAACACGTAATTGGCGTTTTCGTTAAACCTAATAACAGAAACGAAGAATTCGCAGGTTCAAAAAGAAATTCTTACAGATTATTTTTTGTCAACGAACTTGTTCCGTTTATCGATAGTATTTATCGCACCATCAAATCACCCTCGAAACGATTGGTGCTCGGCGATTCATACGGCGCCAACATTTCCGCGCTGATAAGTTACAACCACGCCGATGTTTTCGGCAAC
Source organism: uncultured Ignavibacteriaceae bacterium (assembly GCA_964393605.1). GTDB lineage: Bacteria > Bacteroidota > Ignavibacteria > Ignavibacteriales > Ignavibacteriaceae > CAYMUL01. The sequence continues at coordinate 10,545 of CAYMUL010000017.1, read as the reverse complement.
TGCGGATTGCACTCGGGCGCATTTCAACCGAACGGATATGAAGCATATAATTTAATTGTGAATGGAGTTAAAAAAGATATTCGCTTCTGCTCGGTTTGGGGAACTTATGAATCTCTTTTTTCTAACATGAGAAATTTTAGAGATAGTTTGCATAGTAAAGGATATGAATTCGATTGGCTTGAATTACCGGAAGGACACAGCTGGGGTTTGTGGCGCGCAACGATTGATCGCATACTCGAATTTACTTTTCCTAAATCTTCAACAGATATCGAACATAAAAAAAAAGTAGAGACTGAATTTGGCTTCGAACTTTTTCAAAATTATCCCAATCCGTTCAATCCAAACACAGTAATTAGTTACCAGCTTTCAGCCTCAAGCAATGTTGTATTAAAAATATTTGATGTACTTGGAAAAGAAGTTGCGACGTTGATTGATAATGAATGGAAGCAAGAAGGCATCCATAATTATCAATTTTCATTAATAAATTCTCCATTCTCTTCCGGTGTATATTTTTACCAATTACACTTCGATGGAAAAATTGAAACGAAGCGAATGATAATTCTAAAATGAGTTTTTGATTATAAAATATTATATTTGACAGAACTATTCTGTTTGCTTATAATAAATTTATGAGAACTCAATGATTTCCCTCGGGGAAGTAATTTTAATTTTACAAATAACAGTTGCTTCAATGCTTCTGTTGTTTTTTCGTGCGATGGATAAATTCCAGGATGAACCGACTTCCTATCTGGAAATCAGTTTGGGAATTATAATTCTTTATGCTGTCATGGATTTTTTATTCATCAATGAATTATTCGATTATGTAGAAATTATCTTTCCGCTCTACTATACTTTTTTAACCTCTTTCGCACCGTTAATCTATCTTCACTTCAAAAAATTATCCTTTAAAAACTCAAGTAGTGATTTCCCCACTAACTTAAAATATTTTATTCTTCCTGCTTTCGTTTTAATGCTTCAAATATTTATTTATCTCCCCCTTGAAAAGCATGAGAAACTTGAGTATATGCAATGTACAATAAATTTTGGGATTCAGAATTCGTTTAATTATTGGGAATACAATATCTTTTTTTCGGTTGCATATTATCTACAAGTTTTAGTTTTCTGGGGTTTATTAATTAAACTTGTTTCGCAAATCAAGCAAGAATCATCGGGTAACGGAGGAACCGGGTTGGAACTGAACCTAATAAAGTTTATAAAGTATTTTGTTTTTGCATCCTTCCTATTTGAACTGGTATTGGGAATTGTTGTGGTTACTTTTCAATTAGATTTTAATTCGGTAAAAATTGTTGAACATTCAATCCTGATTTTTTATGCATTGTTTATCGGTTTTATCGGGAACAGACAATTATACCTCCGATTACAATACAGATTAGCGTTGATAGTGAAGCAGCAACAAAAAAAATCTAATAACAAACTTTTAGAAACTGATTATGAATCAATAAAAAACTCAATCGAAAAATATTTATCTGAAACGGATATGTATCAAGATCCAAACTTTTCGTTAAAAACACTTTCACTAAAATTGCACATACCGGCACACAAACTTTCAAATGTTATTAATTTCGTGTATGGAGTTAATTTCAAACATTTGATAAATGAATACAGAATTAGTGCCGCGAAAAAGTTAATAATGAAGGGTGATTCGACAATTACCATTGATGAAATTTTCAGTAGAGTTGGATTCTATTCCAAGTCCAATTTTTATAAGACTTTTAAAGATCTAACGGGTTTAACACCAAAAGAATTTAAAAAACAAATTCAGAAGAATTAAAATTCCTCCCTAAAAAGTTCCTAAAACTTGTTTTAGGAATCCATTTTCTTGCTTTAGTATTAATACATTATTTCATTTGTATCAACAAATACGTTTATTCTACAAACTTAAGCAAGGAGCGAAAATGAAAAAATCTACTTCTTTTCTTACACTACAAATTATTGTCGTAATGAATCTTATCATCTACGCGGGAACTTACGGAGGTGGAAGTGGAACTTCTGGAAGTCCTTATTTAATTTCAACGGCAAGCCATCTATACGAACTTTATGGTACCTCCGGCGATTGGGGAAGCTACTTCAGACAAGAGAACAACATAAGCGTAACAGGCACATGGACACCAATAGGAAATAGTACTACGAAGTTCACGGGATCTTACAACGGACAGGGGTATCTTGTTTCGGGCGTTTCTATGGATGATGTTGCTTCAAATGGTTATTGGGGTTTCTTCGGGTACACAAATGGAGCTACAATAGAAAATCTTGGCGTGTCAGTTTCTCTAAACTGCAAATCGTCCGTCGGCGGGCTAATCGGTTATGCGCAAACTTCAACGGTAACGGGTTGTTATACAACCGGCTCTGTTAGCGGGTACTATGGCTATGTCGGCGGTTTAATAGGAGAGTCTTCCGGAACAACAATAAGTACTTGTTACAGCACAACAACGGTAACTGGCGGAACAAGCGGAAGCGGTTCTTATACCGGTGGATTAGTGGGAAAATGTGCAAACGGTTCCCCAATTTCTAATTCATACCATATCACCAATAATGTATCGGGGAAAGATTACGTTGGTGGTTTGGTTGGCGGACTTGAAACTTCTTCTTCGGTTAGTCAATGCTATTCTACCGGATCGGTAACGGGAACCATTGTAGTTGGCGGGCTTGTCGGCGCGCTGAGTGCAAGCATTGAAAATTCATACAGTCGTGCGAATGTTTCTAATTCAGGTTCTAACTCTGGTGGACTTGTCGGACAAAGTAGTAGTGGTACAATTAATAAATGTTTTAGCACCGGCACTGCAACAGGATCTTCAAGTGTCGGCGGATTACTCGGTTACAATAGTAGTGGAACAACCACAAATTCTTTCTGGGATACTGAAACTTCAAGTCTCGGTTCAAGCGAGGGAGGTACCGGAAAAACTACAGCGCAAATGAAAACACAATCTACTTTTACCGATGCGAGTTGGAGCAGTTCTATTTGGAATATGGATGCAGGATATAATGACGGTTATCCACATTTAGATTGGCAAAATACAGGTGGAACACCTTTACCAGTTGAACTTACTTCCTTTATAGCAAACGTAAATGATGGTGATGTTATTCTCGAATGGCAGACAGCAACTGAAGTTGATAATTATGGATTTGATATACAACGATCAGTAATCAGCGGTCAGCGTTCGAACGAATGGGAGAAAATTGGTTTTGTTACCGGATATGGAAATAGCAACTCACCGAAGCATTATTTTTTTATTGATGAAAATATTACTGCGAGCGGAAAATATTTTTACCGGTTAAAACAAATTGATAATGATGGCTCATATGATTTCAGTCCGATCGTGCTTGTGGAAATTGAAAATCCGAAAGAGTTTGCGCTTGAGCAAAATTATCCCAACCCGTTTAATCCAAACACAGTAATCAGTTATCAGCTTTCAGCGTCCGGCAAGGTTACGTTAAAAATTTATGATGTACTTGGAAAAGAAATTGCAATGTTGGTGAATGAAGAAAAAGAATCCGGAGTTTATGAAGTTGAATTTGATGCTTCTTATCTTGCCGGTGGAGTTTATCTGTACGAACTCGTAGCAAACGATTACCGCGCGGTGAAGAAACTAATGGTGATAAAATAATTAACAATTGAAAATTAATAATGAATAATTAGGTCGGGCGAATGCTCGACCTTTTTTTTTATTGTGGCAGACACAATACATTCTTTTTATTTCATCGATTAAATAAAATAGATAAAAGTTTTTCTTTGAAAAAAAATGTAAATATGATTTTTAAAATCTGGTTTTCGTTTTGCAATGCGAGCATTTGTTCATTAGGAATGGATGTTAATTGTAAGTTAAAATTCACAATTGATAACCAACGATGATCATTTCAAGAGCGTTACATCAACGCTTGGCTATTATCAATTGTTGATTATTGATAAATTATATTTTCTTTGACTTTAAGAGGCGAATATTCATAACTTAACAGCAGAGATTAAAAAATAAATTCATGACAGAAAAAAAATAAAACACGATTTTCTTGAATGAAATTTTAACTCTGGTTTCATAATATAATCAAAACCGAATGTGCTTATTCGAAGGTGGGTGTTAGTTAATAATTATAACTAATCAAAAATAATTTAGGATTAAAATGAAAATTCTTTACATCAAATTTGTTTTGATCATCTTTGTCCTTTGTTGTAGCTTTGCTCAAGCTCAAATAAGTAACGGACAATGTTATCAGTGTCATTCAAATAGCACGCTTCAAAAGCAGATTACAACTTCATCGGGAACTGAAATAATTCCGCTCTACGTTGACTCCACGCAATACAACCAAAATATTCATCACGCATTAGAGTGCGTGAAATGCCATACCGATATAAATTCCAGTAACTTGTATAATCACTCATTAACAAAATACTACGGAAGCTGGGCGAGATTCTCGAAAAGCGATACAACACTAAACAACGATAACTCTCCACGCACAAGAAATTATTATACTGCGGCTTCAATGTCGTGCAACAAAAGCGGTTGCCATTCAACTTTTGCCGGGTACGATTCAACTAATCATAATAAAATATTCAGATTAACAACTTCGAAAGTGCATAACGTGAACGGAGAACCGGTCGGCGAGAATTATGATAAATCATGCAGCCGCTGTCATTCCACTTGTGCAACATGTCATTTTGAATCGCAACTTGTGCAAGCATATCCCGGCAATGTACTTTCAATATGGGATAGTCTTCATACTTATGGAGAAGGTCCTTTTCCGAATGCAGGAAAGATGACCGAATGGTCTATGGATTGGACAACGAATGTTGCATCGCATAAATTTCGTTCCTCCACAACTTTAAAATCTAACAACGATGTTTGCCGCAGTTGTCATGTAGGATATTATCGTCCGCCGGCATCGGGATTCATCACTCTAAGTTCTCCATATACAAAAGCAAAAGGAACGAACATCAAACGGCACCCGCAATTTTACGAGGCGCAGTTGAGTTCCAAACATCAAACTTTAAAATGTGCAAATTGTCATGATAATGTTCACTCTTACCCGGGAAGAAAATATGATTGGCAACTTGAAGGCGATGTTGTTTGTAAAGATTGCCACAACCTTACGAATCACTATCCACAGCACACAACAGTGGATTGCATTTCTTGTCATGCAACCGGTTTTGGTCGCTCGGCAGGTTTAGGAAATGATGTTCATGATGTTTTTCGCTGGACAGAAAATAACCGTGTTCGTCCTTATGCAGTAAAGTATAATGAAGGATTAAGCTGGTATCCGCACAACATTGAAAAACCAAATACAACAACTTCGTGCGCCGCGAAATGTCATTATGAAGGGAACCTAATCGGTGCTTCGGTTACTTCTCTAAACGATGAATTACTTCCGAAAAAATTTGCACTCGGACAAAATTTCCCCAATCCTTTCAATCCTGTAACAAAGATCGATTATCAAATTCCGGGCAATTCAAAAGTTACTCTTGAACTTTTTAGAGTTACGGGCGAAAAAATTGCAACTTTAGTTAATAAGGAATTATCGGCGGGTTATCATTCTTATGAGTTGAACACAAACTCCTTAAAACTTGCATCCGGTATCTATTTTTATCGCATGACCGCAAAAGACCTGAACACAAAAAATGTTTTCACAGAAGTGAAGAAACTCATGGTGATAAAATAATTAACAATTGAAAATTAATAATTAATAATTAGGTCGGGCGAATGCTCGACCTTTTTTATCTAGGCCAATCAGTGTTATCAGTGTTCTAACTTTTAATCTTTCTCATTATCTTATTTGTCTCCCGAAGAGAGAATCTTATTCTTACTCTTACTCTTAATCTTTATCTTTCTCTGCGTAGGAAAAAAATTTATAAAATTAACTACAATATTTTCTTCTGCTTTATGATTTGAAAAATCTTTTTCTCTCACTCCGGCACGATGATTGATGCGGAAAAATATTTCTTGACTTTAATTCTTTCTTTGCTTAAACTCAAACCAAGTAATTCGTATTTTTTAATTAACAAATGGAACAACAACTTTTTAATTACAAATGAGGACGACATGGACGGCTTAATTTTACCCCCCCCCAGCGAGAATTACTTCTAGCAAACCAATTAAATTTATTTTTTAACTTATCTCCTTTGTGGTAGGAAAGAAATGAAAAAAAATTATTTTCTCACGTTATTGGATGCAAGGTGTTTTCTTAACATGTTTAAGAAGACTTTTATTTACTTAATTTGTGTTTTGGTATTATCCTCGTGTAATAATTTAAATGAACCTGAAGGTCCCATCATTCCAACAGACCCTCTTTTGATAATTGATTCAGACCCTGCCTGGTCGCCGGATGGAAAAACTATCGTCTATTTTCATCTCGATTCAACTTATGGAAAAACTGGATTATATTTAATTGATACCTCGGGGAGTAATAAAATACTTTTGCTTAACGGATACTTTGGCAGCCCATGTTGGTCGCCGGATGGTACATGGATTGTGTTTTCTAACTTTGCAAATAAACAAATTTATAAAATTAAAAAGGATGGTACGGGATTAACACAGCTAACAAAAACCGGTAATAATTTTTATCCATCATGGAGCAAGGATAATAAATGGATTATTTTTGATTCAGATTTATGGAGCCCTTCAGGACTTAATCACATTCTGCGGATGAACACAAGCGGAAATGAAAAACATATATTAGCCAGCAATCTTCAAGTAGGAGAATTAAGAGCACCTTCTTTCTCAAACGACTCAAAGTATATCATTCATCGGCGTGCTATTCAGAGTAATATAGGAAGTGAATTATTTATCATGGATAGCAGTGGGATGAATGAAAGAAGAATATCCAATAATGAGGGATTTGAGTATTATCCGCGCTACTCACCCGATAACAAATTAATACTTTTCACATATATATACCTTGGGGAAGTAAATACAAGGGTCTGTGTCATCGATACATCTGGAAATGGTTTTCGAGCATTGATAAATTTTTATTCACAAAGTGGCGACTGGTCGCCCGATGGAAAATATATCGTTTTCACCGATGCGCGCAAAAGTAGTGGCCGATTATGGATAATGGATACTAACGGCACAATTATTAAGCAACTAACATTTGATTAAAGGAGGTGGTCTATATTTCTGTTGCGATAACACGAGTCAAGAATCACAATTGCCGGAATCCGATTGAATAGCATAGGATCAAAATATGCAAAAATGGATTCCTGGAGATGTTATTATCAATGATTGCGCTCTTGAGCAGAACTATCCCAACCCATTTAATCCGGTAACGACGATTAACTATCAAATACCGAAGAGTGGAAGAGTTGTGTTAAAAGTGTATGATATTCTCGGAAAAGAAATTGCAACACTCGTCAACGAAGAAAAAGAAATTGGCAGATATTCTGTGAACTACGATGCGAACAAACTTTCCAGCGGAGTTTATCTGTATGAACTCGTAGCAAACGATTACCGCGCCGTGAAGAAACTCATGGTGATAAAATAATTAACAATTGAAAATTAATAATTAATAATTAGGTCGGGCGAATGCTCGACCTAATTCTTTTAGTGTGGCAGACACAATACATTTTTTTTGTTCATTCTCTGTTCTTCTTTTTTTACAAATAGAACGAAAAGAAATTTCAATTTTCGACCATCCTGCCGGAATCAAGTCTTTCTATCAAATCCATGAAAAAAAAATTGTCATAACCAACGACTACGCGGGCGTTAGCAGTTATGGAAGGAAGTCATTCCTCCCATCATTGAAATTTAATTTCCTCCTGCCGGTAGGTTTGTATGGATGTAATCAGTCATTAATGTATAAAGATGAATTCTCGTGCCTGCGCCCTCATAAATTCCATGCGAGCGATTCGGGTAAGCCATCATTGAAAATTGTTTGTTGTGTTTAATTAATTCATTCATAACAACTTCCATATTCTGATAATGAACATTGTCATCACCCGTGCTGTGAATCATTAAAAGTTTTCCTTCAAGATTCTTTGCTTGCGAAGCTGCGGAACAGGAATCATACGCTTCCGGATTATCGGAAATCAAACCCATGTATCTTTCTTGATAAATAGTATCATACAATTTTTCATCACCAACAGCGGCAACGGCAACACCGACTTTATAGATTTTCGGAAATCGAAAAAGCGCGTTCAGCGTAGAAGTTCCGCCGCCGCTCCATCCCCAAATACCAATTCTATTTTCATCGAGGAAACTGAATTTTTTCAAAAGCACTTCGGTTGCTTCGGCTTGTTCGCGTGAGCCGAGTGCGCCAATCTGCTGATAAATTACTTTTCTCCACTCTCTTCCTTTCGGTGCCGGTGTTCCGCGTGCATCAATACTTATTACGATGTAACCTTCCTGCGCAAACATTAGATGCCAGAGATAACCGGTGCCAGACCATCTATCCATTACTGTTTGAGCGGCGGGTTCACCATAAACATAAAAAAGTATCGGATATTTTTTCGAAGGATCGAAGTTCGGAGGTTTAATCATATAACCATCAAGTTCAACTCCGCCTGAAATTTGTACTTTGAAAAATTCCGTTGGCACTCGTTGAAGTTTGTTAATCTTTTCAGTAAGAGAAATATTTTCAACAAGTTTCCTTACTATTGAGTGAGAAGGTAATTCTATCAAATTAACTATCGGAGGCGTATCGATATTGGAGAAAGTATGAATTGCAAAATTCGCTCCTTCGGATATTTGATAAACATTCGTTCCGCTAAAAGATGAAGGAGTTAATTTTTCCGGTTTCCCTTTACCATCCATAGTAATTCTGAATAAATATCTTTGAGTTGCATTATCGGGGGAAGCAGTAAAATAGATGAATCCATCTTTGTCATCTACATTTTCAATTTTTATTACATCATAATTACCGGGAGTTATCAGTTTTACTTTTTTACCGTCTCTTGAATAAATATAAACATGTCTCCATCCGTCGCGTTCACTTATCCAGGTAAATTCTTTCCCGTCATTCAACCAATGAAGATCATCATTAACATCAATCCATGCGGCATCTGTTTCTGTAAAGATGATTTTAACTGCGCCGTTACTTGCATCTCCAAACATCACTTCATTTTTATTTTGTTTCCGGTTCATTCGTTGAATTAAAATTTCATCCGAACTTTCAGCCCAATCCATGCGAACGATGTAATTGTTTCTCGGATCACCTTCAACTTTCATCCACGTTGTATTTCCGCCGGCGATAGAAACTACGCCAACTCTGCAAGCAGAATTTGTTGTTCCGACTTTAGGATATTGCACGGGGATTGTTTTTGAGTAAATAGAATCTGTGTTGTTAATCATCAAAAATTCTCCGATGCCGGACGCATCGAGTTGCCAGTATGCTATATTTTTGCTATCGGGGCTCCAGCGGAAGCCGTCGCGTAAATCCAGCTCTTCTTCATAAACCCAATCGAAGGTTCCATTAATCATTGTCGTTGAACCATCAGATGTAAGCTGAGTAATTTTTCCACTTGAGATATCTTCAACATAAATATTGTGTTCGCGCACGTATCCAATTTTTTTATCATCGGGAGAGAACTTAGCAAACATCAGCGTTGAAGGAGAGGCATCGCCACCAAGTTTTTTTAGTTTTTTAGATTTGAGATCGAGCAAGTAGTAATCGCCTTTTGTATTGTATCTCCACACTCGAACAGTGTTTGTGAAAATCAGAAGCATATCTTTATTCGAAGACCATTGATAACCGCTTAATGATATTGGTTTGGATTTTCCTTCAGGAACTAACCACGCAGACGGAATGATTATTTCTTTCGTGCCTGTCCGTGTATCAACTTTTACGAGATCACTTCCCCCAATTGAATCTTTGCTTCGCTCGGTAGTTAAGTAACTTTTGCCTTCATCTATCCAGTTGACTTGCCCGAAACCTTCTCCAAAAAATTCGGGACTTTTGAAGAGTCTGTTCAGACTTAACTTTGATTCATCTGCTTGTTGTGCAAAATTGCTCGCAACCGTTAATATAAAAATGTAGAGTATGATGCTATGTTTAATTGCTCTCATGAGAATCCTTTTGTAAAATTTTGTGAACTGATGAATTGAATATAAGGAATGAAATTCAGATGAGAGAAGATTGTTACATGAATGTTGTAATGATCGGTTCAAGTTTTTTCGAATTTATGAAGTGTATGAATCTTCAACCACAATTTTTGTTTTGGATTTATGTATGATCATGAACGGTTTCTTCAACATCTTAATTTAAAGAAATGAATTCCAATTCTCCATTTTTATACCAAAGCGTATGCGAAGTAGGCACAATTCAAAACCATTCATTTTTAATTTGTAATTTTTAATTGTTTCCGCTTGCTATTAATCGTTGTTATTAAAAAAAAGAGAATGCCACAAAGGCACCAAGACTCAAAGGGATTTATTATTCACGATTGTCTCCAAAGGAGTCCGTCGGACAATTCTCCATTCTCCATTGTCAATTCTCCATTCTCTCCCGATGGATCGGGACTCCATTCTCCATTGTCAATTCTCCATTCTCAACCATTCATTTTTAATTTGTAATTTTTAATTCTTTCCGCTTGCTATTAATCGT
>CAYMUL010000016.1:5035-67792 GCA_964393605.1 uncultured Ignavibacteriaceae bacterium | reverse complement strand
CAAAACGTTTCGGACTTACTCTCTCTCCACAGTTACAGGAGTGAGTTCATTAGTAAAAACTTGTTAGGCATTTTTACGCACGATTAATTATACTTTTTCTTTTTTACAAGTCCGTAAATATGACCAACTATTCCTCCAAGAAAACCTCCTACTGGAATTGTAATGATTAAGCCGAGAATAAAATCTTGGATCCAATGCCTTCCGCCGAGAGAATATAGCAATGATACAAGTATGCCAATAAATACACCTATCCATCCAAATTTTTTGCTGAATTTTTCTTCGATGGTTTTAGGAACAACGAAATGAGAAGGATAAGTATTGTCGTTTGCGAATTCGTCGTTTTCAGAAACGTCAAAATCTTCGTCGTCGTTATGTTGGTAATTATTCTGAGCGTTTAACCATTCATCATATTCAGACCTTCTATTTGTATCTATTAACACAGAATACGCTTCATTTATTTCTTGCATCTTTCTATTAGCATCACCAGAATTATATTTATCTGGATGATACTTTAGAGCTAGTTTTTTGTATGCTGCTTCAATTACTTCTTTTTCAGCGAAGGGGTCTAATTGAAGAATTTGGTAATAGTATTTCGAGGAAAAAGACATAAGCCGTTTCCTTTTTTATTTAAAATGTTTCAAAATATCAGCCCCAATTATTTCCGTGCTTGGGACAGAGTTTGCCAGTTCCATTGCAATTTGGACAGGGTTTATCTCCAGAGCCACTCATCAAAGAACCTTTATAAACTGTACCTTTACCTTTGCAAGTTGGGCATATAGTTAATTTTGATTTACATTTTTTACAATAATCATCTGACATAACCACCTCAAGAATTATATTTTCTGTTGTTCGACTTGTTTTAATTTTTTTTGTAGTTCTTTATTCCAAAAATAGTTTAATGGTAAACCGATAAGTCCAATCCAAAACGGACCTTTTGTAAACAACGCTAGCAAAATGAAAATGATGATGATGATATAGCCGACATTAGAAAAAAGTATTTTCTTTTTAAGGCGTTCAATCATAGCTTTCTTTTCAGCTTCTAGTTGTTCTCTTCTTGAATCGTCCATTGTTTGCTCCTTTTTATACTGAAAGTTAATTTGATGTATTTGTTGGATTAGTTGATAAGCTATTCTCAATTTTTTCAAACATAGCTTTTTCAATTCTATTCACAAGCTTCATATTTTCTTTGCTTATATCGTGCCAATCTAGAATACTTCCTCTAACATTTGATTTTGATTCAAGTTTAACAATGATGTTTAGTTTAGTTGAATTGTCATTTACTTTTTCAACTGTAAACGTATAGTTATATCTTAACTCTTTCTGCCCACCTTCGATTTTCTCGAATCCAGCGTTAACAAATTCGCTTTCGATAAGATTAATCGACTTATCATTTTTGGCGACGCCAATTCTTTCAACTGTAAGAACATTAATAATTTTTGACCACAACAAGTCTTGAGATACACTATAAGTATATTTTGGTTCAAATCCAGGAGACGCTTGAGGATAGTCTGTCATTATTGCTGTAACACCGCAAGCATTGAAAAGAACAATAGAAAGAACCAACACGAAAAAAACAGAGAATAAATTTTTCATAATAGACTCCTAACTTTAATTTGGCAACGCTTTTACAAATTAAAGTCAGACATTCGCCGCATTGCCGTTAAGCCAAAATGCCTAACTATTACTTATACTGCACAGAATTATTAGTTAAGGAACGTAGATATGCGTGCAGCTGCATATCTACGTTCCAATTGTTTCGATTTTGTTTTATAAATTCATTTTTTAAAAATAGGGTGTGCATATCTATAATCCTTTCATAAATCAGTCTAAGGGACTTTTAACACCCAGTCCTTTGTTCAAAACATGCGTGTAAATCATTGTGGTTTTTACAGATTGGTGTCCAAGTAATTCCTGTATTGTTCTAATGTCGTAACCATTTTCAAGCAAATGCGTGGCAAAAGAATGCCTAAAAGTGTGCGGGCTTCCGGGTTTTATAATTGCGGCTTTCTTGATGGCCTCTTTTACGGCTCTTTGAATTGTAGATTCGTGGATATGCCACCTTACCACTAGCCCGCTTTCTTTTTCTTTAATAAATTTTTCTGCCGGGAAGGCATATTGCCAACCAAATTCTTTTCCCGCGTTTGTATATTTTTTCTTAAGCGCGTACGGAAGGATTGTTTCGCCTCGTCCGCGCCTCAAATCTTCTTTGTGCTGTAAATAAATTTTATTCAAATGGTTTTTCAATTCCTGTATAACCGACGTTGGCAAAATCGTGTGTCTGTCCTTTTCTCCTTTTCCATCTCGCACAATTATTTGCTTATAATCGAAGTCAATATCTTTAATTCTTAATCGAAGCGCTTCTGATAATCTTAGTCCCCCGCCATAAAGCAAGGATACAATTAACTTAGGCAAGCCACTTAAGTGTGTAAAAATTTTATTTACTTCCAACTTGGAAAAAACAACAGGTAAGTGTTTTATTCGCGAAGTTCTCTTAATTTCTTCAATCCAACCAACATCTTTTTTTAGTATTTTTTTGTAAAGAAATAAAACTGCTTGCAGAGCTTGATTTTGGGTTGAAGAAGAAACATTGCGCTCTACGGCAAGCGCATTAATAAAGGATTGAATCTCACTCGCTCCCATTTCGTTGGGATGTCTTTTGTTATGGAAAAGTATATATCGCTTTATCCAACCGCGATATGCTTCTTCGGTTTTACCGCTGTAATGTTCAGCGCGCATCGTTAAAGAAATTTGTTCAAGTAATTTAGGATTTTTCATCTTCTTTCGCGGGGGAGTTACCCCGTTTTCAATTTCTATTATTTGTTGTGAGAAAGATAAGAATAAAGTTTTATCCCAACCAAATTTATTTTTTGCAAGCTAATATTGTGCCAAAAGGTTTCGGACGTCAGCATTCGCACTCGTGCATTGAATAAAATATGGAACATCCAATGGATTTGTAAAAAAAATTTAGACAACAGAAATCAAAATCACTTTAGTAACGGAATATTTTTTCGGTACTATTTTTTTCCGGATAGATCGATAAAAAAAATAGAGACAAAAAAAAGTGAAGAGCATACGGATTGTATTAGTGCGTAGTGTTGGCGCGAATTTGAAATTATATCGTTATTACTAAAGCCAAAACTTCTTTATAAATTTTTACTCAAGATTGATTGAAAAAATATTAATCCACAAAATGCAGTTTGGTGAATTTGAGTTTCTCTTTCGCATCGATGAAAAAAAATAGTGAGTCCCCGATGATTCGCCACTCAAATTTATTTTGAAGCAGCGAAAGGAATTGTTCTTCTGCGGACATATCATCGCAGTACATTCTTGTCGTTCCAATTTTTGTGAATGCAATTTTCTGTTTTTCAATTTTAGCAGAACTCCAAAAATTGTTGCAACCAGCAAAACCACTTACCGAGCTATCTGCATTTATTCTAAAATAAATCGGTGAGCGAGTTTCAAAAATTTTTCCATTCATCGAATTTATTGCCCACCGATTTTGAATTAAAGAATCAAAAGTTTCTTTGTCCAATTGTTCGTGGGAACTGCATCCGGCAACAAAGAGAATTATAACAAAAAAATATTTTTTCATATCGAATATTAATTTCTATTTTTGAATAACAAAATTTTAAGAATATGAACGAACGACCATTTATAAAGTATGAAAAGTAAAACATCAAAAGAGGAATTGCTCGAAAAGAGTTACGATCTATTTTATCTTTACGGTTACAATAATGTGAGCATTAAAGATATTTGCGAATCAGCCGGAATTTTGAAGGGCTCGTTCTACAATTATTTCAAAGGAAAAGAAGATTTTGCTGTGGAGATGATCCGCTACTATTCCCTAAAATGGCACGGATATCTGACACACTTTCTTCTCGATGCAAATTATACGCCGGCAGAAAGATTTCGCCGATTTTTCAATCACCTTGTTTTGCACTACGGTAAAGAATTAAACTTTACACGCGGTTGCATGACAGGGAATTTTGCGCAGGAACTGGGCGATATAAATGAGAAAATCGCTTTTTATGCAGAAGAATCATTTACAGGTGCAAAGAATATCATTGAACAAGCATTGACAGATTCACTCTTTCTCGGCGAAATAGAAGATTCGGATGTTACTTCTTTGGCAGATTTTACATTGAATTCAATTCAAGGTGCGTTAACAAGAATGAAATCATCCCGAAACCCACAACCGCTTTTGAATCTTGAAGAAATCTTTTTCAAAAAACTCTATAAATAACCCAACATGAATGAGCGGTCATATATTTAGAGTCCTTCCGAATCTATTCTTCTATTATTCCTTTATTCAAATTAACATCGAGAAGATAATCTTGTGCAGATTGCAACTCCTCTTTCTTCACAAAAACTTTAATGATACCAAGATTTCCCGGCGCGGGAAAACTGCTATCTTTTTGAATTAAAATATGAGCTTCGATACCACCGCTTTCCAGCGCATTTTTGATTAGCTCGGCTTCATATTCGTAATTGCAAGTGAAGAGTAAAGAAAAATCTTCTTCGCTAAAATGTCTCTTTTCCGGAAGAGTATCGACGAGCGGCGTTTCGCAATCTGCGCAAACTTCTACTCCATCAACATATTCTGATTTGCAGTTAGGACAGTACGGCATCGTTCACCTTTTCTTTGTTTTTGTAATAGCGATTTATAAAGAATATCAAAACCAAAAACAACACACTTTGAAATCCGAAACTTAGCCAGCTTCGTCCGATTTCTTCTGCGGGAATAACTTTGTTCTGAAGCAATTCACTATCGCCCAAAATAAAAAACATCATCACCGCCGCAAAATTATTTACGAAGTGAAGAACCATCGGCACGAAAATAGAATTCGATTTGTATGCCGCATAACCGAAATACAATCCGAGAATGATTAACGGAAAAAGTGCGTAAGGATTGAAATGATATACTCCGAAAAAAATTGCAGTTACAAGTGCGCCGCCGAATTTGTTCCACTTCAATTCAAAACTTGTTTGTATAAAACCGCGGAACATTATTTCTTCGCAAATTGCGGGAGTAACTGCAATTACTATAACGACGAGAAAACCATCGGCAAAATTATTCACCGCGAGCAATTTGCCGTAAGCACCTTCGAGCATTTTGTTTATCGAATCGAACCAATCTTTCAAAGATTTTATTAACGATGAACTTGATGCTAATTGTTCAAAGTAAAAATTTTGAAGATTTAAAAATTCTTGAAGTAATGAAGTGAGGAGTAGAATTCCGATTAGAAAAATTCCGATTTCTTTTAAAGTCGGGAATCGAAAACGAATTACGGTTGTTACATCTTCATAAATCAATTTTGAAAAGATGAGCGCAGGCAAAAGTATGAAAAGTATTTGAGAAGCAATTTGCATCAGGCGAAAAGGAGTTTGCGGGGCATCTTCAAGATTCACTCCGAAAATTGCAAGCGATAACATTCCGCCGAAAATTTGGTAAAGAAAAAATCCTCCTCCCAAACCGAGCAACCCTGCTCTCACCGGCGTTATTCTTGGCTTTAATGATGATGAAGATTCTTGAACATTTTGTTCGTCCGAATTTAATTCATCTTCTTTTGGTTGTTGATCGAAATTATCCATAATTATTTTTTCGCTTTCAGATCGCCGGCTAATCCTTCATACTTAACGAGGTCTGCATCGATAGAACCGATAACAACTTTCGTTTTAACGCGCACCGGAATTTTCAAAACGTCATCCGAAAGCCAGATGACAATAGTACCTTCGTTCTTAAACAAACCACCTTCAAGCACAAGCGGCTCAACCATAATGCAATCAAACGTTCCCGCAGGAACGGTTACTCTTTCTTTGCCAAGATATTTTACGTCAAGATCATAAACTTTATTTTTATAAAAATTTTTAAGATTAACAAAATCACCAACTTTCATTTTTGAGTAATCAAAAGTGCGTGCGAGATAAAATGCAGAAACAATATCGTTCACATATTTAGGAATTTGATATTCGCCTTCGCTGGTTTTAGCTTTGCCGCGTCGTTGGTCAAAGAACGCAGAGAAATCACGCGAGAACGTTCCTTCTCTAATGTGTTGTTCAAATCGCCATGGGAACAAACCTTCTTTATCAACATAAGTTTCATAACGATCGCGGACTTTGTACACCCAATCGAAACTCGAAAGAGAATTAACTTCAAAAGTTATGTGAAATGCATCGCGCCCGGAAATTCTTTTCATCTTTGGAATGTGCATCACCGCTACTCCCGCAGTAACGAAACCATACTTCACGTCGAACGTAAGTTTTTCACCCACAACAAATGCTTTGTTCTCAAGTTTTCTAAAATCATCTCCTTTTTGTGAAAGAGAGATTGAGAAAAAGCAAAGTACAATTGTTGCGGTAAAAAAATATTTTCTAAAATTATAAAGCATAAAGCTCTCCGATTACATTTTCAATTTTTAATAAACAATAAAATTTTTTCGATCACTATTCGCGGATCGATGCTGTTCATACAATCCAAACGTTCGCACTGTTCCCGTGTACAATTATTACACGAAAGCGACGGCGTGAAAATAAGACTTTCTTTCGAATATGCGCCCCAGCGAACCGATGAACATGCTGGAATTTTGGGGAAGAAAGAAATCGTCTTTTTCCCGAGTGCCGCGGCAACATGCAACGGTCCCGTTGAGTTTGAAATGAAAAAATCCGATTGCGCGATTAACGAAATCATCTCTTCCAAATTTAACGTGCCGGCAATGTTGTGCGTTCTCTCATTCAACTTGAAATTTTCACAAAGTTCTTTTTCTGAATTTGAACCGGTGAGAAAAATATCGTGATCAAATTTTTCATGCAAAAGTTGAACGAGAAGTTTCATTTTAATAATTGGAAGATCAACAGCACTTCCGCCGCTACCGGGATGCACGACAATAAATTTCTTTCCTCTATTTTTTATCTCCGTAGAAATGATGTTGTCAATCTTTTCTTTTGCGTTATTCGAAAAGCCGAGATAAAAATTTACGTTTCCCTTTTCAAGTTGCGCAGAAATCCCAATCTTTTGAAGCATGTCGATGTTCAAATCGAGTTCATGTCTCGTTCCATATTTTCTGTGTTGATAAATTTTATGATTGAAAAGAAAGGAGAACCATCGATAACCGGAGCCGATACGATTTTTTATTTTTGCTCTTTTAATCAATCGTGCAATTTGAAAGGAGGGATTAATAATTACGGCTGTATCAAAATATTTACTTTTTAACTCATTCAAAATTTTCAGTTGCGCAGTATTATTTTCCTCCGGGTTGTAAATCATTATCTCATCAATGAATGGATTAAACGATGCAAGCGAGCGTGTGTATTCGCGCAAAAGAAAAGTGATTTTACAATCGGGATATTTTTTCTTTATCACTTCCGCAAGAGGAAGAGATAAAACTACATCGCCAATTCTGTCCGTTCGAACAAGTAAAAGATTTTTAGGTGTAATCATGGCTTTGATACGAAGGGATTATCTTTTACAAAATATCGCCACATTAATTCTTTCGATTTAGAAATTCCGATGCGTTGAGAACAAGTAATCTCAGCTTTACGAAATTTTTTAAAATCGCAAATAAAAATATCCTCACCGGTAAGATTGAAACCGTTGTGAATTGAATTCAACGCGAATGCTTCGCAAAGTTTTGCCGGTCCCGAAGTAAGATTAAATTTTTCCTTCTCCGAAAAAGATTTTTTTCCGAATCTGTTTTTCGACATCAATTCGGCTCCATCAATCGGTTCGACCGCGCGCAACAAGACTGCCGCGCCGGTTCCATTTTTGCCGGTAACAACATTTGCACAGTAATGAATACCATAAATCAAATATATGTATAAGTGTCCGCCACTTTCAAACATAATTTTATTACGCCCGTTAATTCCTTTGTATGAATGAGATGCGGCATCGTGTTGCGAATCGTATGCTTCTGTTTCAACAATCATCCCCGAAATAATTTTATTGCCGGATTTTTTCACAAACAACTTTCCCAATAAATTTTGTGCAACGGTTTGAACCGGCGAGAGATAAAATTTTTCTTTTACTTTTTTTGATTGAGAATTAAACAAGCCGCTGCCGACTTAAGAAATTTTTTCCGAAAGAACTTTAATCTTCATGATGTATTCGTCTGACTTCGAAGGATTTTTTTGAATCAACTTTTCATAAACTTTAATCGCTTCGTCAAATTGATTTTGCGATTCGTAAATACTTGCAAGCGTATCCGATGCAATGTTAATCTCATCTGCGGCGGGAACGTCAGGGAGGTTGATTCTAAAATCTTGATCCGATTCGGAAGGTCTTTTAATTTTTGCAGACGAAAGCCGTTGAGCTAATTCTTCAAGATGGTTGTCGTGTTGCGGTTCTTCAATTTGTAGTTGCGGAATAATTGCGGGGCGCACTTCATCTTCTTTTAATCCGGCGCGCGTGTTCATTGCAAATGCAAGCCGGTTACGCTTGAAATTTTCTATTTCGTTTAAATAGTGTTGAAATGTTTCGGGGGATTGGATTAGCTCGCTTCCTCTTCGGAAAGATTCTTCCGCTTCCAAATATTTTCCGAGAAGCGCGTATGCTTTTCCTAAAATAAAAAAAGGAACGGGATAAGTTGGAAATTCTTTAAAACTATTTTTAAGAATTTCGATTGCAGATTCTACGTTATTGTTTTCAATTTCGATACTTGCTTTGCGCGCAAACAACGGAGACCGTTTGTTGTATTCATAGATCAAAGAGATCTTTTGCTCAAAGCTGTGTTTATCGGTTTTAATCACTTCTGCGTATTCGTTGAGTATGCGTGTTTAATTGATAAATATGATACGAACGAAAATCCGAGGAAGAATAAAATCTGGAACGGAAGCGCGGCAATCTCTAAAAAGTAGATTGAAGAAATTATTCCGATGAAACAATAAACCGCCATCATAACCTCGATGTACACCGAGAAATCAAGTTTGCGGTTCACATATTTTTTTTCTTCCCACTTGTCTTTGTTATCAACGATTTTGAATTTCGGCGTGCGGACGAACTCACTTTTTCTGCTGAGCAAACCTTCAATAACCGCGCGGGAGTTATTCACTGCAAAGCCCATGCTTCCCGCCATGAATACGGGGAAGAGAACGATCTTCTTTCTCCAATCCGCTCTAATATCTTTTTGTGAATAAAGATAAAACAAAAACGAACCGATGAACGCAAGCACGAATAAAGAAAGAATAGCAAAGTATGCTTCATGCGAGCCGCTATTTTTAATGTAGATGAGCGGCACGTTTAATATTGCCGCTAAAAGTATAAATGGGAAAACAATGTTGTTCGTTAAATGGAAGATTGCCTGTAGTTTTACTTTGATTGGCATTTTTGATTTTAATACAACGGGCAAAATTTTCTTTGCTGTTTCAATTGCGCCTTTTGTCCAGCGGAACTGTTGAGCTTTCAGTGCATTAATTTCAGAAGGCAATTCTGCGGGAGAAATGAAATCACGAAGGAAAATAAATTTCCAACCTTTTAACTGTGCGCGGTAGCTTAAATCAAGGTCTTCGGTTAAAGTATCGGAGTGCCAATTGCCTGCGTCTTCAATTGCGGCTTTTCTCCAAACTCCGCCCGTGCCGTTAAAGTTGATAAAGAAACCCGCTTTGTTTCTAACATTTTGTTCGATGACGAAATGACCATCGAGAGCTAATGCTTGTGCTTTTGTGAGAATGGAATAATCGCCGTTGAGATGTTCCCATCGTGTTTGCACCATTCCGATTTTTTCATTTTTAAAATAAGGAATAGTCTTTTTAAGAAAATCTTTTTGCGGTACGAAGTCTGCATCAAAAATTGCGATGAACTCGCCGGTAGCGGATTTCATACCTTCTTTTAATGCGCCGGCTTTGAAACCTTCGCGCGATTCTCTTCTTACATGAAGAATGTTAAACCCGAGTTTCTGTTTCTCTTCCACTTTTGCGGCGGTGATGTTCACGGTTTCGTCGGTCGAATCATCCAGCACTTGTATTTCCATTTTTTCTTTCGGATAATCGATTTCGCAAACAGCATCAATTAATCTTTCCACAACATATTGCTCGTTAAAAAGTGGAAGTTGAATTGTAACAACAGGATCGCTCATTTCTTCGGCGGGGAGTTTGTGAGAAACATCTTTATATTTATTGTAATAATAAATCATGATGAATCCGTGCAAACCAAATATGAACAAAATGGAAAGGGATAAAAAATACGATATTAAAACTATGTCATCCATTAAAAAAAATCTCCTAAAAAATTACCAGCCCGAAACAGTTTCGAGCAAAATATCATCGGTTAACTTGTCGATTGCAGAAGTCAACGCTTCATTTCTACCGGCGATACCGCTGTTTGCGGCGTAATCTCCGTAATTAGAAAACTGTCGATCGTAAAGAGTTTTCTTTTTCACGAGGTCTCTGTACGCAACTTGAACCGAGACGGTTAATCTTATAGTTGCGACATTCTCACCCGAAATCACTGCGGCAGGCGCATTGTTAATTGAAGTTATTGTACAATCAATTATTGCATCCGCATTCGCACGATCGCTGATCTGCAAATTATTATCTTCTATAAATTTTTGAATTAAAGTTTGAGTAAAACTTTCTCTTAGCCCCGGCTCACCAAATCCGCTTCTGTCTTCTGCAAAAGGGATTGCAACTGTCTTAAGATGTTCCGGAACGGATGCCCCTGTAAAAGAATAAGGACAGCCAAAACAGCCCGCAAAAATAAGCATTCCGGCTAAGATGGAAAAGAATAATATTGATTTAAGAGCCCGGTTCATTCTCAATCTTTACCTCATAATCAAGTATGTTGTGAGAGTTCATTTTTCTGTAAAGAGTTCGCTCGCTTAAGCCCAAAAGTTTTGCAGAAAGTTTCCGGTTTCCGCCGGTTCTTTCCAGTGCGGAAATGATGGTTTTCTTCTCCATTTCGTTCAAATTGTACTCCGGTGGTCGTCTCCCGTTATCATGATTAATTCTTCGTTCTTTCAAATCATCGGTGATGATATCTTTTAATTCCAAAATATCTTTTTTAAGTTCGAAGAGAGCGCGGTAAATGAATTCTTTTTCAAATTCATTTGCGGGTTGCGAAACGGTTGCGGGCAAAAGTTTGTTTTCGGGAGTTGTATCGATCTTCAAAAGTTTTTCAAAAAGTTGAATGTCAAGAACCTCGCTTCTGTTCAGAGCTATTGCGGTTTCGAGCGTGTTTCTCAATTCGCGGATGTTGCCGGGCCAGGCATAATTACGTAGGAAATCCCGCGCATCGTTTGTTATTTCAATTCCTTTTCCCTGCGAAAATTGAGCAATGAAAAAATCGATAAGTTCATCAATATCCTGTTTTCTTTTTCTCAATGGAGGAATGTGAAGAGTAACGGCTTTAAGTCTGAAGTACAGGTCTTCTCTAAATCTTCTCGCGTCAACTTCCGTTTGTAAATTTTTATTTGTTGCGGCGATAATTCTAATATCAACGTTTGTTGAAGTCTCCGCACCGACTTTCATAAATTCTTTTGTTTCAATTGCGCGAAGAAGTTTCACTTGAGTTGTTATAGGCATCTCGGCAATTTCATCGAGGAAGAGAGTACCGCCGTCTGCAATTTCAAAAAAACCTTTGCGCGATTCAACCGCACCGGTGAACGACCCTTTTTTATGTCCGAATAATTCACTTTCAAGAATACCTTCGGGAATGGCACCGCAGTTTACGCTGACAAGATTTTTCTCCGCGCGGTTGCTAAAGCCATGAATCGCACGCGCAAATACTTCTTTACCGACTCCGCTTTCGCCGTATAGTAAAACCGAGATATCCGAATTTGCAACTTGTTGCACAATATCGGTAAGATCGCGCATCTCTTTCGAGCGTCCGATTATTCCAAATTTTTTCTGAAATTCTTCTGTTGACATAATTGAAAGTTATAAAAAAACTACCCTCGAATTTATCTATTTAGAAAATGAATAGAAAGGTGATTTCCGCTAATTAAAATCAAACTCCGAGCCGTCTGATGCCGCAAATATCCTCGTAGTTTCAAGTTCGGCAGAAAAATTTTCCACAACTAATTCATCGGGAAGATGTGTAAGTACGACACGTTTATATTTTTTTTCGGTTTGAATTTTTTTAATCGCTTCGAGTGAAACGTGAGTTGTTTCGGAAATCAAATAGTTTGGTTTCTCTTTTTCGAAAAGAAGAAGATCGCTTTCATCACCAATATCCGCAGTGTAATGAAGCCGAACATTTTCATTCATAAATAAAAATGAAGAAGAAAGATTCGGGAGGGAATGTTTTTCCGCAAGCGATTTGTAATCGTTGAAGTGTGAATTCTTTTTGGCAAGAAAAGAAAATGAGTTCGCCAAGTCGTTGATTTTTTCAAAATCAAAGCCGCAATAGATAATTTCAAAGCCCAATCTTTCTTCAAAAAGATATGAGTTGAGAATGAAGCGTCGGAGAAAATTCTCTTCTTTTTTGTGAACAAATATTTTTAATTGTGCGCTTCTGCCGCACATTTTCATTTGAACCAACAGCGCGGGCAAACCGGTGTAGTGATCGGGATGAAAGTGAGAAAGTTGGATCGCATCTATCGAAAGAAAACTTATTTCCGCACACAGCAACGCACGGCTGATTCCGTCTCCTGCATCGACAAGCAAATTCATTTCCGAAGCAGAAATTAAAAAAGAAGAATGAAATCTTTTGAGAGAAGTTTTGCCCGAACCGGTGCCGATAAATTTTATTTTCACTTTTACTTCGTGATGATTCTGCCCGTAATTTTCAGATCGCGTTGCAATTGTTCCAGTGTAGATTTTGCAGAAACTTCATCCACAAAATTTCCGACGAACACAATATAAAATGTTGAGCCGCCGACTTGCTTCTCTTTTATCTCCGTGAAAAATCCCGAGCCCGATAATTCTTCTTTCAAAGTTTCAGCATTTTTTTTGTTCAAGAATGCGCCAGCTTGAATCGTATATTTTCCTTCTTCAACTTTATTCTCCTCTTCAGCCAAAGGAGGAGTTTCAATATCGCTTTCGGGAATAGTTCTGTCCGCCGCTTTTATATACGGCGAGTTCGGGAATTTATTTTTTAATTCGTTGAGATAAGTTTCCGCCGTGCGATATGAACCAATTGCATAATAGTAAGAATAAATTCTATAGAGTACCGCATCGGCATAAGAGAATGAGGCGTTCTGTTGATAGATTGATAAAAATTTTTGATTCGCCGTCTGTGCATCTTCGGTTAAGAGCGCATCAATAAAAATTAGGTTAATGTCATTCGGCGATTTTTTTAGCAACGTCGCAACTTCATCCTTTATTGACGCGGCATCGCCGGCATCAATCTTTTTTAGATAGGGCACAATGTCCGTCTGCGCAAACGAAAAATTTAGGAGACAAACGATTATCAAAAAAAACTTTTTCATCTTAAAAAATTAAACTGCAAATGCTTTTTGATTTGTTGAGTTTGATTGCTTCGCTCCGACAACGTCTCCGAAAAGAGTTGCCGATGTTGCGCGGTTGATAATTACTTCAACATAATCACCTTCGCGAATCTCATCGCTTGCGGGGAGGATTACAATTTTGTTTGAATCCGTTCGACCGGAGAAAAATAAATCTGATTTTTTACTTTTTCCTTCTACTAAAACAATTTCTTTTGTACCGATCAAACCTTTGTTAATCTCGTAAGAAATTTCTTGTTGAAGCGAAATTATTTCCTGCAATCGTTTTGTTTTTGCTGAGTCAGGAACATCATCTTCAAATTGATATGCCTTCGTTCCTTCGCGTGCAGAATATTTGAACATGTACGCGCCATCGTATCGAACATTTTTCACAACATCAATTGTTGCGAGATGATCTTCCCACGTTTCAGTTGGGAATCCCGCAATGATATCCGTTGAAAAACTAACATTCGGAATAATCTTTCGCGCTTTGTCAATCAAGTTCAAATAATGTTCGATTGTGTACGTTCTATTCATCAACTCCAAAATTCTGTTCGAGCCGGACTGCACGGGAAGATGAATATACTTACAAATGTTTTCGTGATTGGCAATTGTGTGTAAAAGTTTTTCCGAGAGATCCTGCGGATGTGAAGTTGTAAATCTTACCCTCATTTTTTCGTCAACCATTGCGGCGGCGGAAAGCAAATCTGCAAAATCATTTTCTTCATCGAGATATGAGTTCACATTTTGTCCGAGCAGAGTAACTTCTTTAAATCCTCTTTCGGAAAGGACGTGAATCTCTTCGACGATTGATTTTAGCGAGCGACTTCTTTCTCTTCCGCGTGTAAATGGTACAACGCAGAATGTGCAGAACTTATCGCATCCGCGCATAACAGAAATCCATGCGAGTAATCCTTCTTCTCGGTAAGGAATAATATCATCGTAAGTTTCCGTACGCGAAAGTTTAACGCCGATACCTTTTTCTCCACCGAATGCAACGTCTATAAATTCGGGAAGGCGGCGGTATTCATCGGGACCGACAACGAGATCGACAATCTTCTTTTCTTCGATTAAATTTTTGCGAAGTCTTTCAGCCATACAGCCGAGGATGCCGACAATCATGTTTGGCTTTTGTGATTTTAAATTTTTCAGATTACCGAGTCTGCCGTAAATGCGCTGTTCCGCGTTATCGCGAATGCTGCAAGTGTTCAGCAAAACTACATCGGCTTTCTGTAATTCTTCCGTCATTTCATATCCGTTTGAATTAAGAATTCCCTGAACAATTTCCGTATCGGCAACGTTCATTTGACAGCCGTATGTTTCTATGTAGACAAAATTTTTTTTCATCATTTTGAATTTTTTGTTTTTAAATATAAAGAGAGAAAGAATTTATCTTTTCGTAAAAGTTATTTTGCTATTGAGCCCCCGATACCTGAACAAAATTTTGCCGCGAATGTTTAGTTGTTTGACATGTAATAGAAAATCAAATTCAACAGAATAAGCGCGAGAACGCCGAGAACTGCGAAAGTAATTTTCTGTTTTCTCACCCGATCTTGATGATAATCGCCGCCGGGCAAGTTTTCTTCATTTTTGTTTTTGATTAGTCCGAACAAATATTATTTACCTTTGTTATTAAAAAACCATTCACACAACACGTAAAACAGAATAGTTTCGGTGCAAAGATAAGAATTATAAGTTAAAAGGATTCTCCTTTTAATTGGCTACTTTGGCATGAGTGCTTCTCGATACGAATTGGTAATGGACAATGGAGTCCCGATTCATCGGGAGACAATTGAGAATGGAGAATTGACAATGGAGAATTGAGAATTGTGAATAATAAATTCCTTCGTGCCTTAGTGACTTTGTGGCATTTCCTTCTTTCAGATACTAAAATTGATCGTGTATGGGAAGAATTAAAAATTACAAATTAAAAATGAATAGTTTTGAATGGAGAATGGACAATGGACAATAGTAGATAAGAAATTTCTCCGTGTGCCTCTGGGTTCTCCGTGGTGAAAAAAGAAGGAAAGAATTGAAAATTGATAATGGAGAATTGTAAATAATAAATTCCTTTGCGGTTAAAGAAAATATTTTCCGTGAGGAACGAGAGTAATTTTAGTGTAAGTGTAAGTTTAGGTGTAAGTGTAAGTTTATCTTGACACGCGGATTACAACGATGCGACCAATTTTTGCAGAGAATTATGTTGTTGTCGAAGCCAAAGATTTATGTAGATCATTCAAACACGTCTGTCGCCATAAAGTTCTTTAAAAGAGGGCTGAAGAAAAATATAATTTGGTTGTAAAACTTTTTTCTGTTTAACTTTGCCGTGAATAATAAAATGGAAATTAGAAATGGGGTAACTGCCCCGCAATGAATATGAGATGATTATTGAATTGTTTGTGAATAAGAATTATAATATGTTAGAATACAGCTGCATGAAGAATACCATTCTACTAGCTTATGCAGTTTTGCGAACAATAAATTTGAATAATTTGAGGTAAAAATGGCTATCAAAACTTCTTTGATAAATATGAAGGGTGGCGTCGGAAAATCGACGCTTACAGTAAATTTGGCTTGGCATTTTGCCGCGTTTGAGTATTGGACTAAAAAAGTTTTAATTATTGATTTGGACCCACAGTTTAATACAAGCCAATATTTACTCGGAGTGACGGAATATGAAAAATTATTAAGTTCAAATAAAGCAACCGTATGGGATATATTTGAACAGGGAACAAAAACACCTAAAGGAACTTTAACAATTGAAGACCCATTTAAAGCGATAAAAACAGTTTATAACTCAAGTGGTGGCAAAATAGATTTAATCCCCTCTAGACTTGAACTAGCCTTCTCTCTGAAAAATCCAGGAACAAAGGAAAAACAATTATCAAAGTTTGTCAAACAAATTGAAAAAAATTATGATTTGATTTTCATAGATTGCTCCCCCACAGAATCTGTTTTAACAACAGCTGCATACCTGACAAGCGATTTTTTATTAGTTCCTGTTAAACCAGAATATTTGTCTTCAATAGGACTTCCTTTACTAGTCAATTCGATGATTGATTTTAAAAATGACTATGATAATAAAAAATTAGAATTGGCTGGAGTGGTATTCAATGCTGCAGACAACTATTACCCAGAAGCAGAATTATCAAAGTCTAAAGTTCGAGAAGTCGCTAGAAAACATGGTTGGTACACTTTTTCAAACGAGGTCCCTTACTCTCGTTCCTTTCCAAAGGGCGCGCGTGAAGGTAAACCTTTATTTAGAACTACATACGCTAGATGGAAACGGGTAGATCAATTTAATTTATTTGCAGTAGAGTTCGCTAAAAGGATTCAATTATGATAAACGATGAAAAAAATTTTAATCTTTTATTAGAGCTAATTAAACTTTATAAAAAATATGGCACTGAATCCTTTTCTGAATTAAGCAGATTACTGAATGATAAAAATTTTATAAATACTTTTAATAAAGTTTTGGATAAATCCTCGATTGTCGCTAAAGAAAAAGGTATAAACGCTGAGGATAAAAAACCAAAAAAAATAAATTTTAAGGATGAACTACTTTTGATGTCACAAACAGACAAACAAAAAAGTGAGATTCTTCTTAATATTTATAATAAACTTCAATCGAAAACCGTTTTTAATACTAACAAACATTTAATTCATTTCGCATCCGAGATTGGGCTTAACTTAACCGCTAGTGCCAGAAATCAAAATATTAGAGCGATAATGAAAACTTTAATGCAATTTTCAATAGATAAATTGCTTGAGATAGAAATTCAATTTGAAAATCTTAGAAATGATGGAGATAGAAGTTTAGATAGTTGGAGTAATATAATATTGAATAAAAATTATAGAACTGCAAACTAAAATAACACTACCGATCTAGAGCAATGGAGACTCCATTCCACATCCCAATATCCGCCGTCGCTCTCCTCAAAGGAATCAAGGACCCGGTTTAATACTTCATTTTATTAAAGGATTAATCCCTTTCAACGATTAACCCTTTAATAAAATTTAATTCCCTCCGAGTATAAGCGGTAGCCCATCTTTTCCCGAACCGATTACTACAACTTTTGTGTTGTTCGATTGTGCGAGTTTTTCCGTTGCTTCAATTCCTTTCCACTTCAACAATGCATCGCTAATGCCGCGCGAAACTATATCCTGAAAATCTGCAATACCTTTTGCTTCAATTCTTTTTCTGTCTGCTTCCTGTTGTTCTTTAAGAAGGATGAATTGCATTCGTTGACTTTCTTGTTCGGCTTTCAGTTTTTCTTCGATTGCAACAGTCAAGCCCGGCGGTAAAATAATTTGACGAAGCGCGGCGGCTTCAACTGTAATTCCGCGCGCGGTTACAAGTTTTGCGAGTTCCTGTTCAATTTCTTTTGCAAGAGTTTCTCTGCCGGATGTATAAAGGGCTTTCGCTTCATACTTTGCGGTAACGCCTCTTACAACAGACCGAAATTGCGGAACTAAAATTCTATTCGCATAATCTTCGCCGACAGTTTTGTAAATCAAGTTTGCGTTTTCCTGATTCAAATGATACAACAAACTAATTTCAAGTTGTACACTCAGCCCTTCTGTTGAAGGAACGTTCATCTCTTCTTTCAACTCCTGAGTTTTAATAGAGAATTTGATAACGTTTGCAATAGGATTAACAACGTTCACGCCGGACTTCAAAGTGTTGTCGCTAACAAGTCCGAAAAAATCTACAACTCCGACCGAGCCGGCAGGAATGATTGTAAAGCACTGAAGCAATGAGAGAATCGAAGCGATTCCAAAACCCGCGAGAGCGAAAGTTGCTTCACTGCGCGCCATTCTTTTCTTTGCTTGTCTGTACACGGTAAAAGTGATTACCGCCGCTAATAATGATATTAAAAATAACATGTGAGTTTTCCTTTCTTATCTAAATTCGTTGGGCAAATATACTATAAAAATTATGCAATGATTTGACAACATCAATGATGGAGTTAGTGGTCGTTATTTCCTCCGCACAGAACTTATATCCAAATTTTCATCGTTATTTTTTTCGATCCCCCATCTGATAGGATTCTCTTCAATATATCTCCGTATATGCAATAACTCCTTTTCGTTCCTAATAATTCTATCGTAAAACCGTTCTTGTCATTGGAATTCAGAATAGCCATTTTTATGGATTTGCCGTGTTGCCGAAGATTTGAATGAACCGACTATATCGGAAAGCGAATTACGTTTGGGGTGTAGAGACGGGGCATGCCCCGTCTCTACTGTTTTCTCATCAACGGTTTTTTCTGTTGTTTCAATTATAGCAATTATCCCATGTATGTGATTTGGCATTACGACGAAGTAATCCAAATTAACATTCAAAAAATGAGCAGGAATTTCCCTCCAACAATTTTCAGCAATCTTTCCTAATTCATTTAAAATCATATTGCCGTCAATAATTTCTCCCAAAAAACATTTATGATTTTTGGTGTTGGTTGTAATATAGTACGAATGTGGTAAGGAATAATCAAACTTCGCTAACCTTGTGGATTCGATTCTATATTTATCACGAAATTTTTTCATCGAATATCAACTTGAGTAACAAAAACAATGTTTTTACAATTTTGGCGTTACCATTTCTTCGGGTCGAACAAATTGTTTGAACTGCTCTTCCGTTAGCAAACCGAGTTCGAGCGCGGCTTCTTTTAATGTTTTATTCTCTTTGTGTGCTTTCTTTGCAATCTTTGCCGCGTTGTCATAACCGATGTGTGGATTCAATGCCGTTACAAGCATCAAAGAATTTTCAACATGCTTTCCGATATTGATTTTATTCGCTTCAATTCCTGCAACGCAATGTTCAACAAAACTATCGCATGCATCGGAAATTAATTTGATTGATTGAAGTACGTTATAAATTATCACAGGTTTAAAAACATTGAGTTCAAAATTTCCGCTTGCGCCGCCGAAGTTCACTGCAACATCATTTCCAAAAACTTGCGCGCAAACCATTGTCATTGCTTCCGATTGTGTGGGATTAACTTTTCCCGGCATGATAGAACTTCCAGGTTCATTCTCGGGAAGATTTAATTCGCCGATGCCGCTTCTCGGTCCCGAACCAAGCCAACGAATATCATTTGAAATTTTCATTAAAGAGACAGCGAGAGTTTTTAACACACCATGAAATTCTACAAGTGCATCGTGAGTTGCAAGTGCTTCAAATTTATTTCTTGCAGAGATGAAAGGTTTTCCTGTTAGTTCGGAAATTTTCTTTGCGGCTTTTTCTGCAAACTCTGGATGAGTATTTAATCCTGTACCGACTGCAGTTCCGCCGAGGGCTAATTCATAAAGACGCGGAAGGGCAGAATTGATGCGCTCTAAACCGTTCGACATTTGTTGAACATAACCGCCAAATTCTTGACCAAGTGTTAGCGGTACAGCATCCATCAAATGCGTGCGTCCGATTTTTACAATATCATTAAACTCTTCCGATTTATTTTGAAGCGCGTCGCGAAGTTTTGTAATCATCGGAATTAAATTTTCATGAACTTCTTCAACTGCGGCAATGTGCATTGCAGTCGGGAAAGTATCATTGGAAGATTGCGCTTTATTAACGTCGTCGTTCGGATGAACCGGTTTTTTGCTACCGATAACTCCGCCAGCAATTTCGATTGCGCGGTTCGCAATCACTTCGTTGACGTTCATATTCGTTTGAGTTCCGCTTCCCGTTTGCCAAACAACAAGCGGAAAATTATCTGCAAGTTTTCCGGCGATAACTTCATCTGCGGCTTGAACAATTAATTTTGTTTTTTCTTCGGATAAAATTTTTAGTTCAAGATTTGTAAGTGCCGCGGCTTTTTTTAGAATGCCGAACGCGCGGATTAATTCACGCGGCATAGTTTCTCCGCCGATTTTAAAATTCATTAATGATCTGCCGGTTTGTGCACCGTAATATTTATCGGAAGGAACTTTCACTTCTCCCATTGTGTCGGTTTCTATTCTATAATTCATTTTATCTCCAATTTAAAATTTTGTTAGAAGTCTTTATCAAAATTATAGAAATAGAGTGCCAAAGGAAAATGAAAGAAGAAAATTTTCAATAACAATCACGGTGAAGTATTTTTAGAAGCGAACTGCAGTAACCATAACTTCAACGAGCGCGTTTCTCGGAAGTCTGCTAACTTCAACCACTGCACGCGCCGGAAAATCACCCGCAAAATATTGTGCATAGATTTCGTTGAACTTCACGTAGTCGTTCAAATCTTTCAAGTACACTTGCACTTGAACTATATTTGAGAAATTCAAATTCTTTGCATGAAGAATTGCGGAGATATTTTTCATTACTTGATGAGTTTGTTCTGTGATTTCACCTTCAATCATTTTTCCGGTTGAGGGGTCGAGCGCAATTTGTCCCGAAACAAAAACAAAATTTCCGGCAATGATTGCTTGAGAATAAGGACCAATTGCTTTCAGCGCGGCTTCTGTAGAGATCACTTCCTTTTGCGCATGAAGTGAAATTGCAAATGCAAAGTAACTGAAAATAATTTGTAAAAAGATTGAGTTCATAAATGAATCCTTTAATTTTTTAATAGATTTGACACTTTACAAAAGTACTACTTCATCAGTACAAATTTTTTAGTCGCAGTAAATTCACCGGCTTGCAAACGATAAAAATATACACCTGTTGTTAATTGATAATTATTAATTATTAATTGAAAATTGTAGAAGCCTGCTTCTTTCCACTCGTTATCAATCAATGTTGCAACTTCATTTCCAAGTATATCATAAATTTTTAATGTAACATTGCTGGACGCTGAAAACTGATAACTGATAACTGTGGATGGATTAAATGGATTTGGATAATTTTGGAATAATTTAAACTCACTTACAAAAATATTATTGTCTTCAACCGAAACAGGATTGTGAACATATTTTAGAACCGAACCGCTATCTCCAACCGCATAACCATATTTTTCAGCAGTGAAGGCAATATCATAAATAGAAATGTTATTTGGTGTAGGAATTAAATTCCATCTTTTTCCTGCATCCGTAGTGCGCATAAAACTTTGTCCGAAACCAAGAGTTGCCCAACCGTCGAACCTATTTCTAAAATTCACCGCAACTGCAATTCCAAAAAAACTTAAGCTTTTGTAAATCCAATTTACACCGCCATCGGTAGTGATAACAACACCTGTGCCGAATTCGTAATCTCCGCCTACACCAATGATATTTAGGGAATCAAATATATGAAGATTTTGAATCGGCTCGGGTCCGACGAGCTGCAACTTCCATGTATTGCCCGAATCATTCGAAGAAAAAATTCCGCCGGCGAAATCGATGTGTCCTCCGCTACCGTAACCTCTTTGCCCCGAAATAAATTGCAAAGAATAGATTGGCAAACCGGTAACAACGGAATCATCAACGGCATCCCAATTAACACCTCCGTCGTATGTTTTCAGCAATCCACCTTCAGCGCTTCCGCACCAACCGTAATTTGTATCGATAAAAGTAATTGTTGTAATAAAAATATCTTCCAAAAAACGCGAAGATTCCTGCCAGGAATTTCCGGCATCGCTCGTTATGTAAACCATACTTCCAAATGGCATAGAAGAAACATTTCGAGTTACAACCCATCCCTTTGTGAAGGATGAAAAATAAATATCAATGATTGGAAGTGAAGAGGGGAAACTCAAAATCTGCCAATCAATTCCGCCATTTGAAGAGCGAATAATAGTTCCGCTATCACCGGCGGCAAACAGATGAAGCGAATCCGCAACTGCTAAAGTCTTTAGATTTTTTTTTGTCGGTGTTGAAAGTTGAATCCAATTTTCTTGCGCAACAATTGTTAAAGTAAAGAAAAAAAGTAGAAGAATATTTTTTTTCATGCGACAATATATGAAGGGATTTTTTTTGAGAAAAGTTAAGATGAAAACTTGTCGGAGAGTTAAAAGTGAGGAGCTACCAAGATTACAATCTCATATAAATTGAAAACGGGCGATATAGAGTTAAATGATTTGCACAAAGTAATTTTATAAAATAAAAAAAGCGGTCGTGCCGCTTCTTTTACTTATTTAATTTCGGTTACTTTGCTTATATCATCAAGTCTTACGAATCTTTCGTTGTATTTGAAAGTTCCCTTAGATGATTTAACAGCTTTAACAACCTTAACGCTTACATGCGTATCTTTTTTCTTTGCCTTAGCTTTATCTGCAAAAGATTGAACTTTAGCCATTTTCTAACTCCTTAAAATTTAGGTGCGAAAAATATCAAATCCATACAGGAATAAAAAGCTGTATTTTCTCCCTAAGCGAAGAAATAATAGAATTTTTTTTCGCGCTCAAAAAATTGTGAGAAATATTGCTTGCAAATTAGAATCCTTTCCTTAACTTTGCACCCAGAGGGTAAGATTTTGGGATTTAAATAAAGAAAGCAAATGGAACTATCCCCTATCTTAAGTAGTGTCGTTCTCCTCGTAGGAGTTACATTCTGTGTTTTAGTAGTTTTTTCCTTTATTTCGTATAAAATAAGAAACTACAGAAAATCACATAAGAAAGTAGAAACGCGAGCGGTATTAAATACGTCCGCGCCAATCCTTTCGCCGGTTGTGGTTACACCTATGCCGGTACCAACAATTCATCGCGGTTCATTTAATACAAATGCAGATAACAGTTTTGTTTCGGCTTCCCCAAGAATCAAAGAAACCCGACCTGCTGTCCGGCGTTTGACCCGCGAAGAAAAATTCAAAGTACTGAATACTTTAGGATAAAAAGACAAACTACTTTTCGAAATAATTTCTCTGCCCTGCAAAATCACTTTTTGCACCGGGCAGAGAAATTTTATTTTAAACCTTTCCATCTGGTTAATTCTCTGCCAAGTAATATTTTGTGGTCGTAATTCCAATCAACTTTTTTAATGATAGAACTAAAAAATAATCAAACCGAAAAAGCAATAATTGTTGCAATAAAAACTAATTCTCTCAGCCACGATGAACTATCGGAACATCTATCCGAAATGAAAGAACTTGCGCGAACTGCCGGTGCAACGGTTGTGAAGAATTTAGTTCAAGAAAAAGATCGACCCGATCCGGCTTTCTTTATCGGTAAAGGTAAAAGCGAAGAGCTACTTCAACTCGCTGAATTATTCGATGTGAATCTTATAATTTTTGACGATGATCTTTCTCCTGTTCAGATTAGGAATTTAGAAAAACTTCTGAATAGAAAAATTGTTGACCGAAGCGGTTTGATACTCGATATTTTTTCTTCGCACGCAAAAACGAAAGAAGCTAAAACTCAAGTGGAGCTTGCACAATATGAGTATTTGCTTCCACGACTTACAAGAGCATGGACTCACCTCTCAAAACAGTTCGGCGGTATCGGAACTAAAGGTCCCGGCGAAACACAGATTGAAACCGACAGAAGAATTATCAGAAGAAGAATTACACATCTGAAAAATAAATTAATTAAAATTGAGAAACAGAGAGAAACACAATCTCAAAAGCGAACGGATGTTGTAAGGGTTGCCCTCGTCGGTTACACAAATGCGGGAAAGTCAACATTATTTAATTTGATTACTTCGGCTGAAGTACTTGCGGAGGATAAACTTTTTGCAACACTTGATTCAACTACGCGCACTTTTTCAATCGATAAAGAAAAAAAAATACTGTTGAGCGATACAGTCGGTTTTATAAGAAAACTTCCGCACAATCTGGTTGCTTCATTCAAAAGTACTTTGAAAGAAGTGAGAGAAGCGGACATAATTTTACAGGTGATCGATTTAACTCATCCTTTTTATGAAGATCATATTAGTGTTGTTGAGGAAACGATGAAAGAACTTGGCTGCGGTGAAAAGTTGAGTATAAAAGTTTTTAACAAAGTTGATATACTTGAAAATAAAGATTTAATTCCGCTTGTCAGCAATCGTTACGAAAATAGTGTAGTGCTCTCTGCGGAAAGAGGAATCAATGTTGCCGCGCTTATTGATAAACTTGCTAAAATTATGGATGATGATTATGTGAGAGAAAATGTTGTGCTTCCTCTTCACGAAACAAAAAAACTTTCGCAGATTCATTCGATGGCAAAAGTTCTAACAACAAAATACGATGAAGAAAACATCTCCGTTACGTACAAAACTAAAAAAGAAAATTCAGAAAAAATAAAACGGATAATTCATGGCTGAAAAAATATTACTCGGAACCGGAAATCTTTCGGTTGAATTTATATTTCATTCTTTAAAGAATAATGCCTCGTTTGCAATTTCGAATGAAACGAAAACCCGCGTGAATAAAGCCCGGAAGGTAGTTGAGGATTGGATTGCGAACGGCGAAACGATCTACGGCGTAACAACCGGCTTCGGTGAATTCAGCAATGTTAAAATTGATTCGAAAAGTTTGGAACAGCTTCAAGAAAATTTAATTATGAGTCACGCCGCAGGAATGGGAGATGAAATTCCGCCGCATATTGTAAAGTTGATGATGATACTCCGCGCCAACACTCTCGCGCTTGGCCATTCGGGAATTAAATTAGAAACTCTTCAACTCTTAATTGAATTAATTAATAAGAATATTATTCCGGTTGTTCCATCGCAAGGTTCGGTCGGCTCGAGCGGAGACCTTGTTCCACTTTCTCACATCGCCTTGGCTCTGATTGGCAAAACAAAAGTCAGAATTTTGAAAAATATTTTTAGCACAGAAAATCTTCCGGCAAAAATCAGTTCGTCAGCGGCAATGAATAAATTCGGTTTGCAGAAAATTAAGTTAGCACCGAAAGAGGGAATCGCCTTAATTAACGGCACTCAAATGATGCTTGCTTTTGCAGTGAACATAATCGGCAGAGCGAAGCTACTTGCAAAATATTCGGATGTTGCACTTTCACTTTCGCATGAGGCACTTCGTGCAACGGATAAGTTTCTCGATGAACGAATTCACAAACTGCGCCCGTTTAAAGGACAAACAGATTCTGCAAAAAATATTCGTGCGTTGATAAACGGAAGTGAGATTAGAGAATCACATCGCTTCAACGATCCGCGTGTGCAGGATGCATACTCGCTGCGCTGTTCTCCGCAAGTTCACGGTGCTTCTCGCGACGCAATTGCATTTATTGAAAAACAAATTAATACCGAAATTAATTCTGTTACAGACAATCCGATTCTTTTCGCAAATGAAAAGGAACATCTTGAAGGAGGAAATTTTCACGGACAACCGCTTGCACTGCCGCTGGATTTTCTTGCAATTGCTTTATCGGAACTTGCAAATATTTCCGAAAGAAGAATTGAACGCATGGTGAACGGTGCCTTGAATAACGGGCTTCCGCGCTTCCTCGCAAAAAACGGAGGGCTAAATTCAGGAATGATGATTGCGCAGTACACTGCCGCCTCAATCGTTTCCGAGAATAAAGTTCTTTCACATCCGGCAAGTGTGGATTCTATTCCGACTTCGGCAAATCAAGAAGATCATAATTCGATGGGCTCAATCTCGGCGCAGAAGTGTTTTAAAATTCTTCACAACCTCGAAAAAGTTTTGGCAATAGAAATGACAGTCGCCGCACAAGCATTAGAATTTTTGAAACCGCTTAAACCCGGCAAAGGTACTTCTATTGTTTATGAGGAGATAAGAAAAGTTGTGAAGCAAATGGGAAAAGATCGAATTCTTTCGGATGATTTGAATAAAATTTTACAACTTCTTCAATCGGATAAAATTTTAACTGCCGTTGAAACGAAAATAAAATTATTCTAAGAAAACAAATCCTCTCGAATCATCATCAACACTGCCGATTGCGGCACAATCAATAATTTCTCTCCTTCATATTCAATTTCAAAAGCCTGGCTTCGTAGAAAAATTGCAAGGTCTCCTTCTTTTGCTTGAAGCGGAATATATTTTACCGATTCTTTATTCTCTTTCCAAGGTTCATCATCAACTGGATTTGCGATAGGATAACCCGGACCAGATTTAATAACGTATCCGCTTTGAACTTTTTCTTTTTCATTCACGCCGGGAGGCAAATAAAGACCGGTCATTGTGCGGGCGGCGGCTTCTACAGGGCGAACTAAAATCTTATCGCCAACAACAATTATTTTATCCAGGTTTTTCATAATCTTTTTAATCAATTGAACAATATTATTTTTTAATCGTACATAATCTTTTGCGATTCAAATAAAATATATGAATAAATAATTTTAATTGAAGTAAGATTTTTACCGAACATTGCATCAATAATAAATCTTTAGTATCTGTTGATGAATGAATAAATTTGTTAAACGAAAAAGATAAATAATGAAAGAATTTTGGAACGAAAGATATTCGACAAATGAATTCGTCTTCGGATATGAACCGAACGAATTTTTTAAAGAACAAATTTTAAATTTTCCCGCCGGAAAACTTCTACTTCTGGGAGAAGGAGAAGGGCGCAATGCCGTCTTCGCCGCAGAAAATGGTTGGGATGTGCATGCGGTTGATTGGAGCGAATCGGCACAAAGAAAGGCACTCGCATTTGCACGAAGCAAAAATGTTTTGTTTCAATATACAGTTGCCGATATAGTTGGATTCTTTCCCGAACGCAACACGTATGATGTAGTCGCAATGATATTTTTTCATCTCGAACCGGAAATCAGAGAAATAGTTCACTCAAGAGTGATAGATTCTTTAGTGCGCGGCGGTAAAATAATTATTGAAGCATATGAGAAAGAACAGTTGGGCAAAACTTCCGGCGGTCCGCAACAAACGGAATTGCTCTATTCACTCGAAGAACTTGTAACTGATTTTATAGAATTAAATTTTCTTCACCTCTCTAAAGAAAAAATTAATTTGAGCGAAGGGAACGCGCATCAAGGGGAAGCCTGTGTGGTTCGATTCGTTGCCGAAAAGGAATAAGTGTTGAAGCCGAATATTTTATTCATCACTTATTATTGGCCTCCGTCAGGGAAGGCATCGCTTCACTGGCCTTTAAAGATGGTTCAATATTTTCCTGCACTTGGTTGGCAGCCGTATGTTTTAACTATTGAAGAAGACAAATTGACAACATCGGATGCGAGCTTGATAAATCAAGTTGATCCATCTGTTGTTGTGAAGCGTACAAAAGTTTGGGAACCGTTTGATCTTTACAAAAAATTTATCGGCAAAGAAGAAAACGAAACTCTTATTCCTTCTGAAATGATTTCGAAAGAGAATAAAAGTTTGTCGCACCGAATCAGCGTTTGGATAAGAATGAATTTATTTATTCCCGATGCAAGAATTGGTTGGTATCCTTTTGCGGTGAAGAAAGGAAAAAAATTAAAGAATGAAATAAACTTCGATGCGGTAATATCTATCGGTCCGCCGCACACTGCGCATTTAGTTGGATTGCGGCTTGCGAAATATTTTAAAGCAAAACATTTTCCCGTATTTATAGATCCGTGGGTCGATATTGTCTATTACAGAGATTTTAAAAGAAATTTCTTCACGAAACAGATTGACAAATTTTTAGAATGGCTTGTTTTAAAATGTGCATCGACAAATATTTTTGTAACTCAATCGATGCGCGATAATTATATAAACAATTACAGTTGGATTGAAGCGAAATCGCAAGTATTGTATTGGGGTTACAATGAAGATGATTTCACACAAGTGAAAATTGCAGAGAAAAAATCTGCGGAAAAAATTCTCCTTCATGCGGGAAATATTTTTGATTATCAGAATCCCGTTAAACTTTGGGAGTTGGTTAAGAAGAAAAATGAAGCAGGAGAGAATATCCGCATTCGTTTTGTCGGCACCGTCAGTCCGGGAATACGAAAAGAAATATCTAATTATGGACTTGACGAACACGTTGATTTTATTGGCTTTGTGCCATATCACGAAGTTTTGGAAAAAATGTTTGAAGCAGATTATTTGTTAGTCTGCGTTACGGAAAAGCGTCATGTTCCCGGAAAATTATTTGAATATTTGAGAACAGGGAAACCGATTATTGCATTCGGCGATGATAACGAAGAAGTGAAACACATTCTTCAAAAAGCAAAAGCAGGAATGATTTTTCGGTATGATGAATCCCCTGTACAATTTTTTAATTTCATTCGGAATGAGAGCGTAAATATGGAGTACGTCGAAACATTTGACAGAAAAAAAATTGCATTCAAGTTCAGCGAAATTCTCAGCCAAAAACTCAATCTTGATTTGAATCAGTATTTACAAGGTTGAAGTGATGATTGTAATTTGCTTTATAACATATTAGCAGTAAATTTGCAGTGTAATTAATTTCATTAACTAACCGAAAGGATAAAATCATGGCAAAAGCTAAATCAATGACCAAGGCACAAATTCTTGATCATCTCTCCAAGAAAACCGGAACAACAAAAAAAGCTGCCGGAGAATTTCTCGATAACTTCATTCAACTTGCTTATAAAGAAGCAAAGAAGGATTTCGTTATTCCGGGTCTTGGCAAATTAGTTGTTTCCAACCGCAAAAAAAGAATGGGTCGTAACCCTCAAACAGGACAAGCAATTGTTATCCCTGCAAGAAGAGTTCTCAAATTCAGAGTTGCAAAACAAGCTAAAGACGCTATCCTTTAAAATTAAAAAGGGCTGTCGAATAATCGCAGCCCTTTTCTTTTTTTAATAATTTATTTCTTCATTCAAAAGAAGAAATCTTTTTCTTTCCTCATAACAGATTGCTCGCAAGTTCCGCAAGCTCGGAACGTTCTCCTTTTTCAAGATTGATGTGTGCGTAAAGTTTCTGTCCTTTAAAATTTTCGATTAAATACGAAAGCCCGTTAGATTGCGAATCGAGATAAGGATGATCTATCTGGTAAATATCCCCTGTAAAAACCATCTTCGAACCTTCTCCCGCGCGGGTAATAATAGTTTTAATTTCATGCGGAGTTAAATTCTGCGCTTCATCAACAATAAAAAATATTCGTTGCAAACTTCTTCCGCGAATATAACTCAACGGTTCGATAACAATTTTATCATCTTTTGTCATAGTGTTAATCATTTGATGCTGTTTGTCGTTTTCAGGAAATTGATCTTGAATGACTTTTAAGTTATCCCACAGAGGTTGCATATAAGGAGCAATTTTACTTTCAACATCGCCGGGCAAATATCCGATATCACGATTGCTCAAAGGAATGATTGGACGGGCAATATAAATTTGTCTATAATTTTTTCTTACATGAATTGCACTCGCAAGTGCCAACAAAGTTTTTCCCGTTCCGGCTTTTCCGGTTAGTGTGATGAGTGGAATTTCATTGTTCGTAAGCGCATCAATTGCAAAAGTTTGTTCGGCGTTACGCGGTTTTATTCCGAAGACCGGATTCTTATCCACCTTTCTAAAATAATCCATCTCTTTACTTAGATACGAAAGAACCGAACGATTAGTATTTTTTAAAATAAAATATTTATTCGGAACCCATTCATTCGCAAGTTTTTTCTTGAAGTAAGAGGAGGGAAGATTTTCGTAAGTCTCATAAAATTTAGTGATGAGATCATCGTCGAAATTATCGACTAACTCTTTGCCGCTGTAAAGTTCTTCGACGCTACTTATTCTGTCGGTTGTATAATCTTCGGCAAGAATGCCGAGCGCTTTGGCTTTCATTCTTAAGTTCACATCTTTCGTAACAAGAATAATCGGAACGTCGGCGGAAGTTTTTTTATTTGCTTCGAAAGCAACGCTTAATATTCTATGGTCGGCATTGTCTTCGCGAAACACATCATTAATTTCGCGTGATATTCCTTTTGTAATTGCAATGCGAACTTTTCCTTTTCCTTTGCCAAGAGAAACGCCGCCGTTGAAAAGTGCATTGCCGGTTATTGAATCTAAAGTTCGTGCAAATTCTCTCGCATTCAGATTGATAACATTGTTGCCACGTTTGAAGTGGTCTAACTCCTCAATAACTGCAAGGGGAACGATAATGTTGTGTTCTTGGAAGCGGTGAATACATGTTGCATCGTGAAGGATTACATTTGTGTCGAGCACAAAAGTTTTGCAGGTTTTGTTTTTACTCATCTAACTCATAACTATTTACGACACAATTTAATTTTAATTATTTTTATTCAAAAATGTTTTTGGTTATGAATTTGTTAACGCGCACCGTCGGTTGAGTTTGTCTACTAATGAACTGGGG
Organism: uncultured Ignavibacteriaceae bacterium; assembly: GCA_964393605.1. Lineage (GTDB taxonomy): Bacteria > Bacteroidota > Ignavibacteria > Ignavibacteriales > Ignavibacteriaceae > CAYMUL01. Next base: position 37,374 of record CAYMUL010000016.1, on the reverse strand, counting down.
GTCAAAAATCATCTTTGCTAAAGTAAATTGTATTCGATTTTATTTTTTTGCAATAGATAAATTCTCATGTATCTAAAAATGGTGCGACACAAGTTCGATTACTAGTCAAATACAATTATTCGTATAAATTTATTCACGCTTAAAATATTTTTATGACTTAAAATCAAACATCCTCGTAGAGGATTCATTATTGTAATAAATCAGTAGCACCACACTCCGAAAATCCTCGTAGAGGATTCATTTTTTTCTCACATAAGAGCAGTGGCATAAATATCCGAAATATTGTGTTTTTAACTTTTCGTAGAAATAGTAAAAGCAAGGATATAAATATTTTTTGTTAATCCTCTACAAGGATTGATTTTATTGGTTGTTCAGTATGTTACAATAATAAAACCTCTACGAGGTTTTCCCGAAGAAATAAGACAGGAAGGTTCCAACATCCAAATTAGGTCTGCAAACCGTAGCTCACAATTACTACCTTTTTAATAATTGGAATGAGAAGTGATCTTGAAAGAATCAAAAATATATTTGGCGATGAATTTGTTAACGCGCACCGTCGATTGAGTTTTTCAGTCAGTTGAAGTGAAATAGATTTCATATTATTTCGTGAATGGAAAAAATTAAATTCGTTTTCACATACTGTAATAATCATATTCTTTTAGATTTGTATTCAGTAAATTTCTCTAACAAAAATTTATAATTTAATTCGAGCAGGTAATGAAATCATTTTTATTTTTAATGATAGTTCTTTTTATAACACAACTATTTCCACAGCAAAACAACGAAGAATTTCGCTCCACTTGGGTGATTACGTGGGAATACATCAGCAGTTCCGGCACTGTTGCGCAAAAGAAAGAAAAGATTAGAAAAATCTTGGACGATCATAAAAAAGCAAATATGACTTCGGTTCTCTGGCAGGTACGTCAATCGGGAACTGCGTACTACAATTCTTCATTCGAACCGTGGGGTAGTTATGCCGGCGGAACTTATCCCGGGTTTGATCCGCTTCAGTATGCAATTGAAGAAGCGCATAAAAGAGGATTGGAACTTCATGCATGGTTTAACGTTTTTGCAAGCGGAAGTACAGCGCAAGGAACACCCGCGCAACAGCATCCCGAGTGGATTTGCAGAGATCCTTCAAACAATCCTATGACTTCGAACATTGCACTCTCGCCGGGTTTGCCTGCAGTAAGAAATTATCTCCTCAACGTAGCAATGGAAGTAGTGAACAATTACGATATCGACGGGCTTCATCTTGATTACATTCGTTGGAACGAATATTCAAGCGATCCGAATGCACCACAACAAAAGGAAGATGAACTTGACGGAATGATTTCGGACGAACAAATTAATTTCATAACGGAAAATCCTGCGGGGAGATATTTATATGATGTCGAACATCCATACAGCGGAGGAGTACCTTCTGGGTTTGCTTCGTGGGAAGAATATTGGCGCGGCTCGGTTACTCAATTTGTAAAAAATCTTCACGATTCAATTCAATCAATGAAACCTTGGGTACGTCTATCGGTTGCCGCACTTGGTAAATATAATTGGAGCGGATGGAACGGTTACGGAGTTGTTCATCAAGATGCCGCGCTTTGGTTTAATCAAGGTTATATTGATCAGATGACTGCGATGCATTACCACTGGACGACGGGGAGCGGGTTCTTCGGAATGCTGGCGGGTTCGTGTCCGCAATGCTGGAGTCAATTCATTCAGCCGGGAATTGCCGCGGGAAGATTGTACTCTGTCGGTCCAGGTTCTTATATTTTGAAAGATCAAAATGTTTGGAACAATCATATTGATATTGTGAATACATGCCGCACCATCGGCTGGGTTGATGGATTTCAATTCTTCAGTTATGGAACCTGGCGCGATAAAGATTACTTCCTCGAAGCATCTCAAAAATTTTTTAATAAGAAGATGAAAATCAGAGATACGAAATTAATTCTCGATACGATTCCCGATTCGCCCCAAATTTCTTTACTAAAAATTGATTCGCTTAATTACAGATTAACCATTACGCCGCCCGCATCAATTACGGTTGATCAATGGTTTGCTGTTTATCGTTCGGAAGATTCTATTCTGAATGTAGATGTTGATAACATAATCGAAATTAAATTTGGCGACACAACTTTTTCTGTCGATCAAATATTTGACGGCTTGCAAAACTTCAACAAAAAATATTTTTACTTTGCAACAATGCTTGATAGATATTGGAATGAATCACTTCCGTCAAATGCGGCGATAACAGATCCGATTCCTTCATTCGCGCCGAAAGTTATTGCATCTGTTCCTTCGCAGAATGATACGGTTTCAATTTACTCACAACTCAAATTATCTTTTTCAAAAGAAATGAAGACTGCGAGTTTTCCATCTGCTATAAATGTAAATCCCCCCGCACAATTAACCGGCGGAACGTGGAGCGATAATTTCAAAACGATAACATATTCATTTTCTTCGCCGCTTAGTTTTGATACAAATTATATAATCACAATTGATACGAGTGCGAAAGATGTCAATGGTGTTGCAATTGATGGGAACGGTGACGGAATTCCCGGTGATGCCTTTGTTTTAAATTTCAGAACCGAAGCACTGGATAATGTCGGACCTTCAATTGTATTTTCTTATCCCGATTCCACAACAGGTATGAACATTTTTGATTCGGAAGATATTATCACAATTTTGTTTGATGAGATATTGAATCAAAATACAATCAATGCAACAAATATTATTTTAAAGAAAGGTACAAACTCAATCGGTATTGCAGTTGCTCATTATAAAATTAATAATCGCTCTCTAATCAATATTAAAGCGGGTCAAACGCTTCAACCGGGAGAAAATTATTCTTTAACACTTAAAAAAGAATTAAGCGATAATTACGGCAACTTGATGAGCGGCGATAAAGAAATAGTATTTTCGATTTCGAATTTATCCTATCAACAAAAAGTTATGATTGATGAATTCACAACTGCCGGGAATTGGAAAGAGCCTTCATACAGCGGCTCAACTGTTGGTATAATCGATTCCGGTTCATACTTTGCATATAGTACAAGCGTATTTCTTACCGGTACTACTCCTCAATCTTCGGCTTATCTAAATTATCAATGGGATCTCGCCGCGACTAATAAATTAATTAGAGAATATTTATCCGGCGGTGCGCCGCGCGATGTTTTGTTTGATACTTCTTACGTATTGCAAGTTTATATTTTCGGAGATGGAAGCGGAAACAAATTTCGTTTTGCACTTGATGAAGGGGACGGAGTTGCATGGCCCAATCATGAAGTCTCGCAATGGATTACACTTGATTGGTATGGATGGCATTTGGTCGAATGGCAGTTGAACGATCCTCTTTTGGTTGGTGGATGGATTGGTAATGGAAAACTTGATTACCCGAAGTATCGCATGGATAGTTTTCAGTTGACAGATGCGCCCGGTTCGATGAATTACAGCAGAATATATTTTGACAATCTCCGAGTAGTGAAAAAAACAGAAACCACAGTCGGAGTTGAAGATGAAATTTCTCAACTGCCAAAAGAATTTTATTTATTTCAAAATTATCCGAATCCGTTTAATCCGAGCACAGTAATCAGTTATCAGCTTGCTGCGTCCAGCAATGTTACATTAAAAATTTATGATATACTTGGAAATGAAGTTGCAACATTGATTGATAACGAGTGGAAAGAAGCAGGCTTCTACAATTTTCAATTAACAACTAATAATTATCAATTAACAACAGGTGTATATTTTTATCGTTTGCAAGCCGGTGATTTTTCTGCAACTAAAAAATTTGTACTGTTGAAGTGAAGAATTTTCATCGTTAATTTTCAAGCCCCGGTTTTCATCGGGGTTTTTTTATTTTGGGACTGAAGGAATGCCACAAAGAATCAGTCACAAGCTATTTTTAACCGCAAAGTTCGCGAAGGAGCGCAGAGGAAAATTCATTTTTAATTCTTCCCCATTTTCTCACGATGAATCGGGACTCCATTCTCAATTGTCCATTCTCAATTATCAATTCTTATTATCGTTTTTCCGAATCGCGAAACTCATAGCCTGCACTTCTGACACCAATGATGTAAGTCGGTTTATCAGGATCGGGTTCGAAATATTTGCGTAACCTTGAAATAAAAATATCGACAGTTCGCGTTTCAACTTCGGGATTAATGTGCCAAACATTTTGGAGTAACTCATGGCGCGATACAATTTTTCCTTTTCGTTCAATCAAATATTTTAACAACATCGCTTCTCTCTGAGTAAGAACAAATTGTTTCGTTCCGTTTTTACATTCGAAGTTTTCAAAATTTATTTCGTTTGCGCCGAATTTATAAATTGGTTTAAGTTGAGTTGAATTGTAGTACCAATTTTTTCTTTTAATCATTCCTTCAACGCGAAGAATCAGCTCATCGAGATGAAAAGGTTTGGTCATATAATCATCAGCACCAATTTCGAGTCCGCGCACTCTATCATCGTATGAAGTTCTTGCAGATAGAATTAGAATCGGCATTTGCGGATCTTTTGCGCGAATCTGCTTTGCGATTTCGAAGCCATCCAAAAAGGGAAGCATGATGTCAAGTATTATTAAATCATAAATTTTAGAATTAAAAAAATCGATTGCTTGTTTTCCATCTCTTGCCCAATCGACTTTATATCCTTCATTGGATAAATTAAACTCAAGTCCGAGTGCAAGACTTTCTTCATCCTCCGCGAGGAGTATTATCCTATTCTTTTCATTCAAATTCATCGGAGTTACTTTCGTTTCTTATGTTTTGATTTTGACTTCGCTTCAGCAAGGAGTTAACAAATTTTTTCCCGTAAGAATTATAAACCGGAATTTCAATTTTAAAAGTAGTTCCTTGATTTTCGCCGTCGCTAAATACTTTAATATCGCCGCCGTGAAGTTTGATTATTTCTTTAGTCCAATAAAGCCCTAAACCGGTGCCTTTAACATTGGGGGCATTTGTGTTGGCGATTCGATGAAACTTAGAAAACATTTTTTTCAATTCACTTGCTACAATGCCGATACCGTCATCGCTGAATTTTATCTCGATTTGATTCTCATTATTTTTTATTTCAACGGAAATGACCGGGCGCGTTCGGGCATATTTAATCGAGTTACTGAAGAGATTATCAAACACAATTTTAATTGCGGTTTTATCAATAACACACTTGCACGCGGCATCGTTATGAACCGCTAAATCTTCTGCCGGAAAATTGAATTGATTTGCCGATTCAAAAATTATTTCATTGAAAATTTTGTTTGCCTCATAAACGCGATAATCATGCGCAATCTTTTTTTGTTCGAGACGCGGTATTTCCAAAATAGTGCTGATGAGTTTATTCAATCGTGAAACATCATTCAGCATAAGAATCAAAAATTCATTTCGCTTTTCTGTATTTACATCTTTATGCAACAGAGTCTCAAGATATAATTGAATGGAGGAGAGGGGCGATTTCAATTCATGCGATACATTCCCGATAAAATTATCGTACAAACCTGTAATTTTAATTTGCACTGTTAAATTTCTAAAAGTGAAAACCATTGCCGTTTCAATCCCAACCATCAACACGATGCCGAGAACGAAAATTAAAACGCTCGGGTTATCAATAGTTAATTTCGGAGAAAGTTGATTGCCGACTTGCTCGAAGATCAAATAATTTGCAACGTACCAATAAATCCACAACCCAAGCAGAGCGAACCACGCTATTTGCGCAAGCACAAACGCAGTGATAAGATAGATGAGAGAATGTTTGTTTTTTGTTTTCATAAAAATCTTTAACTAAGTTTTTGCAATTTCCCTTTCCGAAAATCGTGATTGCAAATTAAACTCAACCATGAACAAATTAAGTTTTACACTTCTTTTACAAAATTAAAGAATAAGATTCAGGATACTATGCACAGAGAAAATTAATTTTATTTAAATGTAAGAATCAAATATGAAAATACTTTTAGTCTATCCCGAAACGCCTGCAACATTTTGGAGTTTTAAGGATGCCTTGAAATTCGTTTCGAAAAAATCAACCGAACCGCCCCTGGGCTTAATTACAGTTGCCGCAATGCTTCCGGAAGAATGGGAGAAAAAATTGATTGATCTCAACGTTAGTAAATTGAGCGATAAAGATATTCTTTGGGCAGATTATCTTTTTCTGAGCGGAATGAATGTTCACACAAGATCGGTTAAAGAAATAATTAGAAGAAGTAATAAGCTGGGAACAAAGATTGTCGGCGGTGGTCCGTTATTTTCAACCCAATACAAAGATTTTTTAGGTGTCGATCATTTCGTTTTGAATGAAGCTGAAATCACTCTTCCTCTTTTTCTTGAAGACTTAAAAAACGGCAACCCGAAACAAATCTACACAACAAACGATTTTCCCGATATATCATTATCTCCGATTCCGATGTGGGAATTGCTCGACATAAAAAAATATGCATCGATGAGCGTGCAGTATTCACGCGGCTGTCCGTACGATTGCGAATTTTGCAGCATAACAATGCTTAACGGAAGACGCCCCCGAACAAAAAGTATAAATCAATTTTTAGACGAACTTAACCGTTTGCACGAACTCAACTATCGCGGCAGTGTTTCTTTGGTGGACGATAACTTCATCGGCAACAAAAGAAAATTGAAAGATGAAATTCTTCCTGCTTTAATTGATTGGTTGAAAGAAAAAAAATATCCATTTGATTTTATTACCGAAGCTACAATCAATCTTGCTGATGATGATGAGTTGATAAAACTTATGGTCGATGCGGCAGTGCATAGTATTTTCATCGGGATTGAAACTCCGAACGATGATAGCTTGAAAGAGTGTGGTAAATCTCAAAACCAAAGGCGCAATCTAATTTCGGCGGTAAAAAAATTGCAACAGAATGGAATGATCGTTTCCGCGGGCTTCATTATTGGCTTTGATAATGATCCGCCCGACATTTTTGAACAGCAAATAAATTTTATCAGGCAGAGTGGAATTGTTTCGGCAATGGTCGGATTGCTAAACGCCCCCGAAGGAACGCATCTATTTAAAAGAATGCAAAAGGAAAATAGACTGCTTGAAAGTTTCAACGGTAACAACATGGATGGCGCAACGAACTTCATTCCCAAAATGAATTACAAAGATTTGGTTGCAGGTTATTCTAAAATAATTCACACTATTTATTCTCCCGCAGAATATTATAAACGCATCAAAGAATTTTTGAATGAATATAAAATTCCGGCGTGGAAATCGCAGATGATCACATTAACCGAACTCAAAGCATTCGTGCGGTTGTTGTGGCACATCGGCGTTTTGGAAAAAGGGAAAAGATATTTTTGGAAGACTTTGGTGGAAACAATTTTCACATCACCAAAAAAGTTTTCGCTTGCAATGACACTTGCTGTGTACGGTTATCACTTCAGAAGAATTGCCGCTACAATTTGAAAAGAATATTTTATCGCAAAGGAAATTCTTTACGCAAAAATGCTTTTTCATCTCTCATCAATTTTGAAAACTAGAAAACAAGTTGCTAATCATTATTGATAGAGTTGCTGAAAATATTTTTCCTAATTAAAAAATCCCGAACGTACGGTTAAACATTTACTAAGTTGTTGTTCCTACTTTTGTAATGAGAGCATTCCAATACAGAAAAAAATATTTTTATAGATTTGGTCATGATTTTAATTGAGAGGGACTAATTCAATTTTTAAGTTATCAATATCCCAACCAATACGTGAATTTAACCATGAAGATGTTGTTCGATTCGGCATCAATTAGATTTGAAAAATCTCGTCCGAGCGAAAAATCTGCGGGGTTTTGGAAATCGGTTTTGTCCTGAGTCCATACAAAATAGAAAACCGAACCGGGATTGTATTCCCATCTTAAAACTAAATTTCCGCGCAAAGATTTGAAATTAAAATCCGGGTTGCCAAAACTAAATGAAGACGCGGCGCCGCTTCCATCGGGATCAGCCGTGTATGAATCTGAAGTAGGATCGTAACTCAAAGTTGAACCGCTCGAACCATAATCTTTATAATCGAGACTTCGCGGACTACTATACTCTTTGAATGAATTATAATCACCGGTTGTAAAATATGGTTGCGCGTATAATTGTAATGAAAACGTTGGCGTGAATGTCCAATTAACTCTTATGTCTGAATAAAAAGTTTTCTGATTCAGCTCTGCATAAATATATCTTGTACCGAAAGTTTCGGTTGCGAGTACGTCATTTACTCTTGTAACCCATTGAGTTTTATTTAAGCTATAATCATAGCCGGGATTGATCTTAATATCCAGATTCGAAAGAGGTTTCCATTGCAACGAGAGGGAGACATCTCGATATTTATTTCCGAGTTCACCACCACCTAAGCCGAATCCGCCGCCAACAACTACATCTTTGCGCGAATCGGAATTTAACCAGATACTTCCGTTTTGGTAAGAAGGACTCATCATCATCGGACCGCCGCGGGTGCCGGTGCGTGTTAGTGTTCTTGGCGAATACCAACTGTTGTAAGATAAACTCCAATAATTCAAAAATTGTCCGTAGCCGTTAAGCATATATCCATCCCCGATTATGTTTCCATCAAAATCAACATTGCGAAAAGTTGCCGCATAGAAATGTTTTCTTCTAAATAAAACTTCATCGCTCTCATATACTCTATAACCGATAACAACGTGCCCGTTAATTATATTCGAGTTCCACTGAAATCCTAAATCATTAATTTCATAACCGGGAGAATACGCGCCGAAGGCAGTGTTGATATAGAAACTTCCTTTTTGTTTGTTCAACATAACTCTTCCAACCCAACCGGAAAGCGAAGTTCTGCTGCTATCAATTTTAAAATATTCTGCATCAGGTCTCTGGAAGTAATGAATTGAAGAACGCTGCACGCGCACTAAATATTCTTTCGAACCGCTTACGTGCGAACCTGAAAAATATCCGTTGAGCATATATTCGCCATCTTCATCAAGCGCAGTCCATCCATCAACACCTATTACAAAACTTTTTTCTGCAAGCAATTTTTGTAGAGATGAGTTTGAAGATAAATCTCTGAAAACAGTTGTTCCCATAAATCCTAAACCTTGATCGCCATCGTTAAATTGTTTTTGCAAACGTATTGCGCTGAAGTTTGTCAACGGTTCAACAACTTCCTCAAAGCGATGACCGAGGGAATCGGTAATGCCATACACTTTATCTGTTGTTGCATTTAAGCCGTAGAAATTCCAATCGCCCAAAACTTTTCCGGTAAGTTTTGCGGCACCAAGAATTCTTGTCTCGTTTGGAATTTTTGTGTAGCCATCATGCGTAGTGTAACCTTTCGGTTGTCTTCCGATTCTTCTTGAATAAACAATTTCAGGATTTCCGAAATTCATTCCCCAATTATTATTGATACCGCCGTTACCAAAATAAAGTAGGTTCGCGCCTTCGATAAAGAAAGGTCTTTTCTCCTGATAATAAGTTTCAAAAGCGGAAAGATTCAATTCGGCAGGGTCAACTTCAACTTGTCCGAAGTCGGGATTCACTGTTGCATCGAGCGTGAGGTTGCTGGATAATCCCCATTTAATATCAGCACCGAATGATGTTTTATATTGTTGGCTTTTGTAAAAAGGATCATTCGAATCATGAATTAAATATTGAGCTTTTTGCACGACATAAGGAAGCACTTGAAGAGATTGCCCCGGTTGAATTCCGTTAAGCCCATGAAGTTCTGCGAAGCGCGAAACAAAACCGCTTTCATTTTTAGGAACCATAACAAAATAACTTTCTTCATTTCGCCTTTGTATATCGCGGCGGAAGTTAATTCCCCAAACCATTTCTTCAGCGGAGTTGAAACGAAGTTGCGAGAAAGGAATTTTTATTTCCACAACCCATCCGGTTTCATCGATGGAAGGAACTGCTTCCCAAATTCCATCCCAGGATTCATCATCCCAGCTATCGTTAAACATTGTACCGTCTGCAATTGAACCGCTCGGATTAACCGCAAAATAAAAACCGTTGCGTTTATCGTTGTAACTATCTATAAAAATTGCAAACCAATCGGACTCTACAAAATCATCGCGTCTTCCAAGCCGTGTTGAAATTGAATCGGGATTTGAATCATACAACCTTGCGGCGATGTACAGATTATTTTCATCGTACGCGACCCACACATTTGTTTTTTGAGTACTCATTTCTCCTTCAACAGGATCGCGTTGAACGAATTCATCCACCGGGTTATTCTTCCAAACTTCTTCGGTAAGTTTTCCATCGAGCTTTACAACTTCGTTGCTTCTTTTAGCAAAGACTTGTCTCTTCACTTGAGTTGTATCCCGTTTTGCAAAAGTGTTTGCGCAAAAGAGGAACATTATAGTCAGTATAAAAAAATTTTTCACAGCGTCTCCTTTTTGTTAAAAGTTCAATACAAAATTAATTTCAAATTGAGTTTCATCTGATTCACCCGTAATTTTATTCAGCCCCAAGTCATTTTATACTGCCATTCATAATTGTCCGTATTCTGAAAAGTCTATTTACTCTTTTTAAGATCAACAACACCGTTGGCAGTTCGCACAACAATTTTATTTCCTCCGCCATTGAGATTATACTTTGCAATTATTTTTTTCTTTGACTTGTGCAGCGAAACTTCATCAGCTTTAAAATCAGATTTAAGATATTCCGCGATTTCACCTTCTTCAATTAAAATATTCAAACCGATTGTAACTTCGATTGTTGCTTTTGCATCGGAAGGAAAACGCAGAATAATATTTCCTCCGGCATTCGAAACTTTTGAATCATTACTACCAACAGAAGCAAAGTTGATTCCGATATTTCCGCCGGACGTTTTTGCATCAACGGAACCATGTAATTCGTTGAGAATAATATTTCCTCCGGCAGTTGAAGTTTCCAATTCCCCGCTCATTTTATCAACACGAATATTTCCTCCGGAAGTTTTCAATTCCAATTTTCCTTTTCCCGTTTTCACGGAAACCGAACCACCTGAAGTTGTCAGATTCGCATCAGCATTAGCTTCACCGGCTTCAATATCTCCGCCGGCTGTTGAAGAATTCACTTTCGCGCTTGCACCGGTAAAAATTATGTCGCCTCCTGCGGTTGCGAGATTTGATTCTCCTGAAAGGAATCCCGTTTTGATATCCCCGCCTGCAGTACTGATATTAGCGGCTTTGGAGAGGTTGCCCGTAAAAATGTCTCCGCCGGCAGTTGAAAGATTTACACTTCCTTTTATATTGCCGACAAATATTTCTCCGCCTGAAGTTGTAACATTCAAATCTCCCGAAACATCTTTTAATTTAACATCGCTCCCGCTTGAAGTTATTTTGCATTTACCGTTAAGATTTCCGTTTAGTGTAATCTCACCGCCGTTTGATGCATTTCTGATTTCAAGATTTAAATCTGCAGGAATGTAGGCAAGTACATTTGAGTTTTCGTCTGAAAAATCCGGATTGTACTTCAACGTAATTTTCTTTCCTGTTTTTTCCAATTGGACATCTTCAATATTGTCGGTATCAATATTTGATAAAGTGAGTTTGACTTCGCTTTTGTTCCAAAAATTTATTGTGATATTTTCGGCATTAACACTGATGAAAAGATTGTCGTTCTTTTCTGCCGGAAAAGTTTTTGTAATATCTTTCTGCGCAAATGCAGAAGCGAATAGTGATAACGTAACTAATGTTATGATTTTGAATTTTTTCATTTCTACTTCCTTATAAAGAGGTTGCTAAAATTTTTATGTAAGAATTTTCTTCCGATTGAATTTTTTCGTTCAAGTTTTCTTTGAATTTTTCATCTTTGATTTTTCCTGCTTTGTATGCATTCGCCAAACTGCGCATTGCATCAATTCTTAAACCGGAGTTATCATCGTGCGTCAACACAAAGAGAAACGCACTCTTTAAATCTTCATCGAAAGGGATTTCGGAAAGAAGTTTCAACGCTTCTCTTCTGACGCCGGAGTTTGAATCGCTTTTAACTGTTGCGATAAGAACTGCTTTTATTTCATCGTCAACGGTAAGATTATTCTTCTCGCGGATTAAGTTAATCGAATTTAAGCGGGTGCCGGGGTTGGATTCATTTTGAATAGAATAGATCAAAAGTTTTTGAATCATCTCTTCATTTTTTTCGCCGCTCAAGGTTATCCTCTTCACTGCATCGAATTGAAATTCATATTCGTCGGTGTTGTCATTCTTGGAAAGTATATTGATGTTTTGAAACGCGACATTCTCTTTCAACAATTCGGAGAGAAAATCTTCCGAAGAATAATTTTGAGTTACGTTTTGCGATGGTCCTTGAACCATAATACCGATAATAAAACCGACAGCTAAAATCCCGAATGTGTAAGCCAACTGCATCGGTCGCGCAAACAAAGCAGACTTTATCTTTTCGAAAATATCTTTTAGGATATTTCTTTTGTTTCTTTCGTGGCGAAGCAAAGAACGAAACTCCATTCGAGCCGATGTAACAAGCTCCTCGGAAACTTTATTCGCTTTTAAAATATTCACGGCACCGAACAGCTTTTCATTAGAGAGAAATAATTCTTTGCACTCCGCACAGTTATTAACATGATTCGTCAACGAGTTTTTTTCGCTCTCGTTTAACTCATCAATAAGCCAGAGGTCGATAATATTTTTAAATTCTTCATGTGTTTTCATAATGCCTCAATAAATATTGTAAGGTTGTAATTCTTTTTTTAAGAAGTGAACTGCTTCGAAAAGATATTTCTTCACCGTTCCTTCTTTGCACTCTAATGCTTGCGCAATTTCTCTAATCTTAAATCCTTCAAGATGTTTCATCGTAAAAACAATTTTTTGTTTTGGAGAAAGTTTTTCCAACTTCGATTTGATCAATCCCATCACTTCTTTCTTTTCGGAAGATTCAGCCGGAGTTTCATTGCTCTGCAAATTTCTATCGCGTTCCAGCAAATCCAATTTCTCTTCTTCGAGATGTTCATCAATTGAATATATATTTTTTCTTTTCCGTGCGTGATGTGTTAAACAAGTGTTAACTGTAATTCTAAAAATCCAGGTTGCAAAACTACTTTCGAACTTAAATTTATTCAGATGTCTGTAAGCTTTAATAAATACTTCCTGATAAATATCCTTCGCATCATCTTCATCGTGCATATATTTTAATGCAAGCGAAAGAATTTGGCGATCAACGGAATAAACCAACTCTTCAAATGCCGAATGGTTTCCGCCTTGCGCTGATTTTATAAGTTCGAATTCGTTTTTCATTATTTAATCCAATTGTTGGACTAAATCTATAAAAAAAAGGTTGGGGAAAGGAAGAGAAAATATTTCGAGAGTTTTATAAATAGCGAGGTATTACAAGTAAGAAATAGTCTTGACACGCGCTGTGTATTTGTAGAATGTACTTCTTTTAAAATTTGATTTTCTTATTTGCACATGAGTGCGACATCTATTGAAGCGGATGTAGTAAAGAGTGTTTGGGTGAGTCGAGGAAAACGAAAAAGAAAAAATTTAAGATTTTGCTGAATGTACAAACAAATCTTTAATGAGGATTTTTCTCATTAGTCATGCGAGCTTTACATTCTGATCGAGCAATTCAACATTGAAATTGATCTTAGCATTAAGAGCTTTAAATACTTTTATGATAGTTTCAAATCTGGCATCTGTTAAACTGTTTTCAAGTTTTGAAATTTGTGCTTTCTGCACACCAACAAGTTGCCCAAGTTCTTCTTGAGTCAGATTACGTTTTAGTCGGACTTGTTTAATGGCTTCGCCAAGTAAATCAAGCCGCAACTCGTTTTCGAAAGCTTCACGTTTTTGTGTTCCTCGCTTGCCGATATGCTTGTCGGTTATTTCCTCTAAACTATATGATTTTAAGATTTCTTTTTTCATTTTGTTGAATGTTTAATTTCAAAATATTTTTTTCTCAAACGTTCTGCTTTTGCAAGGTCGGTATATGGAGTTTTATCTGTTTTCTTAATTAGTCCGTGAGTTGAAATTACAACTGTGTTGTCTTTAACTGATTTATCCCAAAATGCAAAAAGTCGGTAATGCGTTTTGTTAAAAAGAGTTCTGAATTCCCAAATTTCATTGGTCAACTTTTTGAAGAGTTGTTTATCATTTGAGAATCGTGCTTTGGTAACGTTGTAGATTATTTTGTCCCTAATTTTTTCATCAAGGTTGTCGAGAAACTCAGCAGCTTCTTCTAAAAACAGAATGTTGAATTTTGGTGTTTGCAATTGTAAAACGTTTTTGCAAAAATAAAAGTTTCTTAATTGGGAAACAAAAGTATTGTGTTATTGTTAGCTTTTTTCTGGCTTCAAAGATTTTACCATTTCTTTCGGCTATTCTCCTTCCTAACCTGGACAAGCCAGAACCAAAGTTAAATGTTCACCAAATTGTTGTTTTTACTTTCGTAATGAAAGCATTCCAAAATAGAAAAAAATATTTCATCCCCGAAAGCTTTCGGGATGTCAATAATAAAAATATTTTTCCCTTTAGGGAAAATATGTTGGTAACAAAATTGAGAATGTAACACGAAATCCCGTAGGGATGACACACTTTACTGTTCTCATCTTCCTTTACTTCTTGAACCAAAACCAAAAGTTGAACATTTTACAATTAATTGTTTTAGCCATAATTGACAAGGGTATGCAGGAACTGAAAAAAATATTTTGTCATTAGTGGTCTGATTTAAACTTAAAGGTATTAACGCGGAACTGTATTTTTTATTTAACCGAAATAACCGCAAAACTGTTTGCGGAAATTTCTAAACTGCTTTCTTTAAAATTTATCTTAGCATTATTTAAAGAGTATAAAACTCCCATTTCATCTTGTTCAAACCCTGTTTTCATTTGCACCAATTGATTAGAAAGATTAAACACAACCAATATTTTGCTATCGCGTGCTACACGCAAAAATGCAAATGATTTTTCATCACTCATGTTTTCTAAAAATTCAACTTTGCCGAGTTTCAACACTTCGTTCGAATTTCTCAGCGCAATAATTTCTTTGTAGAAATTTAATAATTCAATATTCGGCTCAACAGAATATTTTCCGCGCCCTTTCGCAAATCCCGATGCTTCATCGATGATTTCATCATCGTATTTCAAGTCATCCCAAACCATTGGTTTGCGGCAGTGAGGATCATCCGCGCCCCACATTCCGATTTCATCGCCGTAATAAATCATCGGTGCGCCGCGATACAACATTTGGAATGCAACTATCAGTTTAGATTTTTGATATACTTCTCGTGTGGGTTTTGCAGGATCGTATTCAATATTTTTTTCATCGCCGTAACGATCGAAATTTCTTCCGGGGTTTTGAATTAATGAAACCAACCGCTCAATGTCATGCGAGCCAAGCAAGTTTTGCAGCAAATCCATATTTTCATCGGGATAGGTTTTATCAATTTCTTTTAATTGTTTAATGAATTCTTTTGTATCAATTTCATTGTTGATAAAATATTTATGCACGGCAAAAGCAAAGTTGTAATTCATCAGTGCATCGAATACACCTTCGTGAGAAATAAAATCGGCGGAGAGTTCCCAAAGTTCGCCGATGATTAATGCTTCGGGATTTGTTGACTTTACAAGATTATTCCAATCTCTCCAAAAGCCAAGTGGCACATCCCGCGCAACATCGAGCCGCCAGCCATCGATACCATCGATACAATCGCCGTCATCATTTGGATCCATCCATCGTTTAGTAATTTGCAAAATGTGATTCTTTACATCGACTTGAAGATCTTCTTTTGTGCGGTTAAATTCGGGAAGTGATTTAATATCCCACCACCCTTTATAATCAAGCCCGGCGTGCGTGTTGTTCGCATAAAAATCTTTTATGATGTACCAATCTTTATAAACCGAATTTTCTTTTTTCTTAATAATATCTTGAAACGCCCAAAATTGAATTCCGGTGTGATTGAAAACTCCGTCGATAATTATTTTCATTCCTCGCTTGTGAATTTCTTTAACTAATTTTAAAAATAATTTATCCGCCGAAGTCCATTTCCATGTAGTAGGGTCGGAAGGATTTTCTTGCGAAATAATTTTCAAATCTCCTTCGGGATCGGGACCAAAATTTAGATCGATGTGATGATACATTGACGCATCGTACTTGTGCATGGAGACTGCTTCAAAAACAGGGTTTAAATAAATACCGCCAACTCCGAGCGTTTTTATGTAATCAAGTCTATCAATTATTCCCTGAATATCGCCGCCATACCTTCGGGAAAAAAGATGATCGCGGACGCTGCCGCCGAGTTTCTTTTCCCACCCAGACGCTTCAAACCAGTTTGAAGTCCACGGAGTTACTTCCCAACCTTCGGGAAACTTTTGTTGATTGATAAAAACTTTTTCCGGTTTGGGATCGTTGCTCAAATCGCCGTTTGCAAATCGTTCGGGAAAAATTTGATACCACACAATCCCCTTTGCCCATGCGGGTGATTTACTCATCGGTTGACCCAACGCATGTGAAAAAATAAATATTGTAATAAGAAAAATTTTTGGAATAGAGTATTGAATTGAGTTCATCATTAATAAAATAAAAAACCCTGTTCGCATATTTCGTCAAACAGGGTTGAAAATAAATTACAAAGAAAAATTACTTCGTTAAGATCATTTTCTTTGTTGTGTTGATTTGCGAACCGTCGCTTCCGTTTGCAATCAAATTGTAGAAATAAATTCCGGAGTTTAAACCGGCAGCACTGAAATCAAATGAATGAGTTCCGGCAGCGAAATTTCCGTTTGCCAATTCGGCAACTCTTTGTCCAATTGCATTAAATACAACCAAAGAAACTTTGCTTTCAACAGGAATATTTACATTGATAACTGTTGCAGGGTTAAATGGATTCGGGAAGTTTTGTTCCAAAGAAAATTCTGTTGGAAGATTGGTAACATCAATTTCAACTACCTTTGAATATTCATGTCTTCCGTCGAGATCGACTTGTTTGAGTCTGTAACTATAGTTACCTGAATTCAAATTACGATCGATGAAAGAGTATGAATGAGCATTTGTAGAAGTTCCATTACCGCTGACAAAAGCAATAGTAGCATACTCGCCATTATCTTTTAATCTTTGAACTTCGAAGCCGAGGTTGTTTGTTTCGGTTGCGGTTTCCCAGTTTAATTCAACCGAGTTATCGCCTGCGAATGCAGTGAATGAAGAAAGTTCAACCGGTACAACGGGAACCATCAAGAAACCTTGCAGTGCATAGTTTTGATAATTCAAAATAAGTACGAGTGAACCACCAACGTTGCAAACTTCTGCGCCGCCGGCAATTCCTGAAACAGAAGTACCTACAACAGGAAGCGGACCGAATTGATATGTTGCAATGACTGCGCCGCTTTGCGGATTAACTTTCCACAAATTGTTGTATGGGTTTGTAGTTGATCCTTGTCCCCAAACCCAAAGAGTTGGACCATCGGGGAGGATATTTGAATAAGCCATTCCATACTTTGAGGCGAGTGCAGCGGTGCCGGTCAACGTTCTAATTAGAGCACCGGTTGTAGCATTGCAAACTCTGATATCATCAGAAAAGTTTGAAGCGAAGAAAGCGTTTTCATCGGGAGAATATGTGAGAGCTCTTCCAACAGCACCACCGCCGAGAGTGATCGTTCCAAGATTAGCACCGTTTGCATCCATTTTATAAACAGTTGCAGTAGCCGGGCTTCCATAAAGATAAGTTCCGTCCGTTGTCAAGTCTCTCAATGTTCCGGCATAGGTTGTGGAATCAGAAAAAGTTGTCGGTCCTAATAAACCACCATTATATTTATAAAGGGTTGTAAGATTCCATCTATTAAGATAGTATTTACCGTTGAAAAACATAGCACCAACCGTTCCTCCGTTTATACCTGGAGAACCAATAGCGGCGTAGTTAAAGTTGAAGATGCTCGGGTAAGGAAAAGTTACCGGCGGTGTTGTATCCGTTACTGCTTGAGTATTCTGCGGATCGAAATCGTAAATAGGTGTTCTGTCTTGTCCGAACGTATTTGAAACTACGAGCAACATGAAGAATACAACTAAAAGAAAAGGTGTTGTTTTTTTCATAGGATTATCCTCTGATTAATTAATGAATTAGTTAGTTAGTTATTAAAATTCAAATTTTTAGTAAAATCAAATTACTCACTTTTGCATGGGCAACATTAAAACATTTTTAGTAGTATGTCAAGAATTATTTTCTTTTTTGGTGAAAATATTTTTTGACTTCCGCAATGATTCCGATTCAAGTTTTTTCTTATATTTTATCACTTTTGCAAGAAGTGCATCGTTACTCGTTGCAAGAATTTCGACTGCAAGTAACCCTGCATTCTTTGCTTGATTGATTGCAACAGTCGCAACCGGAACCCCTCCGGGCATTTGCACTATTGATAAAAGCGAATCTAATCCTTCAAGCGATTTAGATTTTACGGGAACTCCGATAACCGGTAGAGGAGTATGAGCCGCAGTCATTCCGGGAAGATGAGCCGCGCCTCCTGCGCCTGCAATTATAACTTTGATTCCTTTTTTGTGCGCACTACTTGCATACTTCGCCATCAAATTAGGAGTGCGATGCGCAGAAACTATTTTTACTTCATGCGCAACTTCAAACTCATTTAATATTTCCACCGCTTCTTTCATCACAGGAAGATCGGAATCGCTTCCCATTATTATTCCTACTAAAATTTTATTGCTCATTGTTATAACTCGATTTGTTTATCAATAGATTTTATTTTTCTTAAGATTAAGTTAAGGTTATTTCCTGTCATTGTAATATGTCCCATCTTCCTCCCGATGCGCGATTCTTCTTTATTATAAATATGAAGATGAAAATCATTTTTCTCAAAAGTCGTATTGTAATTTTGAATTACACCGGTGCCATTTCTCTTCCCGAGAAGATTTATCATCACCGCAAATTTTTGTTTCATCGCAGTTGATCCAAGAGGAAGGTTTAGTAGTGCGCGAATATGATTTTCAAATTGTGAAGTAATGCATGCATCAATTGAATAATGACCGCTATTGTGCGGACGCGGCGCCATTTCGTTGATGAGAATTTTATCATCATCTGTATAAAAAAATTCAATACCGAAAATTCCAAACCCGTGAACCGCTTCAACTGCGGCAACCGCGATCTCTTTCGCTTCATTTATTTTACGCGATGGAATTTGTGCCGGTGCCAAAATAATTTTACAAATATGATTCTCTTGAATCGTCTCAACTACAGGATAAACAGCAGTTTCGTTTTTTGTTCGCGCAACCATTATTGCAAGTTCTTTTTTGAATGAAACAAATTCTTCCGCCATTAATAAAGAATTTCGCTCCGAAAGTTTTTTCACTCCAAATTGGAAATCATCTTCGCTCGAAACGGAAAAATTGCCGTAACCGTCGTAACCCATTTTTCTGGTTTTGATTAGAAACTTACCGCCAATTTTTTTTGCAATCTGTTTGTAGTTTGAATATGAATTCAACTCAGTGAAATCCGCAACCGGCAAGCCAGCCCGTTTCAATGTTTTCTTTTGCGTCAGTTTATCCTGAATTAATCCGATTGTTTTTGAAGTCGGCAAAACCATTTTATTCATCAATTCAATTTTTTTAAGATAAGATGAATCAATGAATTCATTTTCAAGTGTGATGATATCGCTCGCCGCAATGAAGTCATTAAAAATATTTTCATCATCAACCCAACCGACAAATTCATGTTTTGTTAACTGCCCCGCGGGAGAATTTCTTTGTTTTTCAAGAATAGCAACGTCAAACCCGATGCGTTGCGCCGCCAATAATGACATGCGTGCAAGCTGTCCGCCGCCAAGAATTCCGATAATCGTTCTTCTATTTTTTTTAATGAGCATCCAATTTTTTCCAATCTTTAATTTCTAATTTATTTCCGTCGCTGATTAATAAGACTGCGCCCGACAAATCGGTTCTCAAAATTTCGGTGGAATATTTTTCTAATCGCTCCAAAATATTTTTTGAAGGATGTTTGAATTTATTGTTTATCCCCGCGCTGATTAAAGAAATTTTCGGTTGAACAAAAGAAAGAAAATTCTCGCCTGAACTTGTTTTGCTTCCGTGATGTCCGACTTTCAAAATATCTGCTTTAAGAAGCGGGAAAAATTTTTTCGTTACGAATTTTTCAACACGTGTGCTCGCATCTCCCGTGAATATTATTTCATGTTCGCCGTACTTCAACAAAAAGAAAGAACTTCTATCGTTCGTGGTTTTCGATATAAATCCGTCAATAGTATGATTAACTAAATTGTAGATCCTCACGGAAGGCTCGATTTCAGTTTTTCCATAATAGTAGGAAACGGGAACGTGATATTGTTTTGCGAACTTTTCGAATTCCAAATCTTTTTTGAAAGAAGTATCGGGCGCAGGTTTGATAATTTTTTTAATCAATCCATTTTTAATTAGTGAATGAAATCCTGCATAATGATCTGCATCCATGTGTGAGACGAGTGCGAAATCTACTGCATCAATTTGCAAATGTTCAAGCAGAGGTTGAATAATTTTCTCGCCGTTATCAAACTGAGGTGTTGCATTTCCGGCATCGAGTAGTGCAATTTTTCCGTTCGGAAATTTAATGAGGAATGCATCTCCCTGCCCTATGTCGATCATCATTACGTTTAACTTATTTCTCTCGAAAATATTTTCATCATCGAGTTGAATGAAGAGATCGGCATTCAACAAGAGCAATGCCGCGAATAAAATGGTAAAATGCACTGAACGTTTTTGGTTGACAACGATTCCGAAAATAATGATGAATGAAAGCAGGATAATTCCGTCAAGCATTGAAAAATTTGGAACCCGTAAATAGGAGTAATCGAACGAAGCGAAATAATTTACGAGCGAATTCATTATTGAAGTTAAAAGATTAACCGAAAGTGCAACCGTTGAAGCAATGTGATTCGACAGAAATGAAAATATCAGCACACCGATTCCGCCCCCTAATATCAAGGCTATCATCGGTATTACGAAAAAGTTAGCCGCAAGCGCTACTAATGATATTTTGGAAAAATAATATGTCGTGAATGGCAACGTTCCGATTTGTGCAGCGAGTGATACTGCGAAGAATGTTAGAAAATATTTTATAATTCTGTTTTCAACTTTGTGTGTTGCGAACAAATTATTCAGCACCGGAGATAAAATTAGAATAGAAAGCACCGCGCTGAAAGAAAGTTGAAAACCGGGATTGAATAAATCGGAAGGATTTAAAATCAATATTATAAGAGCCGCGACACTGAGCGAATTAATTCCGTAAGTGCTTCTTCCCGAAGGATAGCTGATTAAAATTACCGCCGCCATTACTGTAGCGCGGAAAACACTTGATGGAGAATCGGTAATCAGAAGAAAAAAAATCAATCCAACTAAAGTGAAGACGATTCGCCAAACTATTTCTAATCGTCCGAAGAAGAAGAGAAATATTATAGTAACAAAAGCAACGTGCAAACCTGAAACCGCGAGAACGTGCACAACACCGGTTTCAATAAAGTTCTTTTTCGTTTCGAATGAGAGTTCGCTTTTGTCCGCTATTATCAAGGCGTTCATCAATGCGGCAGTTGGGGAATCAAAATAATTGTCAATTGTTTTTTTAATAGCGAGCCGAAAATCGAAAATTGCATTTGCAAAAATCGCCGGAGCTTCGTCTGCAAGTTTTACATCATCAATCGATTTAACAAACACAAAACCGGTTATTCCTTCGTTTAGCAGATAATCTCTGTAATCAAACTCGCCGGGGTTGCGTTTGTCTCTCCCTTGATTGTAGAATCCGGAAAATTGAATTTTATTCCCGACAGAAAATATTTTCCGATTTTTTTCAAAAGATGCTCGCGTAATTTTTATCCGAACCAATAATTTTTTTGCTGAGAATTTTTTGTCGGAGGAATCGGTCGCAATTAGCAGAGTTACATTTTCTTTTTTAGGAAGATGAATGGAAATAATTTCTACGGTTGCCTTATAATTTTTGACGACAGGTAAATCAAACAAAGGAACTGCTCTTTCATTTCCGTTAAAATGAAAAACGATTGCGCCCACTATCATTGCGGCTGAAACTACTATTCCACGTTTTAATGGAATATAATTTGCATTCTTTTTATTAATCAAATAAACAATTGCAATGATGATCAATATTGAAAAAAGTGTGTACGCTTCGAACGAAAATATTTTTTCTAAAATTATTCCGACAATGAATGCGGCGGCAAAACCGATTGCAGGAAATTCATTCAGAATGCGCATTTTACAATCGCCGATTTTATTTGAGAAATATTTTGAATCGATTCCATAAAATATTTTCCATGTTTCCCCGCGGAAATCATTACAACGGGATTGAAAGTGTGAGTCTTTACCGATAAATCTTCGCTGTTACCGTGATCGGAACAAAGTATGATTGACATTCTATCGCCATCGTACTCTGAAAAAATTGTAAATAAAAATTCATCAAGAATTTTCAAAGTTGTTTCCGTGTTTTCTTCATATCTGCCGTGACCGATGTGATCGGTGAGAAAATATTCGTATGCAGTAAAATCATTTTCATAAGCTGCGCGCAATAGTCTCCGTGCCGCAGTCTTTGGTTGAATAACGGGAAGTTTGTAGCCGAGTTTTTTATTCCATCGCGCACCCGTTATCTCCGCGCTGAGTGCTTTTCCGCGCCACACTTCGGTTGATTTGTTCAACTTTATTCCGTTGAGAAGAGAACAGAGTGAAGTTACACTCAATCTTTTTTTACCGGAGTTGATGTATTCAAAAAAAACTTTCGGATATGCATTCATAAAAAAAGATTTTTTATTTCTCTCTCTGAAATAACGAAACAAATTTTCTTTTTCGATGATTGGAAGTAAAGTTGAATATGGAAACGGTCCGAAATGTTTGCCGACAATTTGAGGTGCATTTACTCCGCAGAAAATTGCAGTTTGTCCCGTCCCGCTTTGTGGGAGCCCTTCAACTCCGAGCAATGCGTCGGCTGAAAAAAGATGTTTATCTCCCGCAGAAATTTTCTCGAACGGTTGCACGGGAATCTTTCCAAAAAAATGTGTGAATGTGTTGAATCCATATTTTACATAAGGGTTGAACTCCGCATCATCTTTTCCGATGCCTATGCCGTCTATAAATATTAGCAGAAAAGAATTTTGTTTTTTCATTCACTTCGATTCAATTGTAATTGTAACCGGACCGGAATTGCAAAGATGAACATCCATCATCGCACCGAAAATACCGCACCGAACGCGCTCTTCTCCGATTTCTTCTTTCATTTTTTTCAGAAAAGATTCGTAAAGAGGAATTGCCGTTTCGGGACGAGCGGCATCTATGAAACTCGGGCGATTTCCCTTCTGTGCATTTCCGTAAAGTGTGAATTGCGAAATGACAAGCGCGCTTCCTTGAATATCTTTTAAAGATAAATTCACCTTTTCATTTTCATCTTCAAAAATTCTGAGGTTGATACACTTCATCGCTAAAAATTCTGCATCTTCAATTTTGTCGTCGGTTTTAATTCCCAAAAGAATCAACAAACCTTTTCCAATTTCGGAGAAATAATTTTCGGAAGGAATTACAACTTTCGCATTGGATACACGTTGCACAACTACTTTCAAATCAATTCTCCTTTTATCACTCGTGGTATACCCGACAGATCGTTATAAACTTCAACATTTGAAAAATCATTTTCATTCATAATTTTTTTTATCTCATCGCTTTGTCCGAGAGCCATTTCAAAAAAAAGAAATCCTTTCGAATTTTTTAAAAGAGATATTGACTTTGCCGCAATCTCTCTATAAAAACTAAAGCCGTCGCCGAAATCAGTAACTGCAATTTTCGGTTCGTAATTTATAATTTCCTTCTGCAATGTTGAATATTCATCGCTTGAAACATACGGCGGGTTTGAAACGATGATATCAAACATGTTTGTGAAAGTGGAATTTAAATTTTTTATATCACTACAAATTAATTCGATGGAATTATCGAGTGAATATTTTGCCCGGTTTTCGCGAGCGACATTCAAGGCATCGGCGCTAATATCAACGGCGGTAACGGATACATCACTATTTGAGTTTGCAACTGCAATGGCGATATTTCCGCTCCCCGTACCGATATCTAAAATTTTTGGCGAGGAAATATTTTTAGAACATTCCAAAACTTTTTCAGCAATCAGTTCCGTTTCGGGGCGCGGAATTAAAACAGATTTATTAATTGTAAAATCCATTCCAAAAAATTCAACCGAGCCGATGATATATTGCAACGGCTCGAAGATTGCGCGTCGGCGAATGTGTTCGCGGTATTTTTGAATCTCCGGTTCTTGCAAAGGTTTGTCGAATGATAAATAAAGATTCATTCTTTTGCATTTTAAAACATCGGCAAGAAGCAACTCGGCATTCAGCCGCGGTTGATCGATTCCCTTCTTTTCAAGGTAATCGGTCGAGAGTTTTATTAATTCTAAAATTGTTGGCATGAGTTAAAATAGTTTCATTCCAAATATAAAAAAATAAGTAAGTTTGCCGTTAAACTTGTTCACATTTACACAAAGAATGTTCGATAAAAAAGAAATAAAAAAGATTGGAATTTTAAAACCGCGCGGAATCGGCGACGTTGTGCTTTCTACCGTCGTGATTGATAATTTACTTTCAGAATTTCCCGATGCAAAAATATTTTATTTAATCGAAGCACCGAGCGTGCCGGCAATGAAACCTTTAACACAGATTGCCGGAGTGATTCAGCTCGATATTAAAAAAGTAACCAATTTGATCGAAACGATATTGAAAATCAGAAAAGAAAAATTTGATCTCCTGTTTGATTTTTACTCGAATCCGAAAACGGCGCAGATTACTTTTTTTAGCGGTGCTAAATTTCGCGCCGGTTTTCCTTATCGAGGAAGAAAATATGCTTACAATATTTTCGGTCCGCACGAACGGGGCAGATTTCATGCGGCTCAACTACATATTGAGTTTTTAAAAATGATTGGCATTAATACTTCTACGGCTAATTTACATTTCGGAATTAATGATGATGATAGAGCATTCGCGAAGAAATTTTTCGCTAAAAATAATTTATCCGATTCAACTGTCTGCGGAATTATTCCCGGCGGCGGTTGGCAATCAAAACGCTGCGATCCGATTAAGTTTGCCGAAATTGCCGATGCTGTAATCGCAAAATTTAATTCGAAAATATTGTTGCTCTGGGGACCCGGCGATAAAGCCGAAGCTGAGGAAATAAAAAATCTTTCGCAAAATAATTTATTGATGGCACCCGCAACAACTATTAACCAACTCGGCGCAATGATTTCCAATTGTTCGTTTGTAATTGCGAATGATAGCGGTCCGATGCACATTTCAACGGCAGTTGGTACACCGACTCTTGCTCTTCACGGTCCAACCGATCCGAAAATGCAGGGACCATTCGGAAAAAAACATCAGTTCGTCCGGCTCGAAGAACTTGAATGTATCGGGTGTAATCTATTAGATTGCCCACGAAATCATGAATGTTTTTTACAACTTCCGATAGAAAGAGTGATTCAGAAAATTCAAAACATTGTTACAATAAATCAGATAAAAATTGCGGCTTCTTAAAGATCTCGAAAATAATTTTAAGCGCTGGTTTTTGAAACTGCTTTTGCTGTTCAACCCTGTGCAGCGCGGTACACCGCTGCCGAATTTAGACCAGAGTTCGCGTGTGTTGCTGATTCGTTTGAACAGAATCGGCGATGCGCTTGTTACAACTCCGTGGATTCGTGAACTGCGCATGAATATTGATTGCCACATCTTCATCCTCGCAAGCAAAGATAATTATTTCGTGTATCAAAATAACCCGGACTTCAGAGAAATTTTTATTTATAACAGAGGAATAAAATCTTTTTATAATACTTTGAAAACTCTGCGTCAATATAAGTTTGATGTTATTGTCGATTTGCACGATGATGTTTCAACAACGGTGAGTTTATTCGTTGCGCTTTTGAAAGCACCGCATAAATTTGCGTTCACAAAGAGCAACAGAAAATTGTTCACACATACGGTGAACAGGCAAAACACGAAACTCGTTCATATCGTTGCGCGGTATTTTCCGTTGAGCGATCTTCTTTCTTTCGAACCGGCAAAAAATATTTTAAACATTCAATACACAATCGGGAAAGAAGCGAATTACAAAGCGGAACAATTTAGGAAGAATAAATATCCCGATTCGAAATTTTTAGTCGGCGTGAATATCTCAGCAGGCTCCGCCGCAAGATATTGGGGAACTCAGAACTATAAAAAGTTGATTAAATTCTTGAATGAAAAAAATGTTGATACGCTTGTTCTCTGCAGTACAAGAGATTTGAAAGAAGCGTTACAAATCACTAATGAAAAAACTCACGTCTTCTATTCCCCTTCGTTTGAAGAATTTGCCGCGATAATAAAACATATAAATTTTCTTTTTACTCCCGACACTTCTGTTGTGCATCTTGCATCGATGTTTAAAACTCCTGTGTTCGGGCTTTATGTTCAATACAACACGGAGGACAAAATTTGGTCGCCGTATCGTTCACCGTTCGAATCAATCGTTACAAAAGAACCGACACTGCACAACATCACTTACGAAAATGTTATTGAAAAATTTTATCCATTCTTAAAACAATTCACCGAATGTTAAAACCAATTCCTTCATGTAAAAGATTTAACGGATACAAACCATGTTTCGAAGATCATAACTGCTGGGAGAATGGCTGTAAAGATAATCTCCCAATCGGAACAAAAATTTTGATTATTAATCTCGACGCAATGGGAGATGTTCTGATGACGACCGCGCAACTTCCGGCTTTAAAAAGAAAGTTTCCAGATTCTACAATCTATTGGATAACCTTGAAAATAGCGGCTCCTCTGCTTAATCACAATCAATTTATCGATCATGTTTATCAATATGATTTTGAATCACTTTCAATTTTAGCGCAGTTGGAATTTGACTATGCAATGAATGTAGATAAATCTCAACGCTCATGCGCGCTACTAAATTCTTTGAATGCAAAAAATAAACTTGGTTTCGGTTTGAACGCCGATGGAAAAATCATTCCCGTCAATGAAGGCGCGAAATACAACTATCAACTCGGAATGGATAATCATCTAAAGTTTAAAGTGAATAACACTACCGGTCAAGAATATTTAGCCGATACTTTTGAAGTTGATTACAAACGGGACGATTATACTTTCAATTTTTCTAATGATGAAATTAATTTTATTGAATCGTACAAAAAGGAAATCGGAATTACAAGCGACGACAAAGTTATCGGATTCAACACAGGTTGTTCAAATCTTTTTCCTAATAAAAAGATGACTGTCGAGCAACATCAACATTTGATTGAAAGGTTTTTGTCGCACAAGAAATATAAAATAGTTTTGCTCGGCGGACCGGAAGATAGTGAGCGCAACAATCTAATCGCATCTAAATTCGGGAATGAAATTATTAACACGCCGACTAATCATGGTGTTCGCAAAGGCGCATGTTACGAGGCGATTCCCGATGTTATCATAACCGGCGATTCATTCGGAATGCATCTCGCAATCGCTCTGAAAAAATTTGTTATCGCCTGGTTCGGATTGAGCTGCTGGACTGAAATTGATTTATACGATCGCGGTGTAAAGTTATTTCCCGAAAATCTTTTTTGCTCACCTTGCTGGAAAAAAGTTTGTCCTTACAATCTTGAATGTATCCGGATGATTGATCTTGAAAGAATTGAAAAAGAAGCCGTACACTATTTTGAAAACATCCGAAGATAAAAGCAACAAGCATCTTTCCCTCTTATTCAAATATGCAAGAGAAAGCAAACCGATGATACTTGACGGAGCAATCGGTTCGCAGTTGATAAATAAACGGCGGCGCGCACATCCGGTTTTATGGTCGAGCATTTTTAATCTTACAAATCCACAAAAAGTTTTTGAGCTTCACAAAAAATATATTTCCGCCGGAGCGGATATAATTGCAACAAATACTTTCCGCACAAATCCTATCGCGGTGAAAGAGTCATTACTGAAATTAAATCCAAAAAAAATTGTAAAAGAATCTGTGCAACTTGCGATTGATGCGGCAAAAGGAAAGAAAGTTTTAGTTGCCGGTTCAAATGCGCCTGCGGAAGATTGTTATCAATCGGAAAGAAAAATTTCACACAAAGAACTTGAAAGAAATCACGCAGAACATATTTCCAATCTTTTTGAGTGCGGTGTTGATTTTGTTTTGAACGAAACTCAAAGCCATCTCGATGAAATAAAATTTATTTCAAATTATTGCGATAAAGAAAATATCCCGTTCGTGATGAGTATTTTTTTTAATCGCGATTTGAAAATATTATCGGGAGAAAAATTAATCGATGTTCTTCGCATGTGCGGAGATTCAAACGCCATTGCAGTCGGATTGAACTGCATTACTTTTGATGTCTTTGAAAAAATGAACAAATCTTTACTGCAAGATTTTAATTGGGGATTTTATCTCAACTGCGGCGGAGGAAATTACAACACTGAATTCATCGAGTGTGAAATCTCTCCCCAAAAATATATTACACAAATAAAAAATCATATCGCGTTTAAGCCTTCATTTATCGGGGCGTGCTGCGGTTCATCGCCAAAACATATTTCGCAACTAAAAAATTATTTCTATGGATCGAATTGAAGTTCGCACGCCAGCAAAAATAAATCTTGGCTTGAATATAGTTTCGAAAAGAGAAGATGGGTTTCATAATCTTGAAACAATTTTTTATCCGATAAATATTTTTGACGAAATCGTTTTTGAAAAATCGGAAAGCACAGAGTTCGAAACGGACAACGAATTCCTGAAAACTGAAATAGAATCCAACTTAATTATAAAAGCAATACAACTACTTGAGGAAGAAACTAAACAAAAATTGCACTGCAAAGTAATGCTGAAAAAAAATATTCCTACGGGGGCTGGATTGGGAGGAGGCAGTTCTGATGCGGCGGCAACGCTCATCGCTCTGAATAATTTATTCGAACTAAATTTTGAAACTGCAAAACTTAAAACGCTTGCATTAAATCTCGGCTCGGATGTTCCATTTTTTATTTACGGCAAACCCTGCTTCACGGAAGGACGCGGTGAGATTATTACTCCTCTCTCTCTTAAAATTCCGTACCCGATTTTATTGGTCAATCCAAACATTCACATAAACACAGCTTGGGCATTTCAAAACATCTCGCCTCAAATGACAAAATATTCTTTAAGAAATTTTAAAGACGAAATAGTAGATATAAATATTCTATTCAAAAAATTAACGAATGATTTCGAAGTTCCGGTTTTTAGCGCTCATCCCGAAATTGAAAAGATAAAAAAAGAAATGAACCAGCACGGCGCAATCTATTCGCAGATGAGCGGAAGCGGCTCTACTCTCTTCGGTATCTTTGATGACGATTCTTCAATGAATTATTTGCAAAATTATTTTTCAAAAAAAGGTTATCTGACTTTTATCAGTAGTCCATAAATATTTAAGGAGAAGAAAATGAAAAAATATTTGTTACTCACAACTCTATCGGTTTTATATTTCATCAGTTGCTCGGCAAGCGGAAGTATGGAAGAATTAAAAATAATTCCGCGTAGCGATTGGAAAGCGGAAACTCCGAAACCGTACAACACACATATCCCTATTCGTATTACAATTCATCACGATGCTTCCAATTTTGATCCAACAAAAAAAACCGCCGCAGAACATATTAGAAATACTCAAGTTTGGGGAATGGGAAAAGATAGAAATTGGACTGACATTCCTTACCATTATTTAATTGATAATGAAGGAAATATTTTTGAAGGAAGAAATGTTTTTACCGTTGGTGAGACTGCAACAACATACGACCCGACCGGGCATCTCTTAATTTCTTGCATCGGAAATTTTGATGAGAATGATATTCCCGAACCGCAGTTGAATGCTTTAATAAGCATGATTGCCTACTCCTCTAAAACTTTCAACATTCCTCTCGATTCACTCGGCGGGCATCGCGACTATGCGCAGACTGCCTGCCCCGGTAAATTTATTTACAAGTACCTTCAAAACGGTGAACTGAAAAAACGTGCTGAGGATTTGTTGAAGTAAAGTTTATTGCACTCTATTTCATCAGCACAAATTTTTTCGTCGAGATAAATTCTCCCGCACGGAGTTGGTAAAAATAAACTCCGCTGCACAGAATTCAAATCTGTGCTACGGAAAATTCAACTTCATAAATATTTTCTATTTTCTTGTGTAGATAATTTTACCATCAAAGATTGTCATCACTACTTTTGTATCCTGAATTTTTATAGGATCAATTGTAAGAATGTCATCGGAGAGAACGACAAAATCTGCAAGTTTCCCAACTTCAATACTTCCTTTAATTTTTTCTTCGAATGAAGCGTACGCATTATTTATAGTGTAACATGCGATTGCTTCTTCGACAGTAATTTTTTGTTCAGGAACCCATCCTTCAGGATTTTTATCATCGAGCGTTCTTCTTGTAACTGCGGCGTAAATTCCTAAAATCGGATCGAGCGGTGCAACATCCCAATCGCTTCCGAAACAGAGTTTCACTCCGGCATCCAAAAATGATCTGAAGGGATATGTATATTTAATCCGTTCGGGACCGATTCTCTTCTCCGCCCAAACTCCGTCATCGATGCAATGATACGGCTGCGCGGATGCAATCACTCCGATTTCTGCCAAACGGGGAATGTCTTCAAACTTTACATGTTGCGCATGTTCCAAACGGAATCTTCTATCCCAATTTGGATTTTGATTTTTTATTTTTGCAAAAAGATCGAGCATGTAAGAGTTTGCTTTATCGCCGATTGAATGAATGCTGAGTTGCAGATGATTTGCATCCGCATCGAAGCACCATTTTTCCATACTTCCGTCGGAGATAATATCCATCGGCAATCCGCTTGTAGAAGGATCTTGCGTGTAAGGTTCATGCAACCACGCCGTACTTGAACCGAGCGAACCATCGGCAAAACCTTTTAACGAACCCATCTTTATCAAATCGGAACCTGAACCGATTTGTAATTTTCGATCAATCAATTTAGAATAAGAACTAATCGGCATTCGTGTGAACATTCTACATGTCAATTTGTTTTCCGCCTCCAATTTTTTGTAGGTTTCCAAATCCATCCAGCCTGTAATATCTTGAATGCTTGTTAATCCTAATTCGTTAGCATGTTTTAAAGCAGCAGTAACGGCACGATAATTATCTTCGGCAGATTGATCAGGCACTTTAGCATAAATAAAACTCATCGCATTATCTTTAAAAATTCCGGTCGGCTCTCCTGTTTTTGGATCTTTAACAATTAATCCACCTGCGGGGCTTTCTGTATCTTTCGTAACTCCGGCAAGTTTTATTGCGTAAGAATTTGCAAGTGCCATGTGTCCATCTAAACGATTCACGAATACAGGTTGATCGGGCGCGATGTCGTCAATCATCTCTTTCGTAGGAAGATCGGTCTTCTCCCAATTTTCATGATTCCAATTTCCGCCGATGATCCATTTGCCGGGATTCTTTGCAACATAATCTTTTAAAATATTTCTGAACTCTTCAATGCTTTTCGCGGGGCGCAAATCCAAACCGAGTAAATAATTTCCACCGCCGGAAAAGTGAACGTGGTTGTCAATAAATCCGGGCAACATCAGTTTTCCTTTTAAGTCAACAATTTCATCGCGGTCGTCAACTCTGCTCATCGCATCTTGCGTTGAACCTACGAACACAATTTTATTTCCTTCAACAACAACTGCATCGGCGAAGGGCTGCGCCGTGTTGACAGTAAAGATTCTTCCGTTGATAAAAAGTGTCTTGTTGGGTTGAGAGAAAATCATTGTACAAAAAATAAAAGTGATGAATAAGAAGAGTTTCATTTCAATCTCCGTTCCATAAAAGAAAAGTGAATAATAATTTTCGAAAGATAATCAGTCGGAATAAAATGGTTTAAAATAAAAAAGCCGTTTCAAAAAAAATGAAACGGCTAATACTGGTGACCCCTAGGGGATTTGAACCCCTGTTACCGCCGTGAAAGGGCGATGTCCTAACCACTAGACGAAGGGGCCAGTCAACTAATAACTAATATGAATTCAGGTTGGGTGAGTGATGGGACTTGAACCCACGGCCCTCAGGGCCACAACCTGATGCTCTAACCAACTGAGCTACACTCACCATGTAAAAAAGAACAATAATTTTGTACGCCCGAGTGGATTCGAACCACTAACCCTCAGCTTAGAAGGCTGATGCTCTATCCTATTGAGCTACGGGCGCAGGATTTTTTGTCGGGGCGGCAGGATTCGAACCTGCGACCTCCTGCTCCCAAAGCAGGCGCGATGAACCGGGCTACGCTACGCCCCGAATTATTTTTTTCAATCTTTTAAGAACACGTGTTTTTCATTGCGACCTTCCCGACAAAGTCGGGACGCGATGAACCGGGCTACGCTACGCCCCGAATTATTTTTTTCAATCTTTTAAGAA
>CAYMUL010000016.1:0-4935 GCA_964393605.1 uncultured Ignavibacteriaceae bacterium | reverse complement strand
AAAGTCGGGACGCGATGAACCGGGCTACGCTACGCCCCGAATTATTTTTTTCAATATTCAAGAACTTGGTTTCATTGCCGGTTTATTTTTCCCCGCATTGAGATTGCATATTTTTTCAAAACAGGCTTGTAAATATAGCCCTTACGCGAAAACAACACAATTTAATTTTTGAAGGAAATTCAAAGACATCTGTTCAAATTCAGGGTAAAGAAAGGAAGTAGATAGATTTAATTTTGTTCGATATTCGCGGAAATCTGAAAATAAATCTGTTCCATCATTAAAATTCAAATGGTATTTTACATTTAATATTATGTCGATTTCATTCTTCATCACAAAAAGATTTCTTCAAAACAAGCAGAAGGAGGGTTCATTTTCCTTCTTTTCCGCTATTTCCATTGCGGGAATTTCGCTCGGAGTTGCGACGCTCATAATTACTTTGAGCGTGCTCAACGGGTTTGAAAATATGGTTTCGGAGAAGATATTGAATCTTGATTCTCACATTCAAATTTCCGGTTTTGGGAATAACAAAATTATCGGTTACGAAAGATCGAATAATTTTATCACCAACTCACTCCAAAATAATTTGAAATCGATTGAACCTTTTTGTACACAAATTGGCATCGTATCGAAGTCGGGGATTCAGGAGGGAACTACTGTAAAAGGTGTATCCGAAAATTTTTTTAAGAATAAAAAGTCGCTTCAATTATTGGAAGGAAATTTTGAACTGCGAAATAATTCCAATATCGTTATCGGTAAAACGCTTGCGGATAAAATGAAAATTAAAATCGGTGATCAACTAAATATCTTTTCTTTGAATCAAGACAAAAGAATTTTTAACCCGAACAATGTTGTGATTGAAGCATTCACGGTAACAGGGATTTTTCAAAGCGGTTGGGCAAAGTTTGATGATGCATTTGTGTTTATAGACTTTGAACAATTTCAAAATCTTTTCGAGTTTCAAAATGCGGCATCCGGTTTTGAACTTCAATTAAACAGTGTAGAGTCAATCGACAGCACAACGGAATTTCTGCAAGAAAATCTTCCATATCCACATTACGTTCGTTCGGTGTTTCAGTTGAACAGAAATTTTTTCAATTGGATTGAACTACAAAAAAAACCGATACCGATCGTTTTAACGTTGATAATATTGGTCGCGGTGTTCAACATCATCAGCACCCTGCTCGTGAGTGTACTTGAGAAATCTTACTCGATCGGAATATTAAAATCGATTG
This sequence comes from uncultured Ignavibacteriaceae bacterium, assembly GCA_964393605.1. Taxonomy (GTDB): domain Bacteria; phylum Bacteroidota; class Ignavibacteria; order Ignavibacteriales; family Ignavibacteriaceae; genus CAYMUL01. The sequence continues at coordinate 3,703 of CAYMUL010000016.1, read as the reverse complement.
GCGCAAAAAATTCTACAATAGGGTTAATCTTTTTAAACAAAGGATTTTATGTTGGAATACTCGGCGCGCTGTTCGGAAATCTCCTCGCTTTTATTTTAATATTCATTCAAACGGAATTTGATTTAATTACACTTCCTTCAAAAATTTATTTTACTGCTACCGTTCCATTGCAACCAACTGCAGAAATTTATCTTCTTGTTACCGTTGCATCGTTATTGCTTTCGGCAATGATTTCATGGGTGCCGGCGTTCATCGCATCGAAAGTAAATCCGATTAACACACTAAGGTTTAATTGATGTCGGTAGAAAATTTCATTTCGAAAAGATATTTGTTTGCAAAACATAGATTGAATTTTATAACGATAATCAGCTATCTATCAATTGGTGGAATAACAATTGGTGTTGCCGCATTGATTGTAGTGCTTTCTGTGTTCAACGGTTTTGGAGATTTGGTCAGTTCATTGTTAATCAATTTCGATGCGCACGTGAAGATTGAATTCACAACTCCCGAAGGCGAAAAGAAAAAACCTGAGCTTGAAAAATTCTTGAATGAACAAAAAAATATTTCAGGAAGAACCGAATTCGTTTCGGGCAAGATTGTTGTTCGCGGTTCAGAGTCGCGTGTGGTCGAGTTAAAGGGAATTACTGCAAGCGGTGTTTCAAACGTGTATGGAATTAATGAAAATATAAGATTCGGCAGTTCAGAATTACAAACGAATTATCCGCACAAATTCATAATCGGATTGCAACTTGCCGATCGCCTTCAAGTTGTTGTTGATGATTCCCTTTATGTAATCTCACCTGCATCAATTCAAAAGTCAATCATTAATCTTTCATTTCCCGCGGCTCAAAAAGGAATTATCGGCGGCATCTATCATTCAAATAATAATGAATATGACGGCGGCTATATTTTTACAGATTTAATTTCCGCTCAAAGAATTTTGGGAAGAAATAATTTAGTTCAAGGTTATGAATTGAAATTAACCGACATCAACGATGCCGGGGCATTGAAGAATGAAATCACAAAAAAATTCGGCGAAGGAATTTCTGTTTCAACCTGGTATGATTTGCATGAAGAACTTTTTTCCGTGATGTTGATTGAACGATGGACTGCATATCTTATTCTCTCCTTGATAATTGCGGTCGCGGCGTTTAATATCCTCGCTTCTCTTTCAATGACAGTAATGGAAAAACGAAGAGACATTGGAGTTTTGACCACGCTTGGTCTGCCGCAAAATTCAATCGCAAAAATTTTTCTTCGGCAGGGAATTATCATCGGCTTGATTGGAACACTCGGCGGGTTTGCGCTCGGAGTGCTGGTTTATTTTCTTCAAACTAATTACAACTTATATCCGCTTGATCCTGCGTTATACAAAATTGATTCATTGCCGATGAATTTGCGCTTTTCCGATTTTACTGCAGTTGGTCTGGCTTCTTTCGTTCTTTCTTTTCTTGCTTCGTTGATTCCTGCGAAGCGCGCACAAAAAATTGATCCGCTTGATTCTATTCGATGGGAATAATATGAATAAAATAGTTATTGCAAAAAATATTTTCAAAACTTACACAAACATAAAAGGTGTTGAAGTTGAAGTCTTAAAAGATGTGAGTATAGAAATACCGGAGAAAAAAATTTCGGTGATAATCGGCGCATCCGGCGCGGGAAAAAGTACGCTGCTGCATATACTCGGAGGATTGGATAAACCGAAAAGCGGCAAAGTTATTATTAACGGAACAAATATTTTTTCATTAAACGGAAAAGAACTCACACGTTTCAGAAATCTTGAGATGGGTTTTATTTTTCAATTTCATCATCTGCTACCGGAATTTACCGCAGAGGAAAATGTTGCGATACCGATGATGATAAAAGGGGAATCGAAGAGAGCCGCACTTGATAAGGCGAGAACGCTTCTCGATAAATTGGAATTGCAAAACAGATACGAACACAAACCTGCAGAGCTTTCCGGCGGTGAACAACAAAGGGTTGCTGTTGCACGTGCGCTAATTAATGACCCGCCGATTCTCTTTGCCGATGAACCAACCGGAAATCTCGACAGCTTAAATAGTGAAAATCTTCATCTTGTCTTCAAAGATCTTCGCGATAACTTCGATAAAACTTTGGTGATTGTTACTCACAATCAAGAGTTGATAAAAATTGCCGATCATCTTTTTGAAATGAAAGACGGAAAAATTATTTCACAGTAACTGCATCACAATTTTTTCGGGATGCGCTGCGAAAGCAACCAATCACATTTCGAGCGTAATTCTTTTTCTGTTTTTACAAGTTTCGAATGAATCCAACGCAACTTTGTAATCTTCATAAATATAAAAAGCTTTTACCATTACGTTGAAAGTTGATTGATAAAAAATGACTTTGGAAAGATTCACAACCAAACGGACATCACCGCCCAATTCTTTTACTCTTTTTGAAAATTGAACGAGCAACCCTGCAAAAGCAGTATCGATGAAATCCGCATGGGTTAAGTCTATAACGATATTTCTTCCCCCTTCTTCAATAATGAAATTTAAAAACTTATTAAAGAATTCCGTCTCGCGCGCAACTGCTCTCGAAAGGTTTATGGCAATAATAGTTTTACCTTCATAAATATGACGTTGATAATCATATCGATGATTTCGATTTAAAATAAAATTGGATAAAATCCGCTCATGAATTTGTTTGAGGAAATCCCGCTCTTCAATTGGATTTTGAGGAAGAGTTATCTCCGCAAGCGAGCGTTCAGATTCTATCGCACTGAACGACTTATACATTTTTTTGTTTTGTTAGTTTGTTAGTTTTTGCGGTGCAAGTATAAGTGAAGAACTGTTAGTGGTATTTGGCTACAATCACTTGCATGGGAAATATCACATCGTTAGCGAACGTGATACAAATCTCACTTGAGTAACAACATTTTTTTTGTAGCGATTTTATTCCCCACCCGCAGTTGGTAAAAATATATTCCGCTTGGTAATTGATAATTCAATCCCGATGCATCGGGAAATAATTGATAATTATGGTAACCTGCTTGTTTCCATTCATTATCAATCAATGTAGCAACTTCAGTTCCAAGCACATCATAAATTTTTAAAGAGATATTGCTGGACGCTGAAAGTTGATAACTGATTATTGTGGAGGGATTAAACGGATTAGGATAATTTTGATATAGTTTAATTCCCTCCGGTAAGAATTGTTCTTCATCTCTTGAGGTAATAGGCATGCCACGATGAAGTTTCAAATTATCAATCAATATTTTTCCCGAATAAACCGAATCAACAATTCCGCTATTCTTTACAAGATATATGATGAAACTTTTCAATTTAATTGGATAATTAAAGGAAGAGCCGAAACCGGTTATCGGTATTCGAACTTGTTTCCAACCGATACCGCTTCCGAGATTTGTTGGCTGTGAAGTTTTTGAAAATAAATCACCGTCGGCATCCTCAATTACAATGCCGAAGACATGCGTGTTTCCGTTATTGTAAAAATCTATCTCTATCGAATCAGGTGTGCCGAACAAATTATAATTGCAGTTAAAAATTACGCGGTGTTTATCAATGCCGATATATTTGAATTTGTAATTAATCAATAGCGACGACGGTGCGCTTGAATAATTTGTATCGACAATTGACAAAGTCGTTGTCGAATCAAGATTGAAATAATTAGGGTTTCCTGAAAAAGTGTTTTATTGAGTTTGATAAATAAACTTTCG
>CAYMUL010000015.1:83967-85545 GCA_964393605.1 uncultured Ignavibacteriaceae bacterium | reverse complement strand
AAGGCACAAAGAATTTTATTATTCACAATTCTCCATTGTCAATTGTCAATTCTCCATTTTTACTACCAAAGCGAAAGCGTGGTATGCACAATTCTCGCCATTCATTTCTAATTTCTAATTTCATATTTCTAATTTCTAATTCTTCCCTGTGCATATTAAAAACCAATGCCACTAAGTCACGAAGGAATTTATTATTCAAAATTCTCCATTGTCAATTGTCAATTCTCCGTTTTCCATTCACAATTATTAATTCATGCTTTCCGCAAAACCCTCTCGCACAAAATAAATTTGGTTGCAAAAGTTTTTTCTGTTTAACTTTGCCGTGAACAATAAAATGGAAAATAGAAATGGGATTGTTCTGTGCTCAGAATAAAACGCAAAATGAATTGCATAATTTTAGTAAAATGTGAATATGAATGATATAACAGAAGAGAATAATGGCAATAAACAGGTAAAATCTCGTCAAAGAGTTACTGACTACGCTGAAGTGTTCACATCTGAACGTGAAGTTAATTCAATGCTCGATTTGGTGAAGCAAGAAACTGAAAGAATTGATTCCCGGTTTTTAGAACCTGCTTGCGGAACAGGAAATTTTTTAGTTGAAATTCTTAAAAGAAAATTAGAAGTCGTAGAAAACCGGTATTCAAAAAATCAACTTGAATATGAACGTTATGCCATAATTGCTTTATCAAGTATTTATGGCGTAGAACTTCTAAAAGACAATGTTCAAACTTGCAGAGACAGACTGCTCGGAATTTTTACACATTATTATATAAATAACTACAAGAAAGAAATAAAACCGGAATTCTTAAAAGCTGCCGAATATATTCTTAACAGAAATATTTTATGGGGCGATGCGCTAAGTCTGAAAACTCCCGATGAAAAAGCTGAACCAATAATTTTTTCTGAGTGGAGCGCGGTTGATGGAAGTATGATGAAAAGAAGAGATTATACTTTGGCTAATTTGTTAGAGAACCAACCTATCGATGGACCTAACTTATTTTCTGATTTGGGCGATAAAGCTTTTATCCCGACTCCGGTTGCTGATTTTCCCCTCGTGCATTTCTTAAAGATCGGAACGGAGGGAGAGGAGGGAAGGTTAGAATTTTGAAATTAGAAATCAGAAATTAGAAATCAGAAATTAGAAATCAGAAATCAGAAGTCGGAAATTAGAAATTAGAGGATTGTAAGAGATGAGCGAGGAATTAAAAAATAGAACTAAAAGATTTTCGTTGTCGATTATTGATTTAGTTGAAAAAATGGATTACTCGATATCCAAAAAAGTTATTATGAATCAGTTAGTTAGAAGCGGTACTTCGGTTGGAGCTAATTATAGAGCTGCTTGCAGAGCAAGAAGCGATAAAGAATTTATCTCAAAACTTAATATTGTTCTTGAAGAAGTCGATGAATGTTGTTTTTGGTTAGAAATAATAAATGAAAAAAAATGGATTAGTGTGGATGCAGATTTAAAAGAGGCAAATGAATTAACTGCTATATTTGTATCATCTCTAAAAAAAATGAATAATAAATTAAAATCTAATTTCTAATTTCTAATTTCTAAATTCTAAAATGAAAATG
>CAYMUL010000015.1:0-83867 GCA_964393605.1 uncultured Ignavibacteriaceae bacterium | reverse complement strand
AATAACCATCATCCAAATTCTAACTTCTTATTTCTAATTTCTAAATTCTAAAATGAAAATGAATAACCATCATCCAAATTCTAACTTCTTATTTCTAATTTCTAAATTCTAAAATGTATCACAGCCCAGACAGTTATAACCCCGACGTCCTCACCTGTCTTGCCAATTTAAGCAATGACGAAGTTTTTACACCGCCTAATTTAGTAAACCAGATTTTGAATTTATTGCCAAACGAACTTTGGAGTAATAAAGAAGCTAAGTTTCTTGATCCGGTTTGTAAATCCGGTGTCTTCTTGCGAGAAATTGCTAAACGATTAAATGCCGGTTTGCAAAAACAAATTCCAAATAAACAAAAACGAATAAACCATATTTACAAAAACCAGTTGTTTGGAATTGCTATTACAGAACTTACCTCTTTGCTTTCACGCAGAAGCGTTTACTGCTCTAAAACTGCAAACGGAAAGTATTCTGTTTGTGAAACCTTTGAAGATGCGCAAGGTAATATTATTTACAAACGCTTAAACCATAATTGGCATAATGGTAAATGCGCTTTTTGCGGCGCAAGCCAAGAAGTTTATGACCGCGGCGAATCTTTAGAAACACACGCGTATCAATTTATTCACACGGATAAACCCGAGGAAATATATAAAATGAAATTTGATGTAATAGTTGGCAATCCGCCTTATCAATTGAGTGATGGTGGGGACATTAATGAAGATGCAAGAACAAGAGGTGGGGCAATCCCACTTTATCATAAATTTGTACAGCAAGCTAAAAAACTAAATCCAAGATTTTTAATAATGATTATTCCATCGCGTTGGTTTTCTGGTGGCAGAGGCTTAGATGATTTTAGAGACGAAATGTTAAATGATAAAAGAATAAGAAAAATTATTGATTATCCTGTTTCTTCCGAATGTTTTCCCGGTGTTGAAATAAAAGGTGGCGTTTGTTATTTCTTATGGGATAGAGATAATCAAGGTGATTGTGAAGTTAAAACATTAAGAGGTGATAAAATATCTTCGATGTTTAGACCGCTGTTAGAAAAGAGGAGTGATGTTTTTGTAAGATACAATGAAGCCATTAGCATTTTAAGGAAAGTATTGTCTAAAAATGAAGATAACTTTAGCGAACAAGTCAGCGCTCAAAAGCCATTTGGTCTAAGAACTTTTTATAAAGGTACATCAAAATCATTTCAAGGAAGTATTAAACTTTATGCCAATAAAAGTATTGGTTATGTAAAGGAAAAAGAAATTACTCAGAATAAAGATTGGATTGACAAACATAAAGTTTATACAACAATGGCATATGGTGCTGGTGAGGATTTCCCACATCAGATTCTTAATAAACCATTTTATGGTGAACCAAATTCTTGTTGTACTGAAACTTACATTGTTATTGGGCCTTATAGTTCCAAAAAAAAGGCTCAGAATGTTATAGGCTATATTCAGACAAGATTTTTTAGATTTCTTGTGTTACTAAGAAAAAATACTCAACACGCGGCTAAAAGTGTTTATTCTTTTGTACCTACACAAAACTTTGATGAATCTTGGACAGACGAAAAACTCTACAAAAAATATGGCATTACAAAAGAAGAAATTGCATTTATAGAATCGATGATACGCCCGATGGAAAATAGTCAGAACAATGCTTCGACTGATTGAGATGATAAGCATGAATCGAATTAGAAAATCAAAGAAATCTGTAAATCATAAAAATCATAGTTCGGACTATTATGATGCGCCCAATGGGAATGAACGACGGTAAAGAGGATGAATAAAGAGATTCAAACAAATTTTATTGCGGAGATAAAAGCCAAAGTACGGCAAGCGCAATACGAAGCGTTAAAAGTTGTAAACGTACATTTAATTACTCTTTATTGGGAAATCGGGAAGTCAATATCAGAGAAGCAAACCGAAAACTGGGGAAAAGCTATAGTTCCAAGATTATCAAAAGAATTGCAAAAAGAGTTTCCCGGAGTTGGCGGTTTTTCCGTTGGTAATTTATGGTTAATGGCGCAGTTTTATAATGAATATCATAATGTTGAAAATCTCGTACCACTGGTACGAGAAATTAGCTGGAGTAAACATATAAGCATTTTAAAGAAATGTAAGGATAAATTAGAGAGGCAGTTTTACATTTTAGCAGCCAAAAAATACGGCTGGACGAAGAATGTGTTGATTCACCAAATAGAAAATAAGACTTACGAAAAATACCTGCTTAACCAAACCAATTTTGAAAATACTTTGCCTGAATCGATTAAAAACCAAGCTCATCTATCAGTAAAAGATGAATATACTTTTGATTTTTTAAATCTTTCGGAAGAGCATAGCGAAAGCCAATTAGAAAACGCGCTGGTTAAGAACATTAGAAAATTCTTACTTGAAATGGGTAATCAATTCACATTTGTCGGCAATCAATTCAAATTAGAAGTTGACGATAAAGAATATTTTATTGATTTACTTCTCTATCACCGGCAGCTGCAATGTTTGGTTGCAGTTGAATTAAAGATAGGTGAGTTCACTCCCGAATACAAAGGTAAGATGGAATTTTATCTGAGCATTTTAAATGATAAAATTAAAATGCCAAATGAAAATGATTCGATTGGAATTATTATATGCAAAGAGAAAAACAGAACGGTTGTTGAGTATTCTTTAAAATCCAGCCGTGTGCCGATAGGGGTTTCTACATATAAAACCACAGCGCAATTACCTAAAGAATACAAAAAACTGCTGCCCAACGAAAAAGAAATAATTAAAAGAATCGACGAAAATTTTGGTTAAAATGAGCGATAAATTTTTTCCCAAACGCCCGGATGCAAATCCGACAATTTATGCATATGAATTAATTGGTGTAGAAAGCCACAAAGGTTTACTAAAAGTTGGATATACAATTCGAAATTTTCAAGATCGAATAGCCGAACAGTTAAAAACAAGCAGAGTAAAATATAAGATTGTGCTTGAAGAATCTGCGATCCGTAAAGATGGAAGCATATTCACAGATCACGATGTGCATCGTTATTTGCTGAAGAAGAAAATAAAGAACACCGAAGGTGAATGGTTTAAATGTTCGGTAGATGAAATTCGATCAGCTATACTTTCAATCAAGCTGGATGCATCCATTGAGGATAACAGGTCTTTGAACTTTAATATGCGACCCGAACAAGAAGAAGCTGTGAATAAAACTATTTCTTACTTTAAAAGTTTCAAAAAAGATGCTTCGACTAGCTCGGCAAAGAACAAAACTCCCCACTTCCTTTGGAATGCAAAAATGCGATTTGGTAAAACCTTTGCAACTTATCAGCTTGCGAAGAAAATGGGATGGAAGAAACTTCTCGTATTAACTTTTAAACCTGCCGTTCAAAGTGCCTGGGAAGAAGATTTGCAAACACATATAGATTTTAGAGGGTGGCAATTTATTTCACGCAACGGATTAACTTTTGAAGATACTAACAAGAGCAAACCGTTTATTTGTTTTGGTTCTTTCCAGGATTATCTCGGGAAAAATGATGTTGGCGGTATTAAAGCAAAAAATGAATGGGTGCATACAACTAATTGGGACTGCGTTGTATTTGACGAATATCATTACGGCGCGTGGCGTGAAAATGCAAAAGATTTATTCGAAGCTGAAGACAATAAAGAAGTAAAGTTTGGTGAGGGGGAAGGAATAGATTACTTCGACGAAGAAACAATGCCGATTACGACTAATGCCTATTTGTATTTATCGGGTACTCCGTTTAGAGCAATAACTTCCGGCGAATTTATTGAAGAACAGATATTCAATTGGACATACTCGGATGAACAAAAAGCAAAAGAAGTGTGGGCTCATACCGCGCAAGCTCGCAGTAACCGGGCTAACAATCCCTATGCGGCGTTACCGCGCATGCTGTTGCTCACTTATCAATTACCCGATTCGATAAGAGAAATAGCAATGAAAGGAGAATTCAATGAGTTTGATTTGAATGTCTTCTTTTCCGCTAATGGCGAATCCTTTAGTGCTCGATTTAAATATGAAAATGAAGTTCAAAAATGGTTGGACTTAATTCGCGGTTCATATTTAGAAACATCAATAGATAATTTAAAGTTAGGTGCTCAAAAGCCACCAATGCCTTTTTCACATGCGAAATTATTAAATGTACTTTCACATACATTTTGGTTTTTACCGAGCGTTGCATCTTGTTATGCAATGAAAAATTTAATGGCACAAAAACAAAATAAATTTTATCACGATTACAACATAGTTGTTGCCGCAGGAACAGGTGCCGGTATTGGGGTTGATGCACTCCCTCCGGTTTTTGAAGCTATGGATAATCCTTTAAAAACAAAAACTATAACTTTATCTTGCGGAAAATTGACCACCGGAGTTACTGTTAAACCGTGGACTGGAATTTTTATGCTTCGTAATTCTTCAAGTCCCGAAACATATTTCCAGGCAGCATTCAGGGTGCAGTCGCCCTGGACAATTTATAATTCCGATGATAGATCGCCCAACAAAGAAGAAATTATAAAACAAGAATGTTATGTTTTTGATTTTGCGCCAGACAGAGCATTAAGACAAATTGCAGATTATAGCTGTCGATTGAATGTGAATGAATCAAATCCAGAAAAGAAAGTTGAAGAATTTATTCACTTCCTTCCGGTTCTTGCTTATGATGGAAGTACTATGAAACAAATTGATGCGGCGGGAATTTTGGATATGGCAATGAGTGGAACAACCGCAACACTATTAGCGAGACGTTGGGAAAGTGCTTTACTTGTTAATGTTGATAATAATACTCTCCATCGTTTGATGAACAATCAAAAAGCTATGCAAGCACTCATGAACATTGAAGGCTTCCGAAATTTAAATCAAGATATTGAAACGATAATAAATAAATCTGATTCTGTAAAGAAAGCAAAAAAGGAAGCCAACGAAAGAGATTTAACAAGGAAAGAAAAAAAGGAGCTAACTGAAGAAGAAAAAGAGTACAAGAGTTTAAGAAAACAAATTCAAGAAAAACTTATCAAATTTGCAACCCGCATACCGGTGTTTATGTATTTAACAGATTATCGTGAAAGAAGTTTGAAAGATGTAATTACTCAACTTGAACCGGGGCTTTTCAAAAAAGTAACAGGCTTAAATGTACATGATTTTGAATTACTTGTAAGTCTTGGTGTATTCAATAGTGCATTGATGAATGATGCAGTTTATAAGTTTAAGCGTTATGAAGATGCCAGCCTTGTGTACGTTGGTATAAACAAACACGAAGGAGAAGATGTTGGTTTGTATGATACGGTATTGACTAAAAGAGATTATAAAGCAAGTTTTGTAAATGAGGATTAATTAAGAAGACGAACACAAGCAGCAATCAACCCTCGCATTCGGTATTTTGTTATCCCGGATTCATCTCGCAGTTGTGAACCGTCTGCCATCAAAACCTTACACATATTTATCTCCCGAAGGGAGACACTTACACTACGAAGTCCCATTGCCATCTTCTTTTTAACCGCCAAGTTCGCAAAGAAGCGCAAAGGAATTTATAATTTATTATTTTCAATTGTCTATTGCCCTTTGTCAATTCTCTTCTTACACTTATTTATCTCCCGAAGGGAGACACTTACACTTACTCTTACACTTACACCACGAAGTCCCATTGCCATCTTCTTTTTAAGCGCCAAGTTCGCAAAGAAGCGCAAAGGAATTTATTATTCAAAATTCTCCATTTTTACCTACCAAAGCGAAAGCGTGGAGGCACAATTCTCACCATTCATTTCTAATTTCTAATTTCATATTTCTAATTTCTAATTCTTCCCTGTGCATATTAAAAATCAATGCCACAAAGTCACGAAGGCACAAAGAATTTTATTATTCACAATTCTCCATTGTCAATTCTCCATTTTTAATACCAAAGCGAACGCGTAGTAGGCACAATTCTCACTATTCATTTCTAATTTCTAATTTCATATTTCTAATTTCTAATTCTTCCCTGTTCATATTAAAAGTCAATGCCACAAAGTCACGAAGGCACAAAGAATTTTATTATTCACAATTCTCCATTGTCAATTGTCAATTCTCCGTTCTCAATTACTTCTCATTCTTTTTTGTTCGTGCAATGAACATCTCAAGCAACGCAAATAGGAGCGCGGCGATCAAAAATATTTTCCATAGTTCGCTACCGAAACGAGCGCGCGTAATTTCATCCGTAAAATTTGAGCTGATGTCTATCCAATTTATCGCGCCTTTGTAATTTATTTCTTTCAAATATTTTTCAAAGTCTTCTTCACTCAAATATCTCAGTTGCGATTCCTTTGCATCAACATTAACCGATTTAAGATCAACCAAATCATTATCTGCAAATAATTCATAGAAACCGGGATGATAAGTTTTTGCAAAACTCAAATATTTTTTATCGCGCTGCTCTTCGAGATTAACAAATTCATCACCTTGAGTTGAAGAAACAATTCTTGCTTTTCTTTGCGGAAATTTTGAAAGATCGATTTGTAATTCGTCTCCGGCGATGATCGAACTCTTCATACTTTCGTTTGAGGATAAATAAAAAAGCGATTTCACAATCATCGAGACAAAAACACTTTTCAATGGGAAATTACTATGTTCGAGAGTAGGGGAAACATTCACAATCAAAAACTTGCCGTCGCCAATCTTAAATTCCGAAAAGAAGGAAGAGCGATCCGGCATTGTAATGATGCGGCTTCCGCGTCCATCGGTATAAAATTGAAAATAGGAATTGAAAAACGGTGCATCAATTTCTTTTTTCTTTTTTTGCTCGAAAAGATTTTGAAAAATAGGATGATTAAAATCTGTTTCGCCAAAATAATATTCGTCGTTACTCTTATCATCGACAATTATTTTTTGTTTAAAATTCGGGAGAGCTAATGAATTCATGAAAGAATTTAACGAACTAATTTCGCCAACAGAGGAAGGAAAAAAGAAAACTCCTCCACCGCTTTCAACAAAACTTTTAACCGCCGGTTTAATTTCTTCCTTCGTACCGATTAAATAAAGTACATCATATTTCTTTAACTCCGACAGATTTATTTGTGAAATATTTTTCACGTTGAAGTTAATCATTTCTTTACCAACAGCGTGCAGCACGGTTGTAATAAATTTTTCATCGCCGTTTTTTTCTGTTGCTAAAATAACGTTAATTTTTTCAGACATAAAAAATGAGATGTATCTTTTATTGTCGGCATTCAATTCATCATCTTCTGTTTCAACAACAATTTTGTTGAAACCCGATGATTTAATTGTTCCTTCCAGAATCAATTCTTGCGACGCGCCGGCATCAATCGTAAATCCTTTTTGCGCACTTCGTTCACCATTGATAAATAAGGAGATCACGCGGTTCTCTATTTTTTGTTTTGAATGATTTGAAATAAAAACCGACACATTAACAGGTTTATTTTTTTCAAACAATTGAGTGTTCATGCGAAGAGAATCGAGCGAGAGATTGTTCACATCTTTTTCTTCGAAGCGAAACAAAAATAGTTTAACACGCTCGTTAAATACTTCGCTAAAATCAGAATAAATATTTTCTTTATTATAATTCGCAGTTTGAAAATCTGAAACAAAATAAATTTCTTTAGAATAATTTTGAGATTTATCCAATGCCAAAGCCGCTAAAGTAAAAGCGTTATGAACATCACCGCTCACAAAAGAAATTTCTTTTTCATCAATCTGCGCCGAAAGTTCTTTTATGTTTTTTGAAAGTATTTTTTCAGCGTCGGATTTTTGAGAAAGAAAAATCAGAGTAGCGTCATCGCCTTCATGGAGTTGTGCAAGTAATTGCTTTGTAATATTTTTTGCAATGTTGAAGCGTGAACCGTTCGTTTCCAATACATCCATACTGAAGGAATCATCAATAATAAATACCGCGCTGGTTTTAACAGTCGATGCAGTTCCGCCGATGACGGCAGTTTCAAGTGTCGGGCGCGCGAATGCTGTTACCAATAATATCACGATCATCACGCGAATCAAAAGCAAAAGCCATTGCTTCAATTTAATTTTTCTGATCTGATTTTTCTGAAGTTCTTTCAAAAACATCAACGAGCTGAACTCGACACGTTTCAACTTCCTTAAATTCAAAAGGTGAATTAAAATTGGAATTGATGCGGCGAGCAAGCCCAACAATACTGCTGGATTTAGGAATGTCATTTAATAAAGATTGTTAAAAGTTTTACGAAATATAGATGCGGCACCGAAAATATTTTAGTCAGTTTCATGTAACATTTTCAAAAAATTTTCTCGAAGTTTATTTGATTGAACTTATAATCAATCGGCATTGCGTATAAATTGAAATCGTCAAACCAAACTTTTCCTTTACCCGCCGCAACGACTTTCATAATTAAATAAGCGCAACTTTTTTCTTGAGTTCGAATCCATGTTGAAGCCATCGACCAATCAAAAGTATTTTTTAAGATTGCAGAGTAGCCCGAGAAAAGCAGGCTATCATTCGCATCGTACACTTCGAGAGAAATAGAAACGGAATCAAAATTTTCCGATTTAACAAAGCCGAAGAAAATATATTTTTTGTTTTGGTAAAGATTGTCAACTCGCTGAAATAATTTTATCGAATCATTTGCATCATGTTGTACTGCAAGACTGAATTCATTATGCTTAACCGAAAAGCGATCGAATCCGTAGTTTGAATTCGCGCCTACTTTTATTTGCCAATCGTTTAACGACAATGGATTTTCAAACGAACCATTTTGTAAAAGATTTTTCGTCCGTTCAACTTCTTCAAAAGGATTTTCTGTCGATACATTTTCTTTTTTGTCGGTGAAAAATGAGATCAGTACAACTATGATTGCTATTATCGCAAATGCGGCAGATATTGATAAAATAAGGCTTTTCTTCATGTCGGTGAATTTATGTCGTGTAATTAATTATTTAATTCTTCATTTTAAATTAAACAGATTTACAATTTGAAATATGTAAAAAGAATTAAAGCGTCAAAAATTGTGAAAGCGGAACAAAACTTGCGCGAAGTCAACTTTAAAAGAAATTTGACCTCTCATTGTGAATCTTAAATATTTCTCATGTAGTTCAACAATAATTTTTACTAGAAGTAATTTTTATTCGCAGACCGTACCACTCGAATCATTATAAGGGGTTATATAATTCAATCACTACTATCCAAGCATATTTTTTTACAGAAGGAAAGATGGACATCAATTTTGTATCGAACATATTTAAAAACTGTAATAATACGTTAAAGAAAAAATAGTGTCTGAATGGTACTGCCGAGAGAGTTGTGATATGAAAATATTTTATCCGCACTTGTCCAAAATATTTTTTCGCTTTATCAAGATCTGATAAAATTAGCGGGTGCTCGTCTTGTGTTCGTAATGAAGGAGTAAATTTTCGATAGAGATTTATAATTATGTTGTGCCCAAGGGGTTCGATAAATATTGCTCGTCCATTTTTGCGCATTACTCTTGCAATCTCAGAATAAGCTTTCTCCAAATCAAGATGATGCAGAATACCTTTTCCGGTTACAATATCAAATGATTCTGAGTTGAATTGATACATGTTTTCGGCATCCATCTGGAAAAATTGAATATCAGTACCTTCATATTTTGCCCGATCTTTTGCCTTTTTAATGCCTTCATCCGAGATATCTATACCCGTAACTTTTGCTCCATACTTCATCCATTCAAAGGCAGTTACTCCTGTTGCACAACCATATTCCAAAAGATCAGCCCCTTTGCATGTTTCTAATATCTTGTTATTATAGTATTGATCAAGCAGTTTGTTGATACAATAATATTTAGACACTTTGGCTCTTTCTTGGTCATCACTCTCAAAACGCTGATTATGAAATAGCCTTTCATTTTCTATTTTATTATTCATCGTACATGTCCCTTAATGAGTTTAAGAATTTTGGGGGTATATCTAAATTTTATGAATCGCAACAATTATTTAAATGTTGCTTATGAACATCGATACCATATTTTTTCAATTAAAGATTTATGTCTAAATCATCATCATCTTAATAAGTAAATATCCATCTCAACTTGTATTTCTATCTAATATTAATGATGCAAGTAAAAAAAACATTTAAGCACAAATTAATTTAGTGAAATAAAGGGTTAAACAAAACTTATCAACACTCTATAAAAAAAGAAATGTGACGAGTCATGTTGAATCTTACCTAAATTCGAGGTATTATTCGAACAACAATTTCACCAAAATTTAAAGGTGTCCTAATGAACATAGATCAATTCATCGCTCCCTTCAATTCACCCGCCTCGCTGAAGGATTACCCCACAACTGCGCCCGAAGATATAATTCGGGATGAAGCCGAAAAAAAAATGAAGAAGAACATCAAAAAGATGGCGAAGCTTCAGGATAAAATGTACGCGCACGATAAACACGCAATACTAATAATCTATCAAGCAATGGATGCGGCAGGAAAAGATAGCGCAATTAAAAATGTTATGAGCGGGCTTAATCCGCAAGGCACGCAAGTATATAGTTTCAAACAACCATCGGCCGAAGAACTCGACCATGATTTCTTGTGGCGATTTATGAAGTCGCTGCCCGAGCGCGGAAGAGTCGGTATCTTTAACAGATCTTATTACGAAAATGTGTTAGTTGTTAAACTTCATAATTTGATTCACACTGAAAAAATCCCGACCGAATTAATTACAAATGACTTTTGGAAAAAACGCTATCGTCAAATTCGTGATTTCGAAAAGTATCTTTACGAAAACGGTATTCATATCATCAAATTTTTCCTTCACATTTCAAATGAAGAACAACGGCAAAGATTCTTACGAAGAATTGACGACCCGAATAAGAATTGGAAATTCTCTGCTTCCGATTTGAAAGAACGAGAACATTGGGATGAGTATCAAAAAGTATATGAAGATGCAATTACAGAAACGAGCAGAAAAATTGTTCCATGGTATATTATCCCTTCGGATGATAAATGGTTTTCCCGTTTCGTTATGTCGGAAGTAATTATCAAAACTATGAAATCGTTGGAGATGGAATATCCAACTCTTACCGAAGAGAAAATTAAAAACTTAGAAATGTATAAATCGCAACTCGAACAAGCCGAGTAAGATTTTTTTTAGATTTTCAAAATTCATTTCTTGAAATGAGAAATGAAAGAATAGCGCGTATCAAAATGAGGCTGAGAAATTTTCTCTCCCAAAGTTGAGATTTCGTTCAAATCATAATTATTGATTGAAACGCAAACTAATTTTTCATTTCTCTTTCCCTCACCCGATGGCACTATCTTTGCAACAAGTTCACTTTAATTCAATTTATTTGAGAGTATAATTATGAAACAATTAGCTACCCTTTTCTCGCTAACAATACTTTTTGTGTTTGTTACTGTTACTCAAACTTTTTCGCAAAGTGTAACAACGCTCTGCATAACAAAAAACAGCCAGCAAATTCAAGTCGCAACACTCTTTGTCGATGTTGATGTGAACGGAAACTATGATGTAAAACTTGTTATCGCAAGATCATTCAACGATAATACTTACGGAAGCGGTGTTATTGGTTGGCCCGGGAATAATCATAAATTCAAACATCTCACGAGCAGCGATTATGCACAGTTCAAATTCAAAAACGGAAACGGACAAACTGTTTTACAATTTAATATGGATTATTTATCTCAAACATCTTCCGTCCCATCATGCTATACAACACTTGGACACACCGGCGGCGATGGCGGAATGATCAGCGGAAATGCGGCGCACATTTTAAGTTACAATTCTTCTCTGAATAGAAATTTTAATCAATACGGTTATGTACTAACCACAAACTCTCCTTCAACAAATTCAAATTATGATCCAAACCCAAATTATCCTGATTGGATATTCGATATGATCTTTGAAGTAAAGATTTCCAAAAACGCATTCGGCGCAAGCGGGTTCGGAGTTGTGGAAATTCCTGAAATGCACCACTCCCCAAATAAATTGGGAATATCTGGAGCCACTAAACCACTGCCTTGTAGCGGGCAACCATCTTCTCTTGGAGATAAAGTTTGGTACGATAATGATAAAGACGGAATTCAAGATGCCGGTGAAGCAGGGATTCAAAATGTTACTGTTAAGTTATATGATTGTAACGATAATTTAAAAGCAACTACGATTACAGACGTGAACGGAAATTATCTTTTTACGAATGTTACGAGCGGAAGTTATTATGTTAAGTTCTTTCCTCCATCGGGATTTTCATTCAGCCCGAAAGATCAAGGGGGCGATGACGCTAAAGATTCCGACGCAGATGTATCAACCGGAAAAACTATTTGCTTTACTCTTCCTGCAAACACAAACGATTTAAAGTGGGATGCAGGAATGTATAAACCAATTTCAGCAATCGGCGATAAAGTTTGGAATGACGCAAACAAAAATGGAATTCAAGATGTAAGCGAGCAAGGTGTAGCCGGAATTGTTGTTCAACTTTTTGATTGCAGCGACCAATTCAAAAAACAAGCGGTTACCGATGCAAACGGAAATTATCTGTTCGATAGTTTGGTGGCAGGAAGTTATTACGTAAAGTTTTTAAATCTGCCGAATTATGTTTTCACCATAAAAGATGCCGGTGGAAATGATGCACTCGATTCCGATGTTGACCCTGTTACAGGTAAAACTATTTGTTTTTCTCTTCCATCAAACACAACAGATTTGAAGTGGGATGCAGGAATTTACTCCACAAAAGGTTCTGTGGGAGATAAGGTTTGGCTCGATGAAAATAAAAATGGAATTCAAGATAGCGGCGAACCCGGACTTCCCTCAGTTTTAGTCAAGTTATTAGATTGTTCGGATAATGTGCTTCTCACAACCGTAACCGATGCAAACGGAAATTATCTTTTCAGCGATATTCTTCCCGGTTCATACAAAGTTGAATTTTCTAAACCTGCGAATTATTCCTTCACAAATAAAGATGTTGGAGGAAATGATGCAGTTGATTCCGATGCCGATACATCAACCGGAAAAACAACTTGCTTCACTTTGCCAATTGCAACTAACGATATGAATTGGGATGCAGGTTTGTATTCTCTCAAAGCGGCAATCGGTGATTTCGTTTGGCTCGATACTGATCAAAACGGAATTCAAAATAGCGGTGAAGCCGGCGTTCCGAATGTAACCGTTAAACTTTTTAACTGCACCGATAATTTGCTCGCAGTAACAAATACAGATGCAACCGGAAAATATCTTTTCCCTAATCTTCCTTCCGGAAATTATTATGTGCAATTTATTCTGCCCGGTGGTTTCGCTTTCAGCCCGAAAGATCAAGGCGGAGATGATACTAAAGATTCCGATGCAGATGTTACAACCGGAAAAACTATTTGTACTGCATTAGCTCCGGCTCAAATCGATTTGAAATGGGATGCAGGAATATATTCTACACAACCTGCTAATCAAGCCGATCTTAGTATTAACAAATCCGTGAACAATGAAAACCCCGAAGACGGCGAAGTTATAACTTATACGATTACAGTGAACAACAACGGACCTGCTTCGGCAACCGGAGTTAAAGTTACAGATATTCTTTCACAAGGATTGCTCTATCAAACTTCAACCGCATCGCAAGGTGTGTACGATACTGCAACCGGAGTTTGGAATATCGGAACCATTATCGCCGGAGGTACTGCAACTTTAACGATTTCAGCAAAAGTCGATTTAAGTTCAATCACTTCCTCGGCATTTGATTTAGGTCCGATGAAAGATTACAACGTTTTTGTTTTTGAAAATATTACTCAACCTTCGGCTGACACAGAAGGAAAAATGGCTGTGGGTAAAAATGCACATCTCGCTAATTATAGTATCGGCGATAAACTTCCTAACTCAAACGGAACGGTTGATGTGTTTATTGTAGGAAAGAATTTAACATATCTCAGCGGTGCAATACTCGGTGGAAATGTTGTGTATGGAGATTCAACTAATCTTCCTATTCCGCAAGTATCAATCAATAATGGTACGTTAAGAAAAGATTCTGTAATAGATTTCCCATCCGCAAAAGCATATGCTTTGAATCTTTCGGGACAATTAGCCGCATACACTGCGAACGGAACGGTTACTCCGCAATGGGGTGGATTATTCCTCAGCGGGAACGATCCTTTCTTAAATGTATTTTATGTTTCCGGTGCCGCGCTTTCAACTGCAAATGATTTTAGAATTACAGCACCAAACGGTTCGGTTGTTCTTGTGAATATTGACGGAACAAATGTTTCGTGGACCGGCGGTCTTGTCGTGAACGGAACAGTAATGAATAACGTGATATACAATTTTACGGATGCAACAACAATTACAATTCAAGGAATTGATGTTCGCGGCTCTATTCTTGCGCCGAAAGCACACGTCAATTTTGTTAGCGGTGTACAAAACGGACAAATGATTTGTAACTCGCTTGAAGGAATGGGGCAATTCAATTTAGCTCCGTTCATCGGAAATATTCCTGTTGAAGTTGATATTAAAAACATTGCAGAAATTACTGCATCAGCAGTGTACGATCCCGATTCTACCCCCGGCAACGGCAATGAATCTGAAGATGATTATTCTGCAGTAACTATTTATGTAAATAATTTTGATAGTACCGGCACGGGCGGAACAGGCGGTGGAAGTTTTGGAACTTGGGTTCCCGTTGGTAATTTCAATCTTAGCGAAGTTGTTTGGTGCTTAGCAAACGACAACAATAATGATATGCTCGCCGGAACTGTCGGCGGTAAAATTTATCGCTCATCCGATAACGGACAAAATTGGTTGCACATTAATTCGGGCATGACTGTCGGAATGATCTGGTCAATCGATGTTGCATCGAACGGAACAATTTATGCCGGCACTGAAGTTGGTGTTTTCAAATCTACAAACGGCGGAATAAATTGGAATACAACCGCATTGAGCGGCAAAGATGCTCGTGCTGTATCGATAGATCAATCAGGAAATATTTACGCCGGAACATGGGGCTTCGGAGTTTATAAATCAACCGACCAGGGTGCAAGCTGGCAAGAAAAAAATAACGGAATAATTTTCAAAGCCGTTCATGCATTTACAATTAATCCGCTTGGCGAATTGTTCGTCGGAACTTTTGGCGGTGGTGTCTATAAATCAACCGATAACGGAAATAATTGGGTGAACACTAATATGGGCTACGAATTTGTTTGGGCACTCGGTTCCACAAGTGATAATAAAATTATCGCAGGCACTTATGGACTTGGAATGTTTGTAACAACAAACTCCGGTTCAAGCTGGTTAAATACAAATTCAGGATTGCCATCAAGCCACATCTACACAATTTCCGTTGATGCATCGGATAATATTTATATCAGTGCATGGGCAGGCGGAATTTACGTTTCAACTAACGGAGGCGTAACATGGAATACGATGGGCTTAAAAGGTTTCGGCGTCAGTTCAATTCTTGTTAATCCTTCATCGCACAATTTATTTGCGGGAACCGGCGACGGAAAAATTTATATGAATGTGAACAATCCTTCTTCGTCAAAAGAAGAAAATACAATACCGACCGCATTCTCACTCGAACAAAATTATCCAAATCCATTTAACCCGGAAACGATAATTGAATTTAGTTTGCCCGCACAAAGAGATGTTACACTAAAAATTTACAATACTCTTGGCGAAGAAGTAAAAACATTAATCAATGAAAATTTAAAACCCGGCAGATATGCCATTCCATTTAATGCAAGCGGACTTGCGAGCGGAGTGTATATCTATAGATTAAACGCCGGAGATTTCGTATCAACGAAGAAAAGCTTACTCCTCAAATAATCCCACCTTTAATTAGTTAGTTAGTTAGTGAAAGACCGCCCATCCCCCGGGCGGTCTTTTTTTTTAATTTGTTTTGATTTTAAAAATATATCGCATAATTTTGCAACCGCGTCTGGGAAGAGTCGCCGAGCGTCTCTACTACGGGAATAATTCCCTGAAACCAGTCGCTTTTTTTATGCACTTTAGTCAATGGTATATTTCTGTTACGTAGACGAATCAGGTACTCCGGAGGTACCAGGAAATACTAGTCATTATGTCTTGGCTGGTCTTTCAATCCCTATCTCTTTTTGGAAAAAGTGTGAGATAGGAATATCAAAGATTAAACAAAAATATGATTTACAATCTTTAGAGGTTCATACTGGCTGGATAGTCCGTAAATATTTAGAGCAAAGTAAAATAGTCGGATTTGAAACAATGGACTATGCTCAACGGCGCCACGAAGTTTTAAGTCGACGAAAGGCAGAATTGTTGAAGCTCCAAAAGAGTCCGAATAAAAATCTTTATAAACAAACGCGAAAAAACTATCGTCAAACTGAAGGATACATTCATCTAACTCATGATGAGAGAATTGCATTTATTCAGGAATTGGCTGACTTAGTTGGCAGTTGGTCTTTTTCAAGATTGTTTGCTGAATGTATAAATAAAATTCACTTTAACCCTACAAGAACCTTGCAATCAGTCGATGAACAGGCATTAGAGCAACTTGTTTCACGTTTTGAGCAGTATATGAAAATTGTCAGTAAAAGCACCAAAAATTCAAAGCTTTTTGGTACATTGATACATGATAATAACGATACAGTTTCGAGAAAACACACCGAATTAATGAAAAGGTTTCATCGTCATGGAACTCTGTGGACAAGTATAGAACATATTATCGAAACACCTTTTTTTGTGAATTCCGAACTCACAAGCCTTGTTCAAATTGCTGATTTATGTTGTTATGCTTTGAGAAGATATTTTGAAAATAATGAAACTGATTTATTAAATCGCATTCAAAGTCGATTTGATAGAAAAAATGGAAAAATTGTCGGGATACGTCATTTTACTGATGCTACCTGCCAATGTATGTTCTGTGTTTAGAACTCGTGGTAAAGACTTGTGGCAGGCGGAATTTACGTTTCAACTAACGGAGGTGTAACATGGAATACGATGGGCTTAAAAGGTTTCGGCGTCAGTTCAATTCTTGTTAATCCTTCATCGCACAATTTATTTGCGGGAACCGGCGACGGAAAAATTTATATGAATGTGAACAATCCTTCTTCGTCAAAAGAAGAAAATACAATACCGACCGCATTCTCACTCGAACAAAATTATCCAAATCCATTTAACCCGGAAACGATAATTGAATTTAGTTTGCCCGCACAAAGAGATGTTACACTAAAAATTTACAATACTCTTGGCGAAGAAGTAAAAACATTAATCAATGAAAATTTAAAACCCGGCAGATATGCCATTCCATTTAATGCAAGCGGACTTGCGAGCGGAGTGTATATCTATAGATTAAACGCCGGAGATTTCGTATCAACGAAGAAAAGCTTACTCCTCAAATAATCCCACCTTTAATTAGTTAGTTAGTTAGTGAAAGACCGCCCATCCCCCGGGCGGTCTTTTTATTAATGTCAGTAAGATTCAAATTTTCAATTATGAATCATTTACAAATAAAAAAAGGACGGAAATTTTTCCGTCCTTTTTTTGTTTCGTCGACTTAAAAAAAATTATTGAATTAAGTTACCGTTGCTATCAAGATATTTTATTTCAAAACCGAGTTCCTTTAAACCAGGTTCAATTTTTGCTTTATCTCCAACTACAACCCAAATAACTTTTTCCGGTTTGATAACTTTATTTGCGGCGTTGTGTATCTGCGTTAAATTCAGGTTCTTCATCTTATCCGAGTAAGTGTCAAAATAATTCTCGGGATAATTGTAGTTCACTATTTGTTGTAAAGAACTGCTGACGGCAGACATTGTTTCCCACTGCCCGGAGAGCGACAAAATATTATTCATTTTAATTTTGTTTAATTCATCATCGGTTGCAGGGCGCGTTGAAACATATTCTCTGATCTCTTTTTGCATTTCAAGAATAGATTCTTTTGTTTTATCCGTTTGCACTGCACCGTAAAAGATATACGGTCTTTGAGATTTAGTGTTAATAAAAAAGCTAAATGAACCGTACGACCAATGTTTATCTTCTCGCAAATTCATATTTATTCTTGAAGTGAAAACTCCACCGAGAATATCATTCATCGTTTCGATTGCAAGATCATCGGGATCTGATTTTGGAACGATTAAATGTCCGCCAAGAATTATCGATTGTTGTGCTGCCGGTTTATCGAGTAAGTAGAGTACGTTACTATTCTTAACTTCAACATTGGTAATGTTTTTTTGCGGAACGTCGCCGGGCTTCCAATCTTTAAATGCCTTTTCAATTTTCGGAAGAATTTCTGAAAGAGTAACATCACCAACAATAACGAGAGTAGCATTGTTTGGTTTATACCATGTTTGATGATATTTGATTAAATCTTCGCGCGAAATTTTTTCTACAGATTCTTCAAATCCGCTTCCCGTTAAAGGAAGTGAGTATGCATGTCCCTCACCAAAAAATAATTTCGGAAGAACACGATAAGCCATTTGCGTCGGTTGAACTTTTTCTCTCTTGATGCCGGCAATTTGTTGCTTCTTCAACTTGTCTAATTCATCTTGCGGGAAAGATGGCGTGAGAAGAATTTCTGACCAGAGCGAAAGGGATTTATCTAAATTTGATTTAAGAGAATTTAATGTAAGATAGTTATAATCCAATCCTGCGGAAGAGCCGATGTATGTTCCGAGGTTTTGCATTTCATCGCTGATTTGCAGCGCATTCATTTTCTTCGTTCCTTCATCAAGCATGTTGGCAGTTAAAGATGCTGTTCCCGGAATAGCAAATTGATCTGCGGAATATCCTGCGTTAATCATTAATGAAAAAGAAATAACGGGAATAGTTTTTCTGTTTGCGAGCATTACATTCAATCCGTTCGAAAGTTTTGCTTTTTCAAACTTCGGAAAAGATGCATCGGGTGTTTCGCCAATTTCAGGAAGTTTTTTTCTGTCAACATCGGATGCAACAGTTGAGTACTCGGGGAAAGGATGAATCTCGAGAATATAAACTCCGTCACTCAACCAATCATTTACAACTTTTTTAATATCGGCAATAGTCGCTTCTTCGACATATTTCATATAGGTTTTATAAGCATCGGGACTGCCGTTATAAACTTCGTTCTGTGCAAGTCGGTCGGATTTGCCTCCGAATCCGCCAATTCTCTCAACACCGCGAACGAAACCTGCAAAATATTGGGTGCGTACTCTATCCAATTCTTTTTGAGTTGGACCTTCTTTCAAAAATTTTTGTAATTCTTCATCAATAAGTTTTTCAACTTCTGCTAAATTTTTTCCAGGTGCAACCATAGCATCAACAGTAAATTGTCCGCCAATTTCATTCGACCATGAATATGCGCTCGCAGAGGTTGCGATTTGTTTTTCGTACACAAGTTTTTTATAAAGACGGGAAGTTTTTCCTGATGAAAGAATGCTTGATGCCAAACCGAGCAAAGCTTCTTCACGAGTGCCTGACTCCGGCACATTCCACACTTTAAATAATCTCGATTGCGGAACTCTATCCTGTGCAGTTTGTCTTTTTGTCCCGGTCATTTTTGCAATCCAAACCTCATGTTTTGCAACCGGAGGACCGGAAGGAATATCGCCAAAATATTTTTCAACTTTTTGTTTCACTTCTTCAGTGTTCACATCGCCGGCAATAACAAGCACTGCATTTGCCGCGCCGTAATAATTTTTAAACCATTCGTGAACATCTTCCAGAGATGCGGCATTTAAATCTTCCATCGAACCGATAACCGACCAGGAATAAGGATGTCCTTTCGGATACGTCGCTTCGGTAATTAAATCCCATGCAATTGCGTAAGGTTGATTTTGCCCCTGCCTTTTTTCGTTTTGAACAACACCACGCTGCTCATCAAGTTTGGCTTGTGTAACTGCGCCGAGTAAATGCCCCATTCGATCAGACTCCATCCAGAGAGCTAAATCCAGCGCATTCTTCGGAACGTTTTGAAAATAATTTGTTCGGTCTTCGTTTGTAGTTCCGTTCAAATCTGTTGCGCCAATTCTTTCAAGTGCTTGAAAGTAGTCGTCATCAAAATTTTCGGAACCGTTGAACATCAAGTGTTCAAACAAGTGTGCGAAACCGGTCTTTCCTTCTTTTTCATTTTTGGAACCGACATGATACCAAACGTTTATTGCTACAATCGGTGCTTTGTGATCTTCATGAACAATGAGTCTTAATCCGTTTTTAAGCACAAACTTTTGATATGAAATATCTATATCCTTCGCGCTTTGCGCTTTGACGGTATTAAACAAACACATCGATGCGACCAACAGCGCAATTATTCTGTTATACATTTTTACTCCGATATTTATTGAGTGAATTAATTAGTTTTACGAAAAATAATAATCTTCCCGATGAAAAAATATTTTTTTACACGGGCGGTAATATAAAGATTAAGTGTAAGTGTCTCCCTTCGGGAGATAAATAAGTGTAAGAAGAAGAATAAGAATAAGAGTAAGAGTAAGAAGTGGTTTGATCTGATTTGGAGGGGAATTGAACTAAAATAAAAATCACTTCGCCTCTGAATGAAACGAAGTGATTCTTAAATAAAAAAATAGGAAATTATTTACACATCATAATAAAGTGAAAATTCATACGGATGCGGTTGAAGTGCCATCGGCTTTACTTCCTTTTCCATTTTATATTTTATCCATGTAGAAATTACATCTTCGGTGAAAACGTCTCCCTTCAATAAATATTCATGATCGTTCTCGAGAGCTTTCAATGCTTCATTCAAACTTCCCGGAGTCGAAGGAACATGTTTTAATTCTTCCGGTTCCATATCATAAATATCTTTATCGAGCGGATCGCCCGGATCGATGCGGTTAATTACTCCATCCAACCCTGCCATCAACATTGCAGAGAAAGCAAGATATGGATTGCACGATGGATCGGGGCATCTGAATTCTACACGCTTTGCTTTTGGTGAAGATGAATACATCGGAATACGGATTGACGCACTTCTGTTTCTTTGAGAATATGCAAGATTCACCGGCGCTTCATATCCAGGCACTAATCTTTTGTAAGAATTTGTTGTAGGATTTGTCAACGCAAGTAACGATGCCGCATGTTTGAGTAATCCACCAATAAAATAAAGCCCCATTTCACTAAGACCTGCGTAACCGCTTCCTGCAAAAAGAGGTTTACCATTTTTCCACAGACTTGTGTGAACGTGCATTCCGCTTCCGTTATCGCCGAAGATTGGTTTGGGCATGTAAGTTACTGTCTTGTTATTTTTCTTTGCAGTATTCTTTACAATGTATTTGAAGAGAAGAAGTTGATCCGCCGCTTTTACTAAAGGCGCAAAGCGCAAATCAATTTCGCACTGCCCGCCGCTTGCAACTTCATGATGCTGTGCTTCGACATCGATACCGGCGGCAATTAAATTATTCACCATTTCATTTCGAAGATCGGTGAGAGAATCAGTCGGCGGAACTGGAAAATATCCTTCCTTAAAACGAGGTTTGTATCCGAGGTTTGGATTTTCTTCTCGCCCGCTATTCCATTTGCCTTCGATAGAATCAACCATATAAAAACTTGCGTTGGGTTGGCTATCAAATCTTACATCGTCGAAAACGAAAAACTCGGCTTCGGGACCAAAATAAACTGTATCTGCAATTCCGGTTGACATTAAATGTCTTTCCGCTTTTTGCGCAATATTACGCGGGCATCGTGAATATTTTTCTTTTGTTGCTGGTTCAT
Source organism: uncultured Ignavibacteriaceae bacterium (assembly GCA_964393605.1). Classification (GTDB taxonomy): domain Bacteria; phylum Bacteroidota; class Ignavibacteria; order Ignavibacteriales; family Ignavibacteriaceae; genus CAYMUL01. Next base: position 62,271 of record CAYMUL010000015.1, on the reverse strand, counting down.
ACACATCGCAGATGAGAGAGATAGTTGGTCGTTCGATGAATGGATCAACCATCATTGTATTTGCATCGGGAATGATAAGCATATCGCTTTCATTAATAGCTTTCCATCCACGAATAGAAGAACCATCGAAGCCATAGCCGTCTTCGAAAGAACCTTCATTAAAATTAGTTGTTGGAACGGTGAAGTGTTGCCATTGTCCGGGTATATCCATGAACTTGAAATCCACAAATTCAATTTTATTATCCTTAATGAACTTCAAAATTTTTTCTGATTCTGATAATGTTTTGGGCATAGAGTCCTCCTATAGTTGTTGATTAGTAAATTAAAAATTATGATGTCAATTTTATTTCGGTTGTTTCTTTGTTTGTCGAAAGAACAAATAAAGTATTAGTGGCGTGAACGCCGGGCCAGGTTTGAATTTCGCTCAAAAGTTTTTCAAGGTCGGCAGTATCTTTTGCTATTGCTTTTAAGAGATGCGAACCTTCGCCGAGAATTGCATGACACTCAAGTATCGCCGGATGTTTCTCCGCTTTTGTTGTCAATCCTTTATATTGTTTGGATGAATCGCTGACGACCATAATAAAAGTCATAATATCATAACCGAGTTTTTTGCGATTAATCACGGTGGAATATTTTTCGATAATTCCTTTTTCTTCAAGTTTATTTAATCTATCGCTGACGGCGGGAAGTGAAAGCCCGACCATCTCGGCGAGCTCGTTCCTTTTGATTCTTCCGTTCGTTTGTAAAAGATTTAGCAGTTTAATATCTAAGTCGTCTGTTGGCATTTGCTTTAATAATTTAGGTATTTGTAAATAATTGGTTGCAATATTAAGGTACATCTTAATTATTTCCAAATATAAATTAATCGTTCATTCAAATTTATTTTTGAGTGTGATTTATCATTTGCTCGATAAATAGCAATCGTTGTGAGAGAATTTTATTATCAATAAGTTTGAATAGAAGATATGAGAGATTATAATGAAACTCCGATACTCCATATTCCACTCGTTGGCTTTTAGACTTTTCGTCAGTCTATTAGTAATTCTGTTGATAATTTTTACAATCAACACATACTATTCTATTAGCAAACAAGAGCAGCAAATAATGAACCTCATCGAAATTTCAGCAATAAGAAATAGTGATATTATAAAACGTTCCACCCGTTATGGTATGCTATTAAACAGAAGAGAAGATGTTCATCAAATAATTCAAACCGTCGGCGATGAACCCGGAGTTGAAGGAATTCGCATTTACAATAAAAGAGGGGAGATTATTTTTTCTACAAAGGATGAAGAAATTTTCAGCAGCGCCGATATGCAGTCGGAATCTTGTTCACCATGTCATGCAGTTTCAAAACCACGATCAGATTTAACTAACAAAGAGAGAATAAGAATTTTCAAAAACGAAAAAGGAAACCGCGTTCTCGGGCTTATCAATCCTATTCGCAATGAGGATGCATGCTCTTCTGCAGAGTGCCATGTTCATCCTAAAAGTATAGAAATTCTGGGCGTGCTTGATGTACAAATGTCCCTCGCAAATGCGGATAAAGAAATTGCTCTCAGCAAAAGTAACCAATTATTTTCATCAATAGTTATCACGCTGCTGATTTCAATTTTTTCCGGTTTGTTTATCTGGATATTACTTCATCTTCGAATAAAAGAACTGATAAAAGCGACGAACGAAATCAGCTCGGGAAACCTGGAATACTCGATGGATATTTCTTCGAACGATGAATTCGGATTATTGACCAACAACTTCAACATGATGTCGGAAAATCTTAATAAAGCATATAGTGAAATAAAATCTTGGAATGAAAAATTAAATGAAAAGGTAAATGAAAAAACAGAAGAACTGAAAAGCATTTATGGAAACATGGTTCAACTCGAAAAAATTGCATCGCTCGGAAAACTTTCTGCAACAGTTGCACACGAGTTGAACAATCCACTCGAAGGAATTTTAACTTACAGCAAACTCATTACAAAAAAATTGATAACCGGCGGAGAGGCAGATAAATATTCAACACTAATCTCATACTTGCAATTAATTGCGCGCGAATCTGATAGATGCGGAAAGATTGTGAAAAATCTTTTGCTCTTTTCACACACATCCGAAAATAAAATTGAGGCGAATAGTCTGAATGCAATTCTCGATCACTGTTTATTACTTATTCGCCATCATCTAACTATAAACAATATTCAACTTGAAAAAATTATTCCCGATGAAGAGATAATAATTCATTGCGACAAAGATCATATTCAACAACTGTTACTTGCTATCATGATTAACGCAGTCGAATCGATGAATGAAGGAGGTAAGTTGAAAATAGTTCTTTCGGTTTATGAAGATGATGTTGAGATTATAATTGCCGATAGCGGTTGTGGAATTCCTCCCGAAGTGATAAACAAAATTTATGAACCCTTCTTTACAACAAAAAAAGAAGGCAAGGGAACCGGTTTGGGTTTATCGGTTGCGTACGGAATTGTCAAGCAGCACAACGGAACAATTAACATTAACAGCATTGTGAATGAAGGCACAACAGTAAAAATTAGTTTGCCTCTTTCGCAATCTGAAATTAAAAACAGAGAGGAAGTGAATCATGGATAAGAATAATAAATTATTAATCGTTGACGATGAAGAAATCGTTCGCAATTCTCTCAAACATTGGTTTGAAGAAGATGGGTTTGAAGTTGATACATTTGAAGATGCATTCGACGTACTTGAAAAATTTTCTCCGGGGAAATGGGATATTGTTCTCGCCGATATTAAAATGCCGAAGATGAGCGGGCTCGAACTTCTCGATAAAATAAAAATTACTGATCCCGAGTGTGTCGTGATAATTATTACCGCGTTCGCATCGGTTCCGACTGCTGTTCAAGCACTTAAGAACGGTGCTTTCGATTATGTTACAAAGCCCGTCGATCCCGATGAACTTTCTCATCTAATCGAACGCGCACTCAATCATAAAAAGTTAAGTAAAGAAAATTTAGTTCTGAAAACAAGCATCGATGAGATGATTCGGCTCGATGATCTCATCGGCGAAAGCGAAGAGATAAAAAAAGTTTTTGATCTGATCAACATGGTTTCAAAACAGGATACAACAGTGTTGATTCGCGGAGAAAGCGGAACGGGAAAAGAATTAATTGCCAAGGCGATACACGTCAACTCGCCGCGAAAATATTATCCAATCATTCCCGTTAATTGCGGAGCGTTTGCCGAAAGTTTGCTTGAAAGTGAATTGTTCGGACATGAAAAGGGCGCGTTCACCGGTGCGCAATACAGGCGCAAAGGAAAAATTGAAATGGCTGACGGCGGCACTCTGTTTCTCGATGAAGTTGGAAGTGTTTCTCCTAAAATGCAAGTTGAACTTTTGCGCGCACTTGAAACAAAGCAGTTCAATCGCATCGGTGGAAATGAATTTGTAAAAGTAAATTTCAGATTGATTTCCGCGACGAATGATTCTCTCGAAAAACTTGTGGAAGAAAATAAATTTAGAGAAGATCTTTATTACAGATTAAATGTCTTCACAATTTATGTACCTCCGCTTCGCGAAAGAAGAACCGACATTCCATTGCTTGCAAATTTCTTCATTGCAAAATTTTCACGTGCGATGAACAAAACATTTACTTCAATTTCGCCTGATGCGATGGAGATAATAATGAATCACAATTGGCCCGGGAACGTGCGCGAACTTGAAAATGCAATCGAGCGGGCAATGGTTATCGGGAAACCGCCCTTAATAACCGCAAAGGATTTGCCGATACGCGCGAATAATGATTACAACAATAACGCCGAAACCCTTGCAGATATGGAGAGAATCCACATTAAAAAAATTCTGAATAAATATAATTGGAATATTTCACGCTCGGCAACGGCACTCAAAATTGATCGCGTTACGCTTTACAATAAGATCAGCAAGTATAGACTAAAGAATTGAGTGATGCATAATTGTGCAATTGTTCAGTTCGATTTTTCTAACCGCGAGCTTTTGGAGTTTGCAAGAAATTTGCTGGAACTGAAATTCAATTTCAAATGTTCGATTGAAAATCTTAGTTCCATTTCGCAATCTGAAATATTTGATCGGAGTAGGAATCAGTATTACTCAACAAAAATATTAGAACATGCATTTAAAAATTTCTCTCGCGATTATGAAAAGATAATTGTGATAACTCAACTTGATTTATTCGTTCCCGTTTTAACCTTTGTATTTGGTGAAGCGCAACTTTCCGGGAAAGCGGCGATTGTTTCAACGAGCAGATTGCACAATGAGTTTTACGGATTAGAAAAAGATGAGATGAAACTTTTGCAACGTTTTAAAAAAGAATTACTCCACGAACTCGGACACACATTCGGTTTGAAACACTGCCGCGATTGGTTTTGTGTTATGCACTCTTCCTCAACCGTTGATGAGGTTGATATTAAAGGAGAAGACTACTGTCATGCTTGTGCATCGCTGCGGTAAAATACTTTTTTCAAATTGAAAGTTGGGATGCGAGTGGGATTTCAATTAGTCAACAAAAAGTTATGCGGCCGCTCGGATTATCCGATTCTCGTGACTATCATGATTTGAAATAGAACACTGATTTTGACTGATATTCGCAGATAGAAATCTGTGAAAATCAGTAGTATCTGTGTCATCAGTCTGCTATTGGTAGTTTTGCGTAACATCAGTTAATATTAAGATTGAAATATTGTTGATCATGTTCGACAACTCTGAATTAAAAAAAACGCAATCTTCCTTTTTTTACCGAGAACATTTTATCTACATTTTCTAAAATTGTTGCTGAAGCATGCACAAGATACAAACACATATTCATGTGTTGTGTCATGCTATAACTCATCACTCAAACTGTAAAGTGAATTTCACTGCTTGCCTTATAAAAATGGATTTGCATGAAAGACTTTTCTGTTTAACTTTGTCGTAAATCAAATATGGAAATTATAACCGGTGCAGAAATCCCGGAAATAAAAAAATCTAATGAATGTTTTAAAAGGAGGTATTTCAAAATGAAATTTTATAAAACGATATCGTTATGGATAATAGTTACAATCTTTACGCTAATATCCGGGTGTGTGGAAACGACAACAAATATTTTTGAGGATAATGCCAAAGGGGAAAATCATCCGCCTCAGATTCTCCTTTCAAGTCATGAATATGATAGCTTAAGCCAATTCAAAAATGAAATGCCGATACCCTGGGTCATCGTTGGAGATGAAGATGGACAAGACGATATTGCGGCTGTTGTATTGAACATTGAAAAAATAAATATCGTTTCCCTCATCGTCCGCCCGGATGATTCTACTAATGAATGCAGCACTCCATTCTATGCTGATATGGATACAATTAATGTTACTCCTTTCTTAAAAAAGATGACTTTCAACATTTCAAATAAGGGAATTCATCGCGGTAACAATGGAGTTTATTCGGCATATCTTTACTATTTTGTATTAACTGACAATGGTATTGAGAGTCATGGAGATGTTTTTGGAGCTTCGGTGAAACCGTGCTATTCAGGATATACTTATCTTACGGCGTTTGAGCATTTTGGTTTGTATCCACCCGCATTGCCGGCTCCGCGCGATGTTTATGTAACATATGTTAAATTGTTTGTTAGCGATATTTCTATAACCGTGTACGATCACTCCGGGGCTTCCGCTTCGGTTAAATTCCCTGATTTCTATGGCATATTTTCAAATCCGTCGGAAGATAAATTCTTACCATAGTTAGCTGTTGCATTTCCGTGCAAGAATAGAAATCCTTTACGCGATCACTCAAAGGATTAATTTTTCATTTCGCAGTTGTTGCGAAGATGTCTCTGTATAACATTGCGCATCTTGCGGAAAAAAAAGTAAGTTACACAAAGTTCCACTGAGAAGGCACAAAGTTGCACAGAGAATTTTGCAACTCCGTGTAACTCTGTGAAAAATCTTCGTGTCTCTCCGTGTAACCAAAGTTCGCGAAGGTTTTTGCGGCGAGGTTTCTGTATAACATTGCGCAGTTTGCGGAAAAAAAAGTAAGTTACACAAAGTTCCACTGAGGAGGCACAAAGTTGCACAGAGAATTTTGCAACTCCGTGTATATCTGTGAAAAATCTTCGTGTCTCTCCGTGTAACCAAAAGATGCTATTGCGCGGTAAAAAAGAATTCCGTGTAACCGCAAGGCGTCGAGAATGTATTTGCCGCGCTTGTTGGGCGGGGAGTTTAATAAATGTTTTTATGGAAAATTGGGAAAAGGAAAAAGTGGATATATAAATTAACCGGCGAACATAATTGGGTTGGAGGTTAATCAAAAAAAATTTGGGCGGGTTTTAGTTGATTGACACTCGCGTAAGCTACAATGCTGACTATGATTTTCTTCGACTTTCAAACGTGCCCCATTTTTTGTTTTCTTTTATCTATATTTGCACCATGCTTGAATGGTTGTTTTATCTCTTTATCTTCATAATATTCTTTTTGCTCATGATTATATTTCCGGGCAAAAGTTCTAATCCATTTCGCGATTATTCAAAGGATTAATTTTTCATTTCGCAGTTGTTGTGAAGAGGTTTCTGTATAACATTTTGCATCTTGCGGAAAAAAAAGTAAGTTACACAAAGTTCCACTGAGAAGGCACAAAGTTGCACAGAGAATTTTGCAGCTCCGTGTAACTCTGTGAAAAATCTTCGTGTCTCTCCGTGTAACCAAAAGATGCCAATGCAGTAAAAAAGAATTCCGTTTAACTGCAAAGTTGGCGAGTATTTTTAAGGCGAGTTAAAGAAGAAAATATTGGTCGTTCTTTAATAGAATATTTTGAAGATACTTGAAGCAACTAGCCCGCCGCGGTGAGTTTTGGGACGTTAGTTGTGAATTGCTTTCGATTTGTTCTTTGAAGATATTTGAACCAACTGTTGTTAAAAATGTCTAATACGCCTCGCGGTTGTGATTTGATTTCATTTTGTTCTTTACAGATATTTGAACCAACCTATGAACGAATACAGAACCAACAAAACAGTTGTGATTTGATTTCATTTTGTTCTTTACAGATATTTGAACCAACTTTAACTCATCTCCGCTCCGGGCGCGCGGAGTTGTGATTTGATTTCATTTTGTTCTTTACAGATATTTGAACCAACTTGCGGTTGCCGTAATAATCGCGATAACAAGTTGTGATTTGATTTCATTTTGTTCTTTACAGATATTTGAACCAACTGCAATGAGGGAAGGGCTATTGTTCGAGGCGTTGTGATTTGATTTCATTTTGTTCTTTACAGATATTTGAACCAACCGGTTGCGCCAACTGATCGCAGCGCAGTCAGTTGTGATTTGATTTCATTTTGTTCTTTACAGATATTTGAACCAACTTAAAAAGTTATGCGAAGCTAAAGGCTTTAGTTGTGATTTGATTTCATTTTGTTCTTTACAGATATTTGAACCAACGAAAGATAAGAACGCCGCACAAGCATTGAGGTTGTGATTTGATTTCATTTTGTTCTTTACAGATATTTGAACCAACGAACCGGCAGTTGAAGAAGACGGAGACTTGGTTGTGATTTGATTTCATTTTGTTCTTTACAGATATTTGAACCAACAAATAAAGGAATAAAATGAAAACAAAGATGTTGTGATTTGATTTCATTTTGTTCTTTACAGATATTTGAACCAACTTGCTTAGATAGATATTAGCGTCAATTTGGGTTGTGATTTGATTTCATTTTGTTCTTTACAGATATTTGAACCAACCTGCATACGGCGGTTGTCGCTTCCATGCTGGTTGTGATTTGATTTCATTTTGTTCTTTACAGATATTTGAACCAACGAGTTCCAGCGACGCGATGCCGCTCATTAGTTGTGATTTGATTTCATTTTGTTCTTTACAGATATTTGAACCAACGCGCTCCATTTGCGCCGTAAAACTCCGCCAGTTGTGATTTGATTTCATTTTGTTCTTTACAGATATTTGAACCAACGCATTATGTTCTAATATCTTGTTTTGAAATAACTTAGAGTCGCCGTAGGATTAAAAAAATGATGTACTTGGTTTCAAATAGAAAAAGAGATATTCGATTTGAATATCTCTTTTTTACTTTTAAAACAATTCAAGTTGGTGCGGATCTTTAAATCCGCTCTTCTCTTTCTTTTCGCCATAAAATATTTCCATCATTCCGAATTGTTTATCTGTAATGGATAAAATACCAACGTGTCCTTTCGAAGGTAAAAATTCTTTTACCCGTTTAACATGCACGGTTTTATTCTCTTTGCTCGCGCAGTGCCGCACGTAAATTGAAAATTGAAACATGCTGAATCCGTCCTTAAGCAAATTTTTTCTAAATCTTGTATATGCTTTCTTCTCCAGTTTAGTCTCCGTGGGGAGATCGAAAAATACCAATATCCACATAACTCTGTACTCACTTAATCCCAAATTGAAAACTCCGGGTAAATTATTTTTCTTGCTTTGCCTGCAAAACAGCTTGCCAAAGATGCTGTTGTTCTTTGAACGCCAACCATTAGCGGGCTACTTTTTGAATCTATTTTTATATCCATTGCCGGAATATTCAAAAGATATTTTTTCATGTCGGTGGACAATTCTTCAAAATCCTCGCCATCATAAACAATTGTTGCCGCCAAGTGATCAACATAAGGTCTGTAAGGTTCCATAATATCATCTGCAAGGCAGTAAGCATTATATTTATTGCTGTGATGAATACCGAGCGTTGGAAGCAAACCGGAGCCGACCAATGCCCGCGCAACAATTGCTCGTAAAACAGCATAACCGTAATTCAACAAATTATTCGGTGGCTCTCCGAATTGATCGCGTTCGAATTCCAAATTTTCAGGGAATAAGTTTTTCCAATAATATGCGGCGGCTCTTCCTTCCAGGTTATCGGCATCTCCCGACTTAACTTTCTTTGCCCATCGTTTCATATTTTCATTTTGCTTTTTGAAACTTGCCAATACCATTGCCTGATTAAATATTTTTGCGGAGATGGTTTGCTGCCAGAGTTGTTTTTTTAGCGGTTCGGTTGCATCTATTTGATTTTTGAAGCGTTCGCTTTGTAAAGTGTTCGCCTCCAGTGGCAGAAATAATCCGTTCGGCATGTGGTTGTTTGTTGTTGTTACCACGGAGGAATTATTTTCCAAAAGAGCCGCAAGCAATCCGTGCGAAATTGTTATTTGCTGATTATCGAGGATTAATAAACCGATATCTTCAATCGGAACCGAATTGAGATTTGAACGGTCTTTATATTTTTGGTTTTTATCAACCTCTTTCATTTCGGCTTCAACGTTGTCTCTTTTTTCATCCGGTTTTTTTATTATCAACTGATTATCTTTTTTTGAAAGGTAGACCGGATTGCCGAAGTATAAAGTTCGTTTGATCATAGTTCATCAAATCTGCGGTTTAATTTCACCAAGTCTATCTACAATAATTTTGATACAACACGAACTAATATTAATGTCATCATCCATTGTTTTGGGTGATTTGTCATGCCAATCAATCTCTCCCTTTATTTTTTCTTTTGCGTCGGATGAGATAATGGCCTTAGCAATCTGATGTTGTACAAATTGACAAACTTTTTTTGAGCTGCTAACCATTTTATATATCCTCTTTGATATTTCCCTCTTACTATTCCAATCAATAGGATTTGGATGGTTATCTTTTATTTTTTTTATTTGGTCATCAGTCGGCACATATACTAAATCATTTGGACTGAGAATAATGGTTTTAAAACCTTCTTTTTTATCCGCGAGCGGTTTCTTCTGCACCAACCGCTCAATAGCTTTGTGAGTGGCGAGAGAATACATTTCGACTCGTTCCTTCGTTGCTTCATTTTCATAAATTATAAAGTAGGCAATTGCGCCTTTGTCAACTTCCACAAATTTGTTACCAAATTTATCGTCAGGTGATTTCTTTTCAAATATGGTTACTTTATCGATTCTCTTTCCGGCCTTCTTTGCTAATTCTTCAAGTCCTTCGCCTAAAAAAGCTTCGGAAGATTTTCTGTTTTTATCAGCTTCATAAGAAGAAAGATGCTGATGTAATAATTTGGGAATATTAGTTCTATTTTCTCTGGCATAAACGTATGGTATCTTATCAATTTTATCATGTGTAAAAGATGCATCCAATTTTACGCGCTTAGCTGCGTATTCATGAAACTTGGCGACTAGAATTTCTTCCACCTCATAATTTTCTAAACTATAAACGGTTTTATATTTTGGTTTTTTATTTGGTTGTGGCTCATCGGTTTCAATTCTTTTTTTATTTTTATTTAGATACGCCTCTACAGCATTGAGCAATTCATCGGTTTCATTCACATCTATTCCGGTTTGCAGGATAATATTTTTTAATATTTGTCTAGCATATTTATCATACACATAACTGGCATTTTTTCTTTTTTCCGGTTCGCTTTCAACTTTCATCCTTTCAATTTGAATATTAAACGCTTCATAAACCGAGACCATTTCTTTTTCCTTCAACCAAATAATCCCTTGAGGTTCTTTGAACATCGATTTGCGCACAGCCATCCAGCGATTATTCGGTTTTTGGTAGAAATATCTTTTTTCAAAAGAACCGTCTTCTTTTTGGAACCATTTGGTGTATTTATTGAAAGGTTTGCTTACAATACGATTATTTGATTTAATAGTTACTACTAACTCATTGAGCAATTCTTTTGCATTGAATGAAAACTCAGGCCAAGGGAGTTTGAATTCACGAATTTTACGTTTAACCAAAGCTCGTTTTACATTCATCAATTCTTCTATTGAATCTACTGCGTTAAGAGAATTCAGGTATCGAATATGCTCACGTGTAGTGGCGGCTACAATGATTGCATCTAAAGCATGGTGGCGATGATCAATTCTCTTCAATTCCAATTCTGGATTTTGAGGAATGTGAAAATGAAATTTATTTTTGTCTTCTTCATCTTCAAAGATCATTTTTTTCTGTTCTATCTTTTCTAATCTTTCAAACCTCGGTTTCAATATTCCTTTCCAAATAGAGTTCAGTCCCCATTCATTTTTTAGCTCACTTGTTATGCTTCCAATTGTAAAGACAATACCAGTTTCTTTCTTTGTAAATGGATGAAGTAATTCTGTTACCTTCCTGGTTATATACCTTGTGTCATTTATTTGTCTTTCTACAAAGTCCTCAGGTATCTCCGTAGCAAGCAAGTTTTTAAGTTTTTTTCCTCTGAAAGTTTTTTTACAGTGCGCTTCATATTCATCGTTTGTGAGTATTTTAAACTTCCTATCGCCAATCTGTAATTCCTGCCCGCTGAAATGTTTTATGAAATTTCGTGCCAACATATTTCCTTTGTAAGGTTCGGGATTTATTTCAGCCTCAGAAATCACGAGGTTTTCAAAAGCATCATATTTTAATTTCGATTGTGGTATGATGTGTTCAATTTCATATTTTGTTCTATCGAATAATTTGCTTAAAGGAATAATCGTTCCTGTATAGGGCGATATACATTTTTGACTTAACCATAAAGTGTATTTTTTTATTTCATTTACGGTAGGAATCCTTTGCTTGTTTCCATCTTTGAATAACGCATCCCAGTTATTTTTCTCCTCATCACTAGTGATCATTGCACAACTTTTGTATATTCTAAATTTTTCCACATCGCTTGGATTTTCGGGATTGGGTTTTGTCGTGAATGCATGAGTTATTACTGCTTCATTCTCATCATAGTGTTCAAACTCGCCATTCAATAACTCATAAAGAAGTTTTTTTATCCTTTGTTTTTCTTCAAAGTTTTTCGAATTGTTTTTAGATATACGCTCTTTTTCTTCTCTGTTTTTTTTCAGTTCTCTACCCAATTCAATATGAATCTCGTCAGGCTGTCCAAACTTTTTACAAATATCTTTCACAAGAAATAGTGTTTCTCTAACTACCTGTTCAACTATTGGATTTCTCAGGCTATTGTTAGGAATAAGTTTCATCACATCTAAATGACTAATTTCTGATTCAGTATATTTTTTTTCATACTCTTTTTCACTATGACGCGCATAAACTACATAACATGCTAACCAAGTAGGCAATGCGGAAAAATTTTCTTTAGATGTTAAATGTCTTTTTCTAATTTCTAAAGTTGCCCTTTTATCGAGAGATGATTCCCAACCGTTTTTAATTATATTTTCAATTTTGCCTTGAACTTCGACATTAATATTATGCCAGTTCCAATATTTCCCGCATCGCATCAACGGAAGGAGTTTTTTTATTGCTTTACTTGAGAGGGATGCGTATTCTTTTTTTTCTTCGGGGAGTTTTGTGAATGCTTCGATAATATCATCGTTCTCGGGTATTAATTTTTTTAGTGCAGTTCTTATACCTTTTGCCGATTTCTCGATGTCCGATGAACTTATCGAGTAATAGATATGCCAAAGCCTTCTAAGTTTTTCACTATCGTTAATAAGTTCTTCGCCTTTTGTTTCAAGTTTGAATTTTTTAAATAATTTTTTGAATAGAGTTTTAATCTGATGTCCACTTAGCTCGCCTCTATTTGCAAAGAGATTTATTCTAAATCTTTCTGAGTTGAGCAATTCGGTGGCATGTAAGGAATTGATGAGATTAAATATATCATCTTGCGTAACGCTCTTTGAAGAATCAAAGAGTTCAAAAAGTTTTTCCTTAATATTTTCATCAATGAAATTGTCAGTTACATCAATATCTATTTTCGTTACGCCATCTTCAACCGTTTCCCTCTCTAAGATCCGAATATTGTGTAAATCTTGCCATATTCGGTATTCTTGAAATTCAGGAGATGACTTAGGGGCACATTTTAAACCATAGTATTCGCCATCTATTGCTTTTAGTTTTTCATACCGACATTCACTAATGGAATGCTTTTGTGATTTTAGTTCGCGCTGATAATAGATAATATCATCAGAAATAATGTGCAAAAGTCCCTTATCCCTAAGTTGTTTCTGTTTCGAAATATTTTTTCTGTAAAGGTGAGTTATTATTCGTTCAAGTTTATCTTCGTTTAGAATTTCTTGTTCTTTTCTCTCGGCTATTCTTAGCTCAAGTTGTTTATTCCAAATCATCTGCAGCTCTTTTTTATATTTTTCTCTGCGTACGGCAATTTGTCTAATTCGGTAATTTTTATCTTCAACTAGCTTATCCCAGAAAAATGATCCCGGCATTTGGTTGTCAATTTGGTTATCCAAAGCTACCATACTTAGTGCCCAATCATCCACTTTGGGAATTTCAGGTTTATTTTGGGTTACGGTAATAGTTCCGTCACTTTTAGTTTTGGATTTTTCTGTAACCAGCAGCGTAAATTCCTTCCCTTCCCATTCCGGCTTCTTATATCTTTTTTCCTTCCATGGTTTTATATTTTCTGAATCGGCGGTAATAATAAAAGTAAATTTTTTATTCTTGTCCGGTTCACTGCTTTCAAGTTCGACGGATTTAATTTTTACAATTTCAACCCACTTTTTTTCTTTTACGCCTTCTTCTTTTAAATCTTTCCTGCTACTCTTAAAACCTCGCCTTTGATTTAACATGTAAATTATTCTAGCCAATTCAGCAAGTGATATTTTTGTCGATAAAGCCTTTTTCCTTAAGTAATATACAACCCAATCTTCAGGAATGATCAAGTTTCCTTCTTTGTTTTTTATTCCCAATAGATTTTTAGCCTCTTCAATTGTTGTTTCTTCGAAAGGCAAGTAATCATTGATATTGAATTTATAATTCTGATTAAGTTGTATTTGTTTCTTAAAATTCTCGGGAAAGCTATCATCAAGCCATCCCAATATTTTAAATATCTGAGTTAATCGGGTGCGTCTTAATTTGTATCGATGCTTTAGTCTTCTAGATCCTCTTTTCATTCGTCGGGCTGCTGCTTTTGTTTCAGCTGGTCCGCCACTTTCAAATTTTTGTAGATATTCGCCGTCAACGGGAATAATACGCGAGCCGGCCCATTCAATTTTGCCATACTTTCCATAGTCATCTAAGTTTTCCGGCAAATTCACAAGTGCCGCACCGATAGAATTTGTTCCTAAATCGAGCCCGATAATTTTTTTCATGATTAACTCCTTTTATTTATTTATAATAATTTTTATTTTTGACCTACAAATTGAAGTAATTCACAATAAGGATTTTATTCCGTAGTGAAGCGATGCTTCAACAGGTTTTGCCCTTGTCCTTAACAGGGGCTTTTTTATTTTTAAAAATTAATTCAGTCTTTAATAAAACGCGCAGCTTTAATCGAATGCCTAAAAATCCAAAACTTTTTACAAGTATGCCTCGGTTACTTGTAAATCATAATCATTGCTCTAAACTTAAAGAAATATTCGAATCTTACCAACCAAACGCCCTTCAAATTTTTCTCCGTCGAAACAACAGCAATTTTTTCCCTATTTTGCAATTGCAAAAAATTTTAATAACGAAGAATAAAATTGTCAAATAATTTAAGTGAAAAAATAAAACAAGCCGGAGTAGTCGGTGCCGGTGGCGCGGGATTTCCTACGCATGTCAAAGCAAGTTCGAGTGTTGAATTTGTACTCGCAAACGGCGCAGAGTGTGAACCGTTAATTCACAAAGACGTTGAACTGATGGAAAATTTCTACGAGGAAATCGTCTCCGGTTTTAATTTAATGATTGAAAACACCGGCGCAAAAAAAGGTTACTTCGGCATCAAAGAAAAAAATTCTAAAGCGATTGAAAAAATTTCTCCCGTTGTTAAATCAAAAAAAAATGAGATGACTTTACTCGGCGATTTTTATCCTGCCGGCGATGAATTCGAACTTGTGTATGCTGCAACGAAAAGATTAATACCCGCCGCAGGCATACCACTAAATGTCGGATGTGTAGTCAACAATGTTGAAACTTTGTTAAACATTCACAACGCATCGATTGATATTCCTCTCACTAAAAAATTTGTATCGATAAACGGCGCAGTAAAAAATCCTTCCTCTTTCTTCGTTCACATCGGAACATCGTTTGCGGAGTTGATTGAACTTGCCGGCGGCACTACTCTAAAAGATTTTGCAATCTACATCGGCGGCGTAATGATGGGACGTTTGACTTTCGATACTTCAGAAGTTGTTACAAAAACTACTGCGGGACTAATCATTCTCCCCAAAGAGCATTACATCATAAAAAGAAAAAATCAACCCGAACAAAATTGGCATCGCATCGGAAAATCCGCATGCGATCAATGTACATACTGCACCGAGTTTTGCCCGCGCTATTTGTTGGGTTATGATGTTCAGCCGCATCAAGTAATGCGCTCACTGGGATTCACAAAAACCGGCGAGTCAGTTTGGAATATGAAAGCCGAACTTTGTTGCTCATGCGGTTTGTGTACGCTTTACGCTTGCCCCGAAGACCTCTTTCCGAAAGAAGCCTGCGACCGCGCGAAACAATCGATGCGCAAAGAAGGAACGAAATATGTTCAAACCAAAGAAGTAAAAATTCATCCGATGAAAGAGGGAAGACGTGTTCCGCTTCAGCAGTTAATAAGCAGGTTGCGCTTGAGTGATTTTGATGTGAAAACTCCTTTCATAAAAATTGATTACTCCCCCTCATCGGTAAAAATTTTATTGAAGCAACATTTGGGCGAGCCGGCAATTGCAAAAGTAAAAATCGGACAAGCAGTGAACGAAGGAGAATTAATTGCCGGAGTTTCCGAAAATAAATTGGGAGCGAATATTCACGCTTCGGTTTCGGGAACGGTTACTCACGTTAATAATGAATTTGTTAGAATCAGCAGGTAAGAAATGATAAAGCTAAACTCAATCGGTTTAATAGAAATGACAAGCATTGCATCGGGAATGCAAGCCGCAGATATTATGTTGAAAACTTCAAACGTGCAGTTGATTTTATCCCGCACAATTTGTTCGGGAAAATATCTGACACTCATCGGCGGAGAAGTTGCGGCAGTGAACTCCGCCGTACAAACCGCAGTTGATACAATTGGTTTTGCGGTGATAGACCATTTCGTAATTCCGAATGTGCATCATACAATTTTTCCCGCGCTGCACGGACACACGAACATCGAAATGCTTGAAGCGCTTGGAATTGTAGAATCATTTTCCGTTGCATCACTGATTGAAGCCGCCGATGCCGCAGTGAAATCTGCAAATGTAAAATTGATTGAAGTCCGTCTCGCAATGGCATTGGGAGGAAAAGCATTTTTTACCGTAACAGGAGAAGTCGCCGCCGTAACATCCGCAGTTGATGCGGGTGCAAAGGTTGTTGCGGACAAAGGACTACTCGTCAACAAAGTTGTAATTCCACAACCTAGACAGGAATTATTATCGGAAATGATTTAAATATTCTTCGTGCCTTAGTGTCTTTGTGGCATTCCTCCACAAGCAATTTTAGAAAACAAAAATAATTTTGGTTAAGAATGAAAATGCGCAAAACAAAAAAAATATTATTACAAGCTACGCTAGTCAGCTTGCTCGCACTCTTCGCATCATGCGATAAAATAGACGACAATCCAATTTTTCCCGATGACAACTCCGGCACAGTCGGCAACAAAAGCGGTCATCCGATTCCATCACTTACCTGGCTTGCAAAACCAAACGGAATAGTTACAACTATCTCCTTCGATCAACTTGTCTCCGGTTTTAAAATAAATTATGTAATGGGTTACGCACACTTTGGAACATCAAACTCACTTGATGCGGGAACAGTTAGCGTCAACGGAAATTCACTGACGAAATACAGCAGTGGTTCAATTTATTATTCATCATTCAATCCAACTGCGCCGGCAACATTGACGGGAGTGAACTTCAACGGTACGGCACACAGTTGGAATGTAGCGGGAAAAAATTCTATTCCTCAATTCGAACTCGCAGTTTCAAGTCCACTTGAATTTGAACTCACTGCGCCATCTTCGGGTGCAACGGTTTCAAAAACTTCAGACCTTGACATTACGTGGACAATCACCGGCGGCAGTGCAGATTCTATAATGATTTTTCTATCGCCAACAACAGGATCGGTTACGCCGTACTCATCGAATATTTTGCCGAACAACGGATTTTCAAGAATATTAAGTGCAGAGCTATCAAGATTTTCCGGCAGTGCAATTTTGCAAGTCGTGAAGTTTAAATATGCATGCACAACCAAAAATGATCAGTTGTTTTTAGGAATGGCGGAGATAGTTAAGAGCAACGCAGTAACGATAAATTAGGAGAAAAATAGAATAGACTCACCTTAAACACTAAATTTTTTTTGCCACAAAGCACTAAAGAATTTATTTTTTACAATTCTCCATTCTCAATTCTCCATTCTCCATTCTCCATTGTCAATTGTCCATTCTCAATTGTCCATTGTCCATTCTCAATTCTTCCTTTTTCACCACAACGGCGCACGAAGGATTTTCACGAAGGCACACAAAGTTTTTCTTTTTCACGACACCGTGGCGAATCTGTCTGAATATATGCGAAACATCAGTTCGTGATTCACATTGTAAAGTGAGATGGTAAATATGTGAGCTTTAGGATATCTGATCTTTTTATCGGTGTTAATTTTATGCCGAGTTTATTTCCGCTTATCTTGAATGATAACTGAATTCATTGATGGTTTAATTCTATTTTGGATTTCACCGCCTCTCTCCCTATTTTCTTCACTTGCTTCTTCAGGCAAATAGTAGTAGTTTTGCAATAGTGATTCGCCCTAAAAGGGCGATTTTTGTTTTTATGAATCTTTCCGCTTCAACCTCACGATTTGAAGTAAAAAATCACGATTCGTTTCATGAACACTATCGAAAAAAAAATATATTCCGTCTGCCTGCAGACCGTTCAATCTTCCGGATTTATGCTAATCGATGTTGCCTTTCGAGGAGACAGCAAAAACAAGATTATCGAAGTCTATATCGATTCCGCTTCCGTTGTAACTATTGACGATTGCTCTTCAATCAGCAGAAATATTATCGAAATTCTTGAAACCGATAATGAAATCAATTTCTCTTTCAGACTTGATGTATCTTCTCCCGGTGTTGATAGACCTTTAAAGTTTATCGAACAATTTTCCAAACATACGGGACGGCAGTTCGAAATCGATTGCACCGATGAAACGGAAAAAGAAATGAAGTTTAAGGGAAAACTGATTCGACTCGAAGGAGAAAATCTCTTCTTCTCAAAAGGAAAAGAAGAATTGAAAATAAATTTTAATAACATAAAAAAAGCTAAAGTATTAGTAAGTTTTGATAACGGAGGTAAAAAGAAATGAACGCAGAGATTGTTGAATCTTTTGCCCAAATGGTGAAAGAAAAAGGATACGATAAAGACGTCGTAACAAATGTAATCGAAGAAATTTTCGGAATTCTCGTAAAACGAAAATATGGCGAAGAAGCAAACTTCGATATTGTTGTGAATATGGATCGTGGCGATATCGAAATATTTCTCGTCAGAGAAATTGTCGCAGTAGTTGATAATGAAAGCAAACAAATTTCAATTGATGAAGTGAACAAACTCGGTAACGAAGATGAACTTGACATCGGCGAAGATTATGTGGAAAAACTCTCTATTACTACCTTTGGCAGAAGAAGCGTAAATTTTGCAAAGCAAAGTTTATATCAAAAACTTCGTGAACTTGAAAAAGAAAATACTTACAACGAATACCAAGATTTGCTCGGCGAAATTGTAATCGGAGATATTTACCAAATCCGCAGAAACGATATTCTCGTCAATCATAACAAGAACGAGTTGATAATGCCGCGCAACGAACAAATCCCAAAGGAGCGATACAGAAAAGGGGAAACCATTCGCGCAATTGTCAAAGAAGTAAAAAAAGGAAAGAATGGTCCCGAAGTTATTATTTCCCGTGCGGATAATATTTTTATGCAACGTCTTTTTGAAATTGAAATTCCCGAAATTTATGATGGTGTAATCGAAATAAAATCCATTGCTCGCGAACCCGGCGAACGTGCAAAAGTTATCGTAGAATCTCAAGATAAAAGAATTGATCCTGTCGGTGCCTGCGTTGGAATGAAAGGGGTGCGTATTCACGCGATAGTAAGAGAATTGAACAACGAAAACATCGATGTAATTACCCACACAGATGATATAAAGGCACTCATTCAAAAAGCATTGGCTCCCGGGAAAATCAAAGACGTGAAACTAAATGAAGACACAAAACACGCAACCGTTTTTGCAGATAATGATCAAGCGTCTTCAATTGTTGGAAAAAATGGTGTGAACATTCGTCTCGCCACTAAAATTTCCGGCTATGAGATTGATTTGATTCGTGAAGAAAAACCGATTGAAGAATATGAAGAAGATATCGAACTGATTGATATGAGAGAAGAAATCGGAAATGATGTTTATCAAATATTGCTTAATAATAGATTCGACACTGCTCTCGAAGTTCTTCGCGCGGGAAAAGAAAAATTATTGACTATCGAAGGTCTCGATGAGGAAACCATCGATAGAATTCTTACTATCTTTAATGAAGAATTTAAAGAAGAGTAGAAGTAGAAAGGAATCGCCTTAGAATGGCATCAGATAAACCAGAAAAAATTAGACTTTATAAATACGCTTCCGAAAACGGCATCGCGTCGGATTCTATTATCGATCTTTTGAAGAAGAAAGGATTCGAAGCTAAAACTCTTCAAACAATTCTAACCGATGAAATGCTTCAAGTTATCAAAGAGCATTTTAAAAAGGATATTGAAAAGAAGGAAAAGGCAACAAAAAAGATTGCCGAAATCCAGAAAAAGCGTGATGACAAAAAAGAGAAAGCTAAAGAACCGAAAGTTTCTTCTGTGGCAAAGCGCGCAGAAACTCCTTCCTTAAAAACTAAAACAACTCATGCTGAAGTTTCTAAACCGGAAAAAGTTGAAGAACCCGAAAAGAAAATTGATGAAGTTCAGCTTAAACATGCCGAAGCGATTGATGTTGAAAAAATAAAAATTCAAATTCCTCCGGAAGTGGCTGAATCGAAGCCATCAATAGAGGAAACGACTGCGCCGCAAAAACCGACTAACGGAAAAGGATTGACAATCCTCGGCAAGATGAATCTCGAAAAAGGTTCTGCCTCCGAGGTCGAATCGGTTGTCGAAGAAAAAGTGAAAACCGAAGAAGAAAAACCGAAAAAGAAAAAGAAAAAACCAAAAGCAAAGAATAAAGTAGACGGCGACGACGCAGCTGATGCCAAGAAAAAACATAAGAAAATTGAGGTTGACGATCAGGAAGTTAAAGACGCGATAAAGAAAACCATGCTCAGCATGGATGAATCTGTTCTCTCGCAACGCGCTTTGCAAAGAAAGAAGAAAAAGCGCGAACGTGCCGAAGAAGAAATTAAAAGACAGGAAATCAGAGAACAAGATTCTACCAAACTTTTTGTTACTGAATTTATTGCAGTCAACGAACTCGCAAACTTGATGGGCGTTCCCGTCGGCGAAGTAATTCAAAAGTGTATTGCGCTCGGGTTAATGGTTTCTATAAATCAAAGACTTGAAATGGATACGATTACTCTCGTTGCCGATGAATTCGGTTTTCAAGTTGAGAAAGCAAAAGAATATACTTCCGATATTTTGGATGATAAACCTGACTCTTCCGAAATGCTGAAAGAACGTAGCCCGATTGTTACAATCATGGGACACGTAGATCACGGCAAAACATCTTTGCTGGATTACATCCGCAGAACTAATGTTGTTGCAGGAGAATCTGGCGGAATTACGCAGCACATCGGCGCTTACAAAGTTGCAGTCGGTAATGATCGAATGATTGCATTTCTTGATACACCGGGACACGAAGCATTTACTGCAATGCGTGCACGCGGCGCTCAAGTTACGGATATTGTTGTACTCGTTGTAGCCGCAGATGATGCGGTTATGCCGCAAACTGTGGAAGCAATCAGTCACGCGCAAGCGGCAAATGTTCCAATAATTGTTGCCATTAATAAAATTGATAAACCCGATGCAAACATTGATAGAATTCGTCAGCAACTTGCCGATAGAAATGTATTGGTTGAAGATTGGGGCGGAAAATATCAGTGTGTACAAATCTCGGCGAAGTTCGGAAAGAATGTAGAGCAACTTCTTGAAAAAATTCTTCTCGAAGCCGATGTGATGGAATTAAAAGCAAACCCCGATCGTTTAGCGCGCGGTGTTGTAATCGAATCGGAACTCGATAAAGGAAGAGGCGTTACCGCAACTGTTCTTGTTCAGAAGGGAACTTTGAAAGTCGGCGATCCGTTCATTGCAGGAAATTTTTCGGGTCGCGTGCGTGCAATGTTTGATGAACGTGGACATAAAGTAACCGAAGCTACTCCTTCAACTCCGGTGCTCGTACTCGGATTAGAAGGCGCACCGCAAGCAGGCGATGTATTCATTGTTGTTGCTTCCGAAAGGGATGCAAAAGATATTGCAACAAAGAGACAACAACTCAAACGGGAACAAGATCATAAACAAGTTCATCACATTACACTTGATGAAATTTCCAAACAGATCAGTCTCGGCGGAGTAAAAGAATTGCCGGTAATTGTAAAAGGAGACGTTGATGGATCGGTTGAAGCGCTTGCCGATTCAATGATGAAACTCTCGCGCGATGAAGTGAAAGTTAGAGTAATCCATCGCGGCGTCGGTGCAATTTCCGAAGGCGATGTTCTTCTGGCGAGCGCGTCAAATGCAATCATCATCGGCTTTCACGTTCGCCCCAACTTGAATGCACGCAAACTCGCCGAAAACGAAAAAGTAGATATTCGCATTTACAATATTATTTACGATGCAATCAACGAAGTTAGATCAGCACTGGAAGGATTGCTCGCGCCGATAATAAGCGAAGAAGTTACTTCCACAATCGAAGTCAGAGAAACTTTCAAAGTTCCAAAGATTGGAATGGTTGCCGGTTGTTATGTTCAGGATGGAAAAGTTCAACGTAACAATAAAGTAAGGTTGATTCGCGACGGCATCGTAATTTTTGACGGCGATATTTTTGCGCTTAAAAGATTTAAAGATGATGTACGCGAAGTTGATGCCGGCTATGAATGCGGTATCAGTTTGAATAATTACAACGATATTAAAATCGGTGATATCATCGAAGGTTATAAAATTATAGAGACAAAGAAGAAGTTCATCTAACCGGAGGCAAGTTATGCCATACAGAATAGAAAAAGTTGAAAAGATGATTAAGCAGGAAATCAGCTTAATCTTTCTCCACAAACTGCAAGATTCATCTTTCGGTTTTGTTACAATTACAAACGTTAAAGTAACGCCTGATTTCAGATTAGCGAAAATTTATCTCTCCGTTTTCGAAAAAGAAAATAGAGAATTCATCATGACAAAAGTTGAGCAGGTCGCTCATATTATCAGATCGGAACTGGCATCGCGCATTAGTCTTCGCTTTGTTCCCGAACTGAAATTCTACATCGACGATACGTCGGATTATGTAGAGAGAATAGAAGAACTCATCAAACAGATTCATCAGAATGATAACCCTTCGGAATAATATTTCCGAACATTACAATTTTCTTGAAGGGGAATCTTTTTTAATCGATAAACCGATTCGTTGGTCTTCTTTCAAAGTCATTCATGAAATAAGAAAAGTTATCGGTGTGAAAAAAGTTGGACACGCCGGCACTTTAGATCCAATGGCAACGGGATTATTGATTCTCTGTTCCGGAAAAAAGACGAAAGAAATTTCTTCTTTTCAGGATTTGAAAAAAACTTACGCCGGAAAATTCAAATTGGGAGAATCAACTCCTTCGATGGATAAAGAGACAGAAGTTACTGAGACGAAGGAATATTCGCACATCGGTGAAACTGAAATTTTTGCCGCCACAAAAAAATTTACGGGCGAAATTCAACAGCTTCCGCCAATGTATTCAGCAGTGAATTATCAGGGAAAAAAGTTGTATCAATATATCAGAAAAGGTCAAACCGTTCCGCGCGAACCACGCAACGTTTCGGTTTATTCTTTTAAAATTGGAAAGGTTGAACTTCCTTTCATCGAATTCGAAATTGTTTGTTCGAAAGGAACTTACATTCGTGTGATTGCCGATGACATGGGAAAGGAACTGAACTGCGGCGCGCATCTTTTCGAATTGAGAAGAACCGCCATCGGAGATTTTTCCGTTGACGATGCTTTTTCCGTTCAATCTTTTCGCGACAGGTTCGGAAGGAAATCCGGTGAATAAATTCAACCATGTTCTTTCATTATTGAAATCATATCTGTGTGAGCTTGGAAATGATTGGATTTTTCAACCATTTCGCTTTATTTCCCACACTTCCGTTCGGGCTGAAGGGAAATATAAGTTTTATAATAACTACTTCATGGGTTATATTTGCAAGCCACTGATGAAAATGTTTTAGATGAATGTATTTAGAGATATTAACGAAATATCGCGGAACGAGAAAACTGTATTAACTATCGGCACTTATGATGGAGTACATCTCGGGCATCAAAAAATTCTTTCTTTACTAAAAGCAAAAGCAGAAGAATATTCTGCAAGAAACCTCGTCGTTACTTTCGAGCCGCATCCGCAGCTTGTTGTTGCGAATAAAAATAATTTACAAATTTTAACGACCGTGGATGAAAAAGAAAAAATATTGCGTGAATTCGGGATTGAAAATTTATTAGTTATTCCTTTCACTCCGGAATTTGCGTCTACTTCTTCCGATGATTTCGTAAAATCTTACCTGATTGAAAAAATTGGGATGCAAGCAATAGTTATCGGTTACGATCATCGCTTCGGAAAAGGAAGAGACGGAAACCAGCAAACTTTGTTGCAATTATCCCGAACTCATAACTTCGATGTTCATGAAGTTGATGCTGTTTCGTTTGACGGAAATGTAATTAGCAGTTCTAAAATTAGAGCAACACTAAAACAGGGCAATGTATCCGAAGCAAATACTTTCTTGAACAGAAAATATTTCTTCAAAGGGAAAGTTGTCGAAGGAAAAAAAATCGGGCGAACACTCGGTTTTCCGACTGCAAACCTCGAATTGCAAAATCAGAACAAATTAATTCCGGCAATCGGAATTTATGCAGTTGAAGTTTTGTGGAAGAAAAATGTTTTCAAAGGGATGTTGTACATTGGAACACGTCCAACTTTGGATAACACGCACGCAGTCGTACCCGAAGTGAACATCTTCGATTTCGATAAAGAAATTTACGGCGACGAACTTGAAGTTCATCTCATCGAGCGCGTTAGAGACGAAATGAAATTTACTTCTCTTTCGGAATTGATTGAACAGATCAAATCCGATAAAGAATCTTGTTTAGAAATTTTAACAAAAAATATTTTAATTAATTAGTTCCGGTTAAATCTGGAATTACATCGTATAACAAAAGGAGAAAAACCAAAATGACAAAAGAAGAAAAACTCGAAATAATAAAAGAGTTTGGGCAGAACGAAAAAGACAGCGGCAAAACAGAAGTGCAGGTTGCATTGTTGACAAAAAGAATCAACGATCTCACGGCTCATTTCGATGCCCACAAAAAAGACCACCACTCGCGCCGCGGCTTAATGATGATGGTTGGCAAAAGAAGAAGATTGCTTGATTATCTAATCAAAACGGACATCACGCGATACAGAGAAATAATCAAAAAACTAAATATTAGAAAGTAAGGTATTGTAATGTCTGTTATTAAAGAAGTTGAAATCGGCGGGAAGAAACTTTCCGTTGAATATGGAAGGTTTGCAAAACAAGCAAACGGTTCCGTCATGGTTCGCTACGGCGATACGATGGTTCTTGTTACTGCTGTTTCTGCAAGCAAACCGATGGAAGATGTCGATTTCTTCCCTTTGCAAGTTGAATACAGAGAAAAAGCTTCTGCCGCCGGAAAATTTCCCGGTGGATTTATTAAAAGGGAAGGGAGACCATCGGAAAAGGAAATCTTAAGTGCGCGCTTAATTGATAGACCAATCAGACCATTGTTCCCCGACTATTTCAAAAACGAAACGCAAGTTGTTGCAACAGTTTTTTCAAGTGATGCGGAAAATGATTCCGATGTTCTCGGTGCGCTTGGCGCTTCCGCCGCACTCACCGTTTCCGATATTCCATTCAATGGACCAATCGGTGAAGTGAGAGTTGGCAGAGTTAATGGCGAGTTTGTTCTTAATCCAACATTCAAGCAAGTTGAAGAATCCGATATTGAACTTGTAGTTGCCGGCACAAATGATTCAATAATGATGGTTGAGGGAGAAGCAAAAGAAGTTAGCGAAGAAGTAATGCTCGATGCTTTGAAGTTTGCTCATGGCGAAATCAAAAAATTAGTCGCGCTTCAACTCGAACTGCAAAAGGAAGTTGGCAAAGCGAAAATGGTTATCGCCGTTCCTGAAATTGATGCGGCTTTAAAAGAAGATGTATATTCTCTCGCAAAAGAAAAATACACCGAGCTCGTTGCAACGGTATTAGCAAAAGAAGAACGAAGCAAACAAAACGAAGAATTGAATCTTTCCGTTCAAACTTCACTCGCTGAAAAATATCCCGAGCAGGAAAAAACTATCGGCGCAATTTTACATGATCTTGAAAAAGAATTGATGCGCGAAAGAATTCTTACCGCCGGTTCACGACTTGACGGAAGAAATACAACGCAGGTAAGACCAATCACCATTGATCTCGATGTACTTCCTCGCGCGCACGGTTCAGTTCTTTTCACGCGCGGCGAAACTCAAAGTTTAACTACAATTACACTCGGCACAAAAAATGACGAGCAAATAATTGACGGCTTGCGTGAAGAATCTACAAAAAGATTTTTGCTTCACTATAATTTTCCGCCGTACAGCGTTGGCGAAGTTGGCAGAATGACGGGAGTAGGAAGAAGAGAAATCGGGCATGGCAACCTCGCCGAACGTTCGTTAAAGAATATGCTTCCCGATGAACAAACTTTTCCATACACACTCAGAATTGTAAGTGATATACTTGAATCGAACGGTTCATCTTCAATGGCGACTGTATGCGCCGGTTCACTTTCTATGATGCAAGGCGGCGTGCCTATAAAAAAAGCTGTTGCAGGTATTGCAATGGGCTTAATTAAAGAAGGGGATCGTTACGCTATTCTTTCAGATATTCTCGGAAACGAAGATCATTTGGGAGATATGGATTTCAAAGTTGCCGGCACAAGCGATGGAATTACCGGCTTCCAAATGGATATTAAGATTGAAGGAATCTCTTTCGAAATTATGGAGAAAGCGGTTCAACAGGCAAAAGCCGGAAGAGAACATATTCTTTCTGTAATGAACGCTTCAATCTCTCAACCGAATGAACAACTTTCTCAATACGCGCCGAGATTGTTGATGATTCAAATTGAACAAGACCAAATTGGCGCGGTCATTGGTCCGGGCGGAAAAACTGTTCAAGGCATGCAGAAGAAATTCGGCGTTGAAATTGCTATTGAAGATAACGGCACCGTGAACATTGCTTCTCCGAATATGGAAAGCGCAGAGCAATGTAAAGAATATATCCGCAGATTAACCGCTACTCCCGAAGTCGGAGAAGTTTATACAGGAAATGTAGTGCGATTGTTAGAGTTCGGCGCGCTCGTCGAAATCTTACCCGGAAAATCCGGCTTGCTGCACATTTCCGAAATTGATCATAAAAGAGTTGCAAAGGTTACAGATTACTTTAAGGAAGGCGACGAAGTAACAGTTAAACTCTTGAAAATTGAAAACGGTAAATATTCCCTCAGCAGAAAAGTTCTCTTAGAAAAGAAGAAAGAAAAGCATGAGCATCATCATGAAAAATCCGATTCTTCTTCTGCACAAGAATAGTTTATCGACACTTCTCAAATTTTGAGAAGAAAATTTTGTACGCCGGTCATTCATCATTTTTTTGAATGATCGGTTACTATTTATTAATTCAAAAATTTAAGATTCACAAACAACGGAGAGCTTGTTGCAAAACAGCGAACAATTGATTTTGATTTTATCATTCTTATTTATTGCTTTATTGGGCTGTGCCTTCCCTCGCTTCGCCGTTGTTAATTCTAAAAAAAGTTTGGTTCAATATGAACAAAGAAATTATTATAAACTCCTCGGTCAATCAGACTCGAATTGCAATTGTAGAAGACGGTTTTTTAGTCGACTTCTTTGTTGACTATTCCGAAAACCGTAAAATGGTGGGGGATATTTATCTCGGCAGAGTTGCACGGGTATTGCCCGGCATAAAAGCCGCTTTCATCGATATCGGTATGAAGCATGACGGGTTTCTTCACTTCTCCGATATTGGAGACAGAACACAGGATTTGCAAGCAATGATTGGCGAAGAAGCCGATGATTCCGACGCCGATGCCGATGAAGATTCTAACGGACACCCGAAAAAAAATCAATACGAACTTATCAACGGAATTCCTAAGCTACAAAAGGGGCAGGAAATTCTTGTACAGATTACAAAAGAGCCCGTAAAAAATAAAGGTGTGCGCGTTACTTCTTCTATTTCTATTCCTGGAAGATTTTGTGTCCTTCTTCCTTACGATAACAGTATTGGCATCTCGAAAAAAATTAATGACTTCAAAGAAAGAAAAAGATTACGACAAATCTCTCGTTCCATCATTCCAAAAAATTATGGATTGATATTACGAACTGTGGCGCGCAATCAACCTGAATCTTCACTCACCGAAGATTTGCGCATACTCTTAAAAACATGGGAAGATATTCAAGAGTCGGTTAAATCTGCAAAACCACCTGAGCTTGTATATCAAGATGTTGGCAGAACGATGAGTGTTGTCAGAGACAGATTAACAAACGAAGTATCGCGTGTTACAATCGATAACAAAAAACTTTTTAAACAGGTGAAAGAATATTTGAGTGTTGTTCAACCGCAAGCCGCCGCTAAAGTTGAACTGTTCAAATCCAACGGCTCCATTTTTGATTACTTTAAAATTGAGGAAAGAATTAAATCTCTGTTCGATAGAAAAGTTTTCTTAAAAAGCGGTGGATATTTAATTATCGAACACACCGAAGCTATGTTTGTAATCGATGTGAACAGCGGAAAGTATGCCGCTAATAAAGATCAGGAAATGAATTCACTCCGAACCGATTTGGAAGCCGCTCGCGAAATTGCGCTTCAACTTAGATTAAGAGATATCGGCGGGCTTGTTGTCGTTGATTTTATCGATCTCGAAGATGAAAAGAATAAGAAAAAAATCTACGACGAATTGCGAAAAGAATTTAGAAGAGACCGGGCAAAAGTTGCACTGCTGCCGATGTCCGATTTCGGTTTAATTGAAATTACGAGGCAGAGAGTCGGGCAAAATATTGTTCAAGCGCTTTCCGAAGCGTGCCCGCACTGCCAGGGTACAGGCATTATTGTGAAGAAGACTCACATACTTTACGATATTGAAGAATGGTTGAAGAGATATACGCTTCATTCAAAAAGAAAAACGTTGTTGCTAAAAGTTAATCCGAGCATCGCAGAAAAATTGAAGCAGGGAAGAATCCGTGAATTAACTAAAATGCAATTCAAATATTTTCTTCGCATTCACATGGTTGAAGATCAAACATTAAATATCTCCGATTTTAGATTTTATAACAAAAAAGAAAATCGAGATATTACGCAGGAATTTTTATCTTAGTTTTGTGATGAAGTGAGATTTTCTTTCTCGCAAAAATTTTTTTTATTTAACAGAGGTAATAGTGAAAATATTTATTGACACAGCAAAGATCAGCGAAATAAAGGAAGCCGCGGCAATGGGTTTGCTCGATGGCGTAACTACTAATCCTTCTCTCGTTGCTAAAGAGGGAAAAGATTTTAGAAAACTCCTCGACGAAATTCTTGCGATAGTTGATGGACCGGTTAGCGCCGAAGTAATTTCAACCGACTACGAAGGAATCGTCAAAGAAGGAAAAGAACTCGCCGCAATTCACAAAAATATTGTAATAAAAGTTCCTCTAATAAAAGAGGGTTTAAAAGCCGTTAAAACTTTTTCCGATTTAGGAATTAAAACAAACGTTACTCTCTGCTTCTCTCCTTCGCAGGCATTGCTCGCCGCAAAAGCCGGTGCAACATACATCAGTCCTTTCGTCGGAAGACTTGACGACATAAGCACAAACGGCATGGAGTTGATTGAGCAAATAGTTACAATCTACAGAAACTATGCATACTCAACCGAAGTGCTTGTTGCAAGTATTCGTCATCCGTTGCACTTTGTGGAAGCATGTTTAATCGGCGCAGATGTTTGCACTATCCCTTTCGGCGTTATCGAAAAATTGTATAATCATCCGTTAACTACAATTGGTTTGGAAACTTTTCTGAACGATTGGAACAAATCAAAAAAATAA
Organism: uncultured Ignavibacteriaceae bacterium; assembly: GCA_964393605.1. Classification (GTDB taxonomy): domain Bacteria; phylum Bacteroidota; class Ignavibacteria; order Ignavibacteriales; family Ignavibacteriaceae; genus CAYMUL01. Next base: position 33,119 of record CAYMUL010000015.1, on the reverse strand, counting down.
AATCGCACAAATGAAGAAAACAAAATTTTATAACATACACGAAAAACTCGGCGCAAAGTTAGTTCCGTTTGCGGGCTATCAAATGCCGATTCAATATTCATCAATCATTGCCGAACATAAAGCCGTGCGGAATTCAGTCGGCGTCTTCGATGTTAGCCACATGGGAGAAGTTTTTGTTTCGGGAGATGAAGCGGAAAAATTTGTTCAACACATCACCGTCAACGATGCATCAAAATTGACTGACGGACGTGTGCAATATTCCGCAATGTGTTATGAAAATGGAGGAATCATTGACGATCTTCTCGTCTATCGTTTCGATAAAAAGAATTTCATGCTCGTTATAAATGCATCGAATATCGAAAAAGATTTTGAGTGGATGGAAAAGAATAACAACTTCAATGCAACACTTTCAAACCAAAGCGATGATTATTCGTTGCTCGCGGTGCAAGGTCCGAATAGTAAAGAAGTTGTACAGACTGCATTCAACACTACACTCGATTTCGAATATTATTACTTCACAAAAATTAATTACGAAGGAAAAGAGATAATTATTTCACGTACAGGTTACACAGGTGAACTCGGTTACGAAATTTATTTTAAAGGCGATGAAAATTTTGCAGAACAAATCTGGAGTAATATTTTTTCAGCCGGAGAAAAATTCGGAATTGCGCTGATAGGACTTGGCGCACGCGATACTTTGCGTCTTGAGATGGGTTTCTGTTTGTACGGAAACGATATCGACCAAACCACCAATCCGCTTGAAGCGGGACTTGGTTGGATTACTAAATTGAAAAAAGAAAATTTCATCGGACAGAAATCACTTCTTAAAATAAAAGAAGAAGGCATCAAAAGAAAATTAACTCCGATGATTTCCGAAGAGAGAATCATTCCCCGCAAAGGTTATGAAATTCTTTCCGAAGGAAAAGTTGTCGGCGTTGTTACGAGCGGAACACAAAGTCCGACTTTAGAAAAATCAATTGCATTGGGCTACGTTGAAACTGAATCATCCGTTGAGGGTAAAGAATTATTTATTAATATTCGCGGCAAAGAAATTTCTGCAAAAGTTGTTTCTCTGCCGTTCGTTAAAAAGAAGGAATAGTTTAGGTTAGCAATGCGGATAAACGTAATACTTTCTCCCGCAAATTACGACGAACTTTATTTCACGGGCAAAACAACCGTTGCAATTGATGTACTTCGAGCATCGAGTACGATTGTAACCGCATTAATGAATGGTGCGAAAGAGATTATCCCCGTCGGTTCCGTTGAGTTTGCAATGAAAGCAAGCAGCAGTATGTTCGGTGGACAAACGCTTCTCGGCGGAGAGCGCAACACAAAAAAGATTGACGGATTCAACCTTGGAAATTCTCCCTCCGAATATTCGCGCGAAATGATTGAAGGAAAAGCGATAATACTTTTCACAACGAACGGATCGAAAGCGATTGTTCGCGCCAAATTTTCCGAACAACTTTTCATCGCTTCATTTTTGAATTTGGAAGCGATTGCAAAACATCTTGTTGCGCACAATCAACCTGTTGAAGTTTTATGCGCCGGAAGAAACAATGCATTCAGTTTAGAGGATACTGTGCTTGCAGGAAAATTGATAACAGAAATTATGAATTTGAAAGAGGATGTCGAACTTTCCGATTCTGCGCGCGCATCGGTTTCGCTTGCAAAATCTCTCGGCAAAAATTTAAAGAAGATGATGCTGGAATCCGAACACGGAAAAATTTTAGTTGAAAATGGTTTTGCGGCTGACATTGCATATTGCAGTAAATTAAATATTACAGATATCGTTCCGGTTTTTAACGGCGGAACAGTTAAAATCTTCTCTGTGGCAAAAGGTGAAAGCGATTCGGAAAATAATTCTAACAACGGAACATAGCTTTGGCTAAATCAAAAAAAGAAAATAACTCGAACGAAAATTCCGGTTCAGAATATTTTATTCTTTCGATCGAAAAGAAAAAGAAAATCATCGGAATATTTTTCATAGTATTTTCTTTGTTGATAGCGCTCAGCATACTTTCATATTCACGCATCGATAGAGATTTGCTCAGCTATCAGTGGAACGATCTCACAAAATCTCTCGGCAAATCTTCAAACGGGTCAAGCGCAAGTTCTAATCTGCTCGGAATCATCGGTGTTTATGTTTCAGACTTCGTCATCAACTCTACAATCGGCTACTTCGGAATTGTTTTTCCTGCAGTAATTTTTCTTTGGGGAATTTCATTCTTCAAAAAATTCGAACTGAAATTTCTACTCAACATTTCCAACTTCCTTTTGATAATGGGCTTGCTCACCGCATCGTTATTGGGTTTAATGCGGATGAAAATTCCTTTCATCACCGACTATTACGAAATCAGCGGCGCAATCGGAGATTATGTCAGCGGCTCTCTCACCGCGCTCATCGGCGCAATCGGTACTTTCTTTCTGCTCATCACTTTAATGGTTGTTACTCTCATAATTTCGTTCGATATAAAAATAGAAAAATTATTTTCGGCGATAGTTCAATTCTTTACCAAAGAAGATGAAGAGAATGAAAAAGAGGAAGAAATAATTCCCGGCGACAAAAAATCTTCCGAAGAAAAAAAGAAGAAACCAAAATTATCAAAGAAGAATGGTGCAATCGTTCCGCCGGATACGGAAGATGCTGAAGCAATCACGGAAGAATTTAAAGAGGACACACAGATCAGAATCATCCGCAAAGATGAAGCGGCAAAGGAAGTTGTAAAACCTCCGCTCGAAGTGCGCGATTCCGAAGATGCGAACAAACCTAAAGTAATCAAAGATGGCGAACCTCTTCTCGTTTCAGATCGAGAAGCGGAAAAAGAAAAACCTGAACCGTGGGAAGAAAAAATAAAATACACTCCTCCTTCGCTTGAACTACTCGAAGAAATTCCGGTTGAAAATTATACCGTTGCCGAAGAAGAATTAAATTTGAACGCGGAAAGATTGAAAGAAAAACTTGCACTGTTCGATATTCAGATTGATAAGATTGACGTTACTCCCGGTCCCGTTGTAACATTGTACGAAATTGTTCCCGCGCCGGGAGTTAAGATTAGTAAAATTGTAAGTCTCGAACATGACATCGCACTCGCACTTGCGGCAAAAGGAATTCGTATCATCGCGCCAATTCCGGGGAAGAGTGCAATCGGCGTAGAAATTCCGAACAGCGAACCATCGAAGGTTGTTGCAAAATCTGTTCTCGCAAAAATTCATGCATCAAAAGCTGAGTTGCCTCTTGCGCTCGGTAAAACTATCGCCGGAGATATTTATGTAGCCGATCTTTCGAAGATGCCGCATCTGCTCGTCGCCGGTTCTACCGGTTCGGGAAAAAGTGTCGGCATAAATATGATGATAGCAAGTTTGCTCTACTCAAAAAATCCCGCCGATGTAAAAATTGCGATGATTGATCCGAAGAAAATAGAGTTATCATTCTACAACAAACTGCGAAGTCATTTTCTTGCAGTCTGTCCCGACCTTGATGAAGATATAGTAACCATTCCGACAAACGCGGTGATACTGTTAAAATCCGTTGAGTATGAAATGGAAAAACGTTACGACAAACTTGCGAAAGCAGGCGTAAGAAATATTGTGGATTATAATTTAAAAGTTTCCGATCCGAACAAACGCCCGAAAGATACAGAGACAATCAAGCATCATTATCTTCCTTACATCGTTGTAATAATTGATGAACTTGCGGATTTGATGATCACCGCAGGAAAAGAAGTTGAAGAACCGATTGCGCGTCTCGCTCAACTCGCGCGTGCTGTTGGGATTCATCTCGTACTTGCAACTCAAAGACCATCGGTCAATGTAATCACGGGAGTTATTAAAGCAAACTTCAGTGCGCGAATGGCTTATCAAGTTGCAACCAAAATTGATTCGCGAACAATTCTCGATATGAACGGCGCGGAACAACTTTTAGGTAGAGGCGATATGCTTTTCCTTCCGACCGGAACTCCAAAACCGATTCGTGTGCAAAATGCTTTTATCACAACAGATGAAGTTGAACGCATAACGGAATACATTCACGAGCAAAAAGGATATTCGAAACCGTATTATCTCCCTTCACTTTACGATAAGAAAAAGCAGGGCGGCGGCGGATTGCTCGAAGATCTCGATCCTCTTTTTGAAGATGCCGCGAGAGTGATTGTGAAGCACCAGCAAGGTTCGGTGTCGTTGCTTCAAAGGCGCTTGAAACTTGGCTACGCACGCGCCGCACGAATTGTAGATCAACTTGAAGAAGCCGGAATTGTCGGTCCGAATGACGGCAGCAAAGCGCGCGAAGTCATTGTTGAGAACGAAGAACAACTCGAAACAATTTTGAGAAATATTTGATGAAAAAATTTTTTGTTTCGTTTGCAATATTTTTTTTAGTAACCGGCTTTTCGTTTTCACAACAGGATCAATTATTAAAATCACTTCAAGAAAAATTTAAATCCATTAATGATTTCGCGGTCAACTTTCAGCAAATTAACGGCGGCAGAATTGTTGCAACGGGAAAGTTCTTCTTTAAACAAAAGAAGAAAACAAGAATTGAATTGGGCGATATTCTTTTGACAACCGACGGAAAAACAACTTACAGTTTCAACAATAAAACGAAAAAGTTAATCATCAGCAATTATGATGAATCCGATCCATCGATGATTTCGCTCGATGCAATCATTAACGAATACCCGAAGCAGTGTCGCATCGAAGAATCGAAGGAGAAGAAGATGATTACAATCGTTCCGGAAAATTCTACGCTGAATTTTAAACAAGTAAAATTGTTTGTAACGGATTCATATCTCGTTTCCAAAATTGAAGTAACGAATTATGACGATCAATTTTTGGTGATGAATTTCGAGAATTACAAAATCAACAACAACCTTTCAGATAATTTGTTTTCTATTTCACGAGACGACGGAACGAAAGTTATTGACCTCCGCTAAAAACAAATTCAGTGTTAAAGAACTGACCGGCATTGTTATTTCAGTCGCGCTGGCGTTGGCGTTTCTCCTCTTCGCTTTTCGCGGTGTTGATTTCGATTCATTTCTCCTTTCGCTTCAAAACATTTCTTTCGGTTGGTCATTTCTTTTTTTTGTCATGATTTTACTCGGTCATTATGTTCGCGCGCTACGCTGGAAAGTTATGCTTGAACCGATAAAAGAAAATTGTAAAATCTCAAATTTGTACGGCGCACTTTTTGTCGGCTACGGAATGAACAGCATCATTCCCCGTTTGGGAGAAGTTTCGCGCGCAGTTTATCTCGGTTATACCGAAAATATTTCCCGCTCATCATTGTTCGGCACGGTGATTGTTGAGCGCGTTGTCGATATAATTTTTTTCGGATTGGCGGTTGTTGTCAGCGCGTTTCTTTTTACAGGAAATATTTACGATGAATTTGTTTGGTTGAAAACCGCTTTGTATTTCGGCACGGTGATAATTTTACTAATCATCGCTTTCCTTATTTTAAGCATAAAGTTGAAAGAGAAATTTTATTCAATCATCATAAAAATCTTTTCCTACTTTTCAAAAAGCGGGGGAGTGAAAGCGAAAGAAATTTTTGAAAAATTGATTGAAGGTTTTTCAATCCTGAAAACAGTGAAACAATTCGTAATGATAATTTTTTTAAGCGCGATCATCATGTCCATTTACGGCTTCAATTCTTACATAGGTTTGTTGATGCTTGGAATGGAAGAGTATCATGCCGTTTCACTTGCGATGGGATGGATTGTAATGAGCATCAGCGCGATTGGAATTGTGATTCCCACTCCGGGAGGAATTGGTTCTTATCATACAATTACAAAATCAGTTTTAGTAAATCTCTATTCATTTAATAATGAAATCAGTTTTGCGTACGCAACATTGACACACGGTATCGCATACATTGTTCATTTGCTCGGCGCGGCAGTTAGTGTTCTGCTTCTCCGTCATAAAAATAAAAATGTAAAAGCCGATTCATTCTTCAAGTTGGAGAACAACGAATGACAAAATATTTTGCGATGATTCTTCTCTTCGCATCGATGACATTTGCGCAGATTGATATTCGTGCAAGCATGGGTTTAAATTTCGTTTCGATGCCTGCTGTTCGCGATTACATTAACGGAAACTATGCGCCATCAAATAATCAAATTGCAACATTCAATTCGGCTGTCGAGTTCGGTGGCGAAGTAGGTTACGAATTTAGCAATTATCAACTCGGCGTTAATCTTGAGTACGAAGTTAATTCATTCACTTACGATTTCTTCGGCAACAAATATGAATTTGCTTACGGTACTTTATTCACTTCACTAACCGGTTATTATTTATTAAAAGGGGAAGGATACAAATTTAAATTCGGCGGCGGCGCAGGACCTTCTTTCTTTTCCGTCGATGAAACTTTACCTTTGACTACAATTGCAAAAACATATACAACCACCGGCATTAATATATTTTTAAGAAGCGACGCACAAACGAAAATTGGCGCGAACACTTTTGCATACATCGGCGCGGATATTCGTTATGCACCTTTGGGGGAACCGAAAAATAATTCACAATCTATAAATCCGACTTCGCCCTTGAAGATATCGTCCGTAACCTTTGGTATCAAGCTCGGCGTCGTTTATTCAATTTGAGGCAACATTGAATTTATTTGAAGCAATAATTTTAGGAATCATTCAAGGCATCTCCGAGTTTCTTCCGATTAGCAGTACCGGGCATTTAACAGTTGCAGGAAAATTGATGGGATTAATTTCCGAAAGTGAACCGGAAAAATGGACTGCATTCATCGCGGTGATTCAACTCGGAACTCTCGTCTCTATCCTTGTTTATTTTTGGAAAGATATAATTCAAATCATCAATTCATTCTTAAAAGAAAATTTATTTGCACGAAAAAATTTGCGCGAACAAACATTTCAATCAAAACTCGGTTGGATGATTATTGTCGGAACTTTACCGGTTGTAATTGTCGGCTTAACTTTTAAAGATGTAATCGAAGGAGCATTCACAAAAAATTTATATGTAATTTCAGGCAGTTTGATTGCGCTTGCGGTAATTCTTGCACTTGCAGAAAAAACCGCGCGCTTCAAAAAAGAAATTGAAAATGTTACATTTCTTGATGCGCTCATCATCGGTATTGCGCAAGCGTTCGCATTAATTCCAGGTTCATCGCGTTCAGGAACAACAATCACCGGTGGGTTATTCTCCGGCTTGAAACGGGAAGCTGCCGCGCGCTTCTCATTTTTATTAAGCATTCCTGCAATTTTTGCAAGCGGAATGTTGGAGTTATACCAATCTCTCAATTATCTTAACGGTGAAGAGATTATTTCTCTCGCAGTTGCTACTGTCGTTTCAGGAATTAGCGGTTATCTTGCAATAGATTTTCTTCTGAAATTTCTCAGAAAAAATTCTACTTTCTTGTTCATCTATTACCGGATCGCGCTCGGAATTGTAATCTTATCATTAATTTATTTTAAAGTAATTCAACCATAACTAAAAACTACATAGGAGAAACATGAAAAAACTTTTTAGCTCAGTATTGCTAATTTTAATTTTATTAGGATGCAAAGATTCGAACTCATCGAATCAGAATTTAAATCAAGATAACTCTAAAATCTCAAACGAAAAGGAAAACATTGTCATGACTGACAGTACAAAAAATGATTCGATGACTGTTGCGGTAATCAAAACAAGCATGGGAACAATAGAAATAGAATTGTTCACGGATAAAACTCCGCGCACCGCAGAAAATTTTGCCGGGCTTGCAATGAAAGGATATTACAACGGAATAGTTTTTCACCGCGTTATTGACGGCTTTATGATTCAAGGTGGCGACCCCACCGGCACCGGCAGAGGTGGCGAAAGTTTTTGGGGCGGTAAATTCAGCGATGAATTTCATGCTTCTTTAAAACATGATAAACCGGGACTTCTTTCTATGGCAAACGCCGGACCGAATACAAATGGAAGCCAATTTTTCATCACGCTCGTTCCTACTCCATGGCTCGATGGAAAACATTCTATCTTTGGACAAGTTGTTGCAGGCATGGATGTTGTTTATGCAATCGGAAAAGTTCAAACATCTAAACCATACGATAAACCGCTCACCGATGTTGTTATGCAAAATGTAACAATCGAAAAACGAGCTAAGTAATTGCAATGAAACAACAGGAATATTTCTCGTCTCGCTGGGCGCTTGTAATTGCAACTATAGGAATTGCCGTAGGCACGGGAAATATTTGGAGATTTTCAAGAGTCGTCGCGCAAAACGGCGGCGGCTCTTTTTTAATTCCTTGGGTTATTTTTTTATTGATTTGGTCTCTCCCTTTAATCATTACCGAATTTGCTATCGGAAAGAAACAAAGGTTGGGACCGATTGGCGCAATTTCTCAAACTGCGGGAAAATCTTTCGCATGGATGGGAGCGTTCATAGTATTGGTTTCAACTGCTATCATGTTTTATTATTCCGTTGTTACGGGGTGGTGTTTGCGTTATTTCATTTCTGCATTGAGAGGCGACTTATTCAACACATCCGATCATCTCGCATATTGGAATGATTTTTCAAGTAGCTCACTGCCGATGTTGTTTCATATTTTTTCTATTGCGCTTACGGCGGCGATAGTTTTTAAAGGAGTAAAATATGGAATTGAAAAAGCAAATAAAATTCTTGTACCCGCGTTACTCGGAATAATCTTTTTACTTTTCTTGCGTGCGATAACCCTCCCCGGCGCATTTGAAGGAATAAAATATTTTTTCACTCCTGATTTAAATGTCATTCTCGATTACAAAGTTTGGCTCAATGCATTAACACAAAATGCGTGGGATACCGGCGCGGGCTGGGGATTGATAATGACTTATGCAATCTACATGAGGAAGAAAGAAGATATCGCAATTAATGCCGCGCTTATTTCTTTCGGGAACAATTCCGTTTCACTGCTCGCGGGTATTACAATTTTCTCAACTGTATTCGCGCTCGGTTCAACTGATGCGATGATTGAAATTTCTAAATCAGGTCCGGCGAATACAGGATTAACTTTTATTTATCTGCCGAAACTTTTTGTTAAACTTACACAGATTTATTCACTGAATATTTTCTTTGCAACAACATTTTTCCTCGCATTATTTTTTGCCGCGCTCACTTCTTTGATTTCTATGGTTGAACTTTCAACGAGAACGATAATAGACTTCGGAATAAAGAGAGAGAAAGCAGTACTTATTGTTGCGGTGCTCGCAATTATTTTCGGAATTCCTCCGGCAATGAATGTTGATATACTTATAAATCAAGATTGGGTTTGGGGTGTCGGTTTAATCATCAGCGGGTTCTTCATTGCATTTGCCGTGCTTCGTTTCGGCGTTGATAATTTTAGAACTTCGGTCGTCAATGGATTCGGAAGCGATATTCAAATCGGCAAATGGTATAATTTTATAATGAAATATTTAATCCCGTTACAAGCGATTGTTCTTCTTCTGTGGTGGTTAATTTCTTCTGTCAGTTGGGATTCCGATTGGCTCAACCCGTTTCATCTCGAAAACGCGGGAACATGTTTATTTCAGTGGGGAACAGTGCTTCTCATTTTTATCATCTTAAACAAAAAAATGGTGAACAAAATTTTTTCGGAGAATTCGAAATGACTACACTTTTAACTGCGCTGATTGTTATTTCTATTGTGTGGGGCGGCTTTGCATTTTTTCTTTCGCTCGCAATTAAATTTGAAAGGAAGAAAGAAATTATCATCGATGAGTAAAACGCAATTTCCTTCGCTCGTCAATCTGATTAAAGAAATTAGAAAGAAAAAATTTAAACCGATCTATTATTTTTTCGGTAAAGATACTTTCATGCTCGATGAAGCCGTTGAAGAGATTGACAGTGCAATTTCATCCTTCATCGTTTCCGATTTTGATAAACAAGTTTTTTACGGCAGTTCAAACAGTGCGGCGGAAATTGTGGACTTCGCAAACATGTATCCTTTCGGCTCCGAAAAAAAACTTGCTATCGTTAAAGAACCTGAAAAAATTAAAGACCTCGAAGTCCTTGAAAAATATTATTTCGCTCCATCCGAGTTTACTGTTCTCGTAATAGTCGGCGATGAAAAAGCTCCTTCTTTCCTTAAAAAAGCAAATAAAAAATTACGCGACGATGATTTAATTTTTGAAGCGAAAGAATTGAGAGAAGATGATCTCGTCCTCTGGCTTCAGAATATCGCAGAGAAATCTGCAAAAGTATTGCATGATGCTGAAGCAAGATTATTGCTCGAGATTGTCGGTGACGATAGAAATTTTTTACAAAACGAAATGCAAAAGCTGATAAATTTTGCAAGCGATAGAAAAGAGATAACGCTCGACGATGTTAAAAAGAATGCGATAGAGACGCGCGAGTACAACATATTCGCATTGCAGGAAGCAATTGGAAAACGTGATCGCAAATCTGCATTTAAAATTGGCTTCAACATGATTAAAAGAGGAGAAAGCATAATCGGAATGATTGCAATGCTGAATAAATATTTTTTGACTCTTGCACAAATTGAAGAGGTTATTAAACAAAAAATCTCCGAAGCCGAAGCGGCAAAGTTAGTTGGGGCGCATCCTTTCTATTTTAAAAATTTCAAATTCGCAAAAAAAAATTATACTCAATTGCAATTAGCTCAAATTTCCGGTTTCCTTTTTGAAGCAGACCTTTCCGTTAAAACTTCTTTCACGGATGATTTGACCGTTTTATCCGTTCTGCTCGGTAATATTTTTTCGGCTAATTGACCGATGACTTTTTATAACTAAATTTTAGTAGAATTATTTTCATTTTATCCATAATTTTTTGAAACAAATTTTCAACAAGAAAGTATAACCCAAGTTGATAGACAGAAATTTGCTGGAATTGACCGACGAAGAATTGATACTCGAGTTTCAGCAAAACGAAACATTACGTGCCTTTGAAATTTTGGTGCAGAGATATAAAAATCCTCTCACCAACTTTGTTTTTCGCTATCTCGGCGATTACGAATCGTGCAACGATGTCGTACAGGAAACAATGATTAAAGTTTATAGAAATAAAGAACTCTATAAAACGATCGCAAAATTTTCTACATGGATTTATACCATCGCCGGAAATTTAGCGAAGACGGAATTACAAAGACGCAAACGCAAACGCACTTTCTCCATTCACAATTACGGCGAGGAGAACGAAACATTCGACATTCCAGATTATTCAGCCGGACCGGAAAGAATCTCGGACAGCAACATCAAAGAAAAAATGATTCAAGATGCGTTGCTCGAAATTCCGCCGGTTTATCGCGAAGCAGTTGTTCTCCGTGATGTGCAGGAAATGTCTTATGAAGAAATTGCCGAAGTTCTCGGCATTACGGTTGGAACCGTTAAATCAAGGATTAACAGAGGAAGAGCGCAATTGCAAGAACTCTTAAAAGATATTTATAAAGAAGATTAATGGAAAATTTTAATAAAGAAGATAAAGAATACTCGAAAGCGATTTCGGCGTTAAAGTCGTTGAAAAAAATTTCGGCAAAACCGAATTTCGAAGCGGATTTGATGAGGAAAATCAACGCAGAAAAGTATGCGACAAAGGAGAGTATTTTTCAAAAATATTTTTGGGGAAAAGTATTAATCTCTTCCGCCGCCGCAGTTGTATTTTTAATTGTGATGTTTCTTTCTCTTCCTTCAACCAATGATGTAATGACAGATCCCTTTTCAGAAGCACCGAAAGTCAGAGAGGATGTAATCATAAGTAAGCAGAATGATGTACTTTCCGGCGAAGTAGCAAAAGAAGAAAATAATTTTCAGAAGAATGAAATTGTAACTCCGCGCAAACCTGTTGAAATTGATGTTGCGGAGAAGAAAACGGATAAATCAATTTTGGATGAAAGTTTTACACTCAAAAACAAAAAGGAGACTGCCGGAATTACAGAAGAAGCCGCACCCGCATTGTTCTTCAAAGCTACTGCCATTCCCGATTCCGAAAAGAAAAAGCTCGACAGTCTGAAAAACAGAATATTCAAAGACACGCTGAAATAAATTTTTTCTTAATCAGCAGTAATGGAAATTAAATTGTTAAAAAGATTAAGAGTAAGTGTAAGTGTAAGTGTAAGAAGTGGATTACGCAACAGTTCGATATATCCAATTCTATTTTCAATCAATAATAAATTGAACGCTGCTAAGTCCGATTTTGATTGATAGAAATCTGTGAAAATCAGTTATATCTGTGTCATCAGTGTGCTATTTGCCGTATTGCGTAACTTCAGTTAAGAAGATGAATAGTCAACCGACTTTTTTTATACAAAATATTTTAGTTCGTTTGCTAGCGTTGAAGAGTTAGAAACTTCTCTCTTCAAAAGATAAATATGATGTAAAGAAATTTGACGCAAAAAAAATAAGTCAACTTCACTTCCATAAAAATCATCGTTACAAAGTGTTAAAACATTCCTCAAATTATTTTCATCTAATTGATATATTGTAATTAAAAATAGAAGTTATGTCCACCGCAATAAAATATTTCACTCCGGCAGAAGCTAAAAAGACTTTACCACTCGTAAAAAAAATTGTTGCCGATATTCTTTCGGAAGGAAAAGAAATAAAATTTCTTGCAGAAGAATTGAATGGATTAATTGACGAGAATTTTAAAGTAAAATCTCACCTTGAAAAAATTGAAGCATATAGCCGCGAACTCGAAGAACTCGGTTGCTATTATAAAGATTGGAACTTTACAGTCGGACTTGTGGATTTTCCTTCTGTAATAAATAATGAAGAAGTATTTCTTTGCTGGCGAAGCGATGAGGAAGATATTTTATTCTATCATACACTACATGAGGGATATGCCGGACGAAAATTAATTCCTACAATATTACTTGACGATGAAAATGAATAGCGAAGAAATTTTTATTTGTCCGAATTGCGGATTGAAGTCGCAAGTTATTTGGGTTAACGGGCACGGGCAATGCGCCGTGTGCAAAGTTAATATTGATGAATGTTGCCGGGGCGAACAATGCTCACACGAACAATAGATGCTTGATGAACAACAATTCGATTGATCTTTTTGTATTTGATCTTGACGGAACATTGACTGACTCTGCCGAAACAATTCACTTAACCGTCAATGAAACATTTAAGCGAATGGGATTCGATTACGCAATACGCTTCGAAGATTTGCACGGGAAAATCGGCGCGCACTTTCAAGATATTTTTGATGATTTGAATATTGTTGTTGATGATCTTGAATTCTTCATCGACAATTTTAAGAAGATTTATTTTGAGTATATCGATTCAACAAAACTTTATCCTCACGTCGTCGAAACTTTGAGCGAGTTAAAATTAAGGAACAAAAAGATTTCTTTACTGACAACCAAAGGGCAATGGCAGGCAGATAAGATTCTCGACATATTAAAACTGCAAGATCACTTTGATTTTATTATGGGAAGAAGAGAAGGACATGAACACAAACCTTCGCCGGAGCCGCTACTTTTTATTTGCGAGCAACTCAATGTTCATCCGGCTAAAACAATGATTGTCGGCGATACTGAGTTTGATATTCAATGCGGTAAAAGTGCCGGTGCTAAATCTTGTGCAGTAACTTTCGGGTATAGAACAAGAAAAAAATTGGAATCATTTGAACCCGATTTAATTATCGATTCCTTGACCGAATTACTTTAACGAAAAATTATTTTTTATTAAAATTAACCGGAAGATGAACAGTGAAGACTGAACCTTTTCCCGGTTCACTTTGCAAACCGATACTGCCATTCAAAGAGCCGACAAATTTTTTAGTAATCGTTAAACCTAAACCGGTTCCCTCATAAGCACGCCCCAAGCCTTCACTCGCCTGTCGGAATTCTTCCCAAATAATTTCCTGATCTTTCGAAGAAATTCCGATTCCGGTATCAATCACTTGTAGTTCGGCATGATCTACTTTGCCAATCTTTTTTTGGTTAAGAACAACTTTCACTTCGCCGGCATGTGTGAACTTGATTGCGTTACTGATAAGATTATTTAAAATAATCGAGATGCAACCGGAATCAAGGAACGCATTGAAATTTTTTTGGTTCTCTTCAAAATTCAATTGAATATTTTTCTTTGCCGCCTGGCGTTTGAAAAGATTTATTGCTTTGCCGATAACTTCGTTCAAATTTATTTCGGTGATGTTAAGGTCGAGCCGCTCAGCTTCAATGCGTGAGAGATCGAGAATCATGTTTAATGTATCTTTCAAACGTTCGCCGCTATCATGAATTGTGGTAATCATTCTTTCGGCTTCTTCATCGGTAACAAGTTCGGATAAAATTTCTGTGTAACCAAGAATTGCAATCATCGGTGTGCGGAGTTCGTGGCTCATGTTTGCAAGGAAACTCGATTTCAATTTGTTCATCTCTTCGGCTCTATTTTTTTCTTTCACCAATTCGTGTTCGAGATTTTTTTGACTCGTGATATCGCTCGATATTCCAACCATTCCGATTACCTTTCCATGAGCATCGGTCAAAGGTGCATTCGTAATAAATGCCGGAAACTCGGAACCATCTTTTCTTGTTTGAATAATTTCGCCTTCCCAATTTCTTCCCCGTAAAATATTATCCTCGATGTCATTACTTAATCTTTTCATCTCTTCCGAATTAGTAACATCTAAAAGATTTTTATCAAGCACTTCATTATAAAGCCAGCCATAAATTTTTTCTGCGGCGTGATTCCAATAGGTTATGCTTCCCTTATCATTCGTTGCAATTACTGCCTGCCCGACTGCCTTAAGCAAACGCGCCTGGAATTTAATTTCATCTTCCGATTTTTTGCGCGCCGTAATATCTTCTTTCACTGCTATGAAATTTGTTATTGCGCCTTCGTTATTGTACAGTGGAGAAATGATAATATTTTCCCAATAAAGTTCCCCGTTTTTCTTTTTGTTTAGGAATTCCCCTTCCCAATCATTTCCCTTAATGATATTAACCCACATTTCCTTGTAATATTCTTTGGAGTGAAAATCTGATTTCCAGATGCGCGGATTCTGCCCCATAACTTCTTTGCGTGTGTATCCGGAAATTTTTGTAAAAGCTTTGTTCACATATTCGATGTTGCCTTCTTTGTCTGTCATGATTACCGAAACCGGGCTTTGTTCAATTGCGCGGGTAAGCTTTTGAACATTCATTTCGTTACGCTTGTGTTCCATATAAAGACTTGCCTGGTAAGCAATGTGTTCAACGATTTTTACATCGTCGTTTGTATAAGCATTTTTATTGTTATAGCTTTGAATTACAATAGCACCAAGACTTTTATTGTTGATAATAAGTGGAACTCCCATCCACTGTTCCGGGAGTGAACCGATTGCAGTAACAATATTTTCATACTCCAATTTCGCAATGTCGTCCGGCGTAAATAAAAATGCTTCTTTGCTTTTTATAACATATCCCGTCAAAGAATTATCGGCGCTCCAAACGGGGATATCATCTTTTTCATCTTTATCAAATGGCGCGGAGAGTGAATTTGTTTTTTCGTCATAAATCGCAACGAAGAAATTTGAAGTATCGAATAATGAATTCAATTCAATTCTCACCGATTCAAACAACTCTTCCAAACTTTGCGCGGAAACAATTGCATGTGCAATGTTGAATTGAATTTTTCTTGTTATTTCGTCTCGCTTCTCTTTTGTGATATCATCTAATGCACCAACAATCTGAACGGTTTTTCCATTTGCTACAATCGGCGTTTCATTTACTCGGACCCAAACTTTGTTTCCGTTTTTATGGAGGAGTTCAAGTTCGTACGGCGGTTGGGCTACTCCGGTTTCGATTGCACGAACGGTTGCATTATATCCCTTCTGATTGATCGGGTTATCCGTTATGAATTCCGTCCACTTTCTTTTTGCTTCTTCTTGAGTATAACCGATTAAATTAAAGAATTGAGGACTGATATAAATTAGCATATGCTCATTGTCATGAACATAAAATACATTCGATATGTGTTCAAGAATATTTCGAACATATTGTTCATTCTTTCTTAAAATATCCTGATCTCGTTGACGCACAATTGCAACCGAAATTTGTGAGGCGATTGTTTGTGCAAGTTGAACTTCATCATCCGTGAATTCGTGAGGTTGATTGTAATAAATCATAAACTTACCAAGAAGTTCAGATTTATAAATTAGAGGAATGAATCCCAATGCTACAATTCCCTCCTCTAAAATTTTCTTTTGAAGAGTACCGAAACTATCATCATTGTTTATGTTTTCTAACAACAATGGCTTCGGATCTTTCGAATCTTTCGACCAGGGAGAATGACCATCTGTTGCATTCCGATAATCATCCGATAGTTCATGCCACATTTTAAAGTGCATTTTATCATCATCGCCAAAAATAAGAATTGATGCACGATCACACTTCAATGCATCAATAATTCCTTTTATAGCTTCGCTATAAATTACTTCAAGAGTTTCCGCTTGACCGACGGCATTTGCGAGTTTATAAATTGACTGCAATTCTTCATGTTGCTTTTTCAATTGCGCTTCCGAATTTTTTCGTTCGGTTATATCGGGAAAAACTACAACGCCTGCGATTAATTTTCCGTTATGATCATAAACGGGAGATGCACTTGCAAGAATCCAACGCTTTTCTCCCTTTTCATTTTGTAAAAGAATTTCTACATCTTGATTTGATTCGCCGTGAAGAATTGCGCGGGAAAGAGGAAGGTTTTCGGGTTCATAAATTCTTCCGTCAGGATAATAGGTATTCCATTTTTTACTGTGTTCCTCCATTTTTATGTTGGTTAATTTATTTGCATCACCCGAACCGATAGACAGCGCGGCGGCATTTGCAAAAGTGATGTTCACATCAGGCGCAGTAGCAATCAAAATTCCCGAGCTTGTAGATTCCAGTGCCGCATTGAGCAAAGCAAGATAACGCTCTGCATCAGCTTGATTTTTCTTCTGTTCGGTGATGTCTGTAAAATCTACAACGACAGTCGCGCTTCCGGCATAGAATGCTTTTACTGCATAGATGCCTTTTACATTTTCATCCTGATAATCTATTTCAAATGATTGGTTATTTATTTTACCCAATGCGATCTGTTTATAAATTTCAGGAACATCGGTGTTGACAAGATTCGGGAAAATTTCAATGATTGGTTTTCCAATAGAATCTTTTAATGATAATCTTAAAATTTTTTCTGCGGCGGGGTTCGAACCGAGCAACCTGAGCACTCCGTCATCGAATAATTTAATCAGAAACATTCCGGAAGGGATCGATTCAAAAATATCTCTAAATCTTTCCTCACTATCGCGCAATAATTTTTCGGCGCGCTTTCTTTCCGTAATGTCAATTACAAATACAGTAAGACCAATAATATTATCGTGTTGATCAAAAATAGGACTGTAACGATCCTCATAATAAGTGCGAAGTAGTTGTTCATCGCCATATTCTTCTTCAAGAATAAAGGATTCGCCTGCAAGTGCTCGTTCAAAATTTTTCTTTGCTTTTTTTCTATCTGCGGGTGATTTGATGTAGTTTAACATATTTTCACCCAATTCAATATCGATACCCCAAATTGCTTTCATAGTTTGTTTATGAAATTTTGTAAAAGATGTGTAACGAAATCTTTTATCGAGGGAGAAAATAATTATATCCTGCGGACTTTCGAGGATGGAATTTAGAAGTGTGAAATCAGTGCGATATTTTTCTTCGCTGCTTTGAATTGCAATTTCAATAAGCCGCTTGTTTCTTCTTTGCTCGGCGTTATCAATTTCACGTTTGATAACCGGTATTAAACGTTCCATATTACTTTTGATAACAAAGTCATGCGCACCGGCTTTCATCATATCCACTGCCGTTTCTTCGCCAATTGTTCCTGAGATGATTATGAAAGGTATATCGATGCCGAAACTGTGAAGAGTTTTAAGTGCCGCAAGTCCGCTGAACTGAGGTAGAGTGTAATCGGAAATAACGATGTCCCAAGATTCCCGTTTAAGAGCGGCATTCATTTTTTTAGCTGTGTCCACAACATCAAAAGTTACTTTATATCCTCCTTTTTTTAAAACACTTAAAAGAAGCTTGGTATCGCTTTCAGAGTCTTCGATAATTAGTGCTTTAAGTTGTCGGGAGTTCATTGATGATTATTGTTATAAAAGTGATTCTTAATCTTCATACTTGGTTAGATAGATTTAAGAATTTCCTTTGAAAAATTTAAAGTATGGCTTTCTTTCTAAAACATAGCGGAAATCTTTAGTGAATATAAAATAAAAAGTGAAGAAATCAATTGACAGAATAAAAATTTCTTCGGAAAGATTAATTCGAAATAATCGGAAGTGTTAATCAATTTTTATCGACGTCATTGTAATTGAACCGCCGACGGCTTTGTCGTTAAAAAAAATTATTGATTCATTTTTTTCTTTTAATGAAAGAATATAAAGTAGCGGAAGAAAATGTTCGGGTGTCGGAATTGATAGTTCGAATGCTCTTCCGAACGAGTTATAATTTTGCAGTGTTTTGTGATCGTCAGTCAAAATCATGTTCTTAATTTTTTCCCGAACTTCACTTGCCCAATCAAAAGCAAAATCATCTTCATTCATTTTATTCCAGGCAATCAATCTTAAATTATGAACGATGTTTCCGCTTCCGATAATTAGAATTCCTTTTTTGCGAAGCGCGGAGAGTTCTTTTGCTAATTCATAATGATACTTCGCGGGGTGATTGAAATCCAAACTCATTTGAATAATTGGAACATCGGCATCGGGATAAAGATGTTTAACAACGCTCCACGCACCATGATCAAGCCCCCATTTATAGTCGAGTTCAACTTTTGTTTTTGTTATCATTTTTTTAGTTTCGTCTGCAAGAAACGGGCTACCTGCGGCAGGATATTTTTGTTCATATAATTCTCGTGGAAAGCCATAAAAATCATGAATTGTTCTCGGGTTTTCCATTGCCGTTACAAACGTTCCGCTCGTTTCCCAATGAGCTGAGATGCAAAGTATTGCCGCGGGCTTTTGAATTTCCTTCCCGATCTTTCTAAAACCATCTACGAATTCATTCTCTTCAATTGCATTTAGCGGACTGCCATGCCCCAAAAACAACGCAGGCATCTTCTCGCTGTTTGGCAGTGAGTTGCTTAAATTATTGAGTTGCGATAATGGCATTATTTCTCACAAATGATTTTTAACTTGTCGAGTGCAAGCGGGTATGTTTCTAAAAAATATTTTTTTAATTGCATGTTAGTATCCATTTCAACTACAAGAGATGTTTCTCCGTTTTGTTCGGTAAAGAAATATTTTTCGTGCGAACCAACCCAACCTTCTACTTCAGGTCCGTCAGTAATTTCTTTTTCGTCCTTGATGATTCCGATATAAATTATGCTGACAAATTTATTTCGAATATTTTCTTCAACGAGCCCGACCATTCCCCCCAACTTACCTTCTTTGTCTGTCCCGAGAAAAAGTATTCTCGAATTTTTTTCCCAATTCCCGACGAAATGTGAAGTTGGATTGAAGACGGAAGTCCATTCTTTAAAAAAATGATCATCGAGCATTCGAGTATAAACTTTTTCGACAGATGCATCTATCATAATTTCAAAGCGTAAAGTTTCAATAGAATTAAACGATTCAGTGTAAGTTTTAAAATTGTTCAGAATTGCCTGCCATCCGGTTTTTTGCAATTCAATTGAGTTAGTTGATTCCGCTTCAAAGTTTTCGGTAACGAAAGTCTTCTTTCCCTCTGTGTGAAATTTAACTTCTACTTTTCTTCCATCTGCAATTGTGTAAGCGATAAGCTGATGACGCGCTATCACATCATAGATGCCTTCGAAATTAAATTGCATGCTACCATCCTTTGCCGCCATTGTGTAGCAAAATTTTCCGCCGACTTTCAAATCATTTTCCGCCTTCGGTGTGTGCCAATCATCCGAGGCATGATTCCAGTTCACAATGTGTTGGGGATTCGTCCAAGCTTCCCAAACTTTATCGATTGAAGTTTCTGTAGTTATCGAAACGGTGATAGTCTCTTTCATAACAAACTCCTTTAAAGTTACAGAACGAATATAAGAGAAGTTTTTGAAAGAGAAGAATTATAAAATTAGATAGTTTCGAACTGTTAAAGTTTATAACGAAATCTTGATAAGTTTATGCTTCCATCAATTAATTTTTCTATCATCTTTCTTGATTTCCAATTTTTGATTTTCCTTTCTGCGGCAAGGGCTGAGATTTTATCGGGAAATTCTATCGTAAAAACTATTTCCCAAGGACGATATCTCGATGTGAATCCTTTCTCGATTGTGTTATGGTATTCCAATCTTCGAGATGGATTTTCAGAGATGCCGGTATAATATTTGTCGGCGGTTTTTGATTTTAAGATGTAGACGAAGCAACTCATAAAAGCAAAAAGCCTCAAAACTTTTGAGGCTTTTATTTCGCTCCGCGATTCCGACAAGTCGGAACTAAAGGCACTCGAACCTGCATCCCGATGTATCGGGATAACAGCCGAATGCTCGAGCTATAACTTCATAAATTCAAGAGAAATAAAAACATTCCAAAAAAAACCCTGAAGTTATTCAGGGTTTCTAAAGCTCCGCGATTCCGACAAGTCGGAACTGAAGGCACCCGAACCTGCATCCCGATGGATCGGGATAACAGCCGAATGCTTATAAAGTAATTTCACCATCAATTAATTTTTCTATCATCTTTCTTGATTTCCAATTTTTGATCTTCTTTTCTGCGGCAAGGGCTGAGATTTTATCGGGAAATTCTATCGTAAAAACTATTTCCCAAGGACGATATCTCGATGTGAATCCTTTCTCGATTGTGTTATGGTATTCCAATCTTCGAGATGGATTTTCAGAGATGCCGGTATAATATTTGTCGGCGGTTTTTGATTTTAAGATGTAGACGAAGCAACTCATAAAAGCAAAAAGCCTCAAAACTTTTGAGGCTTTTATTTCGCTCCGCGAGCAGGACTCGAACCTGCATCCCTTCGGTTAACAGCCGAATGCTCCACCATTGAGCTATCGCGGAATTTTTTTCAAAATTTGAGTAGCAAAGGTAAAGAATTAGCACCTTTATAGTCAATGAAAATTTACTCATTCTTATCTTTAATAAGAAATTTCTCAATCATGCAAATATCTGCTCTGAAAATTATTTTTGAACTCAAATTTTTTGTTTTATGCAATCGATACAAAGCAATTCATTTTAATTAACTTTGGTATAACCTTTGTAATAAAAGCGCAAATGTTTTGAGGAATTAATGGATATTGAACAATTAAAGAAAAAACTCGACGAATCCTATCAGCAGTGGGAGGAAACAAATTATAAAAAAACCATTGCAAAAAATCCTGAACGAGAAAAAAGTTTTACCACCGTTTCTTTCGTTCCCGTTGCACCGCTTTATACGCCGAACGATAACGATTTAGAATCTTATGAAAAGAACTTGGGCTATCCCGGGCAATTTCCATTTACGCGCGGTGTGCAGCCAACTATGTACAGGGGTAAATTATGGACGATGAGACAATATGCCGGTTTCGGTACTGCAAAGGAATCTAACGAAAGATATAGATTTTTATTGGCGCAGGGACAGATGGGGTTATCTGTTGCGTTTGATCTTCCTACACAAATTGGATATGATAGCGATGATCCGCTGGCTTACGGTGAGGTTGGTAAAGTTGGCGTTGCAATAGATACTCTTGCCGATATGGAAATTCTTTTTAATCAAATTCCGCTCGATAAAGTATCAACTTCGATGACAATCAACGCACCCGCATCAGTATTGCTTGCGCTTTATATCGGTGTAGCAGAAAAGCAAGGAATTTCGAAAGACAAAATCAGCGGCACAATTCAAAATGATATTTTAAAAGAATACATCGCCCGCGGCACGTATATCTTTCCTCCGAAACAATCGATGCGGTTAATTACAAATATTTTTGAATATTGTTCGAAAGAAGTCCCGAAGTGGAACACAATTTCGATTTCTGGTTATCACATTCGTGAAGCAGGCTCAACCGCCGCGCAGGAAGTCGGATTTACGCTCGCCGATGGAATCGCCTACGTGAATGCCGCGATTAGTGCCGGACTTGATGTTGATAAATTTGCAGGACGGTTATCTTTCTTCTTTAATTCACATAACGATTTGCTCGAAGAAGTTGCAAAGTTTCGTGCGGCTCGCAGAATTTGGGCAAAGATTATGAAAGAAAGATTTCATGCAAAAGATTCTCGTTCGATGATGTTACGATTCCATACGCAAACCGCAGGCTCGACATTAACGGCGCAGCAAGTTGATAATAATATCGTTCGTGTTGCAGTTCAAACACTCGCCGCAGTTTTGGGCGGAACGCAATCACTACATACAAACTCAAGAGACGAAGCATTGGCACTTCCCACCGAAGCATCCGTTCGCACTGCTTTGCGTACTCAACAAATCATTGCTTACGAAAGTGGAATTACGAATACAATCGACCCACTCGCAGGCTCTTATTATGTTGAAAAGATGACCGATGAAATTGAAAGAATGGCGATGGAATACATCGAAAAGATTGATTCCTTTGGCGGTGCCGCAGAAGCAATTGAACAAGGTTTTCAGCAGTTGGAAATTCAGAAAGCCGCATATCAATTTGAAAAAGAAGTTGAAGCGGGAGAAAGAATTATCGTTGGCGTGAATAAATTTCAAGTTGAAGAAGAACCAATGCATGATCTTCTTCGAATTGATATGAAAGTTCAAGAAGAGCAAATAAAATTTTTGAAACAGATTCGTGCGCAAAGATCGCAATCTGAAGTTGATGCAAAATTGTTGGCTTTGAAAAATGCCGCAGAAGGAGATGCAAACTTGATGCCGTTAATAGTAGAAGCGGTCAAAGTCTATGCAAGCGTCGGAGAAATTTGCAATACGCTCCGCAAAGTTTTCGGAGAATATCGCGAACATGTTGTCATATAATTAATGTGAGAAAAAAAATGAAAAAACTAAAATATATTTTTTATGCACTTATAGTTTTGTTTGTCGCAATTCAATTCATTCCGGTTGAACGAACAAATCCTCCGGTAACGCAGAATGTAAAATGGGATTCACAAAAAACCGAAGCAACCGCAAAGAAAGCTTGTTACGATTGCCACTCGAACGAAACGGTTTGGCCCTGGTATTCGTATGTTGCACCGATAAAATTTCTTGTCTCTAAAGATGTGAACGAAGGGAGAGAACACTTAAATTTTTCTACAGGCAATCTTGAAGATGCAGACGAAGCCGCTGAAGAAGTTCAAAAAGGAAAGATGCCGATGAAGATTTATACATTCACCCATCCCGAAGCCGTTCTGAACGATCAGGAAAAGAATGAATTCATCATCGGATTAAAAAATACTTTCGGCGTTAAAAATGAAAATGAAAATGAGCATGAACATGAAAACCACAAATAAATATGGATTATCAAGATGATCACACACATCGAACACATCGGAATTGCCGTTAAGAATTTAGAAGAAGCAAAAAAATATTACGAAGAAGTGTTGGGATTAAAATGTTATGCCGTTGAAGAAGTTGCAGATCAAAAAGTTAAAACTGCTTTTTTTCAAGTCGGAGAAACGAAAATTGAATTACTCGAATCAACTTCCACGGATGGACCAATCGGCAAGTTCATCGAAAAAAAAGGTGAAGGAATTCACCACATAGCGTTTGCTGTTGAAGGAATTGAAAACGCTCTTACCCACGCATCAAATAAGGGCGTGGAGCTTATCGATAAAATTCCCCGCAAAGGTGCCGAAGGGCTAAACATCGCGTTTCTTCATCCGAAATTTACGCACGGTGTATTAACTGAATTTTGTGAGAAGCCGTGAGTATGAGATGAAGATTAATTTTATCACAAAACAATTTTATGAGGGCGGTTTTTTAATTCTTACCAAAAATTTCAAATTATTTTATTGAAGGAATTCTAATTATGATGCAGGAAAAAATTCAGGAACTATTAGACTTACGCGATGAAGCGCGGCTTGGCGGCGGCGAAAAAAGAATTGAAGCTCAACACAAAAAAGGGAAATACACTGCTCGCGAAAGAATTGCAATGTTGCTCGACGAAGGTAGCTTCGAAGAATTCGATATGTTCGTTTCGCATCGTTGCATAGACTTTGGTTTGAAAGGACAAGATTATCTTTCCGACGGCGTTGTTACCGGCTACGGCACTATCGATGGCAGACTTGTTTATGTTTTCTCGCAAGACTTCACTGTATTCGGCGGTTCACTTTCGGAAATGTACGCCATGAAAATTTGTAAAGTTATGGATAAAGCAATCAAAGTTGGCGCACCGATTATCGGTATAAACGATAGCGGCGGCGCGAGAATTCAAGAAGGTGTAAAAAGTCTCGGCGGTTATGCAGAAATATTTCAACGCAACATAAATGCTTCGGGTGTAGTGCCGCAAATTTCTGCAATCTTCGGACCATGCGCCGGCGGTGCAGTTTATTCTCCTGCATTAACAGATTTTACAATTATGAGCAAAGAAACAAGTTACATGTTTGTTACCGGTCCTAAAGTTGTAAAAACCGTAACGGGAGAAGTAGTAGATGAAGAAGAACTTGGCGGCGCATTTGTTCACGGCACAAAATCGGGCGTTACACATTTTGTTGCCGAAGATGAAGAAGAAGGAATTCTTTTAATCAAAAAAATATTGAGCTACCTTCCGCAAAATAATCTTGAAGATCCTCCCGTGATTCCTTGCGATGATCCGATTGACAGACTTGAAGACGCGCTTAACGAAGTTGTTCCTACAAACGCAAACAAACCATACGATATAAAAGATGTAATTCATCTTGTAACAGATCACGGAGAATTTCTGGAAGTTCAAAGAAATTATGCACCGAATATTGTAACCGGTTTCGCGCGCTTCAACGGTATGCCGGTTGGCATTGTTGCTAATCAACCAAATTATCTCGCAGGAGTTTTAGATATAAATTCATCGCGCAAAGCCGCACGTTTTGTAAGATTCTGCGATGCGTTCAATATGCCGATTGTAACATTTGTAGATGTACCCGGCTTCCTTCCCGGAACTGCGCAAGAGTATGGCGGAATAATTATTCACGGCGCAAAACTTCTTTTTGCATACGGCGAAGCAACCGTTCCGAAAATTACAATCATACTCCGCAAAGCTTATGGCGGCGCTTATGATGTGATGGGCTCTAAACATCTGCGCGGCGATATTAATTATGCATGGCCCTCCGCAGAAATTGCCGTGATGGGTCCGCGCGGCGCAATCGAAATTCTTCACAACAAAGAATTTTCCGAAATAAAAGATGAAAGTGAAAAAGTAAAATTCATGCTTGAAAAGGAAGAAGAGTATCGCAATAAATTTGCATCACCGTACGTTGCCGCAAAATATGGTTACCTCGATGATGTTATAATTCCGAAGAATACGCGGTTCAGAGTTATCCGCGCCTTGCAAGCTCTTTCAACAAAGAAAGATGTTAATCCTCCGAAGAAACATTCCAACATCCCTTTGTGATATTATGAACGAACAAATTTTCACAGCTTTACAAACTGACTCAACAAAAACTGCAATCGATTCTTTGCAAAACATTTCTTCTTTAACTTTTGACATGATGAAAATTGTTACGGTAGATTGTTACGGCAATGGAAATAGTCTTATGGTTACATTCACGGGATTGAGTGTTGTATTTGTTTCGCTCTTTCTAATTTATTTAATTTTTAATTTGTTAAGTAAATTAATTTACCGACCGACAAAAAAAATTTCGGATGAAGATCCTTCAAAAATGATTAAAGAAAAATATCGTCATCTTTCGGGAGAAGAGAGTGCGGCTATTGGCACAGCATTATTCCTTTACTTGCAAGAGGTTGAAGAATTTGCGAATGCTACTCTAACTATAAAAAAAGTATCAAAAATTTATTCGCCATGGAGTTCGAAAATCTATGGACTACGCAATCACCCACGATTTGGAAAACATCAATCATGAAAAAATTTAAGTTCTTAATTCACGGAAATATCTACGAAGTAGAAATAAAAAATCTTGAAGATAACGTTGTTGAACTTGATGTCAACGGCACAGCTTACGAAGTTGAGATTGAAAAAAAATTAGCTCAACCTGTAACGCCAAAATTAGTTCGTCAACAAGTTTCACCTTCAACCAACCAACATAAATCAGAACAGAAAACAGCAAAGCCCGGCGAGAAGAAAGGAACGGGAATTGTGAAAGCTCCCTTGCCAGGAACAATCTTAAACATATTTGTAAAGACCGGCGACACAGTTAAAGTCGGCGATAAATTAATTCTGCTTGAAGCCATGAAAATGGAAAACAATATTAACGCAGATAAAGGAGGCATAATTCAAGCAATAAAAGTTCAAACCGGCGATTCAGTTCTTGAAGGCGATGTATTAGTTGAGATAGGTTTGTAACATGCACGGATTAGAACAATTCATCAAGTATTCGGGATTTGCAAATCTTACAGTCGGACATTTGATAATGATTTCGGTTGGTTTGCTTTTCATTTATCTCGCAATCAAAAAAGAATACGAACCGCTTCTGCTTGTGCCGATAGGGTTTGGAATTATAGTTGGCAATATTCCTTTTTACGCCGGAGGAAATTTTCAAATTGGAATTTATGAACAAGGGAGCGTTCTAAACTATCTTTACTTCGGTGTGCTGAAAGGAGTTTATCCTCCGCTAATTTTTTTAGGAATCGGAGCGATGACAGATTTTTCCGCTTTACTTTCAAACCCAAAATTAATTTTGATTGGAGCCGCCGCGCAGGTTGGAATTTTTTTAACATTCGTCGGAGCGATTGCACTTGGCTTTTTACCGAAGGAAGCCGCCGCTGTCGGCATCATTGGCGGAGCGGATGGACCTACTGCAATTTTTCTTGCATCGCGACTTGCACCGGAATTAATCGGGGCAATTGCTATATCTGCATATTCATACATGGCGTTGGTTCCCTTAATTCAACCGCCGGTAATGAAACTCCTTACTACAAAATCTGAACGAGTAATAAAAATGAAACCGCCGCGCGTTGTTTCCAAAACCGAAAAAGTTCTTTTTCCAATTATCGGTTTGATCTTTACAACTTTTATATCTCCCGGCGCATTGCCGCTGCTTGGAATGTTATTCTTCGGAAACCTTTTGAAAGAAAGCGGTGTAACGAGAAGACTTTCGGAAACGGCTTCGCGTCCGTTGATTGATATTATTACGATAATACTTGGATTGACCGTAGGCGCATCGACACAAGCGACAACATTCTTAACTCCAAAATCTATTTTGATTTTTGCACTCGGTGCTTTCTCGTTTATAATTGCAACTGCCGGCGGCGTTTTGTTTGTTAAGTTTATGAATCTCTTTTTGAAGGAAGAAAATAAAATCAATCCGCTTATCGGCAATGCAGGCGTATCAGCCGTGCCGGATAGCGCGCGCGTTTCGCAGATAATCGGTTTGCAGTACGATCCTAAAAATCATTTGTTGATGCATGCAATGGGACCGAATGTTGCAGGCGTAATTGGCAGTGCCGTTGCCGCCGGCATTCTTTTGAGTTTTATGAGCTGACGAGACGTTTAATTATGGTTTCAATGCCTTATTTCTGATCATAACGTACTAACAATTAAACTTGTGTTGATGAAGTAGGAGAGCAAAATCAATTCAACAGAGTATAAACAGATTAAAACAAAGATGTTGATATGCTGGTTTTTTATGTAAAGATTCTTTTATAGATTTAGGTGTAGAATTATTCGGTTGATTTTTTTTTTATGAGAGTACAATTGAAGACAAAAATAATATTTCTTTTATCTATTTTTTGCTTACAGCGTTTGTTGTATTCACAATATCCCGAGGCACCGGAAAAATGGTCGATACCCGAGAAAGTTCTAGCTATCAGCAATAATTTGTTTAGCGCTAGTTATCCTTATTTAGCAAGTGATGGAAGCGCACTTTATTTTAATGGAGTTACGGTAACATTCTGGACAGATACCGGCTGGTCAATTCCGCAAAATTTAAATTCTTCGATTAGTTCAAACCTTGCCCAAAAACCTTGCATCTCGTTAGATGGGAAAAAACTTTATTTTACAAAATTTATAAGTAGTTGGGATTTATACGAAGCTGAATGGGATGCTATAACCAATGATTGGATCAATGTAAAAAAAGTTAATGGCAATATCAATACAAGTAGTTATAGTGAAGAATGTGGGTGTTTTCCTAATGATACTACGTTTATTTTTCTTAGAAATAGTTCAGCACGCAGAGCATCATGGAATTCTCAAACTAACATTTGGGATAATATCGTTGACTTTCCTGTCCCCTATTTAGCATTTCACTCAGATCACGGAATGCATGTTACAGAGGATATGAAAAAAGTTTATTATGTGCATGCACGAACTGATATTGACCGCTACGGACAATATTATTTTAATTATGATTTAATCATTAGTTATAAAGACACAACAAATCCTACCGGTTATGGACTTCCAAAAACATTAAATATCAGCACGCTTTCAGATAGCGGACATTTTGCAGGGAACCATGCGTTAAGATTTGAAGGATATCCGACATTAAGTAGAAATGGGAGAATGATGTATTTCGCAGCGGATTATGACAGCCAATTAACTATCTACTCATCAAGAATGATTATTGATGAAAATGGAGATAGCGTTACGAATTTAGATGAAGTGATTGAGATGCCTCCTCGAGAATTTGTGCTGTACCAAAACTATCCAAATCCGTTTAATCCAACCACGAAAATCAAGTATGCAGTAAGCAATGCCACGGCTTTGTTCAGCACGAGTAACAGTAAGCAAGAAAGGCAATTCGTGTCTCTAAAAATTTACGACATTCTTGGCAATCAGGTTGCAACATTGGTGAATGAAGAAAAAGAATCCGGCGTTTTTGAAGTTGAGTTTGATGCTTCAAAACTTTCGAGTGGAGTATATTTCTATCGTCTGCAAACAGGCAACTTTATCCAAACAATGAAGATGATTTTAATGAGATGAGTGCAATGAAAAGTTCTTCGGTGATAAAAACGATTAGAAAAAACAACTATTAAAACTCAATTATTTTTATCGCCTAATAATCGTCTGTTAGAAAATTCTTCTCTCCCCCCTCCAACTCATTAACTTTATTCAATCTTCGTTGATGTCGTTCTTCGCCGCTGAATTGTGCGGAGGCAAAAGCATCGATAAGTTTTAGGGCAACGGCGCCGCCGATTATTTGAAGTATGAAAACTTCCGATGAATAATAAAATATCTGATTGTTAACATTACGGAATTTAGATGTATCAACCCTCTCCATGCATAATTGGTAATGAATTGTATGATGATCGAATGGCTTTATTTTGCGATCAGTATTCCGCGTCATACCTAGGTTATGCAGAAACGTATGGAAATAACTACATACATAATAACCCAATCGGTTTGCAGTACGATCCTAAAAATCATTTGCTGATGCACGCAATGGGACCAAACGTTGCTGGAGTAATCGGCAGTGCCGTCGCCGCCGGAATCCTTTTGAGTTTTATGAGTTGAAAAATATTCTGCCCCTCAAATATTTTTCACTAACCATTTGTGAAGAGGAATAAAATTTTTGAAATGTTTCATTATCTCTTTGACAATATCTTTCGTGTAAAAAGATTTTACATCTTTTAATTCAATGAAGCCGTACAATCCGTTGTGAAGAAATAATTCCGAAAACGGTGAATCTGCATCCATTCCTTTTGGAATTTTTTTGTAGAACTTTCCGCCAATTTGATATTTCTTCTTTTTCAAATCGGATACAATTTGAAATAGTTGTTTTGCATTTGCATCATCGTTCAGTTTTGTGCGATAAATATTTTGCAATTCAGGCGGAAAGAAATAAAAACCGCAACCGAGAAAAATTAGTTTCGGTTCAACATGAAAATAAAATCCAGAACACTCCATCTTTTTTCTGCTTCCTTCCCACAATAAAATTGCAAGATGCGTTTTGTAAGGTGCTTTATCTTTACTGAACCTAACATCGCGGTGAATCCTGAAAATCGATTTATCAACTTTCGGATTGGCAACAACATTCGGCAGAAGTTTTTGCAACTCATCACCAAGCTCCATAACCAGATGTTGTGCGGGTATAAGCGCCTTCACTTCATATTCCTCTTTGTTTGCTTCGAACCATTCTCTGTTATTGTTCTTTGCGAGTTTAGAAAGAAACGATACTGTTTCTTTAAGAAAATTATTTTCGTTCATAATTTTTTCCGTCGGTTTGCAATGTTTGGTTTCGGGATAGAATAAACTTTTCTTCTCCCGTTTTGATGCACAATATAAAAAATATTTTTGCATGAAGTTTGAGCTGGAAGCAAAATGTAAAAAAACATCGGGAGGAATTTCAATAAACTCCAATTCGTAATCGGAGAGTAATGTTATTTTTAATTAACGATGAAAATTATATTTTTGCACTCAACAAAGAGATAGTAATACCGGAGGTTAAACGTTTTATGGAATATGAACAAAATGTTTTATAACGAACATTATATGCCGTTTGAAAAACAAATTCGGATAATTGTATTCAACACACAAACCGCCCAATTGATCGGGATACTAATCCAATCTTTTGCGGCAATCATATATCTATATTATTTAGTGTAATTTGGTGATAACATGAAAAAAATAATTTTAGTTTTAACAATTTTGATTTTCTTCACGGCGCAAAGCCTTGCGCAAAAAATAGAATACAGTTTAACTTTTGCTAAAGATACATTTTTAGTGTGTGAAAACATTCTATGTATTTTAACACTGAAAAACAAAACCTCAAATGAAGTCATCAATGTAGAAAATAAATTGAAATGGAACTTAAAAAAACAGAATATGCAAAAAATGCCACTCGGCTATTGGAACATTAATGGAGAGGAAGCAGAAATTAACCGAACTTTAAGCCCGGGCGAGGAAATCATTTTGCTAACAAAAGATTTATTACCAAATTATGGGCAAATGTACAGTAAGAATCCCTTTATTTTACATATTCCGGAGGGGAACTATTTGTTTGAAGTTTTTATTTTAGATAAAGACAACGATGAAATAACTGTGGTCGATTCATTCAGGGTTAAATATCCTTCTGGAGACGAGCGTTCTGTTTTAGATAAATTTACGTGGTTTATCGATAGATTTCATACCCCTGACGACCTAAATACTCTTTATGTAAAATTTCCTAATAGCGTATATGCGATGCAAATCCTTCAGCATATTAGCTCGCGCTATATGAATTATTTCAATGATCCAATAAAGAGTAAAGAATTAGACTATAAACTTATTGAGGAATATCCCACATTTCATAATGCCAAAACGGTAAAAAACTATTTGGGAAGTATAGAAAATCCAGCTATTCGAGCAGAAATTTTTAATAAAATTAAAATGAAAGTTAAGGGAACAATATTTGAAAAGTTCTATGAGCAAGAACTTAAGGTATTTGAGGAGAAATAAAATGAATAGTTCTCATAAGACTTTGAAATAATGTTTAACAAGGCGCAGTATGAAAATTAAAATTGCAAATGGAGAATTTTTATTAGTTGGTTTGTCTTTAACCGCGCACTTGAAATTTTTATTAAGAATAGTTGTGGCTTTTCTATTGTCTTACACAGAATCATTTACTCAAAATGGATTTCAACTTGATATTATTTTTCACAAAGACACTTTTTTGGTTGGAGAACGAGTGGATTACATATTGATTATAAAAAATAATAGTGATATGAATTCAGAAGCATTAGTGAATACCGTGCTTCAAAATCAGAAAAATGAATCCGTTCCTGTGCAAGTATGGGGTTCAGATGGGAAATATAAACGTTCTTTTTTCCCAAACGAAGAAAAAGTCTATCTGAGGCAGGTTGATTGGAATTATGGGAAATTATATAATAATCATACATTCCATCGGTTCCTTGAGCCGCAGCGATATTTACTTGAAATAACGATAGAAGATTCTGACCACCAACTTCAAAAGCAGAGTTTTCCATTTTTAGTTATAGAACCTGAAGGGGACGAAAGATATGTCGGTTATACATTTTTAAATTTCGTTACCAGGAACCATACTTTACAAGAAGGAATAGATACTTTAGAATTTCTTTGGCGGAATTACCCTGCAAGTAACTACATCCCAACTTTATTAACAGCACTGCGGACGGATCTTTTATTTAATAAAAATTACGATCGAAGAAATGAAATTCTTAAATTCATTGTAGAAAACTATCCCACTTTAAATTTGGCCTTTGAAGTATTACCCTCTTTTCTGATGACGATCGATACAACACCAGAAAAAATTGATTACATTAAAAAAATTCAAGCCAAAGTACACGGAGACTTATATAAAAAATTGTATCAGCGAGAAATAGAAAAAATTGAAAAGAATATTAAGTGAGTCCTTTCGTTCAAAGCATTTCAATGGTCAATAGATTTGTTGGAGTCTTATGATCTCATGAAAAAATATTATTCTGATATTATTGATATGTGTATTTTTTTTAACGAACAAAATATTTGCGCAACCCAAAATTACATTGGAAGCACGTCTGCAGAAGGAAGTATTTTTGTTGCACGAGCCAATAGACTTATGGTTGTCCATAACGAACACAGGCGACTCAATTTATAAAGATAACTTTGCTTCATTAGTTCAATTGAACATCTTAAATGAACAAAATGAACCGCGAAAATATTTGGGAAGAGTGCTTTATAATTGGGGTGGTTTAACTTTGACATTAAAGCCTGGTGAATCAGGTTATCCGGTTTTTAATTTAGTAGATATGTATGGTGTGCCATACCAACCAGCATGGCTTTACGTTTTTATGCCGGAAAGTAAATATTTACTGGAATTAAGTTTTCATCCTCCAGATGTAGATTCGCAAGTTATCAGGTTGCCATTTCAAGTTGTATATCCTGAAGGTGCAGAAAAAGTAGTTTATGAAAGTATCCTTTCTATCATTACTAAACAACATACAGCATTTGGAAAAATTAGTAAATTTGAGTCACTCTATCAAACCTATCCAAATAATGTGTAAGCGGAGTTAAATAAAAATACTATTCAGATAATATTTAAAGATTGAGACGAGCCGTAACAAAATCTATTTCTGTTACTATTACAAAATTAGAATTTCACTAACGTTCAGAAATTATTTGCATTAGTCACTCCATCTTTTTTCTTTTTCTGTCCACTAAAAACCTTTTTGCAAAATTTTGTATTTAATTAGGGTTTCCTGAAAAAGTAATAAAATTGATTTGAGGCAATAAAATCA
>CAYMUL010000014.1:0-90190 GCA_964393605.1 uncultured Ignavibacteriaceae bacterium | reverse complement strand
GCGGTACATAGTGTTGCGCTTTACGAGTATCGCCAATTAAAATTGCACAATAGTGGTATTCGATTATGAGACTACTATAGTAATGTGGGAAACGGTTGAAACCGTTTAACTATTCAGTTAGCATTTTATTAACCAACGGCTTAAAGCCGTTGGTTAATTAGAACTTAAAAAACTGTGAACCGTTTCACCTGTCCCTTTGGGAACGGTTTATAATTCTTTTCCCATTTTATTTTAATGATCTTTTTAGGGCGAATTCACTTATACAACTTGATCGATATGCCAAAAAGTGGAGTTATAATAATCGGAAAAATCTTGTGGTTTCCATTTTATTTCCTGAGAATCAATCCCGGTGTCATATAAGAATTTACCTCCAAAGTAAATAAAATGAGTAAATCGAAAAGCACCGTGTTTAATTACAACTTCAAACATTTTTCCTTTGTTCTGTTTTAATTTTGTAACTAACTCATGCGTAGAAATCGACATCAAAATTTTACTCCATTTCTTATACTATTCAACTCAAAAACTTTTGAGTGATAAAGTGAAAGTCGATCATAATCAAGAAAATTTATTCTATCCCTTATTGGAGTGAAAGCAACAGAGTTGATCTTATCTAAAAATTCCTTCTCTCTCATCTTATCGGCAACAATGTTAAAATTAGTATTAAAATCTTGCAGTTCCAGAAACTTAAGTAAGGAATTATGGATGTCAGTGGAATGCTCAACTTCAAACAAAGATGCTGGAAATTTTCTTTCATTAAACCAACATACATCAATTGTAATTGCTCTTCTTAAAATGTTATCATATGTAAATGGGTAGAACTCTTTTATTGAAATAAAATCATGTAATGGTTTAGTCAGATATTTTTTATTTTTATCTTGATAGGGAACGAATGTCCCATATCCTTCAATATTGCCAATTTCAACGAGTAGTCCCTGATAATAAGAATGGTTGAATTCTTCTGTTACTTTTTTGGTCTGCTTTGCAATGTTAAGTATTTTTAATACATCATTTTTACGTGAGTTTAATGCCCAAAGACCCGGTTTTATTCTAAAAAAATATCTTTCATCCTGAACAATTCTTCGAATGCTTGCAAACGGCGTTTTTGTTTTCCAATTGGTTACATCTACTTTCTGATATAATGACGCAAGCGTAGAAAAACCACCGTTGGACAGCATCGCTTCTATTACAACTTCATATTGTTTCATTAATAAACCTTTGGTAATTGCTGGAAAAATGTGAAACTCTATCCATGACTTCTACTCCATGTCAATTGTTAGTGTTAAATATTTTGAGTCACTTTTTTTATTCAAATATAACTATAAAATTCCTGTCAAAGCAATTTGATCTGCAGAAATATTTTTTCATCTCTCGATTCAATTTTAATTGTGTAAATAAATTTAATTTTTTTTCAAGAAGAATGATCAATCACAACTTTCCACTCGCCCGATATTTTTTTCCATAGAAGTGTAAAATGCCCTGATAAATTTCCGATCTCTCTTTTCAAAAACCATTTGCCGAGCATGAACGCACTCTCTTCACTTAAAACATCGAGCGAAATAATTTCGAAAGACAATTCCCCCATCGCTTTTTTATCGGGATAACTTTTTTTGTAATTCGCTAAAGTTTTTTCCCAACCGAATTGAATTCCTTTACTTCCGACAAACATCAGCGAATCGGAATGCCAATAGCCGGACATATATTCCTCGAGATCACCCTTATTCCATGCGGTTTCCTGAAGATTAAGAACTTTCATTATTTCATTTTTTTCTTCAGAAATATTTTGCGCAAACATTAACGATGCCGCGAACAAAAAAAGAAAAACTAATTTCACTTTAACCTCTTATTACCTGTCCCGGCAAATATCCCGTTTGGTTTCCGTTATAAATAACCGGCACGCCGTTGACAATCACGTACGGAATTCCTTCCGGATATTGATGAGAGTTTGTGAACTCCGCTTTATCCTGTATCGTGTTGAAATTAAAAATTACAACATCGGCGGCTTTTCCTTTTTCAAGTCGTCCTCTATTTTTAATGTACAATTTGTCTGCAGGCATCGATGTCATTTTTTTAATCATCTCTTCGAGGGAACAAATTTTTCTTTCGCGGACATACTTTGCAATTGCTCGCGGAAAAGTTCCATACGCACGGGGATGCGCAATCCGGCTATTCAACGGCGGATAAGGGGCGTGCGAACCTGCATCGGAGGAAATCATCACACGCGGATGTGCAAGAATTTTTTCTGTCGAACTTTCTTCCATCCCGAAGCCCATCATCATCACATTATTTTCTGCATCAAGTATAACTTTTACGCAAGTATCGTACGGCTCCATCGAAAGCTCATTTGCAATTTGACGAATTGTTTTTCCTTGATAAGATTTTAATTCACTTTTACCGACAAAAGAAATCAACACGCCGTTCCAATCGCCATCGAGATTTGCAACTTTTTTCTCCGCATATTCTTTTATTCCTTTTTGAAGTGAAAGATCCTTCAGCCGCGAAATAAATTTTTCGGTTCCACCATCGCGCGACCAAAGCGGAAACAGCGAAGAGAGATTTGTATGATATGCAACGTATGTATAACGATCCGCGTGAACATCCAAACCGGATTTGATTGCCTTCTCCATTTTTTCAATAACCATATCCGCTTTGTGCCAATTACTTTTTCCCGAAACTTTTAAGTGAGCAAGTTGCAAACGGGAATCGGATTCTTTCGCAATTCTGATTGCCTCTTCAATCGCTTCAATCACAGTGTTATCTTCATTGCGCATGTGAGTCGAGTAGATTCTCCCCTTTAACGGCGCGGCGTTGCACAGATCAATCAATTCTTCGGTGAATGCAAAACTTCCCGGCGTGTATTCAAGTCCCGTTGAAATTCCGATTGCGCCTTCTTCAATTGCGCGCGCAACTTCATATTTCATTCTTTGCAGTTCATCTGTTGTTGCATGGCGATCATCATAACCAACAACAACTTCGCGCACGGTTCCCAAGCCAATCATCGATGCGATGTTCACGGCAAAACATCTTCGGGAAAAATTATCAAAAAATTCTCCCATCGTTCTCCACTGAAGAGTTTCGTGGTAATCATTCAAATAATCTTCAAGAGTTTTTTCGAGAAGAAATCCACCGACAGGCGCAACGGAGAAACCATCTTGTCCGGTTATCTCAGTAGTAATTCCTTGCCGAACTTTGCTCTCTGCTTTCGGGTTGAGAATAAGATCGAGATCTGTGTGTGAATGGAAGTCGATAAATCCCGGAGCGACTTTCAAATCTTTTGCATCGATAATCAATTTTGATTTTGCATTTTCATTTTTGCCGATGAATTCGATTACACCGTTTTTAATTCCGAGATCGGTGGAAAATTCTTTTGTGCCGTTGCCGTCAATTATCATTCCGTTTTTTATTAAAATATCAAGTTCAGCAGAATCTTTATATTTTATTGAATGTGCGCTCAACGGCAGTATTGACGCGGCGGCGGCGGCAGTAGAGGTTTTTATAAACGATCTTCTTTTCATAAAATAATTTTCCTTATTAACAGATTGTATTTGTAATTCCGTTCATCGAAATAATTTTATCGAGACGAATTTCATCGCCGGATTTCAGTTTAAGAAACTCCGCTTTGTCGGGGATGAAAATATCGACGATGATTCCTGAAAATATTTTAATCATCCCGTCGTACAGAAGAATTTCGAAATTCACGAGTTCTCCTTTAACTGCGGCGGATTCAAAATGGTCGTGCAGTGTGCAACTTATCGGTTTGTATTCTTTTTCTGTTTTCATTTTAACTCAAAATCTTTTGAGTCAAATTACGAAGCGATGATTTAAGATAAAAGGAACGAAGTGAAAATGTTTCGATGTCGCTTTTGCAATTTATCGTGAAGATATTTTTTGAATGGATTCGGTTCGGTTTAACTCTTTCATATTCTTTTATTATTTTTTCGGCGATTCAAATTTAAGATTCGGAAAAAATATTTTAACACTATCTATCATAACTTTATTGGCGGGAGGACAGGGATTTCTCCTTTCCCTTTTGTTGTTGAACAAGCGAAAGAATGTTCACCCGAATAGAATTCTTGCCGCGTTGATATTTATTTTTTCTGTGGCGATACTCTATTCCGCCTATATTTTAAGCGGGTTGTATAAAGATTTGCCGCACATAATCGGCGTAACTTATCCGATGCCGTTTCTGTACGGACCCCTCTGGTATTTTTACACAAAAACTTTAACTACACCGAAACGAAGAATTAAAATTTCTGATTCCTTACATTTAATTCCTTTTCTTTTCGGCGTTGTAATTTTACTTCCATATTTTTTTTATGGCAGCGATTGGAAAATTGAACTGGTCGAAAATCTTTCCGAAAAATTGCCTCGCATTTTAGCCGCCGGAAATTTGTTGATGGTGATTCACGGATTTATTTATTTGATTCTTTCAATTTTAATTTTGAAAAAACATCTTCTCATCCTAAAAAATTTCTTTTCTGAAATTGAAAATGTTAGTCTGCGCTGGCTCAGAAATATTTCGATGATAATGGCGGCAATATGGTTTGCGGTTGCGGGTGTGCATCTCTTAAAATTGTTTGACTTAAATCCATTCCAAACACTCGAGCCGGTTGTAGCGGTCGGAGTTTCAATTTTTATTTTCGCTACCGGTTATTTTGGACTTAAACAGGAAGAGATATTCAATCGCGAATTTGTGTCGGTCGCTTCTGAAGTTAAAATTGAGACTTCAAGTTTAACCAATAATGATGCGGGTGAGCCGGCTTATAAAAAATCCGGGTTGACTGATGAAAGAAGAATTGGAATTAAAGAAGAGTTGATAAAATATTTGGATGAAGAAAAACCATATTTGCAAAGCTCGCTGACTTTAAAAGAATTGGCAGATGCAATTTCCGTTTCCGAACATAATCTTTCCGAAGTAATAAACACAATGTTGAATCAAAACTTTTTTGATTTGATAAATTCGTATCGTGTGAAAGAAGTGAAGGAGCGAATAAAAAATCCCGAAAACAAAAATTATACGATACTTGCAATCGCATACGATTCCGGCTTCAATTCGAAATCATCTTTTAACTCTGTCTTCAAAAAAATTACCGGGCTAACGCCGACACAATTTCGAAATCAGATTATTTCTTAATCTAATCGTTCAAACTTGGCGGTGAAATGACGAAGCAACGGTGCTTCATAAATTATTTTGTAGCCCTTCATCGATTCTCTTCGTGAGAACATTTGCAATATTACTTCTGTTACATAATCGATATGGCTTTGTGTATAAACTCTGCGGGGAATGGCAAGTCGAACCAATTCCATCGGCGGTGAAATTAGTTTTTTGTTTTCGTCATACTTACCAAACATCACGCTTCCGATTTCTACGCTTCGGATTCCACCTTCGATGTAAAGTTCGCAAACAATTGCCTGCCCGGGATATTCATTCGGCGGAATGTGCGGAACAAATCTTTTTGCATCGATATAAATTGCATGTCCCCCCGGAGGCTCAATTATCGGCACTCCCGCGGCTACAAGTTTTTCACCGAGATATTCAACGCTACGAATTCGATACTCTAAATAATGTTCGTCGAGAACTTCATCGAGCCCTTGCGCAATTGCTTCAAGGTCTCTTCCCGCCAAACCGCCGTAAGTTGGAAAACCCTCCGTAACGATCAACAAATTTCTACAAAGCATTGCAAGTTGTTCATCATCAACCGCAAGAAACCCGCCGATGTTCACAAGCGCATCTTTCTTCGCGCTCATCGTAACACCATCAGCATAAGAAAAAATTTCCTGCGCAATTTCTAAGTATGATTTATTGCCGTAACCTTTTTCTCTTTTTTTAATGAAGTAGGCATTCTCCGCAAATCTGCATGCATCAATGAAGAGAGGAATTCCATATTTCGAACAGACGCTTTTCGTCTCTCTTATATTTTGTAAAGAAACAGGCTGCCCTCCGCCGGAATTATTTGTAATTGTGATCATGCAGAGAGGAATATTTTCTTTCCCTTTTTCATTAATAAATTTTTCAAGTGCGACAACGTCCATGTTTCCTTTAAAGTCTGCACGAATTTCTGGATGCTTGCCGACCTCGTTCAGGAAGTCATGTGCTTCGGCGCCGCTAAATTCAATATTAGCGCGTGTTGTATCAAAGTGCGTATTGTTAGGAAAATATTTTCCATTGCCGCCGAGAATTGTGAAAAGAATTTTTTCTGCGGCTCTTCCCTGATGAGTCGGAATCACAAATTTTTTACCGAATATTTTTTGGACTGATTCTTCGAAGCGATAAAAACTTTTGGAGCCGGCGTAAGATTCATCCCCTTGCATAATTCCCGCCCACTGTTGCGCGCTCATCGCCGAAGTACCGGAGTCGGTCAGCAGATCAATCAACACATCATCCGCATGAATTAAGAACGGATTGTATCCCGCTTGCTTTAAAATATTTTTTCGCTCCTCCGAAGTTGTAAAGCGAATCGGTTCAACTGATTTTATTCTGAATGGTTCAATTATTGTTTTCATTTTTTACTTCAAATATAAAAGTTTTATAGTTTGGGTTTTATTAATAAAAGAAAGAGTGCAAAAATAAACTGCCGAAGTTAATGGAGAATGGAATGCCGATAGATTGGGAGAGAATGGAGAATTGACTTCCGATTGATCGAAAGTGAATTTAAGATTTTGCGTTCATGAATCTTGCCAATCGTTATCAATTAATGTTGCAACAACTTTGCCAAGGAGGTCAAATACTTTTAAGGAAATATACATGTATGCTGAGATTGTCGAAGCGTATCATGTCGAGCTGGCATGGAGCACTCACTCTTCGACAGGCTCAGAGTGACAGTGAGTATTTATATAAACCAAATTTTATTTGTTCTTCCATTATCGCAGCAAAATCATCTTCTTCGTTTGAGCAAAAGCACCGGTTTGCAATTTGTAAAAATATATTCCGCTCGGCAGAGACGTTTCGCGCAACGTCTCTTCGTTTGGAAACACGACTTCATAAACGCCCGGTTCTTTTCCTTCATTCACAAGAGTAGCAACTTCTCTGCCGAGAATGTCAAACACCCGTAAAGACACGCCGCGGCGTGTCTCTGCGCCTACGGGAATTGAAAACCTTATCTTCGTCGTTGGATTAAACATGTTGGATAAAAAAAGAAATTTATTTGCATATTTGACTCATACTAAATAGTTAATCGATGCAGTACATATTTAAGCAATACATTTTGGCTGTGTTTAAAATAAAAAAAGGATTGAACTTTTTTCGTTCAATCCTTACAAAAAAAAATTAAAGAAAAAATTATCGCATCAAAATCATTTTCTTAACCTGCGAAAATTCTCCCGCAGAAAGTTGGTAGAAATAAATTCCGCTGTTCAAATTATTTGCGTTAAAATTGAATGAATGATTTCCTTCACTCAAACTACCGCTGAACGGTACTGCAACTTCTTCTCCGAGCGAGTTGAACACGGTAAGTTTAATTTCCATTTCATACGCTAATGTAAAAGTGATGGTTGTTGTTGGATTAAAGGGATTCGGATAATTTTGTTGAAGTGAAAATCCGTTTAACAAAAGTGCATCATCAACATCCGTACCCGATTGACGATCAAGTACAACAATCGGCATTAAACCGGTAATACCGTTAGTGTATAATACTTCCATATCTGCATCAGCATCAACATTTGAAATATTTATTATATCAAGTCTTGCAGAAGCAAGAGGATATAAAGAATCAATTACGGAAAGAGTATAGTTTGAAGTTTGTGTAATATCGCCGCCGTTATATTCAAGACGCACGATACAATTTTCGGGAGTAGTTGCACGTCCGCCGAAAACGAAATCTGCTTTACCGTCATTATCAAGATCACCAACAGCACCGCCGTTCATTCTACCTGCCGCACCAATCAACGGTGCCGCATCTGCAATTACGGTTGATGTTAATCCTGCAAAATTATCTTCCTGCAATAAAATTATTTTATTGTTCGAAGCAGACCAACCTGCAACAACAATCTCTTTTGTTCCGTTACCGTCAATATCTTTTACACATGCCGATTTCCATGAACCGCCCGGAACCATATTTGCAATTGGTGCGCCAACTGTCCATACTCCGCCCGCATATTTAACGGGAGTAACAACGCCTGTATCATGTAT
This sequence comes from uncultured Ignavibacteriaceae bacterium, assembly GCA_964393605.1. Lineage (GTDB taxonomy): Bacteria > Bacteroidota > Ignavibacteria > Ignavibacteriales > Ignavibacteriaceae > CAYMUL01. The sequence goes on along the minus strand of CAYMUL010000014.1, from coordinate 82,065 downwards.
CAAATAAATATTTGAACCGATGACAGCTAAATCGTAAATCGTTCCGCCGTCGATTGTTGTATTGCTTAAACCCGATGCCTCAAGAGTCCATACTTCCGTTCCGCTTCCCGCATCCGGCACATCAGAAACGGATACAACGCCGAAGCGATAGTTTGCTCTGCGATCTGCAAAAATAATTTCTTGCTTTCCGTCGCCGTCAACATCTTCGGCAACCCATCTGAACGGACGCACTTCATAGTTATCAAGCGTTGTAATTGTCCATGAAGTATTAGGAACAAAACTTCCGAAATTATTTATGCCCATGTTATCGCTACCATCGCCGGGGGCTTCAAATACAAGTATGCGCGCCGGGTTAACATTTGTCGGATCAAGATAATTTGGCGGTCCCCAAATAATTTCTTTTTTTCCATCGCCATCAAGATCGCCTACGGTTAAAGCGGGCCAGGTGTTTTGAAGAGGAATAGTAGTCATCACCGATGCCCACACGGAATCCCATGAAACACCATTCCATTCGAATTTATAAAGACGTGGAATAAGTTCTGCACCGCCCTGATCCCACATATTATTGACGGCGTAAATTTCAGTTTTGCCGTCGCCATCAAGATCTAAACCTGAAACCATATTCCCGAAACCGCAGTTTTCTTCAACGGGAAGTGTGGCTTGTGAAACCCGAGTAAAAGTTCCCTGTGCAAATAATGAACTTGCAACAATTATTAAAATGAATAGTTTTGTTTTGAGCATAGCGTCTCCTTTTTTTAATGAAAAAAAATTTTTTAGTAAAATAAGAAAATTTTTCGAGTCGCAAGCGGAAGGGAAAAAATTATTTGAAGTGGTTTCGGAGAAACATTTCGGTTTAGAAATTAATTTCTTCTCCCTTTGTATTAACTATCTAAAGTTATGCAATACCACCAATAGCACACTGATGACACAGATACAACAGATCTTCACAGATTTTTATCAGCGAAAATCAGTGTTATCAGTTTTCTATTTTAGATTGATAGTAACGAAAATATGATTACACGAACGGCTGCGTAACTTCAGTTACGTATGAATAGTACACTGATACCTCTGATGCAAAGAATCTACAATGATTAAATTTCCCGGCGACGAATTATTTGTTCTCTAAGAAATTCCAAAATTTGTCTTTTTACTGTTGGTGTTTGAGTCATCGTTGATAAGCGTCTTCATAACAGAAAAAAAAATTAAGCTAAAAAAGGCTATAACATCAATTATGAAACTAAAAAAAATTACGATTAATAGTTTTATTTTCCATTGACGACTTCTTAATTTCATGCCTCAAAATCAAATAATTAAATCTAATGAAAAAAATATTTTTACTTCTGACACTTGTCAGCATATCATACCAATCGTACGGAGTTGAAATGATTCTAACCGAAAGAAAAAGGAAAGCTGAAGAAAAAAAATCTCAGTACCTTCAACACTTAAAAGAACTTGACAAATATTTTACTACAAAACGGCTCGGTTCATTTGTAGAAAACGGTCAAACTTTTTTCAGATTGTTCGCTCCTTCCGCAGAAAAAGTTATTCTTACAACATTTCTTCAGCCCGAAGATGAAATTGGAAACGAGTATGAATTGATTAAAGATTCTTCCGGTGTTTGGGGAACTGCGTTGAAGGGAGAACATTATGGATTGTATTACGGATTTAAAGTTCACAATCCGGGAGACGACGAGCGAAAGAAAAAATTAATCTGCCTCGATCCCTACGCGAAAGCAGTAACTACTTTCAATACATATTTAAATCCGCGACGCGCTATTGTCGTAAATGAAAATGACTACGATTGGGAAGGTGACACATGGATTCAACGAGACTGGCGTGATTTGATTATCTATGAAATGCACGTGCGTGATATGACTGCTCATTCTTCGTCCGGTGCGAATTTCCCCGGCACATATTCTGCACTCGCCGAAAAAGGAATTAAAGGCGGAATCGATTACATCAACTCACTCGGTATTAATACCGTTGAACTTTTACCATCACAAGAATTTGCCAACATCGAAATTCCATACGAGGATTCTTTGCTCGGTAGAATGAATACATGGAACGTGTATGAACGAAATCATTGGGGGTATATGACCGCCGCATTCTTTGCGCCCGAAGCATACTATGCGGAGAATTGGAAATCATTTAAATGGGATGTTTGGGAAGGAAAGGATGGAAAACAAATTCATAAGTTTAAAGATATGGTCAAAGCTTTTCATAATGAGGGAATCGCAGTTATTATGGATGTTGTCTTCAATCATCTTTCCGAATATGAATACGGCAACTTAAAAGAAATTGATAAGGATTATTATTTCCGGCTCGATGAAAACGGAAATTTTATATCTCATAGCTATTGCGGTAATGATCTTAAAACAGAACGACCAATGGTGCGCCGCATGATTGTTGAATCGATTTTATATTGGATGAAGGAGTATCACATTGATGGTTTTAGATTTGATTTGGGAAAACTAATTGATTGGCAAACTATTGAAGAAATAATTTATGAGGCGCAAAAAATTAATCCAAACGTAATTTTTGTTTGCGAACCTTGGGGCGGCGGTTATGATCCGAAAGGATTTTCATTGCGCGGCTGGGGCGCGTGGAATGATCAAATTCGTAACGGTGTGAAAGGTGAAAATCCGAAAAATGGACATGGCTGGATTTTTGGAAAATGGTATGGCAATAACAATCGTAATAGAATTAAAAGTTATCTCAAGGGAACACTTGTTACTGATGAACACGGTTTGTTTCAAAAGAAAGAACACAGCGTAAATTATCTTGAAGCCCATGATGGTTATACTCTCGGAGATTTCATTCGTGTTGGATTGCACGAAGCAAAAGAAAATAAAGTAATTAAAGATGTAGAATCATTCGTCAAACTCACCGATGAACAATTGAAACTAAACAAGCTCGCCGCTTTGTTTTTATTTTGTTCGCAAGGAATTGTGATGATTCATTCCGGACAGGAATTTGCACGCACAAAAATCGTCGATCAGAATACACATCAAAAAGATAAGCACAAGGGAATGATTGACCACAACAGTTACGAAAAAGATAATGAAACTAATTACATCAACTATAAACATGCAGAGATTAACCGCGAATTACTTGATTATTACAAGGGTTTGATAAAAATAAGAAATTCATTTTCCGTCTTCAGAAGAGCGAATGAAAATGATTTCATTTTTCATGAACCGACAAAAAATGAATTTGCGCTCGGAGTAAAAATAATGCATGAATCTCAAGAATTTATTTTCCTTTTCAATGCAGATAGAAAGAAGACTGAAATATTTTCTTTACCGGAAGGAAACTGGCAAGTATTAGCCGATGAAAATTCCGCAGGGCAAGAACTTCTCCGCGAAGTCAAAGGCGAGTATAAAGTTCCGCACTCTGCCGGAGCGATTTTAAAAAAGAAAACTGATTAATCTTAAATTTGTTTTACAATTTCTTTTGCAGAATTTTTTAATAGAATTATCGTTTTTAGAAATCTCATTCTCATTTTATCAAACCATGTATTCCGTTGTGTTATAGGGTTACTTAAATTTAAAGCCACAATCTTTTTAAATCCAGGTCCTCCGCGTACAGAATTAATACATTATTCCCCAATTTCATTTTTCTTATTTTTGTAACAAATATTTTGAAAGAATAGATGAATCATACATTAGAAAAAAGCAGCGCGATATTTTCAGGAAAAGTGTTCGACATAATAGTTGATGATATTGTTTACAAAGAAACGGGGAATAAAAGTATTCGAGAAGTTGTTGTTCATCCCGGAGGAGCCGTTGTTGTTGCGCTTACCCCTGAATACAAAATATTGATGGTAACACAATTCCGCTATCCACTACAAAAATTTTTATTGGAACTTCCTGCGGGAAAATTAAATTACGGCGAAGACCCGCGTGAATGCGCATTGCGAGAACTTGAAGAAGAAACCGGATTTGTTGCCGGAAAAATTTCTAAACTTGGAAGCATTTCAACTACACCTGGATTTTGCACCGAAATTCTTCACATCTTTCTTGCGGAAGAATTATCGTTCGGAAAAATCAACCGCGAAGAAGGTGAAAGCGGAATGGAAGTTCATCAATATTCATTAAAAGAAATTGATGAAAAAATTCTGAGCGGTGAAATCATCGACGCAAAAACCATCAGCGGAATTACTTTAGCGAAACTACATTTAGCAAACAATTAAAATGTTAAAATCGATCTACATAAAAGATTACGCCCTCATCGAAAAAATTGATATTCGTTTTTTTGCGGGTTTGAATATTATCACCGGCGAAACCGGCGCGGGTAAATCTATTTTGATTGATGCAATGGGTTTAATACTTGGCGACAGAGCCGCAAGCGATGTGGTTCGTAAAGGCGCGGATAAATCAATCGTTGAAGCAATCTTTAATGTTGATGGAAATAAAAAATTAAAAAAACTATTCGACGATAAAGATCTCGACTTCCGCGATGAACTAATTATGCGCAGAGAAATTTCTCTTAAAGGTTCGAACAGATGCTTTGTGAATGATACTCCCGTTTCACTTTCTATAATTAAAGAAATTGGAAATTTGCTTGTTGATTTGCACGGGCAACACGAACATCAATCATTGTTGCGAACGGAAACGCATATCGAATTTGTCGATCAGTTCGCTTCATTGGAAAATGAATTGAATGAATATCGAGCTTCATTTTCTTCTTTAAATAAATTGAATGCTGAACTTGAACGGCTTCTGAAAGAAGAAAAATCAATTAAAGAAAAAGAATCTTTTTATGAATTTCAATTAAAAGAAATTGACGCGGTTTCTCCACAAGAGAATGAAGATGCAGAGATCGAAGCGCAATTAAAAATATTAGAAAACTCCGAAAAACTTCTCGAGTTGACTAATGCCGTCTATGACACTCTTTATGAAAACGAAAATGCAATTCAAGATGCGATGACAAAAATTTCGCAACAGCTCAACGAATTGCAAAGGATCGATAAAACTTTCGACGAGCCGGCTGATGAAGCAAATCAAGCACTTACATTAATTTCCGACATTGCTTCTTTTGTTCGAAACTATAAAAACAAAATTGATCTCGACCCTGAAGGTCTTGAAGATATTCGGAAGCGGCTTGCTTCAATTAATCTTTTAAAGAAAAAATTCGGCGGCTCCATGAAAGCCATTTTAGAACATCGAGAAAAAATTGCGAAAGAAATTTCCGTATCGCAAAACTTTGAGGAAGAAATCTCCTCTTTAAAAAAGAAAATTATTGAAGCAAAAAAAGAATGCGGCAAGCTCGCGTTATCTCTTTCGCAAAAAAGAAAAGTTGCATCCAAGAAAATTGAAAAAGATGTCGTTGAAGTTTTAGCTACTCTCGGAATTGCTAAAGCGAAGTTCAGTGTAAATTTTTCGGCAGAAGAAAACGGGAACTCAAATTCTGTTTTGATAGAGGGAAAAGAAATTGCCGCATCACAAAACGGAGTTGATGAAATTGAATTTTATATCTCCACAAACGTTGGCGAAAACATAAAGCCACTAACAAAAGTTGCAAGCGGAGGGGAAATTTCCCGCGTCATGCTTGCTTTAAAAACTATACTTGCAAAAAGCGATAAACTTCCTCTTTTAATTTTCGATGAGATCGATACGGGCATAAGCGGAAGGGTTGCGCAGTTCGTCGGAACCGCATTAAAAGAGCTTGCGGCGTATCATCAAATAATTGCGATAACGCATCTTCCGCAAATTGCGGGAATGGCGCAACATCATTTTGCAGTTGAAAAAATTTCGACGAACGGACGAGTATCGAGCGAAGTAAAATATTTGAATCTTGATGAGCGAATTAAGGAAGTTGCAAAACTGATGAGCGGTGAAATCATCGGTGACGCAAGCATTAAGGGTGCTAAAGAATTGATGGGCATAAATTAATTTTTTCTTTAGCAAAGGATTAGAAATGAAAGCATTCGAAACGAACATCAAAATTACTAAAGCGGGAATGGTTGAAATTCCCGAAGAACTCCTTCACATCCTTCCGAAAAACAAAATGATGAAAGCAATTTTTCTTGTTGAAGAAGCGGAAGATATAAAATTCCACACTACAGAAGATAACTTGCACTATCAGGAATTTTCTTACAGTTTTCCGGTTACCGAAGGTGTGTATGATGACTATTGATGACGCGCGGTAAAATTTCTGCCGGCTTTTATGTTCACATTCCTTTTTGTGATCATAAATGTATTTACTGCGATTTTTATTCAATCATCAATTACAATGATGTAAAAAATTATCTTTCTGCATTAAAGAAAGAGATAGCTTTTTACAAAACTTATTGCGAAGAATATTTTTTTGACTCGATTTATTTCGGCGGAGGCACTCCTTCGTTTATGTCGCCCGATTACATCGCTGAAATAATTGAAACAATTAGAGCAAATTTTTTAGTTTCTGAAAAAGCGGAGATTACGCTCGAGGCAAATCCCGGCACAGTTGCAAAAGAAAAACTCGCGGCATTCAAATCCGCAGGCGTCAATCGGCTCAGCGTTGGCATTCAATCTTTTGATGAAGATGAATTAAAATTTCTTACGCGAATTCACGACAAGGCAACAGCTATAAAAACAATTGAGGATGCGGCTAATCTCGGCTTTGAAAATATTAGTCTCGATTTAATTTTCAATTTGCCGGCACAAACAAAAGAACGATGGAAAAATAATTTATCAATCGCGACGCAACTTCCTGTTAAACATATTTCCGCGTACAGTTTAATTTTGGAACGAGGAACAATTCTCAACAAAATGGTTCTCGACGGAAAAATTAAAATGCAGAGTGAAGACTACGACGCCGATCTTTATCAATATACCATCGAAGAGCTTGATAAATGCGGCTTTGCGCAATATGAAGTTTCAAACTTTGCAAAAGAAAATTATGAATGTCTTCACAACAAATTTTATTGGAACGGCGAAGAATATTTGGGAATCGGAACTTCTGCTCATTCTTTTATAAAAAGAAAAAGATGGTGGAATTTTTCTTCTTTAACTTTTTATTTACTGAATGTGAATGAAAAGCAAAACGGCGAAGCCGGATTCGAAATTATTTCCGATGAAAAATATCTTGAAGAATATATTTTACTTTCACTTCGCAGTAGCGGAATCAACAAAAAGAAAATTCAATCGCTCGCAGGATATGATTGGATCGAAAGCAAGATTTCTATTTTTAATAAACTTAAGGCGGAAGGTTTTTTGAGAGATGAACGGGACAAAATCATTTTAACCGCAAAAGGTTTTGCCGTGTGCGATGAAATCATCTCAATGCTGATTTAGTAACGTTGCAAGAAAATTATTCGATCATTTCTGTTTGCTTTTCTTCGTGTAGAGAAGAGACATTGCAAGCAACAAAATCCCGACAAAAATAAAAGAAAAAATTCTATCAACAGTACTGTCAGAACTAATTCCGAAGATAATAACGTAAATTGTAGTCATCAGCATTGTTGCAACAGACATCCATCTGTACTTTATATTGTGTAGAAGACTGCTTAACCAATAATACACCATTGCAACTGCCGCCCATGAATAAGCTACGTAATTTGCCGAAAGTGAATGATAGAATGAATATGGAATTACTATTAATGCAGTTATAAGATAACCGTTTCGCATCTGTTCCGATTGAAGATTTAAAGATGCTTTTTTCCAATTTAGAATTCTTGCCGTAATTAATGCAACCAATCCAAAGCTAATCGATGTAAAAGTTACTATATCAACCATAAGCAGATAGGCGAAGAAAATTAAGATGAAAATTATAAAGTTAGTTACGATAATATATTTTGAACGGAACCATATTGCCGTTGAAACAACAAGTAGACTCTGCCAGCACAACACAACAAAAAGATCGGTGCCGCTGAACAAATTTATTATCGCAAAACTCAAAGCGGCATATCCGGTCATTGCATTTATAAATGTCGAGAATATACTTTTCTGCCTTTGCCAATAAAAAATCGAGACTAATATAAATACGATGGCAGCAAATAGATGGAAATAGCCAACTAATTCGAATGGCGAAATTAATGACGCAACCAACATTAAACCGTAACCGAATATCGCATTCATAAATGAAATTGAGGCGGCAACATAATTTTCTTTCGGTTCATCTTTTGAAATTAAATTGCCCATAGAAAAGATTATTGAATAAACTAAAATCACCGGAAGATGCCACGGTAAATTGAGCGCACTTATTTCATGACCGAGAAATGGATTATTAATGAACCATAAAAAATGTGTCAAATAAGTGAAAAATATTCCGAAGTAAAGAAGATTAATCCACCCTAAATTTATTTTCAGATAAACAACTGTCAATCCTATTGCTGTGAGCAATGAAAAAATGAAAATATAGTTATCGCTGATCAGAGCCGTAAGACATCCGAGTATTACACTCCAGATTGCAAAGTTGAGAGATTCTTTTTTTATTGCAACAATGAAATGAAAGATGGTAACCAATAACAATAGAAAAACTATCAACGTACGGGAATCTATAACTTTTACCTCTGCGAAAAAATGAAGCCGTACAACCGAAAAATAAATCAGTATTAATGACCCGCCCAACAAGTAGCCGGAAATTTGCGAGTATGATGTTTTGAACTTCCATGAACCGATGAATATGATTGCCGCTAAAATTAAACCTATAAGACTCGGAACAATTGGAGCGGAATCGCCGATTGAAGTGCGTAAAAAAAGCATCAACCCAACAAGAAGAACAACAATTCCTAATTTAGCAAACCATCCTTTTCCTATTGCCTGTTCAAGCGATTCTTCTCGCCGTTGTGTAACAATATTTTCTTTTAATTCATCCATTTCTTCCGGTTGTGAAATTCCATAACTGTCTTCAATGTTTGAAATTCTCTCCTCGAGTCGTTGAACTATTTCCAAAAGTTTATCAATTTTTTGATTTGAATTGTTATCCATTTTTACTCCTAATAATCTTTCCATTCGGCGATATTAATTCTAAAGTTTTCATATTTGTTTATTAATATTTTTTTTGTCCAGTCTTTTTATATATAGAAAAAGAACAACAGATAAATAGCTGACAATGATTATGAAAATTACAAGTCCATATCTTCTAAAATAGAAATTATCCACGGCGACATTAGCTTGTTCAATTACGGATGAAACGCCTGCTAAACCTTTGTCGTAAATTATTTCTTTGAAGTTTCCTTCGTTAAAAGAATGAATCATTGTTCTTGCTTCCTGCTTTGCCTGATTTACATCTCTTAATTTGAATTTAGCATCGGAAATTTCCATTCCTTTGTTATCTGCTTCGGCTATTAATTTGTTGGCAAGTTGAATTTTTATTTCCAATGTATCTAAAAGTTGTTTCATCAATTTTGCCGATTTGTATCCTTTTTCATTCTCGTTTTCTTTATGGCATTTGGAACAGACCGCATCTTTATCAACACCCAGCAATTTATTTGTAGCTACTTCTATCTTATGATTACCGTGGCAAGTCTCACATTCCGGAAGTAATTTTTCGTCAAATATTTTTTTATGCGGACTGCTGTTGAAAAGCTCCGCATTTAATGCATGACATGTTCCGCATATTTGGGAAATAGATTCCACCCCGGGAGGAATTGCACCGTGATTTCCGTGGCAACTATTGCAAGAAGGGGCACCCGAATCTTTTTTTTCTAATAAAGATTTTCCATGAACACTATTAACAAACTGTTGATACTGATTCACCGGCAGATTGTATTCCTTCATATATTCTTCATCGGCATGACATTTAGAGCAGGTTTTTGGTATGTTTGTTATATACACAGATGAGCGAACATCCTTCGCTGAAAGTATGTTATGATTTCCATGACAACTCGCACACTCCGCTACTTTAGCGTCACCTTTACTATTTCTAATTCCGTGTGTTGATGTTCTATATTTCTCTCTTTGATCAACCGCAAGACCCGGATTATAATTCCGCATATACAATGCGCTGCTGTGGCATTTACTACACTTGTTCACGATGTTCAAAGGATTGACGCTGGAGGATAAATCTTTTGCGGGAAGAATTCGATGAACATCATGACAGTTCACGCATTGAATTATATTCTCTTTTCCTGTTATAGATATTTTTCCGTGAACGCTTTCCTTTAATTGTTTGAATTGACCTATTTTCAAATTTGATTTGAAACTTCGCATGCGCGTTTCGGAGTCGTGGCACTTTTCACAAATAAGCGATTTTACATCACCTTTCGGAATCCCGATATAACCTGATTTTTTGCTCATTGCAATTTCCATATCATCGGTGTGGCTGTTTCCTCCGTGGCAGTGCGCGCATGTTATTCCTTTTTTGTAATGAATATCCGTTTGAAATAACTTTGATGCATTATCTTCCAACGCATTGTGGCAGTTAAAACATTGATCATCAGGATTCTGTGCGAAGAGCGATATCTGAATTGTCGAAACGAAAGCTACTATTAATATTGTTTTCATGCTAACCATCCGATTATAGTGAATATTATTATGAATAATATCGCGAATATGCCGAGGTAATTTACCAGTTTATTCTTTTTCCCTTCCGGACTCTTAGTATCCCAGAATGGAACCGCCATCCAAAGCAATCCTGCGGCGCCGAACAATAAAATTCCTAAAACTTCGCCATCGATAATGATTACCTGCGCAGGGATATATTTTAATGTTTGAAACATAAAAAGAAAATACCATTCAGGTTTAATGCCTTCGGGTGCGGGGGCGAACATATCTGCCTTCGCACCAAGATGTGAAGGAAAAAAAACAGAAAGAACAGCTAAAAGATTTAACACTAAAAGCCAAAGAAGAAGATCGCGCAGCAAAAAATTTGGGAAGAAAGGAATTTTTCTCTGTTCTGTTTTTGGAATCTGTTCCAGTTCTATCGGAACACTCATTCCTTGTCGCTGCACAAGCAAAAGATGGAAGAAAAGCAGGCAAGAAAAAAGAGCAGGGAATAGAGCAATATGAAAACCGAACAACCGCGATAACGTTGCACCGGTTACATCTTCTCCGCCTCGCATGAATTCCATAATTGGCACTCCGATAATCGGAATTGCGTGCATAATATCTGTTCCTACTTTTGTAGCGAAGAATGCCAACTCATTCCAGGGCAGAAGATACCCGCTAAATCCGAATGCAAGTGCTAAAAAAAACATCAACATTCCTGTTATCCAGGTTATCTCTCTCGGCTTGCGATACGCTTTTGCAAAATACACACTGAACATGTGGATGAAAAGTGTAAGTATAAATAGATTCGCCGTCCATGAATGAATTGATCTAATTAACCAACCGAATTCAACTTTTGACATAATGAATTGAATACTCTCATACGCAAGGTCGGTGCTTGATTTATAATAGAATAATAAAAGAATGCCGGTCAAAACTTGAATAATAAAAAGAAACAGAGAAACGCCGCCAAAGTAATACCAAACCGAATGATTATGAATTGGCACATATTTTTTACCAATGAATCCGACCATATTTGTTAGATCGATTCGGTTATCGATCCAATCAAAAATATTCATAAAAAATTTCTTCATATTATCCTCTAGGATTTTTTTGAAATGAAAATTTCTTCATTCTTAATCGTAATACGAAATTCTTCCAATGGTTTTGGAGGAGGTCCGGATATATTTTTTCCGTCAAGATCGTATTTACCATTATGACAAGCACACCATATAACTTCGAGGTCCTTCTTAAACTGCACAGTACAATCCAAGTGGGTGCAAGTCGCCGAAAAAGCTTTTAGTTCACCTGTCGATGTTCTTAAAAGGAGAACCGGTTTATTACCGAAACGGATAATTTTACCGCCGGTCTCCAAAAAGTCTTTAACTTTTCCGGCACTGACAGATGAAATAACAACATCAGTTTGTTTGGGGGGCTTCAGAAAAGCAACAAGCGGATAAAACAAACTACCGGCAAGCGCAAATAACCCGCCTCCTAAAAAATATTTTAGAAAATTCCTTCTTCCGGAATTTTCGGGATTTTCGAATTGCATATAATTCTACTCCTCATTTATTATGACAATCACTACATATGATATTTTTCCATGATTCTCCGATATCAACCGGATGTACATATTTTAGTCCTTCTGTTGAAACTGCCTCTGTTTGTCCCTCGAATTTTTGTTTTAAAATCAGGTGACATGCATTGCAGTTAAATGTAATTTTTTTTCCGTCTTTACTTACGTGTTTATCATCGTGGCATCTGAAACAACCCGGGGAAAAGATATGACCGATATGCTCGGGATATTTAGTCCATTTTATACCCATCTCCGGGAAATAATTTCTGGAATAGATTCGTTTTAATTCTGTTATGGCAAGTTCAATCTGTTTTGTTTTTTGAGAATAAATTTCAGGATAATTAAATGAGTAAAATTCTTTAATTGAAATCGCGATGCTATCGTTTGCAATTTCGGTTGATGAATAAGGTGCATCTAAAACCTTAACCGCTAAACTTTTTATAAACGGCAATTCGTGATCAATTAAATTTCTTGATAAAAGATTATTAACGGAGGGTGCCGGTGCATGAAAGTTATGTGAAGGTCTGTTGTGGCAATCAATACAATCCATCTTTCTGATATTTTCTTTACTGATTTTTTTTGAATCGATTTTATTTTCAGTGCTGAAGTATTCCGTAACGGTTCCGTCTTTTGCTACGGTTTTCACATAAGGAATATTTAATCTTTGGCGGTCAGTGGCATAATAATAAACATCATTCGCAATGTTCATGTGCCAGTGTATTCCGGTGTTTGGACCTGTATCACTATTTCCGCCGCCGACTTTAACAATCAGGTCAATATCGAAACGAGTATTTTTTTCGTCCCGCATATAATTAACATATTTAACTCGTTTCTCGCTGAAGAAATGTTTCGGCCAATGACATTGCTCGCACGTTTGTTGCGCGGGCCTCAAATGCTCAACGGGTGTTGGAATGGGTTTGCTATATTTATTGAAGATGACTGAATATACTTGATACGCGCCCGATATTTTTGCTTTCACAAACCAATCGGCTCCGCTGCCAATATGACATTTAACGCAACCAACTCGCGCATGAGGAGAGGATTGATACGCAGTATATTCGGGGTTCATTACTTTATGGCAAACCGTACCGCAAAATTCATCCGAGTCTGTGTACTCGTAAGCTTTAAAACTTCCGAAGGTTGAAAATGCAATGAACAAAATTCCTCCGATTGTAACTAGTGTAATCACAACTCTGGTTTTGGCATCGTTAAAGTCAATCCGCGGATAATTTTTTTTCCTCGTCTTTCCTTTTTGTTTAAATAAAAATTCTCTGTACGCGCCGATAGCAATTAAAATTAATCCTATTACCAAAAAGACAGGCAAAATGATGAATGCGATAATTCCCATGTAAGGCTTCTGTTCATCCGAAAAAGATTCGAGGATAATAAGAAATATTATCAAACCAAAACTGACGGCGGATAAGATCAATCCTCCGAGCGTAATTGCGTTGTAGAAATAACTTGGAAATTTTTGTTTAATCATAAAAAATTATTAATCGATATCAATATTCATTTATACGAAAAAATCATTGCGTAAATAATCCAAAGAACCGTTATGAAACCGAGAGTTAGCGCAATCCATCCGAATGTTTTTACGGCTCTGATTACAATCGGTTGATACGGTTCGACAAAATATTTTTCTAATTCACCGCTTTCAACAAGTTGTTTATACTCGGCAGGGCGATCTAATTTAAATTCTTCGAGCGGCATTCTTCCCGTAAAGATTACAATATCCATCGGAAATTTTTCGGGGCGGAGATGTGTATTAAAAAAATGAACCGTAAAGATAAATCCCGTTGCGAGCAATGCTTCGTCGCTATGAATTATTGTTGCAACGTTTATAACCCATCCCGGAAAAAAGTTTGTAAAAAATTCTGGGAACCAAAGTGTAAATCCTGTTGAACCGATTACGGCAACGCCCCAAAAGACGGCGAAGTAATCAAACTTCTCCCAATATGTCCATCTGCCGTATTCAGGTCTTTCTCCTTTACCGATGAACCATTTTAAAGAATCGATAAAATCGTTCAAGTCTTTTTTATTAAACAACATTGAACTCGTACTCTGAATCATTTTCTTAAAAGAGCCAAATTCTTTTTTCCTTAAACGAAAAAGATCGAAGATGTGAATTGTGAAGACGGAGACCATGATAACTGCGGCGAATCGGTGCATCGTTCCCATACTTTCAAATCCTCCGAGCAGATGAGAAATAATAACCGCCCATGCTGTGTAAGAAAATTTTAAAGTCATTCCCGTAATTGCAAGTGTGAGGAAGCTGACGATCATAAAAATATGGAGGGTGCGGTTCAACCGGGAAAATCTCTGGAATTGAATCTCTTTTTTTGCGGAATTACTCAACGGGATTTTCTCCTTCTAATTTTTTCTTCAATTCTCTTCTCCATTTTAATGAGCGAGGAAGCCAAAGCAGAGTATGCACACCCGCTAAAATAAAGGTTATAATTAGCAGTCCGGTCATTCCTCTAAACGTCCAATACAATATCGGATATTTATCGGGATCGTGATGAGTTGCATGAGTGAAATAACCGGCGAATTGTTTGTTTGCCCCCTCGTGGCATTGCTTACATGTTTCAACGACGTTGTTTCTGCTCAATCGCGAAGTTGGGTCTGTCGTGGGTAAAATATCATGAGCGCCGTGGCAATCATAACACTTTGCTGTTTTTGTAAAACCGAGTTGAGAAACTTTTCCGTGATATGTTTCGAAATAAGTTTTAGAAATTTCTTCGTGACATTTTCCGCACTGATCCATTATTTGCAATTTAAATCCTTCTTCATCAGATCTGCGAATTGTGTGAGAGCTATGGCAATCGTTGCACGAAGGAAGTTTTTTATCGGTTTTATTCACGAACTTGGAGTGAACACTTTTGTTATATTTTTCTTCGATTCCGTGATGACAACTGCCGCAAGTTGAAGCAACATTATCATGATGAATGCTCGATTGAAGATTTGTATGCGGCAATTCACGATGAGCCGTGTGGCAATCTGTGCAAGTTGCTGTAACTGTTAATCCGCTTTCTATCAGTCCTTTTCCGTGAATGCTTAAACTATATTTTGCGGCAATGTTGTGTTCTTTCCCTTTGTAACGTTTAGCCGCTTTTGCTCCTTCGCGATGGCAATCGGCGCATAACTCGGGAATATTCGTTGCGAATGTTTTTGACACGGGATTTTTTGCGGAGAGAATGTTGTGGGTGTTATGACAATCGGAACAATAAGGTGCGTCGGAATTATTTTGTGCATGAAGTGTTCCGTGTGTACTAATTTTAAATTCGTCACCTTGAGAAGCATGACATGAGGCGCAATCAACTTTGCTTTTTATTGTTGCACAAGATCTTCCTCGTGAAGGAGAAACATCTGCGTGACATTGGCTGCATGCAATTTTTTGATGCATCGAAGAACTTACTTCCGGTTCATTCACAAACATCTTTCTGCCGTCGGCGGCTTTTAATTCTTTGTTTGAATGACACTTCATACAATCTGCATTCGCCATTCCCATAGCATAAAAAACTTTTCTTGCTTTATGAGGTTGATGGCAATCCACACAAGCCGGAAGCACATTCGATTCTTTTTCCCACAACTCACCTTTTATAACTTTTTGATGAACACTTTCAATTTCAACATGGCATTGAATACAAGTGGACGCAATATTTTTTCTGTTGATGGTTGAGCGAGAATCTGTGTGTGGTAATATTCTATGCGGAGTATGACATGAAGCGCAATTCGCGCTGACAATTAATCCTTTTTTGAGAAGACCTTCGCCGTGGATACTTTCAGAATAGTTTTCCAAAATACTATCCTGTGGAATTTTTCTTTGCAGTGAAACCGGCGAACCCTCTTTATGGCACGATCCGCAGACGAAGGGAATTTTTGATGCGTAGACTTTTGACTTCGGATTTTTAATGGGAAGAATATCGTGGGTGCCATGACATGTACCGCAACGAGGAGCTAATGGATCGCCTTTATTTTTCGCCTTTCCGTGCATGCACTCGTTATATAAATCTTGAACCTCGTTATGACAACTGCCACAAACTGCGGGTTTTAAATTTTCATCGTGAGGAATTTCTACGCCGTCGAGATCTACATGACATGAAATGCAATCGAGATCAGCATGTATAGAATTGGAAAATTTTTTCAAATCGACAAAGAGAGAAACAGTTCTTCCTTTTCTTTTTTTAGAGAGAGATTGGTCTTCATGACACATGAGGCAATCGTCGTTCGATTGGGCGAAAAGAATCGGGAAATCGAAAATAATTAAGAAAAAACAGAGACAAACAAATTTTCGGTTCTGCTTGATCATTGCATCATCCCTCAACAGCGGGATCGTTTTTTTCTTGTTGCGATTTTATTCTTTCCAATTCTTTCGGATGTTCATGAATCATTTCTTCTTCAGTGATAGTTCCTTTAAACCAAGCAAGATTCATCGGGTAGACATCGGGATTAAAAATTACGAAGTAAAAATGCCAAACAATAATAGCAAGGAATGCGAGCCATGCTTCATAATAGTGAACTGTGCGTGCTACATCCCAACCGAGTTTTGTGAGTATCCCCATAAAATAATTATCGAACCAGAGAATAAAACCTGTTGCAGACATTACGATCGTTCCCCAAACTAATGCCCAGTATTCTGCTTTCTCAATGTAACTGAAGCGATCAAGTTTTGGTTTATTGGATGAAATTCCGAGATTGTATTTCATCACTCCGATTGCATCCGTTACATCGCTATATCTTGGAAGTAAATCTTTGAGTAGTTGTTTTCCTCTTTCATTAAAAAAAAGATAAACGATATGGTATAAACTAACCGCAACCATAATACTTGCGGCAACGCGATGTAAAATGCTTCTTATCTCAAAGGCATATTCACTTACATCTCTTATGTGTCGAACCCACCATGCATCGGGAAATCTCAGCATGAATCCGGTTATCACTAAAGTAAAAAAGCTGATTACAAGAGTAATGTGTTGAATTCTCTCGCTCAATGACATGCGTAAATAAAGGGAATGACCATGCTTTTCTTCTTCAATTTTTCCCCTTCGAACCAATTGTTTGTTGTAACCTTTCCGTAAAAAATCGAGAAGATTATGGATAAACATTCCGCCGATTGTTACGCCGATGATTATTAAATAAATTGTTGCGATCCAATAAAGAAGTGGTTCATCAGCAACATCAAGATTTACGTGCACACTACCGACAGTAAAATTTTTATTCGCACCGGGATGACATTTACCGCATGTGTTAACAAGATTTGATTTATGAATTGTTGATGTTGAATCTTTAGAAGATTTTATATTATGAACGCCGTGGCAACTTGCACAATTTGCAACTTCGGCAGAACCGCCGCTTAAAGCCAAGCCGTGATAAGTGTCTTTAAAAGTTTGAAATCTGTTTGCGCTTAATCCATATTTTTCAGAAAGTTTTACAGAACTATGACACGGAGAACAAACCTGCTCTGAAACATTTTTAAATGCGACGGGTGATTTCGGGTCAGAGTGTTTTAAAATATTGTGCTCGCCGTGGCAATTGGTGCAGACGGGCGAATCCGAATTTCTTTTTGCAAGCGCAACGCCATGAACACTCGATCGGTATTCCTTTGTTATATCAGAATGACAGGAGGCGCATGTTGTCGGGATATTTTTTTTTGCGACCCCGGATTGCGGATCGCTTCCTTTTAATACTTTGTGAGAACTATGGCAGTTAACGCAGTTAGGTGCTTTCTCGTTTCCGGAGTTGAGAGATTTGCCGTGAACACTATTCTCGAATGCCTTAATAAAGCCCTTCGTCATCGTCATTCTTTTGCGAACTTCCGCATTATCAAGATGACATGATAGACAAATTTTCTCCTGCGTTAATTTTGTTGTTACCAGATCATGAGAAGAATTTTTTGTTATTAATCCGGACTTATGACACGTGATACATGTGGGTGTGTTTGATAATTTTTCGTTTCTTTGTTTTCCGTGTTCCGAGATTAAATATTCTTCTTTTTGTTTTGAATGACACGAGCCGCAAGTTTCTGCCAAATTCTTTTCGTGAAATTTTGATTTTTCAGATTTGATAGATTCAACTTGATGGGTTCCGTGACAAGATTTGCAATTAACATCTTTACCGCCGTTGATGCCTTTATATTTTATCATCTTTGGATGAAAAGAATGTTTAACCCCTGCATCTTTGTGGCAGGTCATGCAATTTATCGGTTCAATGTTTTCTTTGTGCGGAATATCGTCTATGCTGAAACCGGTGTGGCACGATATACATTTTAATTTTTTATGCGTAGAATTTTTAAGATGGTCTTCTTTAACAAAAAGGGAAATGGTTTTGCCATCTCTCTCCGTTGTTAATTCTTCATCTGTATGGCATGAAAGACAATCTTCATTCTCCTGCGCAAGCAGAGTTGATGAAGCTGAAAAAAATAAGAATAGCGCAAAAATAAATTTTGCGCTATACTTGTAAATGGTTGTTAAATCTGAGAATAATTTTTTCATCTATCGCGTAAAGAATTTAAAGTTAAGCGTAAGTTAAAAATTAATTTTCTTACTTAACTTCTTCCGCAGGTTTCTTTAATGTTGCAAACCATTTTATCAGTTCATCGAGGTCTTCATCGCTTCCCTTGAATGCAATAGTATGTGCAACATCATCTTTCTTTACTTCTTTTTTAAGAAATTGTTTTACGAATGTGGTATCAATTGTTTCGCCATAGTTTGAGAAATCAACGATATTTTTTTTCTTTGACTTGCTAACAATTCCTTGCGATTCGATAGAATGGCATCCTGCGCATTTTGATTCAACAAAAATTTTCTTTCCTTTTGGTTCTTCATCCTGAATATTCACGAAAGCAAATCCGTAAAGAAGAACGGTTGCAAATACGAAAAGAATATAATAACTAACTTGTTTCATTTTTTTTCTCCTTAAAAAGAAGCAGACGAACAGAAAATTACTATTCGCCTGCTCATTGAATTAATACATTATTCTAATGTTAACCCAAAGTTTATTGTTTGCTTTACTGCCGGTTGGTTGTTCTTTTAAGTCCATTTCGTAGTAAGCAGTAGTTCTGATGTTTTCATTTATGATATATGTAGCGTTAGGAACAATACGATGATATTCAAGATCATCTTTGCCGTCGCTATTTAAATCATCCGAACTTACTTTATCGTAGTGAACACCGAGCATCCATGTCGGGTTTAAGAAATATCCCGCTTCAAGTCCGATGCCGGAATAATTGAATTCTTTTGCGGTAGAAGCGAGAGTCCAATTATCATCACTTGCAATGACATAAGCAAATTGTAAATCTAATTTATCATTCCATCTTAAATTTAACTGCGGAACAATTCGTGTGAATGCATTTTCAATTTGAGTTGCAGTGCCTGTCCCTTTTGTATCTTTTCCACCGTAATAGTGAAGAGTGGCAGTACTACCGCCAAAACCTTTAAGTGCGCTTTCGGGAAGTTTATAAACTGCACCTGCCCAGAAATGTAAAAACTGATTTACATCTGCTGCGCTTGTTCCCGGAGATGTACCTGCATAAACGGTTAATTGATCATTTGCAAAAGTACCGTAGTATTGAACGCCGGGACGGGTTGATGAGATATCAACCGATTCTTCACCTAAACCATTTGATGCTTTCTTCAACATTACTTCGGCTTTTAGTTCGGGAAGTTGAGGTAGGCGATTCGGGTAAGAAGTGAATTCCATCGGAGTAATTCTTCCGAATTGTAAGTTCACTGCTTTTGAACCGGTGATGTTTGTCCAATTGAAATAGAACCAAGCCATCTTATAAGCAGATGATCCCATTTCTAATTCGGTGAAGAAAGAAAAATCCTTATAGATAGGACCGGCAATAAAAAATTGCGCCCAGTTCACGCTTCCCAAAGTAATGCGCGTACCCTTTTCCGAGGCGGCATCTTTTTGAAGTGCGTATGTTTCTAATCTGAATGGGGTAATACTTAATCTGAATCCGAAGAGATTATTTACTTCGTCGAGTTTAACACCTGCGGCATCTATCGGGTAGGCTTCTTCCCAATTCTTTTTATATGTGGCTTCCATCTGATAACCGTTTTTTAAGAATTCATCTCCGAAAGAATTGAGGCGCGGGAAAACTGTATGACAAGCAGTGCAGGAAATTCCATACTTACGAGACCATTGCGCAGTTGCATTTGCATCTGTAAAACTTGCAACAATCAGTGCAAGAATGAACAATCCCATTACCGGCATGTGAAAAAGTTTTGCTTTTAACATTATAATAATTCCTTAATTAATTGATAAATACGAAGCGTTTTGCTTCTCAGCGCAAAATTATTCAATTGTGATGCCAACTGCAAATATTTGTTAAAAGTTAAGATATTAGTTTTCTTCGGCGACGCTGTTCTCAAAAACGGGAAGGAAACTCGTCTAATTTTTTTCAATAAAGAAAAAGAAAATTTTTTCATTTTCTTAATTTCGGGTTGATTTAAATTGCTTGCATAAAATAAATATTTCATAAATTTTGCATATAGAAATTAAAACAAACTAGTTACAATATGGAGAAATAAAGAAAATGAATTCTGAAGAAAAAATATTAAGTATATTTGACGAAAGCGAGCGCGAATTGCTTGAAGAAATGGAAATTAAACTCGCAAAAAAATCTAAAGATGAAGAAGATGACTTCGATGACGACGAAGACCTCGAAGAAGATTTTGAAGATGATGATTTTGAAGAAGAAGAATCCGATGATGATTTTTCTGATTTAGATGATGACGATTTTTCGGATGAGGAAGAAATTACCGAGGACTTCAACTTTGAAGAAGATGAAGACGATGACGACGAATTCTAATCGTCATTATTCATCGCCCAAATAATTTCCTTTCAAAAGATAATTTTTTACATAGTCGGTTACTCCTTCTTCCAACGAAGAAATTTTATTGGTGTAACCGGCTTTTTTCATTTTAGTTAAATCCGCACCGGTAAAGTATTGATACTTATCGGCAAGATGCGAAGGCAGTTCGATAAATTCTATATTCACCTCTCTCCCGAGCGCATGAAATATAGCTGAAACAAGATCAATCCATGTTCGTGGATTTCCCGTTCCAACATTAAATAAACCATTTTTATCTTTATTGTTCAGAAAATGTAAAGTCATATCAACGGCATCTTTCACATAAATGAAATCTCTTTTTTGTTCGCCGTCTTTGTATTCGGGATGAAGTGATTTAAAAAGTTTTACTTTTCCTGTTTCCAAAATTTGACCGTATGCTTTATGCACAACGCTTCTCATATCTCCTTTGTGCGCTTCGTTCGGACCATACACGTTGAAATATTTTATTCCGACAATTGAGTTAAGAATTCCCTTTCTGTTTGCCCAACAATCAAAAAGATTTTTTGAATAGCCGTACATATTCAAGGGGCGAAGTTTGAAGCAGTAATCATCAGCATCGTTAAAGCCGAGAGTGCCGTCTCCATAAGTTGCCGCAGATGAAGCATAGATAAATCGTATTCCGTTTTTCATGCAGTAGCTTGCGAGTTTTTTTGAATACTCAAAATTATTTTGAATGAGATGGTCTGCATCTTTTTCGGTAGTAGAAGAGTTTGCGCCCATGTGAATTATCGCTTCTGTTTTATGAAGCAAATTTCCTGTTTCAATTTTTTCGAGAAAAAGATTTTTGTTCATGTAGTCGCAAAACTGAAGTGCTACAAGATTTTTCCATTTCTCATCTTTACCAAGTTCATCAACGACAAGTATATCCGAAATGCCGAGTTTATTGAGCCGCCAAATTATTGCGCTGCCGATGAATCCGGCTCCGCCTGTTACTACTATCATTCTGTTATCCTATTTTCAATCTGTTTTTACATGCTTGTAATTTAACTATATTTCGAATGCAATTCAAAAAGAGAAAGATTACCAAAACAAATTTACTGCATTTGATTTTTAGTTCGAACAGTTTCTTTACCTTCAAAAAAATAATTACAATCCGCGATGACAAATACTTTTAAAACATTAACTGATTTACTCAATCAAAGAATTCTCCTTCTCGATGGTGCAATGGGAACGATGATTCAACGACAAAATTTATCCGAAGCCGATTTCAAAGGCGATTTACTTAAAGATTACAACCACGACCTCAAAGGGAACAATGATATTCTCTCTCTTACAAAACCGGAAGTGATTAAAAAAATTCATCTCGAATACTTAAATGCCGGCGCAGATATTATCGAGACAAATACATTCAATGCAACGAGAACCTCGCAGGCAGAATACAAAACGGAAAAATTTGTTTATGAAATGAATCTTGCTTCTGCAAAAATTGCAAAAGGAGCGGCAAATGAAATCACTGCAACCGATCCTAACAAACCGCGATTTGTTGCCGGTGCGCTCAGCCCGTTGAATAAAACTCTTTCTCTTTCGCCTGATGTGAACGATCCCGGTTATCGCGCAGTTACGTTTGATGAAGTTGTTGCCGCATACGATGAGCAACTCCGCGGATTGATTGACGGCGGCGCGGATATAATTTTAATAGAAACTATTTTTGATACACTCAACGCCAAAGCCGCTATCTGCGCTATCGAAACATACAAAGAAGAAACCGGTAAAAATTTTCCCGTCATGATTTCGGGAACTATCGTCGATCAAAGCGGCAGAACTCTTTCGGGACAAACGACAGAAGCATTTTTGATTTCTGTTTCTCACACAAAAAATTTATTGAGTGTCGGATTAAATTGTTCACTCGGTGCCGCGCAAATGCGTCCGTTCATCGAAGAGTTAGCAAACCTCGCTCCCTTCTTTGTAAGCGTTTATCCAAATGCCGGTTTGCCAAATGAGTTTGGCGAGTATGATGAAACCCCTGATGAGATGAGCAAACTGTTAAACGAATTTGCCGAAGCTTCATTCTTCAATATTGTCGGAGGTTGTTGCGGAACTACTCCGGCGCACATCAAAAAAATTTCGAACATCGTAAAAAGTTATTCGCCGAGAAAAATTCCGCAGAAAAAAAATTATCTGCAACTAAGCGGACTTGAAGCACTTTCAATTAGACCTGAAACAAACTTTGTAAATGTCGGTGAAAGAACAAACGTAACCGGCTCGCGAAAATTTGCACGCTTAATTTTAAATGAACAATATGAAGATGCTCTCGCAATTGCAAAAGATCAAGTTGAAGGAGGTGCGCAAATTCTCGATATAAATTTCGATGAAGCAATGTTAAACTCTGAATTTGTGATGACGAAATATTTAAACCTCGTTGCATCGGAACCTGATATTTCAAAACTTCCGATAATGCTCGATTCCTCGAAATGGTCTGTGTTGCTCGCCGGTTTAAAATGTTTGCAGGGAAAGGGAATTGTAAATTCAATTTCTTTAAAAGAAGGTGAAGAAATTTTTAAAGAACATGCGCGAACAATTATGAAGTTCGGTGCCGCCGCTATTGTCATGGCTTTCGACGAACATGGGCAGGCTGATACACTCGAAAGAAAAATTCAGGTTTGCCAAAGAGCTTATCGCATTCTTACCGAAGAGGTTGGATTTCCTTCATCCGAAATTATTTTCGATCCGAATATTTTAACGGTTGCAACCGGAATTGAAGAACACAATAATTATGCTGTAAATTTTATTGAAGCTACGCGATGGATAAAACAAAATCTTCCACATGCGAAAGTCAGCGGCGGAATCAGTAACATCTCTTTTTCATTTAGAGGAAATGATTACGTGCGCGAAGCGATGCACTCCGCTTTTTTATTTCATGCAATTAAAGCCGGTCTCGATATGGGAATTGTGAATGCGGGACAACTCGCCGTCTATGAAGAAATTGATAAAGAGTTATTAAGACTTGTCGAAGATGTTTTATTAAATCGCGACAACAACGCAACGGATAAGTTGATTGAGTTTGCAGAAAGAAATAAAGGCAAAGAAAAAGAAGATACAAAACAAGCGGAGTGGAGAAATCTTCCTGTTGAAGAAAGACTTTCGCACGCGCTAGTCAAAGGAATAGTTGATTTCATTGATGCAGATAGCGAAGAAGCCTATCAAAAACTTAGCTCAGGTTTAGCGGTGATTGAAGGTCCTTTGATGGACGGGATGAATATTGTCGGTGATCTTTTCGGAGCAGGAAAAATGTTCCTGCCTCAAGTCGTTAAAAGTGCTCGCGTAATGAAAAAAGCTGTCTCCTATTTAGAGCCTTATTTATTAAGGGTTTCGGGGCAATCGCAGCAACCTGCAAAAAAACAAGTCAACGGAAAAATTTTACTTGCAACTGTTAAAGGAGATGTTCACGACATTGGAAAAAATATTGTTGGTGTAGTACTCGGCTGCAACAATTATGAAGTAACCGATCTCGGTGTGATGGTATCGGCAGAAAAAATTCTTGATACTGCAATTGAAAAAGAGATTGATGTAATTGGATTGAGCGGTTTGATCACTCCTTCTCTCGATGAAATGGCGCACGTTGCGAAAGAAATGGAAAGAAGAAAAATGAAACTGCCATTATTAATCGGCGGTGCAACAACTTCCAGAATTCATACCGCAGTAAAGATTGCGCCCGCATATTCTCAACCTGTTGTTCATGTGCTTGATGCATCCCGTTCTGTTCCGGTTGTGAATGATCTGCTCGGAAAGGAGACGCGCGATTCCTTTGCAAAGAAAATATTTAATGAATACGAGAACCTTCGTGAAGATCATAAAAAGAAAAGAAGCGGAAAAGAATTTATCTCTTTAAATGAAGCAAGAGATAATCGTTTCAAGTTTGATATTCAAAACGCAAACATCGTCAAACCGAATTTTCTCGGCGTAAAGAAATTAGATAATTATTCCTTGGAAACTTTAAGAAATTTTATCGATTGGACTCCCTTCTTTCTCACGTGGGAATTAAAAGGAAAATTTCCTTCAATCTTTGAAAACGAAAAATATGGAAGCGAAGCAAAACGAGTTTATGATGATGCGAATAAAATTCTTGATAAAATTATTTCAGAAAATTTATTGCAGGCAAACGCCGTTATCGGAATCTTCCCTGCAAATTCTATCGCTTGCGACGATGTGGAGGTGTACACCGATGATTCGCGTAAAGGAATTTTAACCGAGTTGCATTTTCTACGGCAGCAAGGAAAACGTGCCGATGGTTTGCCAAATTATTCTCTCGCAGATTTTATCGCGCCGAAAGAATTGGACTGCATTGATTACATCGGCGCGTTTGCGGTTACAACGGGAGTTGGCATCGAAAAGATTGTTGAAGAGTATGAAAAAAATCATGACGACTACTCTGCAATAATGGTTAAAGCCCTTGCAGATCGGCTTGCGGAGGCATTCGCAGAACATCTTCACCAAAAAATTAGAAAAGAAATTTGGGGTTATGCATCGCAAGAAAAATTAACGAACGAAGATTTAATAAAAGAAGAATACCGCGGCGTTCGTCCCGCACCGGGTTATCCCGCTTGCCCTGACCATACAGAGAAATGGACTTTATTTAGTCTTTTAAAAGTTGAAGAAAACACAGGAATTAAATTAACGGAAAGTTTAGCGATGCATCCCGCCGCATCGGTTTGTGGTTTATACTTTGCGCATCCCGAAGCAAAATATTTTACGACAGGAAAAATCGGAAAAGATCAAGTGCTGGATTATCACAAGAGAAAAGGAATGAGCATCTACGAAGTTGAGCGATGGCTCTATCCCGTTCTGAATTATGATCGCGGTGAATGATTGCATTCTGTTTTTCATCGTAGATTTAAAAAGATAGAAGATGAACGCAACAATATTTTAGAAATATGTAAATCACTTTCACAGGGAAAAATTTACTACAATCCACACGGAAGTAAGTGGTCGGCAGTGCAGATTCTTCAACATCTTATCAAAACCGAACAAGCAACTGTTTTGATGCTGCGAAGAAAGTTAGCACAACAGAATTTTGAAACGGAAAATTTATCTTCGCTACTGCGAGGGGTTTTACTCGCACTTTCACTTTATTCAACATTTAAGTACAAAGCACCAAAATCTTTTGAAGATTTTCCGAATGAAGGTACGATTGATAAACTGGGTGAGGATTGGAATAAAGTGCGTGAATCTTTTCGTGATTTATTGAACACACTTGATAAATCTTTTTTGAATAAAATTATTTTCAATCATCCTCGCGCGGGATGGATTAGTTTGCGATTTACTTTCGCCTTTATTCATGCACACATGAAGCATCACGAACGGCAATTGAAAAGATTTAAAGATTAGTAAAAACAATAAAAAATTTTTGTTTAAATGCGAAAACCGTGAAATCATTGCAGTAAAAAATTCCAAAAAATATTTTGCCTGAATCGGTCATGATTTTAATTGAAACGTATTAAGCACGCAAAGATTGTTCATTCATTTACAGAGAGATTTATTCATGCATTGCTATTCAAGCAATGATCTTTATTCTTCTTCATCACGTAATTTTTCAAGCACTGAAAAATCTTCGAGAGTAGTAACATCGCCGCGAACTGTTCCCGAAGTAGCAATTTCGCGCAAAAGTCTTCTCATAATTTTTCCCGAACGTGTTTTCGGCAATGAGTCGGAGAACCTTATTTCATCGGGCTTTGCTATGTGTCCGATTTCTTTTGCAACGTGATTTCTCAACTCTTCTTTTAAAAGTAAAGAAGGATTTTTTCCTGATTCCAAAGTAACGAATGCAACAACTGCGCTTCCTTTAATTTCATCGGGACGTGCAACAACGGCGGCTTCGGCAACATCTTTATGACTGACGAGTGCGCTCTCAATTTCTGCGGTTCCCAATCGATGACCTGCAACGTTGATAACATCGTCAACTCTTCCCATCACCCAAAAGTAACCATCTTTATCTTTGCGCGCACCATCGCCGGTGAAGTAATAACCTTTGTACTCACTCCAATATTGTTTGACGAATCTTTGCTTGTCGCCGTACACCGTTCTCAACATTGAGGGCCAGGTATCTTTCATAATTAAATAACCGCCAGCACCGGGAGGAACGGGATTTCCTTTTTTGTCAACAACTTCAGGCATAATTCCGGGAAGAGGAAGAGTGCAACTGCCGGGCTTCGTCGGTGTTGTTCCTGGCAATGGTGAAATCATTATCGTCCCGGTTTCTGTTTGCCACCAAGTATCAACTATCGGGCATTTCTGTTTTCCGATAACTTTATGATACCACATCCAAGCTTCGGGATTGATCGGTTCGCCGACCGTGCCGAGCAAGCGAAGACTTGTAAGTTCATGTTTTAAAACCCACTGTTCACCCCACCGAATGAATGCGCGGATTGCAGTCGGTGCCGTATAAAAAATATTTACGCGATATTTATCGATGATTCTCCAAAAGCGATCGGGTTCAGGTTGATTCGGTGCGCCTTCGTACATAAGTGTTGTTGCACCATTCAATAACGGTCCATAGACAACGTAAGTATGTCCGGTTACCCAACCGATATCTGCAGTGCACCAATAGATATCTTCATCTTTAATATCGAAAACAATTTTTGTAGTGAAGTATGACGAGACCATATATCCTGCGGTTGTGTGCAAAATGCCTTTCGGTTTTCCCGTTGTTCCGCTTGTATAAAGAATATAAAGAGGATGTTCGGAATCGACAGGGGTAGCATCATTCTTATCATTAACCGATTGCATAACTTCATGCCACCAATGATCTCTCCCCGGAACGAGATGCACCGGTGAATCTGCAATTCGTTTATACACAATTACATTTTCTATTGTCGGGCAGTGAGGAATGGCATCATCAACTGCGGGTTTTAGGGGTACAAGATTACCGCGGCGAATTGCGGCATCGCAAGTAACTACAAGCCGCGCTTTGGCATCGTTAATTCTGTCTTTCAAAGCTTCGGAACTAAAGCCGCCAAAAATTACAGTGTGCACCGCACCGATTCTTGCACATGCAAGAATTGTAATTGCAAGTTCGGGAACCATTCCCATATAAACGGCAACGCGGTCTCCTTTTTTTATTCCCATACTTTTAAGCACGTTTGCAAACTTACAAACTTCGCGGTGTAAAACTTGGTAAGTTAAAATTCTTGTTTCACCGGGTTCGCCTTCCCAGATGATTGCGGCTTTGTTTCTTCGCCATGTTGTAAGATGACGGTCGAGACAATTGTATGCGAGATTAGTTTTACCGTGCAAGAACCATTTTGCATTCGGGGCTTTCCATTGTTTTACACGTTTCCAATACTCAAACCAATGCAACTCATCTGCAACTTCTCCCCAAAATTTTTCGGGATTGAGAAGCGATTCTTTGTACATTCTTTTGTATTCAGCCATCGATTTGATGTGTGCTTTTTTGCTGAATTCTTTTGCAGGCTGAAAGCGACGATTTTCTTCCAGCACGGTGGTTATGTTATCTTGATTTAAGCCGGTATCCTTATTGGGCATCTGTTCCTCTTTTTGTTTTAAATATCAATCAGTAATCTTTCCGAAAAAATATAAATAAGATTAGTAAATACAAAGGGAGAAGAAAAATTGAGGAGAGAAATTTTTAATTAAGAATGTAGCTTTTCACCTCAGCGATAAATTATCTATCCTGGAAAAGTCGGAACCGAAAGTAGAACATTACGCATTTTACCGATAGAGAAAATATATTCGTGTTAATGAAGTAAGACGAAAAAATCAAAATGTATTTGAAAGATTGTATAATTGAGCATCTACGATGCTCTGTTTTATCTGTTCAATATTTTTCTACAATAATAAATCTTCTACGAAGATTTTTTCATTTTTGCTTTAGCTTTTTTTGCCGATAGATGTATTCTACAGGTTCAGAATTTTTTTCCCGTTATGGAAAATATATTGGTAACAAGTGGACGCGACCGTAACATAAAATTCCGAAGGAATGATATAACTCAGTTAAATATTCATGATATCATTCTTAACGGATTTAGATGAACTTGGAAAGTTGAACATTTTTCAAATTAGAGTTTTAGCCTTAATTGACAAGGACATTCAGAGACAGAAAAAAATATTTTGCCAGAATTGGTCTGATTTTAATTGTAAGGTACCAGAGAGTTCTTCGTACAATATGATAAACTGAAAGTGAGGATGAACGGTTGGTTTTCATTCGCTAATTTTACCTACCAAATTATAAGTGTAGCAAACACATTTTACTATCAATTATCAAGGATCATCTAAAAAAATGTTTTAATACTCTTTGAATAATATTTATAAACAATAAAGTAAGATTAGCGAAGCGTTTTCAAATATTCGCCGCAACCTTGATAAATCTGTTTATCAACCACTATTTCAACCTTGAAATTGAATTCTTCGCCGGACATTGAATCGTTGCATTTCTCTTTTAAAATATTTACTTCTATTGTGCTTAGGTTTGATTTGCCAAAAATAGAATGTTTTATTTCATCTTTTGAACCGGATTCATCAACGAGACAAAATATTTTGTTCTTTAATTCGTGCAGCGGTGTGTAAAATTCAATTCGATCTTTAATGATTAATACCTGCCATGATGGCTCATTACCTGTTGCGCGAAAATCATAACCAATTTCTTTCGCTTCGGAAATACTCAACGGGCGCGCATCGAATTCTTCATTACATAGTTTAGTTGTGCATGAGGAAAGCAAGCACAAAAACAAGAATGAAATTATTTGCAGGAAGAGTAGACGAAAAATCATTTATAAAGTTTTGCGATGTAATCATTTCCGGCTTTGACAAGTTTTGTCAGGACTTTCAAATCAATATCATCAAGTTTTTTTATGTAGATACATGAAACGCCGGTAGTAAATTTTCCAAGTTTAGAAAGTAATTCGTCAAAGGGCGTGAGTCCCGGCATAATGTAAATTGTAAGATTTTGTTTACGCGGAGAGAACCCGCACTTCATCCAATCGCCTTCCCTTCCCGTTGCATATTTATAGTGATAAGTTCCAAAACCGATGATAGCAGTTCCCCACATCTTTGGTTTTTCTTTTGTTACTTTTTCAAAGAAGTGAAGAAGAGTAAAACAATCTTTTTTTCTTTGCTCATCTTTAATTGAATTTAAAAATTTTTCAACACTTGCATCATTTACTTTTGTTTTCAGTTCGGACATAAATTTTCCTCTGTAATTTTATTTTTCAAATTTAATTTTCAAAAAAGCAGTCAACCGGAAATAGAATTTAGAAATAGATAAAAAATCCGCCGGAGACAAGCGGTATCACGAAATCATTATCAGAAAAATATGTGAGTGCATCAATCGCGATATTGACTGTTAAATGTCGATAGTAATTCCACTCGCCGATAAAGCCAATTCCGGCGCGGCTCTCGGCTTTTGCATCGCTGAAATATCCATAGCCCGCATAAAACATATAACGGGACGAGTGAAGTACAAGCACAGGATAATATAAAGCCATACCGATGGAACCGTCAATTTCATCACCGAATTTAATGAGATATCCTGTCAATTGCCCACCAACTTGCTCAGGCTTTCCCTGAATGCGAAGAGAGAATCCTGCACCGGATGCCGCTCCAACCCATAACCCGACTCCTGTACCGGTGTTTTGTATAAAACTCCAATTCTCATCGGTTTGAACTTGGGTTGTATCATTCGCCTGCGGTAAACTGATTTTCGCCGCGAGAACGAGAATTATAAAAAAGTTAAAAGTGTAGAACGATTTCAAGCAACTCCTTTTATGTTACATTCGTTGAAATAAAATTACTCATATTAATAATTAATTCAAATTTCTTTTTTGAGGATCAAATTCTTTTTGTTAGTTTAATATCACTTCAATAAAATATCTGTTACTAAAAGTTGAATAAATACAATGAATTCCAAAATAAAAAATAAAACCGCGAGTGCTCTTAAGCCCATTAAACGCTCAATACAATACGTCATCCCGAAAAAGAGATTCGAAAAACCGGGAACGTCTCCCGGCGTATTAATAAAGCGGGAGAGAGAAGAAAAAGTTCGCGCCGAAATTATTTTTGTTCAATATTCGAACGAAGTTTATCTTGAAAAAAAATTTGATAGACTCGAAGAATGCATCCCATTTTTCAAACCTGGATTTATTAATTGGATTAACGTTATCAACCCGATTGAAGTTGAGCAATTCAAAAAGTTCGGCGAGGTTTTCAATCTTCATCCTCTTGCGATGGAAGATGTTGTAACATCGGGGCAATCGCCAAAACTTGATCAGTACGCCGAACATTCATTTATTACATTTAACAGAGTAACAAAGAATGATTCACTGCACACAGACGAGATTGATATTTTTTATAGAAAAGAATTGTTGGTTACGGTAATTGAACATGGCGGCGATCCATTCGAGCCAATCAGGAAAAGAATTCAACTTGATTCGAGCCGTCATAGAAAATCGGATGTAGATTATCTTCTTTATACACTAATAGATTTGCTTGTCGATGAAATATTCCCCGCGTTGGAATCCGTCGGAACGGATATCGAGAACATCGAAGAAGAATTGTTGACTTCACCGACAAAGGAAACTTTGCTTCGAATAAATATGATAAAAAGAAATTTACTTGTACTGCGAAGAACAACCTGGCCCGAAAGAGATGTTATAAATAACCTTATGCGTTCGAGCGATGCGTTAATCACAAACCAAACAAAAATTTATCTAAAAGATGTTTCCGATCATATTCTACAAATAATTGATATTATAGAAACATATCGCGAACTCTGTTCACACATGGTTGATATCTATCTCTCCTCCGTCAGTAATAAAATGAATGAAGTAATGAAAGTGTTGACGATAATTGCAACTATATTTATTCCATTAACATTTATTGCCGGAGTTTATGGAATGAATTTTAAATTCATGCCGGAGCTTGGGTGGCGTTACGGATATTTTCTATCGCTTGGGTTTATGCTGGCTGTGGGCGGAGGAATGCTTTATTATTTCAAAAGGAAAAAATGGTTCGATTAATATTCCGATTAATTATATCTAAATATGAAAGTGAATAATTTGAACTCCCGCTAATCAACCGATTCTCATTAATTTTGTTTTGTAAATTTTTGGAAATAAAATCGAAACAAAACTAACTTACAAACGTGTATTAAAATTCTGGTTACCTCTCTATTCAACATGGATTATGATGTCGATAGAAGGACCTTTTCTGACGGCACTAATTGCGCGCCTCGGCGAACCGGAATTCAATCTTGCCGCTTACGGAGTTGCATTTGCTTTCGCACTGATGATTGAAGCTCCGGTAATAATGATGCTCAGCGCATCAACAGCACTGGTTAAAACCCGCACATCTTTTTTAAAACTGAAAAACTTCACGCTTGCCATCAATATCGCGGCAACGGTAATTATGTTGTTGATTTCAATTCCGCAAATATTTTCTTTCATCGGAATTGATTTGATGAAACTTCCGCAAGAAATTTCCGAGCTGACTAACTACGCAATAATGATTTTAATTCCCTGGCCCGCCGCAATTGGTTACAGAAGATTTTATCAAGGAATTTTAATAAGAAATAAATTGACGAAGCGGGTTGCTTATGGAACATTCGTTCGTTTGTGTGCAATGACTACAACAGCGTTCATACTCTTCTTTTCCAAAACAAGCGGAGTGATTGTCGGGGCAACGGCATTGTCTACCGGTGTTATTGCAGAAGCAATTGCAACGCGGTTGATGGCTTCCAGAATTGTTAAAAAAGTTTCCGCGAATAATGAATTTGAAGAAATCAGTTATGCAGAAATTTGGAAATTTTATTTTCCTCTTGCGATGATGGCATTCATTTCTCTGGGTATTCATCCTGTCGTAACATATTTTGTCGGACGTGCAAAAATGCCGATTGAGTCGTTGGCGTTATTGCCCGTAATAAATTCTCTTGTTTTTATTTTTAGAAGTGTTGGGCTATCATATCAAGAAGTTGCGTTGGCACTTTTGAGAACATACGACGACTATAAAATATTAAAGCGATTTGCATACGCTCTTGCAACTTCGTCAGTTGCTTTACTCGCAATGATTTCTTTAACTCCTCTTTCAGAAATTTGGTTGATAAATGTTTCGGGGCTTGCGACTGAAATCGCACGGCTTGGTTATTTGCCGCTAATGATTTACACAATCTTTCCCTCTCTAACCGTGCTCATCGGTTTTCAGCGTTCAATTTTGATGTATGGAAAAAGAACAACTCCCATTTCGACTGCAACGATTATAGAAGTTGGATTGATGTGCCTAATGCTTTTGTGGGCAATAAATTTTACGGAATGGGTCGGAGTTACTGCGGCAGTTATCGGTTATACTTTGGGAAGGATCGGCGCAAACATCTATTTGATGTTTCCATTTAATTCAGTTAAAGAAAAAATAAAATTGAAAGGATAAAAAAATGAACGAAGAAAAAATTTTAAGATCGAACTCGATTATAGAATATCAATCCGGTTCGGTTGTCAGTAAAACTCTAATCAAAAAGAAAAGCGGAACATTAACGGTATTCGCATTTGATAAAGGGGAAGCACTTAGCGAACATACTGCACCGTTTGATGCATTCGTTACAGTTCTCGATGGTAAAGTTGAAATAAAAATCGGAGATGATTATTTTATTTTAGAAAAAGAAGAAATGATTTTACTTCCTGCAAACATTCCGCACGCATTGAAAGCAATCGAACGCTTCAAAATGATGCTTGTGATGATTAAAGAAGTTGAAGCGTAAAAAATATTTTCGTGATTAACTTTTCGCAACAACAATTCTTATTTTGAGGTTAAAAAATGCAACTAACAGACAGAATAGTAATCGACGAGAAAATTTGTAACGGTAAACCAATCATCAGGGGCACAAGAATAACTGCTCAAACAATTATTGAATTTCTATCGGCAGGAGAATCCGAAACTGAAATTTTGAAACAATATCCTTCACTCGATTTGGATGATATCAAAGCTTGTTTAAAATTCGCCTCACAAATCATGGATAGAAATTACATCCTAAAGTCTGATTCATCAATGAAAATAAATTTGATTTGAATGACTGACGATTTAACTGAACGAACAAAATATTTCTTGCTGATAACGGCGTTTCAGTTTTTCACATTTTCAATTTATCTTTTCTTCACGAAAAGAAAAGATCATTCGTTGTTGTGTTTGTTTCTCTTTACAAATTCGATGTTCATCTTTAGCTTTTGGTTTGAGGTTTGGTCTTTCCAAATCATAACGGCAATTCCTTCGTTGTATTTAATTTGCGTTCCGTTCGGATTTCTCTTCTGTCCACTTTTATATCTCTATTTAACTTTTAAATTCAAAAGAAAAAGGAATTTGATTTCAATGAATTGGTTCACACTGCACTATGCATCCTTTTCCTGAATTAGCTACCGCTCGTTTAACATTGCGGCAACTTGTTGAGACAGATGATAAAAATATTTTTCTGCTTCGCTCGGACGAACGTGTAAATAAATTTATCGACCGCCCGAAAGCAATTTCGATCGAATCCGCGCAAGCGTTTATTTATAATATTAACGATGGCATTGCAGATGACAAATGGTTTTACTGGGCGATTTGTCTCAAAGAGGATATTGATCTTGTCGGGACAATTTGCTTGTGGAATTTTTCTAAAGATAGATCAACTGCAGAAATTGGATACGAGCTTTTCCCCAAATTCCAAGGGCGTGGAATTATGAACGAAGCATTAAAAGCAGTTATTGAATTTGCGATCGAAAAATTGAAGTTGAAAAAAATAATTGCTTTTACTCACAAAGAAAATGAAAGTTCAACAAAACTTCTTATGAAAAATAATTTTCGATTAGTACCAAATCGCGAATACAACAACGTTGATAATTATATTATCATGGAGCTTGGGAACGAGAAATAGTTTGAGATTTCCTGGAATGTCTATCTCTAATGTTTGAATTACATTCTAATTATCGAAATATATTCATGAGAAGAATCTGCAAATGTGTTTTAATGATTACTTTTTTTAAGGAATCCTTTCACAAATCTACCTCCACTCAAATGGAAGATTGATAATTCAAGAATCTTTTCTTTTATAAACATCATTCATAATTTTCTTTACAAGAATATAACACGCGAAGCAAACAGAAATTATATTCGCAAAGATTATTGGCAAAGACCAAATCAAAATTCCATATATGAGCCACAATGCCGTGCCGAAAGTAAAAAGCAAAAATGTTCCGAGAGCAATATCGGCGGTTGAGTTTGTTTTATAAACTTTAATTGCTTGCGGAATAAAAGCACCTGTTGTAAAAGATGCCGCGACGAATCCGAATATTTGTGTAACTATTTCCATTAACTTATCTTTTTTGAAACCAAAGTTACACATCATCATCATACGACCACATAATTTAAAATAATAGTTTAAGGAAAATGATGAACCAATTTATTGTAGAAGGAACTGATCAAAATTTTGAGAGTGAAGTAATAAAATCGGATAAGCCGGTATTGGTTGACTTTTGGGCTCCGTGGTGTGGACCATGTAGAATGATTGCACCAATCGTTGATGAGATTGCTCAAGAATTCAATGGACAGCTTAAAGTCGTAAAAGTTAATACAGATGAAAATCAGGAAGTCGCTTCAAGCTACGGAATCAGAAGCATACCGACACTCGGAATTTTTAAGGATGGAAAAGTTGTTGATGCCGTAATTGGCGCAGTGCCGAAATCTTATCTCGCAGACAAAGTAAAACCTTACTTGAATTAAAAAATAAATCTGCTTTTGAAAAGAGGTCGTACTTTCGTGCGACCTTTTTTATTTAGTTTTATCAATATCTACCATCTGAATATTTTTTAAATATTCGGAAAATTGTGGACGTTCGACGGAGTTGAACTGATCTAATATTTTAGTTATACTTTCCACCGCAGTGCCGATGTTCTCAATTTTAGTCTGAAGCGCATCCCGATTAACAATCTCATTAGCCAATTCTCTTTTCATTGCGGTTAAAGAAAGATTTATCAGCGTTAGTGGTTGCTTTATTTTATGATTTGCAGTAACAACAGTTGCAGTAAATAATTTCATTTTTTCTGATTCAACTAAAAGTTTTTGAACCTCATTTAATTGCAAAGCGGATTTAACACGCACAAGTAATTCAGTTTTGTTGAACGGCTTTTTAATGTAGTCGAATGCGCCTGCATCAAATCCGGCGCGAGTATCATCTGCGGTAACACGTGCAGTAACCATAACTACGGGAATATTTTTTGTTGCTTCGTCATCCTTCAAAGTTTTGCAAACTTCCAGCCCGCTCATCTCCGGCATCATAATGTCGAGCAAAATCAAATCGGGAAAAACAGATCGTGCAATATCGATAGCATCGTATCCTGATGTTGCTTTTATCGTTGAATACCCTGCTTTAATAAGGATATCGTTAAGCAGATTAAGATTATCGGGATAATCATCGGCGATTAAAATTTTATACATTTGATTTAGCCTTCAGTTTATTCAACTCATTATTTAATTTGTAAAGAAGTTCTTCGCGGTCAACCGGTTTTGGAAAAATTCCATTAAAACCATGTTTGAAAATTGTATCATAATCATCTTGCATAGCTTTTGCGGTTACTGCAAACACAGGTAATTCTTTCCACGAATCATTCTTTCGTATTTCATTTAGCGCTTGAAAACCATCCATCTCCGGCATCATAATATCAAGAAGTACGATATCAATATTCTCCTTATTTAAAGCGGCTAAACACTCAATTCCGTTTTTTGCAGTAAAAATTTTGCAATCAATTTCTTTTACTATTTCACAAATCGTAAATAAACTCGAAGGGTCATCTTCGGTAATTAATATTGAAGGGAAGTGTAAATTGTCCGAAGCAGAAAATTTTTCTTCATTTGTTTCGAGAAGGAATTTCTTTGACTCCGCTTCTTCATCGTGTTCCAATTCTGTTTGTATAAATATTTCTGTCGGTATCTGCAAAGTGAAAATTGTTCCTTTGTTCAATTCACTTTGAACGGAAATAGTGCCACCAAGAAGTTCCGTAAAATTTTTTGCAATCGACAGCCCCAAACCGGTTCCGGTATATTTGGGAATGATACTGCTTTCTGCTTGCTCGTACTCTTCGAAGATAGAGCGCAAATCGTTTTTATTAATACCAATGCCCGTATCGGCAATTAATAACTTCAATGAATAATTTTTAATCCAACAATTCAATTTAACAAATCCCTTCGATGTGAACTTGATTCCGTTACCGAGGATGTTCGTTAATATTTGTTCAAGTTTAATTTGATCCGTTTTGATAATAATATTTTTTTCGAAGTTCATTTCGAATATTAGTTCAATTTGTTTTTCCTGCGCCAGAGGATTGAGAGATGATTTAATATCATTCAGAAAATTAATTAGCGAGAAAGATTGGTATTTAACATTAAGTTTTCCCGCCTCAATTTTAGAAACATCGAGCACATCATTAATTAAACTCATCAATCGCTTACTGCTTTTATTTACAATGAATATTCTTTCTTTGTTTTTGGGATCAAGATTAGAATCGTTCACCACAATATCCGTTAAACCGATTATTGAGTTCATCGGAGTTCGAAGTTCATGACTCATTGTAGTGAGAAAGCGTGTTTTGGTTTTTGCCGCCGTTTCAGCAATTGTTTTTTGTCTTTCGAGTTCTTCAGTTTGCTTACGAAGCGCACCGGATAATGCCATAAGCCGATCATTCTTTTCAATTATTTCCAGATTCTGTTTCTGATAGCTTGCGTTTAATTCTTTTAATTGTTCAATCAGTTTTTCTAAACGATTAAGTGTGATTGAATTTGCCAAACCGATTGCGAGTTGTTCAACTACTTTACGAATATATTCATTAATATCTGCCGATGGTTTTTTTATTGCACTGAACTCAAGTATCGCAATAATTTTTTGGTTGTACACAACGGGCATGATAATCAGATAGTTAATTTTTCTTGAGGTTGGTTCATTTTTTACCGCATGTGTGTCTTTGTTTAAATCTAATTCAATGATCTGGTTTTTGGCTATTGCGGAAAAATATAAATTGTTGACTGTCTCATTTTTATTGGTTGCAACGTTACCGAAAGAATAAATCCCTTCAATTAAATGTTCATCACTAATAAGCGACAAAGCACCGCCGGAAAAATCGCCAAGCATAATAATTTTTTTCACCGCCGCTTCAGAAAGCTCGTTCAATGCAGGATGATTATTAATTAGAGTAAGAAATTCAGTGTACTGAATTGCGAGTTGCTCACGCTTCTGCAGTTCATCGAGCATATTGTTGAATGATTCTGCAAGACTTCCGATTTCATCTTTACTAACAATTGAAATGCGCTTTTGGTAATCTCCCTCCTTCAAATTTGTAGTAGCACGATACAGTTCGGTTATTTGATTTCTAAGTTTTGTGGTGAATAATAAAGTTAAAACAATTCCGAGTGCTAAACCGGCTAATCCCAGCACGGTAAGGATTTTTTGAAGTGCTTTGCGAAATAGTGAAAACTCTTCAATGGTTGAAAAAAACAGGACGTTGAAAGCTGTTTCTTTATAAGTGAATTCTCTTATTTGATAGATTGACGCATAAAATGCAATCTCGTCGCTATCCTCAAAATGAATTTCAAAATTATTTTTTTTGTAAAGCCGCTCAAATGCATTGTTGATGTAACCAATATATTTTTCATTTGTTTGTTCATGCGAATAGACAACAATATCTGTATTAAAAAATACCGCTATCTCACTTTTAATCTGGCGTGAAAGCACATCTAATCTTCTCCCCGAAAAATTAATACCGTAATAAAGTAGTTTGTTATTTTCAGTTTTAATATTCCTGATGAGTAGATAAGGATTAATCGATGCAAATTCTTTAATAGAAAAAATACCCGTTGGCTTTTGAATGAAGGAATTTGCCGCTACATTATTCGGAAAGATGAGTGAATCGTTTGCTATTGAAAAAACAAAATCTACTGGCGAATCATTCCGTACTTCAAATTTTTGAAAAGTGAAAGCTGAATCCTGCGATAATTTTTCGCCAATGAATTGATCCATTTCGCGAAATTGAGATTCTAATAAGTTCAGAAAATCATTGGTAGAGTTTAAAAGTTTTTTTGATTCTTGTGAAGTGAGAAGCTCTTCGACTATAGAGTAAAAAGATACCGCCGAGCCGCCGATTATAATTGAGACAACAAGAAAATTAATTAAAAGAATTCGGGCATTAATCTTCATCGATTAACCCGCTTGAAGAACCTTATCAATTGTTTTGAGAAGTTCGTCGTAATCATAAGGTTTGCTTAAGAAATCGGATGCGCTCAGTTTAGCCGCTTCAATTGCGCTTTTTATATCTGCATATGCAGTAAGGACGATTACTTTAAAATCATATTTTTTTTCTTTCACTTCGTGCAAAACGTGAAAGCCATCTTTATCCGGCATCTTTAAATCGAGTAGCATGACATCAATTTTATTTGTTTCTAAGTAGCGAAAGGCATCATCGGCATGTGAAACATAATCCACTTCGAAACCGGAAAATTTTAGTTCTTCCGAAAGAGCATTTCCTAAACGAACATCGTCGTCAACAATTAAAATTTTTGCCATAGAATTTTAGTTTTCCTTCTTTTTTGTTTGAGTGCTATCGAACTGGTGATATTCGATAAAATTTTTCTTTGCGTCAAATTCTTTTTTAAGAAGATTTTCTTTAATCGGAAATGCGAGACGTTCTTTTAAAGTAGGAAGTAATTCAATTTTTATAACGATTGCAAGTTCCTTTTTAACAATAGTAACTTTATCACTCCCTGTCAGGTATCTGATTCCAAGTGCCCACCAGGGTAAATCTTTTAAGAAAGGAATACCGACACGCACAGTATTTTCTTCATTAAGATATAATCCACCGATAATCGTTTCTTCTCCGTTAAGCATTAATATTTCAGTGTTAGCGTTTGTCTTTCTTACTTCGGTAGAAACTTCCGAAGGAAAACCTGCGGAACGTTCAACCATCAATTTAAGAAGAACGTATTCAACTCCATCTTCGACATAAATGAAGGGAGTAACTTTAATAATCGAACCGGTCGAGAAAAAATTTTCGGTTATGTTGCCGGCAAAGTCGCGTGTCTTAAATGAAAAATCCGAACCAACTTGAATTTGCCCTTCAACCGCATTACGCACGGTTACGGAGGGACTCGCAATAATTTCGCCGAGGTTTTCCGATTCTAAATATCGAAAAAGAGAAAGGGCTTCGCCAAAAAAACCGCCGCTCGAAAACTCTGAATTTGTTTTAACTGCAAAATCTGTTGTTGTAGTACCGGACTGTTGTTGAGCAGTACCGGTAAAACCAGCACCGATTTGAAAACCGCGTTGCCCTAAAAGAAATTGCCAATTAACTCCCCGCTCGCGCATGTCGTTCACATTCATTTCAAAGAAGAGGGCGGATATTTTAACTTCACGAGAATTGACATCGGCATAATTTTCTTTTGTCTTTCCTTCGTCACTATCCATCTTTCTTTTAACGATGATAACGTCTTCTTTCACTTCGTAAATTAAATTAGCGTATTGAACAATAACGACGAGTGCTTTTTCGTATTGCATGTTTGTAATTTCCACACCGATGGGTTCAATTTTATCTATTGTGGAAACAATTTTTTTTCCAGTTTTCTTAACGCTAATTTTACTAATCAATTCAAGCGCTTGATTGAAAGGAATATTGGCGGAAAGACTAATCACTTCATCGGTAGGAGTGAAGCCGCGCAAATCTTTTTCCGATGTTTGTGCGGAAAGTAAGATCGGAAAAGCTAAAAATGTTGCTAACAGAAAAAATAAATTTCTTTTCATGTTATTTGCCTTCAGTTGATTTTTTAATTTCTTTTTCTAACTCGAGAGTTATGTTTTCAATGATTCCACCTTTATCCAATACAAACATACACTTATTATTTTTATAATCAATCTGGGTTAAGTAACCGAGATAAACTTTATCTCCTTCAATAAGCAAATGAGTTCTTCCTCGCGTATCGATAATGAATGCGCCTTCGGGTACTAAACCCAACAACCTTGCGCCTTGAATATCAAGCAGATCATCTACGTTCGGAGAAATTTCCGTTTGAATTAACGGGTAGAAAATATCATGAAGTTTCAAAGATTTCAATTCATTTTCATTTACACCGGAAGTAAAAAACCTATCATCGTCGGAAAAATAAACACCAACATCAAAATTATAGCTTACGATGAATTTCGGTTTTTCCAACTCTCTTGAAGAGATAAAATTATTAAGATTAATATTCTTCACTTTTTTAAGATTGCGGCTTTGTTCTATTCCATAAATTATTTGATACAAATCGTTGAATGTTCCTGTGCCGACAATTTTATATTCGTAGTAAAAAAATTCTCCATCGCTAAATCGATCTTTATATTCGATGTTATACTTTGCATCTTCGGAAAGAAACAGCCCGAGATCATTCATGAAATCATAAAAACGAAGCGGTGATAAATTTATGGGGATGTTAAATCTTCTTGCGGCAAGAATAGAATCTAACAATTCTACGCGTCGGGTTTTTTCTGTAACCGTTACCCTCAGCGCATCGGGGTCATAATCTAAACTTTTAAGATCCATCAATTTTGCGTTGCGGCTTTTTACTCCCGATTGTTGAATAAAGAAAATATAGGAGAAACCAACAATTGCAAGCCCTACCAAAAATCCTAATAGTATTAAGGTATTTTTGATTTTTCTATTCATTTTTCCCCGACATAACTAACCTGGGAATTTTGTAAGTCAAAGAATAACGAAACGCATCGATGCCTCGGATATCATCGTAGTTAATATTTTTAAGTAGCGCAGAATCAAGTTGTTGCGCAAACTCGGTGAGCACTTTTTTATTCAGAGCATGCCCATCAATTTTTATTTTTATAGAATCTTCAATAGACATAGTTCTTACCCAAAGATTTTTTTTCTGTCCGATAAACCCGGAAAGACTGTGCAAAGTTCTGCCCCAAACTTCCGCCCCGGAAGAGACAGAATCCAATAACGTAACCGTTTGGTCGAAGCTGTTAATTTTACCATCGAGAAATTCTATCTGCGAAAGCAATTCTATATTCTGGTTTCGCAAATCCGTTTGCACGGCAATTTCTGTGTCTAATTTTTTTATCTCATTTTCATTGTCGAGTATTCTATACGTAAGATAAAATGCGAGTAGGAAAATTAACGGGACAACAATGTAAGCGTGCCATGCAAATTGTAAAACTTTTTGATCTTCAAGAATATATTTAGGAAGCAGATTGATACCGGTATATTCTTTATTGAGTTCATCATTTAGTTCAGTAATGACGGCAATAGGGATGGCATACGATGAAAGTTTTATTCGAACATCTTCACTTAAATTTTCAATCACAATTCCGTCAAATTCGAGACGGCTGACATTGGCTTCGGGGAACGTTCCGTAAAAGGAAAGAATCAAATTTTCTGAATCATCTTCTCCACAAACAACAATGTTGTCAAGATTAGGAATTCCACCGTTCTCCATTTCCAAAAGTATTTTTGAAAAATAAACATCGTAAGTGTGAAGATTTGTTGTTCCCACATCGAGCGAAGTACCGATATGCTTTAAATCTCTTCCATGCATAAAAAGAAGTTTGCTGTATTCTTTTCCGATATAAACCACAAGTGAGTGATCATCCGGGAAAAATTTTTTCTTCTTTGCAACATATCTTGCAAGAGAAAGTTCGGCACTCTTCACTGATTTAATTTTGTAGTTACGGCGTTTGTTGAATGCCGCAAGTCTGTTAATCATATTAAAGCAGGGCACGTCCTGACTTAAATAAGCTGTTAAAGAACCTCCGCCAGCTAATTCAACTTTGCCGTAAGTTTCTCTATCAATTTTCTTCTCACGAATTTCTCCGCTTCCGGAAAGTATTTCTTGAGTGAGCGAAGATTTTGTTTCACTTGTTTTTTTTGTGAAGACTTGATAATAAATAGATGGTTCGGTGAGAATTGAAACGAAATCGGCTTTTGCTAAATTTATACCGTCGAGTTCGGCATTAATAATACCTTCAACAACCGGAGATGCATCTCCGCCGGCAATGAAAGAATCGCCATCCAATCCTTCTATCTGGAGCGAATCATCGTTTAAATTAAGAGATGCAGAATCTTGCGAAGAAGCAGACTGCGCCTTGTACAGATCCACCGAAGCCGCTTTTACAAGTTTAATCTGGTTCTTTACTTTATGAAAGATTGCAAATTTGGAATCATTTCCTTCGCAGTAGACGCAAATAATATTTTTCATTTATACCGCGGTTAAGAGTTGTTGCATTCTTGTTTTATTATTAGAGTAAGTGATTGCGGTTTCCACAGAAATTCTTTTCATTTGAT
Source organism: uncultured Ignavibacteriaceae bacterium (assembly GCA_964393605.1). Classification (GTDB taxonomy): domain Bacteria; phylum Bacteroidota; class Ignavibacteria; order Ignavibacteriales; family Ignavibacteriaceae; genus CAYMUL01. The sequence continues at coordinate 38,946 of CAYMUL010000014.1, read as the reverse complement.
ACAATCTTTTTAAATCTTGTTCCATTGTTATCATTCCATGTTGCCCCCCTTGATTGATCATCATATAAATTTCGCTTGTGTTATTATTTTTTATTGCGGCTTTAACATTAGGATTGACAATCAAAATTTCTTTTGCGAGAGTTAATTTTCCTTGAACCGTAGGAACAAGTTTTTGAGAAATCACAGAAGTTAAAACATCGGCTAACCTGTTGCGCACACGATCCTGCTCGGCAGAATGTACTTCTGCAATTATTCTATCAATCGATTCTACGGCAGATGAAGTGTGAAGCGTTGAAAAAACTTTATGTCCGGTATCGGTAACTTCAAGTGCGGCAAGTATCGTATCAGGGTCGCGCATTTCGCCTATCACAATAACATCGGGATCTTGTCGCAATGATTGAATGACGCCATCTTTAAAAGAAAGAACATCTCTTCCAACTTCCCGATGCTTAATTATTGCAACATCAGATTTATGGATGAACTCTAAAGGAGAAGCAATGATAACGATATGACACGGATCTGTTTTACGATGATAATCAATAATAGCATCGAGGGTAGAAGATTTTCCGGAACCGGTAATTCCGGTAATGAGAGTCAATCCGAATTTCATGTAATCATGGCTGAGGATTTTTAAAAGCGGTTTGGGAAATTCGAAAGAATCAAGCGGGCGAACATTCGCCGAAATAGATCTCATATTTAAAGTGAGTGTATCAACATCGAAATAACAAGTTGCACGGAACCGAAGTGTTGTTTGTCGCCTATCGTAATAAAAACTGTAGCTAAAATCTAAATTTTTTGTTACGAGTAAATATCTTCTTTGGTTTTCGTTAAGAAGATTAATGATGATAACCGCCGCTTCATCCGCCGTGAACTGCGGAAGATCGGGTATAGGTTGCTTCTTGCCATAAATTCTCATCCAAACATGGTTAGCCGCACTGAAGCCACCAAATTCAATGTCGGATGCTTCTCTTTCTATCATGTTCGTTAAAATTTTATTGTATATCTGAAGAAAGATCGTACGTTCTTCACCGGAGAAGATAGAGAATTTTTCAATAATAAAATTGATTCTATCCTGCCCCATTGTAGTCGCAGGAATTTGTGATATTACTTTAGCGATACTATTTTTTAATTCTTCAATCATTGCTCTCCGCAGTTATCTGAATGATATTACTATTCATAGTAATAATAAGAAAAAAATATACTTTTTGCTTGAAAAAATTGCAGGAAATTAATTGAAGTAAAAAAATTTTTATCAAAAAAATTTTTACTCTTCCATTGTAGAAGAAATTACTTCCTCGAATGAGGTCAACCCGATTTTCACTTTTTCCAAACCGCTGTCTCTCAAATTTAGTGAACCATCGTGTTTCGCCTGATTTCTAATCTGCTCTTCATCAACATCATCGCCGGAACGAACGATGATTTGCCTGAGACCTTTGGTGAAGTAGAGTGCTTCATGTATTGCTAATCTTCCTTTGTAACCGGAGTTGCTGCACTTATCGCAGCCAACGGCTTCATACAATTCATAATTTTTCCACTCGTCGTAATCCAACCCAAGATTTTTTATCATCGCAGGATCTAAACTTGTCAATCGCTTTTTACATTTATCGCAAAGTTTGCGAATGAGACGTTGTGCAACAATAATGTTAATAGCATAAGCAATCAAGAATGGTTCGATGCCCATTTTATACAAACGGGAAACGGCACTCGGTGCATCGTTTGTGTGTAGTGTTGAAAATGTCAAGTGTCCTGTGTTTGCAAGTTTTATTGCAACTTCGGCGGTTTCTTTATCTCTCATTTCACCCACGAGAACAATATCAGGATCGTGACGCAATATTGCTCTGATTGCTTGTTCGAAATTCATTTTGTAACCAATCTTTAATTGGCGCGCACCTTCGATAACATACTCTACAGGGTCTTCAACAGTAAGTACATTCACGGTTGGATCAATTACCTGATACAAGGCGGCAATAAGAGTTGTACTTTTTCCCGAACCGGTTGGACCTGTAAGTATTACCATTCCTTGCGGCGCATTAATTGATTTTTCAAATGAATCTTTTGCGTAGCCGGTTAATCCGAGTTTACCTAAATCCTTAATAACTTTTCTATCGTCAAGAATTCTTATTACAATACTTTCAAATTTATTTTTTAATTCAGTGCCAACCATTGGCAAATCGGAAACTCTGAAACGAATAATGTGTCCGTCAATTTCTCTTTGAATAAAACCGTCTTGTGCGCGTTCCCTTTCAAATCTATCCATGCCGCGGCTTCTATCTTTAACAACTGCAATTAACGCTTCGGGAGAAGTTCCATCTTGCCGATGCCAAATTTTCAGCAAACCATCTTGCCTAAAAAGAATATCGGTTTGTTTGTGCGAAACCGGAACGAAATGGATATCACTCACCCCTCTTCTTGTTCCTTCAACGAGAGCGGCTTCAACAATATTGACGAGTGCGCTCTTGTTAATTTCTGCATCGAGCTCCTGTTCGTCTAATGTTTTATCTTTCGGTGAATCGAATTCAACTTCGGTTGGAATATCGTCTAGTGCTTGAAGAAAAACATTTTCCGGCGGAAATAGTTTTTCAAGTAATAAATCGGATATATGCTTTCTTACGAAAAGAACTTCATACTTTGAAGCATTCATTGCAAAAGCAACTTTGGCAATATCTTTATCTGTTGGATCGATTGCGGCAAGAATTAATTTATTCCTATCCATAGTGTATGGAAACACTTGAGTTGTTTTCATCAACTTCTTTAAGTTATCTCCACCGGGAGTGATAAATTTTTTAATACGATCGACAAGTTCAGGCGTAAAGTCTTCAGGCGAAATATCAAGTTCGCGAAATGCGTATAGAACAGATACTTCTTTAAAAATAGTATCGTGGTCATATTTAAATTCTTGAACTAAAATTTGCGCAAGGTTCCGTTTGGTTTTTCCGGTTTCCAGGTTTTTAGTTTGTAAAGCTTTTTCTAAAGTTTTAGAATCAATAATTCCTTTTTTGAAAAGAAGGTATCCGATTTTATCGGTTAGTTCGATGTTTGTATCCATCATTGTCATACGATTGGCCTTTCAACAAATTGAACAACTTCTGAAAGCGGTGTTTTGGGTTTTATAGTAGCTGTTTCAGCCGAGACGACAGTAAGCCCAATCATTACAATCATTATTATCATAGAAATAATAACCTGAATAAGTTCAATAATATTTTTCAATTTAAAAACAGTTTCGCTTTCGTAATAGTTTGCAAGTTGCAAGGCAGTATTTTTAATTGTTCCCGTTTCTTCGCCGGAGTGAAATCTTGAAATAGCTGTATCGGTAAAAACGTTGGCTTTCTCAAATGCATCGGTTACGCCAATACCTTTTTTAATCATGAGTGGAATAGCGACATTTTTTATTTGAGATTCAAAGTACTCGTTGTTTGTAGCTTCCGAGGCAATCCGAATCGGTTCAATGCTTTCTGCAGAGCCACTGTAAAGTGTATAAAACACACGACAGAAAACCTCAATCACCGTTTTATGAATTAGATTTCCGAGAATAGGAATTTTGAAAATCAATTTATCTTTTATGAATCTCCCTTTTTTTGTTGTAGATAATCTTCCTAAAACGATAATTGGTATAATTACTCCGCCTAAAATAAAAACAATGTTTGCAGTTAAAAATTCACTAATGGATAAAGTTCCTGCAGTCATTGGCGGTAGTGGAATATTGTAACGCACAAACAACATTGCGGTTTCGGGGAATATGTATCCGACATAATAAAGTACAGCAAGAAATAAAATAAAGATTGTAACCATAGGACTAATCAGCGCGCTTCGTAAGTTCTTTCTGAATTCCTGTCTGCGTTCCATGAACTTTGCAGTCGCTTTGTAAATCTCCGTCATGTTTCCGCTTTTTGATGCGAGACCAAGCATATATGCGGTGAACTTTCCAAATACAGCCTGATATTTTGCAAATACTGCCTGACTATCAGCTCCCTTTTTTAACTCGTTGTTTATTTCACGGAGTGTGTCCTTTAATGTTTTGTTTTGAGTATCGTTGATAAGCAGATTTAAGATTTCACCATATGATAATTTTTGTTCAAGAAGTTCGGAACTAATTTTAACAAAGGTTACAATTTCTTGAACCGGAGGTGCAGGGCTAAAGTCGAGTAATTTTTTATTAACCGAAATAACTTTATAACCAAGGCGACTAAGGGCTTCAACAACTTCTTCTTTGCTATAAGCTTTTTGCTCGCCTGTAATAGGTTTGTCTCCCCCTTTTCTTGCTTTATAAAGAAATGTAGATTTCTTGCTTGTGCTTTGTAGAGTAAGATGATTTTTTTTTACAAGTTCATTAATCTTCCTCTTTGCATCTTTTGCATTAACTCCTGTGATGGAGCCTGATATAACTTTCCCTGCGGGATTTTGAGCGACGAATTTATATTCAACCATTTTGAATTTTTTTTGATTTCAAATAAAATTTAATCAAAAAATAGAAAAGATTAAACGTCAATTCTTTGCAAAAATTAAAATTGCATGATGAGTTTAAAATAAAAAAGGTTACCAATAATGGTAACCTTTATAATTCTCACGGTTAATAATTTTTATTACCGATGAGCAACTTCAACAAAAAATTATTGAATCATCTTTGTTGTTATTGCAGTTGGGGTAACTGTAGCTTGGTGCTGAATTGCTTTTCCCGCATCGTTTTTTTCTGTACCTGTTCCAGTGAGTACAATATTTCCAGCCGCAGCAGAAGTAATTGCATACGTTCCGTTTGCAGTTGTACTTAAGCCTGTTGGAATTGCGAACCCTACAAATGATCCTGCACCGCCGCCTAATGAAGCCGGTTTCTTGTAATATTGTTGTGCGGAAGCCGCAAGATTTTGAAGATCAGAAACGACACCGTCTCTGTTTGCTTGAACTGCGCTTGCATTGAAGAGGTTAATACCTACTACAATTGCGATACCGACGATAATAACGCCAAGAACGATGAGTAATAACTGTTGTTGTCCCATGATTGAGATCCTTTCTTATTTATTGATTAATGAAAAATATCTTTTGTGTGCCACAGAGAATATTGTGCCAATAAAAAAATTTCCGAATTATTTGTTTTCATTTATTATTTTCAATCGATTATAAATTATTACAAGTAAATATTACTGAAATCTATCTTAATAATCATTACCTTTTTACCGAACAACGACGGTTACTACCGAAGTATTTGTTACGGTTGATTGATATTGAACTAGTTGCCCTGCATCATTTTTCTCAGTTCCTGTTCCGGTGAAAACAACTTGATTAGCGGCGACTGATGAAACTACATAAGTACCATTTACGTTGGAACTGAGCCCGGTAGGGAGTGAATATCCAACAAACGAATTTCCACCTCCTCCCAATATTGTCGGTTTTTTGTAATATTGTTGCGCTGTGAAGGCGAGATGTTGCAAATCGGATGTAATGGCATCACGATTTGCCTGAACCGCACTTGCCTGAAATAATGTGATTCCAACTACAATAGCAATACCGACAATTATGACGCCCAATACGATCAATAGGAGTTGCTGTTGACCCATTAATAAAATTTTCTCTAATTACTAAAACAATTTTCTGCACCACAATCGTGCCATCTTTTCAAACAACGAATATCATTGTGATACAACGTCTCAAAAAGCATCAAGAGGGATTTGTTCAAAGATGCTGTAATCTACTTTTTTAAGCAAATTTGTCAAATGACTTATCGGGCACGTTTTTTGTAGTATGAATAGTTATCTATTCTTTAAATGAATAGTTAATTATCTTTAATTACTTAAGTAACAATATTATCTTTTTTGTATGAATACAGGACAATCGATGTTTACGTTGTTGGCAATGATGATGCTGACAACAATCTCAACACGCGTGAATGAAAACATTCTTCGCTCCGATGAAATTTCAAGTAACTCAAAGTATGCAATTACTGCAATCAGTTTAATCACTTCAGTGATGGAAGATGCAAACCGCGTTGCTTATGATGAAGTTTCTTCACAAGGCGCGGTTAATGTAGTTTCTTCTTTAACGAATCCGAATAGATTGGGACTCGATGCCGGTGAAACAACATTCCGCGACTTTGATGATGTGGATGATTTTAACGGCTTCACTTTTCGAGATACAACAATGCAAACTGCCGAGTTCGACGGTTGGTGCAAAGTAGAATATGTGAACGAAAATAATTTGCGTCTCGGTGTAAATACGCAAACCTGGCATAAAAAACTCACTGTATATGTTACGAGTGGATTAATGCAGGACACGATGCATCTGAGTACTATTTATAGTTATTGGGTTTTTAGGTAAGCTATGGGATTTTCCACTATTATTGATTTAGTTGGTGCCGCATTAATCGGAGGCACTCTTCTGCTCACTCTCTATCAGGTGAATGAAAAAGCAACTATGACAGTTTATCATTACAATGAAGAATTTGGGATGCAAAATGAATTACTTACAATTGCATATTATATTGAGGGAGACTTTAAAAAGATTGGATATGCAAGGGAACCCTCTCAAATGCCTGAGCCATCCAAGGCGATATCATCTGCTTCAGAATACTCGATAAAAATAAAAGGCGATTTCGATAACGATAACGATATTGATTCCATTACATTTTATTTAGGTACACTTGAAGAGTTGAGTCATACTCCGAACCCGCGCGACAGAGTTCTTTACAGAAGATTTAACACTGATGAACCAATGGTTGTAAGTCATCGCGTTACACATTTCAGTTTGAAATATTATGATGCACTTAGAGATTCTATCCCGCTTCCGATTGATAATGAACAAACCGGAAGAATTCAGAATATTGAAGTCTCGGTAAAAGTTGAAGGTCCCGAAATTATTCATGAAGATTATGCTACTGCCTATTGGAGGCAAAGAAGAATAACTTCCAGAAATTTAAAGAATAGGTGAGTTTATGTTTGGTAAAGCTGCTGTTTTATTAGTTATCGGTTACAGTTCGTTATTCATGTTGTACAATTCGAATTTGCTCTCTACAAGTACAAAGACTGTTGACATTTATTCTCAGTATTACAACGAAACGGTAGCAACCAATGCTGCCGTTGCAGGCGTTAATCTTGCAAATTCTCGTCTCCATTTTAATCCCACATGGAATGCAGGGTTCAGAAACATTGAACTTAACGATGCGGTTGTTGATGTCTCCATAGATTTTCTTGTCGGCAATAGAATTAAAATAACTTCTGAAAGTAGAATCGGCACTTACGAAAAAACGATTGAAGTTGTGATTCAGCCGAGCAACTTCGCCAAGTTTGGAAATTTTTACGGCAACCTTTCCGCCATTCCTGCCACAGGCGATACTTTTGATGGACCGATACATATTAACGATTATTTGGGCTATTATGGAAGTCCTGTATTCCTCGGAAAAGTAACGAGTTTAAGAGGATTGAGAAGACACGGACCTCCCGGCGGCGCACCCGAATTTCTCGGCGGTTATGAATCAGGAATAAATATTCCGTTGGATTTTAATAGACCAAACATGGAAGCGATTGCTTCCAGTAGTGGATACATTTTTCAAGGTGCGGGTGGTCCAAGTAGATATATTGATGTCGATCTCACTTTCAACGCCGATGGCACCGTTACTCATAAGTCGAGAACAGGCAATAACCATTCGGCTTTGGGACCATGGACCGCGCCCATCACAGTACCAATTAACGCATTGGCAAGTAATGGGGTTATCTTAATTAAAGGAGGAAGAGTTACTATGAGGGGAAGACTGAACGGACAAGCAACCGTTGTAGTTACGGAAAATGGACTCGCGCAAGCAGGTAATGTTTTTTTTGATGACGATATTGTCTACAATTCCGATCCGCGAACAAATCCGGCATCTACAGATATGCTTGGCATTGTTGCCGAAAATAAAGCGGAAATTACTTTCGATCCGACAAGAGGCGATATTAATATTCATGGCTCAATCTTTTGTCAAAATGATGGATTGAATATTGACAGATATGCAAACTATCCATCTGTACATAGTATGAAATTGTTCGGTGGAATAATTGCACAGGATATTCGACCGACAGCAGTGTACGCCGCAGGCGTTCCGAAGAAGGGCTATAGATTTGTTCATACTTACGATCAAAGATTGTTGACACAGATACCTCCTCATTTCCCCACAACAGATAGTTACGAAGTTATCTCCTGGTTAGAATAACACCGGGTTCAATTAACATGCTTCGAATATTTTGTTAAATTTGTTACAAACCAATAATGTAATAATCTTTATATTTGAGCGGTTCAAATAAAATTCTGTTTTTTTGCATCAATGTTTGGCAATAAACAAAAAGTTATTTACTAATTTTTAATATCAAAAATCAACAAGGAACTAATATGAAATTCATCACTAAGATTGGCGTTGCTGTTGTGCTATTTCTCTTTTTAACTTTAACCGGTTGCGAGAAAAAAAGTGAACCAGCTAATGATCAGCAACAAACTACTCCCCCCACAACACAAACTGAAAACCCACCGCCTGTAGAAACTACTCCCGAACTAAAAATTGAAGGAGCGTGGAAGGGTACATTCTGGAATAAAGCAATGACTTTAACCATTACAAAACAAGACGGCGATAACTTTGAAGGAGAAACCGTAGTGAATTGGAATCCCCCTTTGAAGCAAAAAGTTAAAGGCACGTGGAATGCAAAAACAAAGGTTATGAACTTTGAAGATACCGAAAGAAATAAAGATGCAGGGCAATATACCGGCACTCTTTCCGAAGATCTTAAGTCTTTCACCGGCGAGTTTTCTTTGAATAGCAATCCGGCACAGAAATTTAAAATATCACTTAAAATGCAATAATAAATTCTAGGAGAAATAAATGAAAAAAATATTATTCCCATTAATCATGTTGAGCATTGCAGTATTCTTTTCTGCATGCGACACAACAACCGATCCTGATCCTGTAGATGAGAAAGGCAACGTTGTAGTTGTTTCCAATCCGGCAGGTGCTCAAATTTGGACAGGCACAACAAACACAGGAAAAGTTACACCCGACACTTTGAAAAATCTTACCGGAACTTCCGTTTCTGTTACATTAAAGTTAGAGAATTACAACGATACTACTTTCACGGTTCCTGTTAGCGCAGGTAAAACAACAACTTCAAGCACAATAGTCTTAACTGCTAAACCGCTTGATGTTTCTACATATAACGATATACAACTTTACGAAAGAGCCGATACCGATCCAACACATCTCAGTGGTCTGATTCTTTCATCCGGTACGAAGATACTTTCTTCAAGCAACACAGCAGATGTTTATTTTGATTTTGATTCTTTAAAGAGTAGTCATTTAAGACCACCATCAGCAACTCCTTATAGATATACCGATTTCTACAACGGAACTGCACCAAATTCAGATTTGACTGATGGTGCTGATTCTCCCGTTTATTCTTCGGCAACATGGACTTATGGTAAAAAAGAAACACAGACTTATTATAGTTTCTTGTACACAAATGATCTTCATTATGTAAAATTGAAAATCACCGCAACCGGCGGCGCATCCGGTCCGACCGATCCTTTCAAATGGATTAAGGTATCTTACAAATACAACAACACACAAAAAGATACTCGTTTCTAAATCTGCTTTTGGAAATCATTCCAACAAAAAAACCCATGCAACTATGCATGGGTTTTCTTTTTTAAACAGAAAAAATTTTATCTGATTTTTATATGCAGTTCTTTTAACTGATGCTCGTCAACATGCGAAGGAGAATCATCCATTAATGAAACGCCGCTTGCGGTTTTCGGGAAAGCGATAACATCGCGAATAGAACTTTCGCCGGAAAAGATCATCGCAAGCCGATCGAAGCCGAACGCAATTCCGCCGTGTGGCGGTGCGCCATATTGAAAAGCGTTCATCAAGAATCCGAATTTTTCGTTCGCCTCTTCTTCCGAAAGACCCAATACTTTGAACATCTTTGCCTGTAATTCGGAATTATGAATTCTGATGCTTCCGCCTGCAATTTCATTTCCGTTTAATACTAAATCATATGCGCGGGCTTTAACTTGCGACGGATCGGAATCCATTTTATCAACATCTTCCAACCGCGGAGAAGTGAATGGGTGATGCATTGCGTAAAATCTTTTTGTTTCTTCATCCCACTCGAATAACGGAAATTCATAAACCCAAAGAAGTTTTGGTTCCGCATCCTGTTTTATCAAATCTAATCTGCGAGCCATTTCCAATCTTAACGAGCCCATTAAAGAAAGTGTTCTATATTTTTTTCCTGTCAGGATGAAAAGAAGATCACCCGATTTTGCATTTAGTTCGGCAACAAGATTATTCTTTTCTTCTTCGGAAAAGAATTTCATAACAGGAGCTTCGATGCCGTCATCTTTAACTCTAATCCAAATTAAACCGCCGGCGCCGAGTTTCTTTACGAAGTCTGTTAAAACATCCAATTGATTACGAGTATAATTTCCACAATCGGGGGCAACCATTCCGGTAATTATTCCGCCGGTTTCAATTTGTTCTTTAAATACTTTGAATTCAGATTTTTCAAAAACATGATTCAATGTTTTCATTTCAAGATTGAAACGGAGATCCGGTTTATCGGAGCCAAATCTTTCCATCGCTTCATCGAAAGAGAGACGTGGAATCGGCAAGCGCAAATTTTTATCCCAAATTTCTTTAAAGAATTTTTTCATCAATCCTTCGATTAGTTCAAAAATATTTTCCTGATCGATGAAAGACATTTCAACGTCGATTTGCGTGAACTCAGGTTGACGATCGGCGCGTAAATCTTCATCGCGAAAGCACCGCACAATTTGGAAATATCTATCCATTCCCGCAACCATTAATATTTGTTTATAAGTTTGCGGCGATTGTGGAAGCGCGTAAAATTTCCCTTTATGAACTCTGCTCGGCACAAGATAATCTCTTGCGCCTTCGGGAGTGCTTTTCATCAGCACCGGAGTTTCAATTTCTAAAAAATTATTTTCGTCAAAAAACTTTCGTGTAATTTGCGCCAACTTATGGCGAAGAATAAAATTGTTTTGAAGAGATGGACGACGCAAATCGAGGAATCTATATTTCAATCTTAAATCTTCTCCCGCATCGGTTTCGTTTTTAATTTGGAACGGAGGAGTTTTTGCTTGATTCAAAATTATAAGTTTATTCACGAGTACATCAACTCTACCGGTCGGAAGCGTTTCGTTATCCGTGCCTTCCGGACGTTTTCTTACAACTCCTTCAATAGAAATTACAAATTCATTTCGTAAAATTTTTGCTTCGTGATGAGCTTGCTCGTTAAAGTGTGGTTCAAATACAACTTGCGTAATTCCGTATCTATCGCGAAGTTCTATAAAAATTACTCCGCCAAGATCGCGGCGGGTATCAACCCAGCCGTTTAGTACAACATTCTCGCTAATATTAACTTCACGCAGTTCGCCGCATGTGTGAGTTCGGTTCTTAAAATACATATCCTTATTCTAATTTTTTGAAGTGCAAAGATAACTCTTGATTGCTGGCTTTGGAAATTTATGATTCACTTTAGCATTAAATTTCCAGAGTATTTGGTGAACATGGGTAAAAATTTCACACAAAATTTTTTCGTCAGATATTTTTTTTTACCGTTCAACAAAAAGCATATGAACTTTAGAAAAAAATATAGATATTAGCATCCGTTAATCTTATCACTTATAAACTCACATACTACATCATTCCTATGAAAGTTGAATACCCTACACTTCCATTCAAACCAAAACTTCTACTTGTGGAAAATAACATCGAGAACATGGACGTAATTTCATATTTCTTAAAAGATATTGCCGAGTTAGAAACTGCAATCGATGGTCCATCGGCAATTGAGAAAGTGAACCAGAAAAACTATGACATCATTCTTATGGATATTAATCTCGGTTATGGAATGAATGGGGTTGAGACTACAAAAAGAATTCGACAAATTGCCGGATATGAACAGACAATCATTGTTGCCGTAACCGCATATGCAATGGCTGGGGATAAAGATATTTTTCTCGATGCCGGATGCTCGCACTACATCTCCAAACCCTTCACAAAAAGAGAGCTTCTTACTTTAATCGTCGAAGCGTTCTCCGTCAAAAGCTAACACCAAATTTTCAGAAACTAAAAAAGAAATTCCTTCGCGGCGGAATAAACTTTTTCAACATCAAGTTCTTTGATGCACTTGAATTTAATATCCGATCTTCTGCATGTTAACGGTTTTGGGGAGTAATAAAAACATGGGGAACATTCCAGGTTCAAAGAAACAATTTTATAAATTGTATTCCACGGATAAATGTAATTTTTGTTTGTCGGTCCGATGATGGCTACAACATTTTTTTTCATCGCGGCGGCAACATGCATCAAACTTGAATCATTCGTAATGAACAAATTGCAACGTTTAATTACTGCCGCTGATTGAGAAAGATTTTCAGTCTCAACAATGATAGATGATGTATTATTAATCAGTTTGTTGATTCTATTTTTCAAATCATTTTCTTCAGGTCCGCCGAAGATTAAAACTTTTGCTGAATGATTTTCAATCAGCATTTGAGAAAGTCGCGCAAATTTTTCCGGCTCCCATCTCCTGTGAAAATGATTCTTCAAAGTCGAACATCCTGCATGAATTCCGATTACTAAATCATTTTCGTCAATTGATTTTTTGTGTAGAAAATTTTCCGAAACGGCTACATCGCTTTCGGATAATGGAAAAAGTAAATCGGGAGTTGAATCATCTTCAATTGAAAATAATTTTTTGACGAGAGCGATATTTTCTTCACAGTTGTGGAGCGAGTCGTTTTCTCTGATTCTTACATTATTTAAAAACCCGAATTCCCCTTTATCCATGCGGAGATACTCAACCGCGCCACGATTTTTTGCGCCGATGATCGAAGCAATTAAAGAATATTCTTTTCTATTGGAAGGATAAACATTGAGCGAATAGTCATACTTTCCTCTTAAAGAAAATGTGAACTTCAGTGCGGCGAATTTGTTTTCGTTCAAATAATCGAAGTAGAAGATGTTATCGAACAATTCCGTCCGTTCATAAATATCTACCACACCTTTGAACATAACGAGAGCATCGACTTTTGCCGAAGGATAATGTTTTCTCAAAATCTGCAACGCCGGTGTGAACATCAGCGCATCGCCGATTCCGGACAGCGCGATAACTAAAACTTTTTTTTCCAATTTAACTTTCGAAGCATCGTCAAATGCTTAATCTTAACCAACAAAAGAAGCTAAAGTTGACTGAAAAGAAAAAATTTGAATTGAAGATTTTTCAAAAGCTATTTTCAATTTTAAATCAAACATTTCTTTTCAGTCAAACGAAAGCCATTAATTGCTCAGGGAGTCACTCGTTTTTAATTTTGCTTTTAATTTGTACTGTTCAATCAGGTTTGTAATTCCCGAATCGCCGGGACGCTGTATCAAAAGTTTATTCAACATTTCAATAGCTTTGTCGTACTCGCCAAGATTGTCATACGTCTCGAGCAAAATTCTATACGGATTGTAATAGGAAGAAACATCACTCGGATTTTTTTCAATTTGAAGGAGAGCTTCAGTTTCAACTTCGCGCGCAATTTCAAGATATTGTTTTTTTGCGTTTGCGTTGTTATAAAGATTTCCGATATCGAAGAGCAAACGGTAATCAATCGGTAAAAGTTTGCGCGGAATTTTTTCTTCCATTTTATCGAGCGTTGCAACTACTTTATCATTCGTTCCTTCGCCGATGTAAAATAAAGCTAAACGGATAAATGCATTTCGATAGTTTTGCATTAATCGTTCATGGTTTTCATCAAAGAAAATTGTAGGATCATTCAAACCTCTAAATTTGAATCCGGGTTTATAATCTTTCGAATAACCGGGGTTCTCTTCATAAACTTGTTTGTAGAGAATATTTTCTTCAATGAATTCTGCTCCTGCTTCTTTCTTGAAAGGAACGAGACGCATTGCCATCCCTTCCATCCGCAGATAATCTGTCAAACCGATTTTGCTATCGTCGGAACAAGTAACCGCAAAATAAATCGGTCGTTCCCAAACATTTGATTCAACAATTTCTCGCACCAATAAATCTTGTACACGCACGGCTTTCACATTTCCATATTGAACAGTGTTGTTCATTCTGAAAGCAATACGACCCGAATTAATTAGCGAAGAATCTTTCACACCAAATTCTCCAAACACATTTTTCGGAACGGGAAGCGTAACATCAATTCCTTCCCATTGAATCGGGCGAAGCTGATCAATCTGTGCGTCGCTAAAACGCATTTTCACAGTCGGTGTGCCGTAAGGTTCAAGGTCGCGAAGTTGTTTGATATACCAGGGTGTATTCAATAAGGAAAGATTTGCAATTCGAATATCCCTTCGTACTCCTTCAACATCTTGCAAATACCAAAGAGGGAAAGTATCGTTGTCGCCGTTTGTGAAAAGGACAGCATTTGGTGCGCAACTTTGAAGAAGGTTGTATGAATAATCCCACGGCACCCAATTTTTTGAACGGTCGTGTGTAAAATAATTTGCACCGAACATTCTTACCGGAACAAAAATAAATCCAAGCAGAAGAACTCCACCGACTGCGAGTTGCTGTGTCATTCCTTCTTTCATTTTGGTTTGAACAACATCAACCAAACTTCGCATTGCAATTCCAATCCAAACAGAGAAAACAAAAAACGCACCGACATAGAAGTAATCTCTTTCTCTCGGCTGTGGTTGCTGTTGGTTTTGATAGAATGCGGTTAAGTATCCCATAAAAATAAACAACACCATAAATATGGAAGCCATCTTCCAATCTTTTTTGAAATGAAAATAAATTCCGATTAAACCGAGAAGAAAAGGAATTCCAAAAAGAGAATCTTTTGTTTCGCCGCCGAAAGAAATTCCGAACGGTTTGAAGATTGCATTCCCGAGTTTGTTGAGCGGCGAGATATTCACACCCGCATCTTGATACCACGACTCACGACCGGCATAATTCCAAAGCCAATAGCGCGTCATCATGTGATTCATTTGATAGCTCCACCAAAAATCGAGATCGCTGGAGTAGTTTGAATAAACCCCCATTTGATGCGGCTCTGTTGCAAATCGTCTTTTGAAAGTCGGGAAATCGCCATACTGTTCGCGGTTGAGATAAGAAACCAATTCGGTAAAACTATCGGGCTGGTTTTCATTCATTGGCGGATCTTGATTTGCACGAATAATTACAAGCGTGTAAGTTGTAAATCCGAAGAGAATAAAAATTGCAGAAAGAAAAGCCATGTGCAACGTCGGTTTATTTTTTTGAATAGAATAATAAACGCCGTAACCAAGCGCGCCAAGCAAAACAACAATGAGAAATATTTCAGTCATAACATTATCGCCGGCAATTGATGTCATTAATCCCGGCAACATTTTAACAATTCCGGGATAGGTAACAAAAAGCGCAATACCGCCAATCATCAACGGAAAGTAAAAAGAATTTCTATTGAAAATTTTCTTCCAGAAACCTCCCATGATTAATGCGCTTAATCCGACAACTATCATTTTAAATCTTGTATCGAATGCCTGATATTCTTCGGGAGAAGGAGGTTCCGAAGATTTTTGTCCGCCCCAAAGTGCGAATGCAATTATCAAAGTTAACCCGATATGACCTAACATTATGTAAGCTGTCTTTTTCAAATTCTCTTCATCGTCCAAATATTTTCTGAAGATGATAATCATAACAACTGCAAGAACTGCGAGGACGCTCATCAGATGCACGGCGGTAGATAACCCGATTAAATATGCAATGAGTAAAATATATTTTTCGTTATCCACTTGGTCGGCGCGTTCGTTCCAGCGCATCATCAAATAAGTAATTGCTGCAAAAAGAAATGTACTGAGTGCGTACACTTCCGCCTCAACTGCATTGAACCAAAATGTATCGCTGAAGGCAAGTGAAAGCGCGCCAATTGCGGCTGAAAGATAGGTTGCAACTGCATCGAATAAATTCTTCGGCTCTTTGCCCCGATAGTTTTCAATTAATTTTACGATTATGAGATAAAGAAAGAAAACCGAGAAGACGCTTGAAAGTACGGAGATTGTGTTGACTCTGAATGCGATATTTTCTGCAAACGGAATTAACGAAAAAATTCTTCCGATCATTAAAAAGAAAGGCGTTCCCGGAGGATGCGGCACTTGCAAGTAATAGCCCGATGCAATAAACTCGCCGCAATCCCAAAAGGAAACCGACGGCTGCACCGTTGAAAAAAAAGTTAGTGCGGATATAATCAAAACTACTAACGCAAATCCGCGATTTATCAATTTATAATTCATTTTCTCCTCATAAAAAAATCGAATGCAAAAATTAGTTACAGGGGGTTACTTATCCAACGAAAAAAGTTTTAAAATGTGAATGTCATCTCCTTGAGTCGCTTCGCTTAACAAAAAGATTCCAAGTTGCCAAACCACTTTTTTAGCGTGCAAAACTTAATGTAGCGTAGCAGAACTTTCAAGTATTATCTTTTTTACCAAAATTTTTGAAAACATCGTCAAGACTAACAGAAGTTGACGAGCGACAATATTTTTTGTGCAGTTCTTCAAGCCGTGCAAAGGAAATTGTGTCAAATTCTTCTTCATCTTTGTGCATTTTTAAAAGCATTTTGAATTCATCCTTCTCTTTAGCGGTCAAGAATCTTTCTTTGCGTCTCAACTCTTCGATATATTTTTGTTGATGATGGTACGACATATTAAAACCTAATCTTAAATTGGCGTTCAAAATTACAAAATATTAGCCACCCTTTTAATTCTATTTTAATGAAAAGATATTTTTTGTTTAACAAACCGTTCAACACACTTTGCCAATTTACCGACAGCGAAGGAAGAAAAACTTTGAAGGATATTGTCTCTTTCCCGAAAGACGTTTATCCCGTCGGCAGGTTGGATTATGACAGCGAGGGTTTGCTAATTCTTTCAAATGATAAATCGCTCGTACAAAAAATTTCTCATCCGCGCGCAAAAATCGAAAAAGAATATTATTCACAAATCGAAAACATTCCCGTCGATGAAAAATTAACCATGCTTCAAACCGGTGTGATGATTGAAGGCATTAAAACAAAACCGGCAAAGGTGAAGATGATTCATGATTTTATTCCGTGGGAAAGATTTCCGCCGATTCGTTACAGAAAAAATATTCCCGACTGCTGGCTCTCGATTTCAATAACCGAAGGGAGAAACAGACAGATAAGAAAAATGACTGCGGCAATCGGGCATCCGACTTTACGATTAATCCGCATTCGCATCGGTAATATATTATTAGATGATCTGCTCCCCGGCGATTTTAAGGAAGTGAAGAAGCTGGAAATTGAATAACCATGCCGTGAATGTTTCCCATTTTCAAAATAATTTTACGAATTTTTCTGCAACGTGGCTGCGTTGTATGGAGTATAGTATTAAGAATCATGTTTATTTGCACTTGAGTATTTTCTTCATAAAATCAAAAAAAATTAAGCGATTTTTCCCAGAAAAGTAAGATTACGGGTATTATAGACTGTAGATTCTTGAACCTTTGGTATAACTTTCTATCAAGAAAGAATAGTAGCTCAAAATTTGGCTGTGCGCTTTTGCATACGAATTCGGGTTTGTTATAATTCACACATTCATGTGATTGTGATGCAGTTGGAGATGCGCTAATTTTAATCAACTTAATTTTGAAATGTATTTAATTATAAAAAGGTATATGAGCGAACTAACACAAAAACAGCAAAATGTTCCGTTGAAAACAGCGGGAACAATCTTCGTATCGGTAAAGAAGTTTTTTCTGATACCGCTACAGTCTGGCTTATTTGGTTTTGCGGCATTCTTTACGACAGTACTAATCGCAAAATACATAGGCAGTTTTTTTCAGGGTTTTGAATACGCCGTCGATGTTGAAGATGTATATCTTTCCTCGCTCGGATTTTTTTTAGTTTTCTTAATAAAAATTTTAGAAAACTTTAAGAAGTAATAATTCCCTTTTCCACACACACCTCGTTCAATCCCGTTCGATAACAGATGCAACTTCTGTCTTCGCACGGGATTTTTTTTAATCAAAAACTAAAAATATGTGAATGATACGGAGGAAGTTCGACATATAAACCGGAGTGAAAAATTTCTTCTGACTGCCGAACATATTTTTTGCCTGTAAGCAAATCCGTGAAAATTATATTCTCATCTGCGAAAGGAATCGGAAGTTTAATTCTGCATTGAGATATATGCGAAGAATAATTCACGGCGACAAGTCTCGATTCTGAATTCAACCGCCACATGTAACACAAAAAATTTGAATTCGCCTCATTGCCTTCCCATGAAGGAAGTGCTTCGAGCAAAGTCCATTCTCCCTCATGAAAAATTTCGTGGTTCGAAATCGCCAATATTTTTGAATAAAAATCGCTTAATTTTTTTGCGGATGATTCTTGCGGTTCTCTCCCAAGTTGAACCGGCAATTTGATTCTTCTCCCCTCAAACTGTCCGTCGTAAAAAAGTTTTATACCTTTCACAGTCGAAAGAAGAATAACGGCGGCATTAATTTTCTCTTTTCCGAAAACAGTTAACGCCCGTTCTTCATCATGATTTTCGATAAACCGCACCGAGCGATTTTGATAATCATCTTCGGCATTCAAGTGAGCATTAATAGACGCGGGAGATTCGTTCAACAATCTTTCGTAGAAACGCTTATCGTATGTAAAATCAAAACCAAGTTGTTGCAACTGCCAGCCCAAATCCCAATACGCTTCGGCGATGAAAAGAAAATCATTGTCAATTTTCTTTACAGATTCGATTGCATCTTTCCAAAATTCAGTTTCGGGGGTTGTGAATTTTTGATCGTCAATGGCACCGCGCCAGGTATTATAAAAGACGTTGTTCAAAATTAACATTGCCATATCGCACCGAATGCCGTCGCATAAGTGTGGAAGTTTTCGCAACTGTTCAATCATGAACTCGCGAGTTTTCTCGTGATAATAATTTAGCTGTATTGTATCGGTCCACGCAGGAAAGAAAGGGTCTCTTCCGTGCGCAAAGATCATTTCATTGTTATATCGACTTCTGAAAAAAGTGTGCGGGTCATGTTTAATACATTCATTTGTACAAGTTAGAAAAAGATGCGGATGCGTTTTAACCAATTCCGATGCGGCTCCGAAGTGGTTCGGGATAAAATCTAAAATTAATTTAATTCCGATTTCGTTCAAATGTTTTTTAAGATCGAGCAGTTCTTCTTCGGAGGAAATTTCCGGATTAATCGTGTAGCTATCAATTGCAAAGGGAGAACCGATTACATCTTCTCTCCGCCAATCCTTCAGTGCTTTGCGGTAAGAATTTGTCAATCCTTCTTCAAAACAACATTCTTCAATTAGCTCATTGTTTGTTTTCCAAATTCCCATTAACCAAACGGCATCAAATCCCTTCGACGCAAGAGACAGCCAGTATTCATGCGGTACATCCTTGAGTTTAGTTTTTTTTGATGAAGAAAATCTTCTCAACCAAACGCGAGTGTTTATCTCGTAAAGATTCGGATGCTTTCGCAGTTTCATTTTCATTTAAGAAGAGATAAAATGTAATCAAATTGTTCACTAATATTTTTAGTTAAGTTAAGATGAAGCATTTTTCTGTTTTTGTTTATTAATGCTTTCTTATCGCCTTGCGCTTGCGCAGTGATTAAAGTTCCGAATGTATAAGCCTGCCCGGGGACAGAAACATCATTCTTAATTTTATTTGTAATTTGAATAAAGTAACCCTGATTACCACCGCCTTTATGATACTGCCCGGTTGAGTGTAGGAAACGCGGTCCGTATCCGAAAGTAGTTGCGGCTTTATATTTCTTCATCATCAGTTCGCGCAGTTTTAAAATTTGTTTCTCAAATTTTTTGGAATAATCTGTAAAACAAAGAAGTGCGATAAAACTCTCCTCCGGCATGTTATCGAAAAACTTAACAAGAGTCTTTTTCAAATTCTTTTCTGAATTATTTGAGAAAACTTCGATTCCCCTTTCGGTAAAGGAAGGTGCGGGATTCGGAAGTTTTCCTTTGGATTTATATTCTGCCAAACTTTCATTTGCCAAAGTTTTGGCAAGTTGCACATCGGGTTGATCGAACGGATTAAGTTTAAGCACAATGCCGGCAACCGCCGTAGCAACTTCCCATCTATAAAATTCTCCCGCAATTTGATACAGCCCCTCAAGTTGAATTACGATTGTAGGAAATCCTTCCGCCGCTAATTTGGAAATGAATCTATCAGCGGCTTGATTTTTCTCGCGCCGCAATCTTATCTGCACAAAGACACGATCATCGCCATAAAAATCAGAAGGCAAAATCGGTTCGTTAACAATAGGTAAAATTCCCTTTCCTTCTTTGCCTGTGCTTTCAGCAATTAGTTGTTCAGCCCAATCGGGAAAAGATTGAATCTTTTTCGAAACGATAAATGTTAGTTTATTCTTTCCATATTTTGCAAGAGTTCCAAGCGTTGCGCCTAAATAGAACGAGGGATTTTTTAGTGTGAATGTCTCTTTGTCGTTAAGTTGAGCAATAGTCTTTGCTTCCTTCATAAACTTCTCGAGATCCATTCCGATTAATGCCGCAGGAAGTAGTCCATAGTGTGTTAAAGCAGAAAATCTTCCTCCGACTTCAGAGGGAGTAGTAAATATTCTTCTAAACTTTTTTTCTTTTGCTAATTTTTCCAAACCGGAGTTTGCATCTGTCAATGC
This sequence comes from uncultured Ignavibacteriaceae bacterium, assembly GCA_964393605.1. Classification (GTDB taxonomy): domain Bacteria; phylum Bacteroidota; class Ignavibacteria; order Ignavibacteriales; family Ignavibacteriaceae; genus CAYMUL01. The sequence continues at coordinate 18,280 of CAYMUL010000014.1, read as the reverse complement.
AACAAATTGTTGTCCGGGATTCGGATTAATTTTTTCTACTTCATTCCAAAACAGATAAAAGAAAGACATCGTTTCAGCAGTGCCGCCGGACTTGCTCGCAACAAGGAAAATAGTTTTTGCAAGAGGATAGGTTTTTAAAATTCTTTTGATATTCTCGGGATGAGTGCTGTCAACTATTTCAAGTTTAGGGGAACCCTGTTTTGAACCGAAAGTTTTCGAGAATACTTCAGGAGCCAAACTGCTACCTCCCATTCCTAAAACCAACGCATGTGAAAAAATTCTTTTCACGCTTCTCACAAAATATTTTATTTCATGGATTTCATCAATCATCGAATATGGTAGATCGAGCCAGCCAAGTCGGTTGGAAAGTTCTACGTCATCTTCTTTTCTCTCTTTCCACAAAGAAAAATCATGCTGCCAGAAGCGCGAAGGATAATCCTTCCGTTGCCATTCTTCTAATTGTGATATTACTTCCTCTTCTATGGATGACGGTAAATTATAATTTACACTACTCATAAATTCCTCAACTGTAATGATGATTAATTACATCTCAACTTAGTAAAAATTTTTCTTTTTCTTAATGCTAAGTTTTCTTCATCACTAAAATAAATTATCTGCTTTTTCGGAAAAGATAAAAACCTATATTTGCAAAAATTAATTTGAAAGTAATTTCGCAACTAACAATTAAACAATTATGAAATTAGCAACGCTTTGTTATATAAGAGATAAAAGTTCAGAGCGAACTTTAATGCTTTATAGAAATAAAAAAGAAAACGATATGCACGAAGGAAAGTGGAACGGACTCGGCGGCAAATTGGATGAAGGAGAAAGCCCCGAAGAGTGCGTCATTCGTGAGGTTTATGAGGAAGCCGGTTTAACAATTTCGGAACCAAAACTTAAAGGGGTTATCACTTTTCCCGCTTTCGATGGTTTTGATGATTGGTATGTTTTTCTTTTCACGGCAGAAAATTTTTCCGGCGAACTGATTGATTCCAACGAAGGTGAACTCGCGTGGATTGAAAACGGAAAACTTTATGATTTGAATTTGTGGGACGGCGACAAAATTTTTATGGGCTGGCTTGATAGCGAAAAATTCTTTAGTGCAAAGTTTATTTATGCAAACGGCAAACTCGCCGAACACCATGTAATTTTTTATTAGGATTCTTTTATGAAAAAAATATTTTTTAATTGCCTTGTCATTTCACTTCTTGTTTCGCTACAAAATTTCGGACAGTACAAACAGAAAGTAATTTCATCTGAAGATAAAATTTATCTTTCACATGAATTGATTATAAAATTCAAAAACGATGCATTAAGCGGCGGAAGCGCATCATTAAAGGTTGAAACGTTACGTGCATTAGATTTTCTCGAAGCATATTCCGCAAAAAAAATATTCGACGAAAATTCTTCGCGCGGTTCATTGAACAACATTTTTTCGATAAAATATAAAAATGAAATTGATCCTTTGTACGCATCTCAAAAATTGAAAAACAACAATATGATTGAGTGGATTGAGCCACGTTATGTTTATGAAGTTGAATACACTCCGAACGATCCGCTCATTGGAAACCAATGGGGGTTAAATAAAGTTAGCGCATTTCAAGCGTGGGATGTTTCGAAAGGCGATTCGAACATCGTAATTGGAATTGTTGATACCGGAGTCGATTGGGATCATCCCGATTTAAACTCACACGTCTGGATTAACTACGATGAAATTCCTTCCAACGGAATTGATGACGACAACAATGGTTTCATCGATGATATACGCGGCTGGGATTTTGGCGGGTTGAACGGAATAGCGGACAACAATCCGATGGAAGACAGACCCGATCACGGAACGCATGTTGCAGGCATTGCTTCGGCGGTTACAGATAACGGAACGGGAATTGCGGGGCTCGGGTTCAATTGTAAAATCATGGCTATCAAAACTTCGCAAGATGATTTTCGAAATCCTGCTAATCAACCATACATTGTGTACGGTTACGAAGGAATTTTGTATGCCGCAGATAACGGCGCGAGGGTTATCAATTGCAGTTGGGGCGGTGGTTCCTATTCTATTTTTGGTCAGGAAATTATTAACTATGCCGCAACAAAAAATGCAACGGTTGTTGCCGCGGCAGGAAATTCAAATTCAAGTTCTAATCATTTTCCTTCGGGTTATGATAAAGTACTTTCTGTTGCTTCATCCGATCAGGGAGATTTGAAATCATCTTTTTCCAATTACGGAACATCCGTTGATGTTTCGGCACCGGGCGAAGTAATTTACAGTACATGGCAAAATGATACATACTCTTACGCAAGCGGAACATCAATGGCTTCGCCGCTTGTTGCGGGGCTTGCCGGTTTAGTCGCTGCAAAATTTCCTAACTACAATGCTATTCAAGTTGCAGAACAAATAAGAGTTACATCGGACAACATTGATGATATCAATCCCGGTTATGCAAAAAAATTAGGGAAGGGAAGAGTGAATGCTTATCGCGCTGTAACGGAGACGAATGCAAAATCTGTTCGCGCATACAATTCAGTTTTTATTGATGACGATGGCAATAATGTTTTTATAAGCGGTGATGCAATCTCTCTTAAAACAAAAATAAAAAATTATCTCACAGCCGTTAGCGGTATGACTGTATCATTGGAATCAACTTCCCCTTATTTAGCGATTACTCAAGGCATAAAAAGCGGAATCTCGCTAAACACATTCGATTCATTATCATTCGAAAATGATCCTTTCAGATTTTCTGTTGTCGGTAATCCTTCCGCAAATCTTGTTGCAGAACTTATTTTGCATTTCAACGCGGGAACTTACAACGACTATCAATCATTCTCTATCGTTTTAAATCCCACATTCTTTACACAAAAAGGAAACGATGTAGAACTTACAATTACAAGTAAAGGCACGCTTGCATTCAACGATTTCCCGAACAACTTGCAGGGAAGAGGATTTCGATTTAACGATTCGCAAAATCATATGTTCGAAGGGGCGTTGATGCTTGCAACATCTGCTTCACAGGTCAGCGATGCCGCACGCAGAACTTCGTTGCAGAATAATGATTTTGCCGTCGAACAACCTTTTGTGCTTCGTTCACCGGGACCAATTGCCGATATGGAAGGTTTCGGAATTTTTAACGACAACTCCGCAGGCACAAATAAAATCGGTCTACAGGTAAAACTTTTTACTTATTCTTTCAACTCAAGCGGAAACGAAAATTTTATTATCCTCAGATATCGACTGCTCAATACGACTGCAAACACAATTTCAAATTTGTATGCCGGTCTGTTTTTCGATTGGGATATGATTGACGGCAGCGGCGCGGATGATTTCATAAAATGGGATTCTCTCAACAACTTCGGATATGTATATCACGTCGGAGGAAATCCGAATACGCACATTGCTTCCGCGCTTCTATCTTTAACACAATTGGGATTTTGGGCAATATTAAATCAAGGCGGCGATGGTGGTTTTTCTATCTTTGATACAGATGGATTTAGCGATGCAGATAAATGGATGGCACTTTCATCGGGCGTAGGCAAGAAACAAGCGGGCGCGGGAGATGTTTCGAATGTTATTTCAACCGGACCAATTTCAATTCAACCGAATACTTCAACCGATGTTGCATTTGCTATTGTAGCCGCAGAGAATTTAACTTCGCTGACAAATTCAGTTTCGAATGCGCGAACGATTTACGATAATTTATTGACTGATATAAAAGAAGTAGAAGGTTCATCTCCAACGACATTTGAGTTGTTTCAAAATTATCCGAATCCGTTTAATCCGAGTACAGTCATCAGTTATCAGCTTTCAGCGTCCGGCAATGTTTCTCTAAAAATCTTTGATGTACTTGGCAATGAAGTTGCAACATTGATAGATAACGAATGGAAAGAAGCGGGCAACTACAATTATCAATTAAGAATTAACAATTATCAATTAACAACGGGGGTGTATTTCTATCGTTTGCAAGCCGGTGCGTTTGTGCAGACCAAGAAGTTGATTTTGCTACGATGATTTGGCAAAACCTGTTTTCGGTTAAACGGTTCGGAACAAAATCTTCTACTTCACGAACGATTGGTAGAAGCGAATTTGAAAGTGATTTCGATCGTGTGGTTTTTTCTTCCGCATTCAGAAGGATGCAGGATAAAACTCAAGTTGTTCCTTTGCCGGAAAGTGATTTCGTTCATACACGGCTGACGCACAGTCTCGAAGTTTCATGCGTCGGAAGATCGCTCGGGAAAATTGTAGGTGAAAAAATTTTAGCAAAATATCCCGACTTAAAAAATATTGTAAGTGCATCTGATTTCGGTTCGGTTGTTGCGGCGGCTTCGTTAGCGCATGACATTGGCAATCCGCCGTTCGGGCATTCCGGCGAACGCGCTATCAGCGAGTATTTTATTAACGGTCCCGGTTTGGTTTTCAAAAACAAATTAAGCGAAAAAGAGTGGAAAGACTTAATCAACTTCGAAGGTAACGCAAACGGATTCCGCATTCTTACAAACTTAAATACCGGAACCGAAGGAGGAATCAAATTAACTTTCACTACACTTGCCGCATTCACAAAATATCCGACGTCATCGTATCAATCACGCAAAATCAAAAATAGCGCGAGCCAAAAAAAATATGGATTCTTCAATTCGGAAAAAATTATTTTTGAAACAATTGCAAATGAACTTGAGTTGATAAAATTGGGCGAAGATTCATGGCGTCGTCATCCGCTTGCATTTTTAGTTGAAGCGGCTGATGATATTTGTTATCGCATTATAGATTTTGAAGACGGCGTTCGGCTCGGATTAATTCATCTGAAAGAAGCCGAAACAAAATTGCGAGAGTTAATCAAAGACGAAAATTTCGATGAAGATTATTTCAACTCCATCAACGATGAGAAAGAACAGATAAGTTATCTCCGCGCAAAGACGATTAATTCTCTCGTTAAAAAATTAGCAACAATTTTTATTAAACACGAAGAAGAAATCTTGAACGGAGAGTTTGACCAATCATTAATCTCTCAACTTAAAGATTATGAACGACTCGAAGAAATAAAATTGATTACACGAAAGTTTGTTTATCACTCGCAACAAGTTTTGAAAATCGAGAGTGCGGGTTTTAATGTTATCGCGCGATTGCTCGACTTATTCATCAACGCGGTAAATGAAGTACACGCCGCGAATAATGATGCTTCATTAAATTATTATCACAGTAAAATGTTATGCGAACTTTTGCCTTCGCAATATTTGGGGAAGAATAGAAATCCCGACGAACATCTTTACATGCGAATTTTAAGAATCTGTGATTTCGTCAGTGGTATGACCGATTCATACGCAATAACACTGCACCGAAAGCTGCTGGGAACGTAACCTTAATTTATTTTTTGGGGAATTTTTTCCATCGCATACTCTGCAAGCGCAGTGATTGTTAAACTCGGATTCACTCCGGGATTCGCTTGAATGATCGAACCGTCAACAATCATCATGTTAGGATAATTAAACACTTCAAAATATTTATTTACAACTCCCTCTTTACTATTGTTTCCGATTGGCGCGCCACCGAGTATGTGCGCGGTTGTTGACATATCCATAAATATTTCGAGAGTAGAATTTAACGGAATGCCACCGACTTTTTCCGCATAACGATACATCACTTCCTGTCCCACTTCGATATATGCAGGAACTTTTCCTGACGATTTATTTTTCATCGAAAGGTGCGTACCGAAAATTGATTTCTTCAAAATCATCTGCATCGAGTTATCGAGAGTTTGCATCACTAAAATGAAAACGGAATTCTTTGCGAAATCTCTGTTGAAAATGTATTTGAATAATTTGTGCGGTTTCGTCAATAGCTGAAAAAATAATTTTATAATTCGAACAAGCGGAGTGCCTTTTCCGACTGCAAGAGTTGCGAGCCGCCCCATCACGCCCGAGCCATCGGAATATTTGCACAATTCGATGTGCGTGTTTTCGTCCGCATTGAATACGCTTGTAATCGCAAGTCCGTTGTTTAATTTCATATTTGCGGAAGCAACCGCGCAAATTGTTTCGCTGTTGGTTCGCAAATTTTCTCCGAGTCTTTCCGAAAGATTTGGAAGAGATTTATAAACATATTTTTGTTTTAAAAGTAATTTCATCGTTCCCAAAACACCGCCGGAAAATATTATTCCTTTCGATCGAAAGATTTTTTTCTTTTTCGAAAAGATTGAATTTACGGTAGCGGTTTCAACTTCATACAATCTATTGAACGATACTTTTTTAGCTTCCGTTTCGGAAATAATATTTGCGCCGAATTTTTCTGCGAAGTAAAGATAATTTTTATCGAGTGTATTCTTTGCGTTATATCTGCAACCGACAAAGCATCCCGCACATTCGGTACAACCTTTTCTCATCGGTCCTTCGCCGTTAAAATATGGATCGACTTCTTTTTCGGTATCTCCGAAATAAACACCGACTTCAACATTTTCAAAAGTATTTCCGCGATTCATATCAACCGCAACACTGCGAAGCATTTCATCTTCAAAATTTAACTTGTTATACTTTGTAACGCCGAGCATCTGTTTCGCCCTTGAATAATGCGGTTGCAACACGCTTTCCCAATCATTATAATCGTTCCATGAAGTATTCTTATAAAATTCTTTCGGAGGAGTTAGCAAAGTATTTCCATAAACAAGACTACCGCCGCCGACTCCAACTCCGCTGAGTACAAGCACGTCTTTAAAGAAATTTAGTTTTTGAATTCCGAAACATTTTATCAATGGTGCCCATAAATATTTTTTCAAGTTCCAATTTGTTTTGGGAAAATCTTCGCTACGAAATCTTTTTCCTTTTTCAATTATAAGTACGGAATAACCTTTTTCGGCAAGACGCATCGCGGAAACACTTCCGCCAAATCCGCTGCCAACAATTATGTAATCGTAAATTATTTCTTTCACGTTATCCAATTTTTTTTACTTTCAAATAGAGTGGTGATTTACTTTCGAGCAATACTCCCGGCACGAATACCGGTTCTTTCTTTTCGCATAATTCAAAATTAAATTTGGGAATAATTGCCGCAAGAGTAATGCTCAACTGCAATAACGCAAAACGTTTTCCGATGCAAGTTCTCTTCCCCAATCCAAAAGGTAAATAGTATCTTGATAAATTAGGCTGGCGATCAACATCAAATCTTTGCGGCGAAAAATTATACGGCTCGTTCCAAAATTCTTTTTTACGGTGAAGCGAAAAGAAGTTGATATAAATATTTGTTCCTTTCGGAATTTTTATTCCGTTCACTTCATCATCAATTAATGCAAGACGCGGCACGCCCCACACCGGTGGATACATTCGCAGAACTTCATTCAGAAAATTTTTTAGTGAATTGATTTTTAAAACATCTGTAGTTAAAGAAGATGAACGCAACTCCTCACGAACAATTTCCATTTCTTGTTTATACTTTGCAAGAGAATATAAACACCACTTAAAACCTTCGCCGGTTGTATCGAACGCCGCAAAGAAAAAAGTCATTACCGCATCGCGAATGTTCTGGAAATTTATTTCACCGCGTTCATACGCTTGAGTAAGAATGCTCATCATCGCACCGGCATTTTCACTATCGTTGATGGAAAGATTAATCAGATATTTCGCGGCTTCTTCGAGTTCGGGCATCTGCTCGCGAATTGCTTTTCTGAAATCATATTTAATGCCAAACGGTTTTAAGAGAGATTTTTTTATGTGTCGCTTAACTTGCTGTTGAATGCTCGCTTCGTGTAAAAGTTTTTGTAGCCGCGAATTAATTTTTTTGTGATCGAGTTTAGAATTTTTATGTAGCAAAGTTTTTTCAATTATCCTGAACAAAAAAATATTTGAAACATCATCGGCATTGAAAGAAATATTTTGTGTTGAAAAATATTCCAGGTCACGTATAAACTTATTTGTCTCTTCGATTATAGCAGACTCAAACGACCGAAGTTGCGACTCAAGAAAAGCCGGCTTCATTATTGTACGTTGCTTTTCCCAATTCTCTTCCTCGGAGAGAAAAATTCCTTCACCTAAAAATGGAGTTAACACTTCCATCATTTCTTTTCGATGATAGTTCTTTTCATTTTCTTTTAAAACATGGGCAATAACATCGGGATTGCAAGTCAGTGCAATTTCATCGAATCCTTTTGGTTTGATGATGAGATAATCTCCGAATTTATTATGCAACCTATCCAATTTAATTAGTTGTTTATAAATTAACTGCGGCAGATGAGGAATAAGTTTGTGAAATGTTAAAACTGCCGCATCAGGTTTCCCGGTAGTTAGCTTACTCAATTTCGCCTTTTTTAATTTCATCGTAGAGATGTTGAATAAAGCGTGTTCCGACATTTCCGTCAAGTAATTCATGATCGAAGCAAAAAGAAAAAGTTGCAAGTTTTCTTTCTTCATTATTTGGCAAAACAAATTTTGAAATGACCGGACCGATATAAATTGCTAAAGTATGGAACGGAACTCCGGCACCCCAAATATTTTCCGAAGCATAAATACCAAAACTGCTGATCATCACAGAGCCGAATATTTGTTGATATAATTTTGGGGAAAGAGAGATTAAGCGATAAAATAACCTTCGCACAAATTGAGGAAGTGAAATAAAAAATTCTTCTTCTTTGCTAAAAACTTTTGCCGAACCTTTTTTTAGAGATTCCAAGCGGTTGTGAATTTCCACAAGCGGTTTTGAATCGGCTTTACGTAAAATAGTTGCGGCAATTACCGCTTCGCCATTTTCTTCTAACTCGGTTGGATATAGAACATCCACATCATTAAAAATAGCGGTTCTATTTCTGAGATATGAAGTGGAATTCAAAAGAGGAAATTTTTTAATCGAATCAGCAATTGCTTTTACAAAATAAGCGTTTAGCGAAAGAGTTGATTTGTTGTTTCGGCGATATTCACGGATATTATTTCTAACATTTGTTACATCAATTTCAATGTACTCAACGATGTATTTTTTTTTTCTTCCAAGCCACAGAGCATCGCGGATTAGTTTTCTGTATCTATGTTCTTCTACTATTTTATATGTTTTATTCATTTATAAATGTTTAAAGATGAATGAAATTATTTTTTGTTTAAACTTTGAATAAGGCGGATAGCGAATGGGTAAATCGAGCCAAGCCGGTTTGGAAATAATTCCTTTTGAGTGAGAGAAAAGTTTATAACTCTCGTAACCATGATAGCGACCGAAGCCGCTATTTCCAAGCCCGCCGAAAGGAATGGTTTGACTTCCGAACTGCGCAATTGTATCGTTCACCGCGCCGCCCCCGAACTTTATGGATGATATTAATTTTTCAATTTCATTTTTTTCTTCGCTAAAAAAATATGCAGATAACGGAACAGGCAATTTCTCTATCTCGGCAATGGCATCGTTCAAATTATTATAAGAAATAACCGGCAGCAACGGACCGAATATTTCTTCTTGCATAATTGGTGAATGAAAATCACACTCCGAAATTATTGTGGGGGAGATGAATAATTCTTTTTCATCATGTTCGCCACCGAAAATTATTTTCCCGCTTTTTAAATACTCAAGCAATCGGGAGTAATGTTTCTCGTTCACGATTCGCGCATAATCTTTCGAAGCACGTTTTTCGGTATCAAAAAAATTATCGAACGCATTAATCAATTCTTTAACAAAAAAATCGTGAACAACTTCGTCGACTAAAACATAGTCGGGCGCAACGCATGTTTGACCGGCATTCAAAAATTTTCCCCATGCAATTCTCTTTGCCGCAGTTCTGATATTTGCATTCTTCGTAACGATTGCAGGAGATTTTCCGCCAAGCTCAAGCGCAAAGGGAGTGAGTGTTTCCGCAGATTTTTGCGCAACGATCTTCCCGATTCTTTCGCTACCTGTAAAGAAAATAAAATCGAATTTTTCATCCAATATTTTTTTTGCTACTTCGGCATCTCCTTCAACTACAGAGATATATTCGGGCAGAAAAGTTTTTTCGATCATTTCTTTTAATAATGCGGAAGAATTCGGCACAAGTTCCGAGGGCTTGATAATACTGACGTTTCCGCCTGCAATGGATCCTGCAAGCGACATAAAATTCAGAAGAAAAGGATAGTTCCATGGATTGATTAACAAAACATTTCCGTAAGGGACGTGATAAATTTTACTGAAGCCCAAAAAATTTATCGGCTGTGTTGTCTTCCGAATCGGTTTTGCCCATCGTCGCAAATTATTTTTTATGAATCTGATTTCTTTAATAGCCAGACCCGTTTCACTCAATGTTGTTTCCAATTCCGATTTGTGAAAATCTAAATTAACTGCTTCGGCAATTTTCTTTTCGTATGAAAGAATTGCATTCAGTAATTTAGCAAGTTGCGCAACTCTGAATTCAACATCGAAAGTTTTTTCTGTTCGAAAAAAAACTTTTTGACTTTGAAATATTTCTGAGGCGGTGAAAGTAATTTTCTTTTCTCCTAAACTAAAAATGTTTGTTCATTGTGAATCAATTTTTCAAAAGCAAGATATTCTTTGCCGATGAAATTTACTATATTCGGGCGACAACTTTAATTCTTTCACCAATCAGGAGGAAAAAATGTTAGTCGAAGGCGCATTCGAAAAGGCTAAAAAATATATTCGCCAGCATAGTTTGGTGGATATATCAAAAAGTTTTAAGCCGGGACCCTGCATCACAATCTCCCGCGAAACCGGCTGTGAAGCGGATAAAATAAGTGATGCCGTTATTCATCTACTTGAATCATCGGGAAAATTTCCCAACCGTCATTGGGCGGTGTTCGATAAAAACTTAATTCAACTTGTTCTCGATGATCACCATCTCCCACAAAAATTAGAAGAATATCTTTCCGAAGAAAAAACTTCTGCATTAAGTTCGGCAATGAATGAGATGCTCGGAATTCATCCGCCGCTGTGGAAACTTGTGAAGCAAAGCGCGGAAACAATTTTACAACTCGCACACATCGGCAATTGCATTATTGTAGGAAGAGGCGCGAATATTATCACCGCAAAACTGCAAAATGTTTTTCATGTACGAATGATAGCACCGTACGAAGTGCGCGTTGAAAATATTATGAGCAGATTCAATTTCTCCAACAAGGATGCAATTAAATTTATAAAGAAAGAGGAAGCATCGCGGAAAAATTATGTAAAAGAATATTTTCATTGCGATGCCGATGATTCCGCGCAATATCATTTGACAATTAATGTTCATCTTTGCGGAATTGAAGGAAGCGCAAACATAATCGCTTCCGCAGTTGAACGGTTGCGAACTGATTAAATTGTGAATGAAAAAATTCAATTGAGTTTTTCATGTTTAACTGAGGTTACGCAAAACTCCAAATAGAACACTGACGACACAGATATTACTGATTTGCACAGATTTCGATTTACGAATATCAATCACAATCAGCATTCTATTTCTTTTTGTGATTGTTACGAAATACGAAGTGCGGCGTAAATACGTAATTAATTTAATTCGACGAGAAGAGCATAAGCGCAAGCAATTCCGGTTTCGAATTTTTTTTCAATCTTCTCAAAATATTTTTTTTACAAATCAGCACTCACCTCACTTCATTTCATTCCCGATGAAAAATTTAAGTTATAGAATGAAGGGATAAATTTGTTATATTCGCAACCATAAGTGTAACTAGTTAAAAACTAATTAAAGGTTTAAAAAGATAACTAACGGAACAAAATCAGCTCGGTCCGGGCAATTGCTTTATCACAAAGATGAAGAGGAAAGTCCGAACTCCATAGAACGCGGCGCCGGCTAACTGCCGGGGGCTAAATTAGGTAACTTTTTAGCAACGGAAAGCGCCACAGAAAAGATACTTCCGAATTTTTTTCGGTAAAGGTGAAAAGGCAGGTTAAGAGCCTACCGCTTCAATTGTAAAATTGAGGGTTCGTACGCGAAGTTCATTTTGAAAGATTTTTTTTTTCAACATGAATCAGGGCAAGCCCCGCCGGGAGAAAGGTCAAGCAGGTAGTTTGTACTTCGGTGCAGAAGGTTGTTCGCTTTTTTTAATTACCGGGTAGACCGCATGACTTTTACAGCAATGTAAAAGCAAGATAAATAATTGCCATTCTCTTCTAGAGAAAACAGAATTCGGCTTATAGGTCCGGGCAAAGATTTTTTCCGTTTTGTTCTCTTCAAATTGTTCATGAAAAAATTGTGGATGCTAAGAGAGAGCCCGTCTGATATTGATGTGCGTTCTCTTGCCGATTCATTGAATATTTCGGAAACGCTTGCAAAAGTGTTGATTCTCCGCGGAGTAAAAACTTTCCATGAAGCGAAAGTATTTTTCCGCCCCTCTCTGGATTTTCTATACGATCCGTTTTTAATGGATGGGTTAGATGCCGCTTCACTGCGCGTTATAGATGCAGTCGCTTCAAACCAAAAAATTATTATCTATGGCGATTATGATGTTGACGGCACCTGCTCAACCGCGCTGATGTATATGTTCTTAAAAGAACTTGGCGCTAATGTAGAATATTTTATTCCCGGCAGATTAAAGGAAGGTTATGGAATTTCTTTTGAAGGCATTGAACATATAAAAGAAAACAAAGCCGAACTGATGATCTCGGTCGATTGCGGAATCACTGCGATTGAAGAAGCCGGATTTATAAAGTCGCTCGGCATTGATTTAATTATCTGCGATCATCATCAACCCAAAGATACACTACCCGATGCATTTGCTGTGCTTGATCCTCTCAAACCCGGTTGCAAATATCCTTTCAAATATTTATCCGGCGCAGGTGTAGCATTTAAATTAATTCAAGGCATTGCCGAAAGAATCGGCAGAAGAGAACTGCCGTTTGAATATCTTGATTTAGTCGCGCTGGCAGGTGCGGCGGATATTGTTCCGCTTATCGATGAAAACAGAATTCTCGTTAAGTCAGGTTTGGATCAAATCAATTTGAAACCCCGCCCCGGCATTCGTTCATTGATTGAATGTAGCAGACTTTCTGCGGGGAATTTAACGAGCGGGCAGGTAGTATTCACAATTGCGCCGCGTATTAATGCTGTTGGAAGATTAAGCGATGCAAGTGTTGCCGTTGAACTTTTAATTACTCAAGATCAAAATAGAGCAAACGAACTAGCACAAATTTTAGAAGCCGACAATCGCGAACGAAGAAAAATTGATGAAGATACTTTGCTCGATGCGGTCGGGAAAGTTGATGAACTCAACGGTGATGGCGTAATTGTTCTTCATGATGCCGAATGGCATCCGGGCGTTATCGGAATTGTTGCATCGAGATTGGTTGAAAAATATTATAAGCCCGCAGTGCTTTTAACCACTATTGACGGCATTGCGAAAGGTTCGGCGCGAAGTACTCCGCAATTTAATATTTACGATGCATTGAAAGAATGTGAAGATACGTTGATTCATTTCGGCGGACACAAAGCCGCCGCAGGCTTGGCTGTGCAAATTGAAAACATCGATCTCTTTAGAAGCAAATTGAATAAAATTGTAAAAGAAAAAATTTCGGTTGAAGATAATCTTCCGATAATTGAAATAGATTCGCATGTAAAATTCGGTGAACTTTCTCCAAAATTTTTTAGAATCATAGATCAGTTTTCGCCGTTCGGTCCGGGGAATATGCGCCCTGCGTTTTTATCTGAAGATGTTACCGCAATCGGTTATCCGCGTGTTGTCGGCAACGACGGCAGACATCTTTTACTGACGTTGAAACAAAACGGCTGCGATAAAGTTTTTGATGCAATCGGTTTTGATCTCGGCGAACATTTTAAAAGGGTGAACTCTTCCAACGCAAAATTCGATATCGTCTTTTCGGTTGATCAGATGACTCGCGACGGAAGAACTTTTCCCCAATTCAAAATAAAGGATATTAGATTCAAAGAAGAAAACGGCAATTGATTTTTTCAAATTCATTTTTATTCGATGATTATTTTAGGCGTTGATCCCGGAACAATTAAAACGGGATTCGGAGTGATTAAACTTTTCAACAACGAAATCTCTCATGTCGATTCAGGAACAATTCATCTTTCTTCTCTTCCGAACCTCGCACACAAATTGCAAAAAATTTATGACGAGCTTTGTTTTCTGATTCGAAAGCATGACCCGGATGAATTTTCTTTGGAGACAGCATTTTATGGAAAGAATGTTCAGTCGGCTTTGAAGATTGGTTACGCGAGAGGTGCATCTATGCTTGCGGCGGTGAACAATCAACTTCCCGTCAATGAATACTCGCCGCGCGAAGTGAAGAAGTCTGTTGTCGGAACCGGTGCCGCATCCAAAGAACAGGTGAATTATATGATCAAATCTTTATTGAACATAAAAATAAATTTGAAGTTTGACGAAAGCGATGCGCTTGCAGTTGCAGTGTGTCATTGTTTAAAATTGAAAACTCCTTCCTCGCGCGGAACAAAAAATTGGAAATCATTTATTGAACAGAACCCGGAGAAAATTGTAGGATGATTGGATACTTAAAAGGGAAAATATTTTCCGTTAAACCGACTCAAGTTGTAATTGATGTTTCCGGCGTAGGTTACATCGTTAATATTTCTTTAAACACGTTTGAAAAAATTTCCGGAAATGAAAACGCAGAACTATTCATTCACACTCATGTTCGCGAAGATGCATTTTCTCTCTTCGGTTTCTCTTCCGAAGTTGAAAAAGAAATGTTCGAGCTTTTAATTTCGGTCAGCGGAATCGGTCCTAAACTTGCATTGAGTGTTTTCTCGGGAATTAAAGTTGATGATTTGCGCACTGCAATTTCGCGCGGAGATTTAAATCGCATGTGTGCAATTCCCGGCATCGGCAAAAAAACTGCGGAAAGATTAATTGTTGAGTTGAAACAAAAAGTAGAGAAAATTTCGGAATCGATAAAAGGAGACGAAAGCTATTCATCGAGGAATGAAGCGGTTGCCGCCCTTGTTTCGCTCGGATACAATCAGAAAGTTGCGGAGAAATCTGTACGCGATGCTACGGATATTTCCCCGAATGCATCGCTCGAAGAAATAATCAAACAAGCATTAAAAAATTTACAGTGATGTAAATTATTTTTACATCAACCCCACAAAGAAAAAATGAATTGAAAATTATAAATGGATATAGTAGCAAAACTTAAAAAACTTAAAGAAAAATTTGAAAGAATAAATCAATCGCTATCCGATCCCGAGATTCTTAACGATCATGAAAAAGTTATTGCTTTAAGTAAAGAAAGAAGCGGGCTCGAAGAGATTATCGCCGCATATGATAAGTTCCAAAAAACACTTGATGATATTGATGGAAACAAAGAAATCATCGATACAATGAACGACCGCGAACTCGTTGATCTTGCTCTCGAAGAACTTGAAACTCTGAAAATCCAAAAGGAACAACTCGAAGAAGAACTAAAAATTCTTTTACTGCCGAAAGATCCGAACGATGATAAAAATGCAATTGTAGAAGTTCGCGCAGGCACCGGCGGCGATGAAGCAAGTATTTTTGCGAACGATCTTTTCAGAATGTATAGCCGTTACGCCGAAACGCAAAATTGGAAAATTGAATTGATTGACTATAATGAAAACACAGGACTCGGCGGAATGAAAGAAGTTATCTTTTCCGTTATCGGAAATAATGTGTACGGCGAATTAAAATTTGAAAGCGGAGTTCATCGCGTGCAGCGTGTTCCCGCAACGGAAGCAAATGGAAGGATTCACACTTCAGCCGCATCTGTAGCGGTTCTTCCCGAAGTTGAAGATGTGCAGGTTGATATTAATCCGGCTGATTTAAAGATTGATGTTTATCGTAGCGGCGGCGCAGGGGGACAGAATGTGAATAAAGTTGAAACTGCAATTCGCATCACCCACCTGCCGAGCGGAATTGTCGTACAATGTCAGGATGAAAGATCGCAATTGAAGAACCGGCAAAAAGCAATGAAAGTTTTAAAAGCAAGATTATATGAACAGAAGATGCGCGAACAAACGGATGAAATTGCCGCGCAAAGAAAATCGATGGTGCGCAGCGGAGATCGCAGTGATAAAATAAGGACGTACAACTTTCCGCAAAACAGAGTTACAGATCATCGCATCGGTTTAACGCTTTATAATTTATCTCTCTTTATTAACGGAGATATTGGCGAAATGATTGAACAACTGAAAATAGCAGACCGCACAGAAAAATTGCAAGCAGAAGTTTGAAAGGGGGAGGATGGTGGCGGGGAAAAGGGTTTTGGGTTTTAGGCTCTCCCTATAGATTTATAGGGATGTGTTTGTTAGTGGCAACTTTTTAAGTGCATATGTTAATCTTTATTTTACCGCAGAAGCAGTAGTGAAGGTTGCTTTATGATCAGTCTTATTTTCAAACTTATAAAACTCGTAATCAGATTTAACCGCGAATAAATTATTTTGAATGCTCTCAAGTTTCTTGATAGTTGCGCTAATTGCTAAGGGTGATTGATCAATCCCAATCCAATGACGATTATTTATTTGAGCAGCTTTTAAAGTTGTTCCGGAACCACAAAAGCAATCGAGAACAATACTATGTTCATTAGAAGAAGTCTTGATTATCAAATCCAACAAATCAGAATTTTTTTCGGTAGGATAAGAAGGATATTGTGGATCTTTGAATTCCCAAACATCTTGAGAACGCTTTCCAATTCGTTCATCAAGAAATATTTTTTTTCGGGGATTTCCGGTTGACGACCATTCTAAAAGATTATCTTTATCCCATAGTTCAAGTGTGGCAACATCAACTCTCCAGTGCCTTCCTTTTGGGGGTAGCTTACCTTTAAATGGTTTAGAAGTTTCACCGTTTTCCGTTTCACCGGGGGCGTGAATTGGAACGGTTGTATATCTTCTTCCATCTTTGTCAACTTTCTGAAAAAGTTTTTCTTTATCCTCTTCGGTGTATGATAAAATAGGTTCATTCCAAATCATGTTTTCAGATTTAGAATAGAAGAGAATCATATCCTTGACATTTCCATAACCATTACGAGCAAAGTTTTTTGGGTTACACTTAATTCTCGTGATGTCATTGCGGAAGTTTGCTACTCCAAAAATTTCGTCCATCAATATTTTTACATAATGACCAATCTTGTAATCAATATGTAAATAGATAGAACCTTTATCAGAGAGTAATTTTTCCAATTTAGCTAATCGTTGTCTTAAAAATTCTATGAAGTCGGAACCTTGCAATTTATCCGAGTAAGCAATTTCTCCGTTTCTCGAATTGCTGATAGTTGTAGCTCTGCCATCAGTGATGGTAAAATTAGTGTTGGTTGAAAAGGGGGGATCGATATAGACTAAATCTATTTTTCCTTTCAAGTCATACGCACTTAATAAATGGTCAAGAACCAAAAGGTTATCGCCTTCGATAAGAATATTTTTTTTAATCATTGCAGTTTATACCTGGTATAAAAATTCTCGTAAGACTAATGCGCTCATAATAAAATAGTTTTTATACTTGCCGGTAATTTCGCGATACATTTTGTTGTTCCCTTTTATATATAGTACTCCGTCGAGAATCGCAAGTTTGATTGCCTTAACATTTTTGGTTTCAATAGTGCTTATCGCATCGTTAAACTGAGCATTCTGGTGTCCGCCAAAATCAGTTAGAAATTTTGCCTCACCAATAATATACTTGCCGTTAAATCTTGCAACAAAATCTAATCCTTTACCATGTTTATAATTCAATTTTGCTTTTGCAAAATCCATCATTTCTTTATCACTTGCTTCAAGAATCGCATCATTATTGTTTGCGGTGAAAGTTCCAAGTTTAACCGGTGAAATTCCAAGTGATTTATTTTGAATCCATCTTTTAAACATTGGTCCAATTTGACGATTAGTTTCTTTTGGTTCGCTACATTTTTCATAAATTTTATCAATTCCCATTTCATAAAGTCGCCCGGCTATTCTGTTAGCTGTTTTCGGATTTCTTTCAAGCGCAGTTTTATCCCTTTTCAGATAAGCGATGTAACTATCCTTGATTGGAAATAAATCAAGTTTCAGAAGTTCATTCACCAATTTTAAATTATTTTTTTTCTTAAATGCTTTTTCAATATTACTCCACAAATCAACATTGATTTCTCTAATACCTTCCGGTATTGTAGGATAAACCTGGAACAGGTCATCTAAATAGGAACGTTGATTAGCATATTCTATGCTCAAATCTGTCCAATAACTCATGTAGATTTTTTCCGTAAATGGCTATGCATGTAAAATTTATAAAACAATTATTTTTAGAACTGAACGAAAGATAGCAAATTTTGCCATCAACACTTTTTACGAAATTGAACGCCTTACAATATTACTCATAGATACATATCTGTCCAAAACGATAAAAAAAATCCCTCAAATAAAAATGGTAAATTTGA
>CAYMUL010000013.1:0-91999 GCA_964393605.1 uncultured Ignavibacteriaceae bacterium | reverse complement strand
ATGAAATATTTTTTTCTCTGTTGGGATACTCTCATTTCCAAAGTAAGAACAACAACTCGGTGAACATTTTACTTCAGTTCTGGCTTGTCCAGATATTGAGAAACCTCGTAGAGGTTTAATTATTGTAAAACGATGATTAAACAATAAATTCAATCCTCGTAGAGGATTAACAAATGCGGGCAAATTTAATTTACTCTTCCACAATAACCTCAAACACTCTACAAGGATTTTTTTTGAGAGTTTGTAAATAGTATGGTTTTTCGAATAGCTCATTAAGTTACGTTACCCGCTAATTTTTTTGCCACAACGGCACAAAGGCACTAAGGAAAAACTTATGGTTTGTTCGTTTATTCAAAACTTCTTTGTGCCTTGATGTCTTGTATGAGAATGACTACCTCCGGAAAAAGTCGGGCTTTCACCCGACCAAGAAAGTTATCCCTCGCAATGTTACTACTTAATTACAACCAGCTTCTTTACAGAAGTAAAATCGCCGGCGACAAGTTGATAATAAAAAACGCCGCTTGGTAATTGATAATTATTAATTAATAATTGATAATTGTAGTAGCCTGCTTCTTTCCATTCGTTATCAATCAATGTTGCAACAACTTCACCAAGTATTTTAGCGGCGACTTGAAGAATCTTCTTTATTGAAACTTTTCCATATTTCCTTTTTTTGCGTGAGGGATTGGAGCGATGAAATATTATTTTTGAACACAAAATTTTTTTTTACGAAAGGCGAATCATGAAAACTTTCTCAAACAAATTACTGACGAAACCTCTACTCTATTTTTTCATTACAATATTTTTATGCTTGAACATCGCATCGCACATTCCGGAAGAAGGAATGTATCCATTGAGCGAAGTTCCAAACCTAAATTTGAAAAGCGCGGGATTGAAAATTGACATCAAAGAAATCTATAACCCAAACGGAGTAAGTTTGGTTGATGCGCTTGTTCGCGTCGGCGGCTGCACCGGTTCATTCATTTCGGAACAGGGGTTGATAATCACGAATCATCACTGCGCGTTTGGTTATGTTCAACGCGCAAGCACGCTTGAAAATAATTATGTAGAGAACGGTTTTCTCGCCGGCACTTTCGAAAAAGAAATTCCTGCAAAAGGTTTGACGTGCATGATAACTCAATCTTATGAAGATGTTTCCTCTGTAATTTTAGAAACTGCAAATGCCGTCGATGATGTTTCCAAACGTACAAAAGCGATTGAAGAAAAAATAAAAGAGATAATTCACGCCGCGCAACAAGCAGATTCAACTATTGTCGCGGAAGTTTCCGAAATGTTTATCGGGCAGACTTACGTCCTCTTCAAATATAAAGTTATAAAAGATGTTCGACTCGTGTACATTCCGCCGAGATCGATCGGAGAGTTCGGCGGTGAAACGGATAATTGGGTTTGGCCGCGTCATACCGGCGATTTCTCATTCCTCCGCGCGTACGTTGCACCGGACGGCGCGCCGGCAACTTACAACGAAAAAAATATTCCTTTCACTCCCAAAAGATTTTTGAAAGTAAATCCGAACGGTGTTGAAGAAGAAGATTTTGTTTTCATACTCGGTTATCCGGGAAGAACTTTCCGCCATAGACCCGCCGGCTATGTTAAACTGCATCAGGAAGTTCAACTCCCATACATCGCCGAAACTTTTTCGAAGTTGATTAAAAAATATGAAGAGTTCGGCGAAGCAGATGCCGCGCTCGGCTTGGAGCTTTCTTCAACAATCAAATCTCTTGCCAACGTTAAAAAAAATTATGAGGGAAAGATGCTCGGTTTGGGGAGAATTTCTTTACTGAATAAAAAAATTGAAGAGGAAAATCTTTTACAAAGTTATATCAACTCCGATAAAAAGTTGAAAGAAAAATTCGGTTCGACTCTTTCTGAAATAAATACTATCTACGATGAAATTCTTAAGCGGGGAAGAATTGATTTGCTCAATGGAAATTTGAACAGAATGTCGAATCAAATTCGCACTGCGAACACACTCGCAAAGTTAAGAGATGAATTCAAGAAACCTGATGAAGAAAGAGAAGAAAATTACCGCAAAGAAAATTGGGATAATTTAAAGAAGCGAATTGCACAATCTTTTTCCGAAAAGATTCCTGTTGCGGTTGATAAAGAAGTACTAAAAATATTTTTAAATCCTGCCGCGGAATTTCCGGAAGTGAAGTTATTCAATTTGCTTTCTGTACAAAACTCAAACGAGATGAACAACTGGATTGATAATGCTTTCGAAAAATCAAAACTCACTTCCACAAAGGGAGTGGAAGAAGTTTTTGAGCAAATAATTTCCGGCGGCGAAGTTGATGATCCTTTCATCAACTTTGTAACGAGCTACAATAAAACTTATGAACCGTTGAAGAAAAAACTGGACGAACTCGAAGGCAAGTTGAACGTACAATTGGCGCGCTTGCTCGAAGTGAAAAAAGATTGGAAGAAAAAACAATTCATCCCCGATGCTAATTCTACTTTGCGCTTGACTTACGGCTACGTGCGCGGTTATACCCCCGTTGACGCAACATACTATTCGCCGATTACAACATTGAAAGGCGTGATTGAAAAAAGTTACAGAGGCAACGATTTCGATCTTCCCCAAAAAATAAAAGAGCTTTATGAAAAAAGAGATTTCGGGAGATTTAAAAATGAAAAACTCGGCGATGTGCCTGTTGCAATTCTTTATAACATGGACACAACCGGCGGGAACTCCGGTAGCCCCATTATGAATGCATTCGGCGAGCTCATCGGTGTGAACTTCGACCGCGCATATGAGGCGACAATTAACGATTACGCTTGGAGTGAAGATTACAGCCGCTCTATCGGAGTTGATATTCGATATGTCTTGTGGGTTGTACAAAAATTCGCTGGCGCAAATTATTTATTGGATGAAATGGGAGTGAAGAATTATTGAGATTTGTGAATGACGGAAATCAATAGATTGTTAAAATATTTTTCATTAAACATTGCATCGGAATTCTATTTGCCGTTCCACTTTTTTTCTTTGAAGGAATGGCAAGAAATGTGGCGGAGTGCGGAAGGGTACAACCTGAAGAAATTTAATCTTATGCTGAGTTAGTGAAAAATTAGAAATGTTTTTGTTGTCCACTGTCTCAACATTCTTCCTTAAACCTATAACAAGAAATACTCATGAATAAAAAAGGATTAAAAATTTTGTATAAAGAAAATCCCAAGCCGATGGGTGTTTTTCAAGTTAAGAATTTGACTAACGGAAAAATATTTATCGGTAGCGGGATTGATGTTCACGGAAAACTTAACAGTTGTAAGTTTCAACTCGCACATGGTTCGTTTATCAATCAAGAACTTCAGAACGATTATAATGTTGTCGGTGAAAGTAATTTTTCGTTTGAGATTATTGATGTTCTTGAACAAAAAACGGAAATATCAAATGATCCGAAAGAAGAACTTGAATTGCTAATGTCAATGTGGATCGAAAAACTTCAACCTTTCGATGAAAAAGGTTATAATAGAAAAAAGAAAGTTTATGATTAAACGAGTGTATTTAATTTACATCAGTTTTTTATTATCAACTTGTTTTTCTTTAGTATAACCCAGCATGACTGCCGATAATTATTTCGTTACACGAAAACCGGAAAATCAATTTCTCTCAACCATTGTTGACAGCTATTTCTATCTTGATGTACCGGTGGAATTGTTATCGCCAAATCCCGAATACATTATTCCTTATCCGCGAATAACTTTCGGATATTTTTTTAATCATCCTTTTACTGCTACAAATTTAACTTTGAAAGAATCAGTTACCGTAGAAATGGTTATTTCAAAAATCTCAACACACAAAATAATTGTGCAACCAAATACTGAACGGGTAAAAATTCTCGGCGCGCATGTAAAACCTTATTGTCTTGCCTATTTCACAAAGCAATCAATAAGAAAATTGCCTTGGCTGATTAACACACATTCACTATTTCCTAACGCGGCTCATCATTTCCAAAAGAGAGTTGATGGTTGTTCAAATACGGAAGAAATGTTTGATGAAGTTGAAAGAATTTTTCTTGATACTATTCTTATCCGCGATCTTTCGCTGATTACAAGCACAGTTGAACTCATCGAAAATAATTCGGGTAACATCGACATTTCCACACTCCCAAAAATATTTGGAGTTACCGACCGCACAATCAGGAATCAATTTTATGATTGTGTCGGTTGCTCTCCAAAAGAATTTATCCGACTCGTAAAACTTAGGCATGTTGCATATCAGATGAAGCATTCGCAAAAATCTCTGACCGATATTGCGCACGACAATCAATATTTTGATCAATCTCATTTTATCCACGAAGTAAAAAATATCACCGGACGGACACCAAATCAATTAAGAAAAAAAATTCCCGATTTCCGATTTCTACAATTTTAGAAGTTCGTCATTGTCGAATTTTGCGCTATCTTTTACTTAAAGCAAGGATAATATGAAATTCATCTGGATATTTTTTATTTCTCTCTCTTTAACGCCTATCTTCACAACCGCACAATCTGGTGGTAAGAAAGAAGTTTCGTTCAAAATTAAAAAGGTTTTTGCAACCATCGAAGGACGCATTGAAAAATTCGATTACAAAATTATAATGAACGATGATGGTTTGGGAAAAATTTTCGGAACAGCAGAGGTTGTAAGCATCAACACCGGCAATCCGGAGCGAGATGCAAATTTGCAAACTGAAGATTGGTTTGATGCCTTAAAAAATCCGCGTATCGAAATTCTCTCAAAAAAAATCTTTGCTAAAAATAAAAATGAATTCGCAGGAACTTTCGAAATCAAAATAAAAGGAAAATCTCAAACAATGGAGATTCCGTTTCGAATAGAGACCAACGGAACACAAAAAATTCTAAGTGCTGTTTTCAATCTTTCCATAAGTTCGTTTGATATTGGAGGCGGTATTATGAATTTATTGGTAGGCGATAATGTAACCGTTGAATTACAACTTTCATTTTAAACGGGAGAAAAAATGAAACGAAAGACAATTGTAAGAATACATCTTACAGCAAATATTGCCGGTGCTATTTTAATCATCGTCTTCTTTGTGTTATCGCTGATTGCGGAAATCCATGGCAATGAAAATTTTATAAAGCAAGTGAAGGAAGGAATTCTATACTCATTACCTTTGCTGATTTTTACAATGGCATCATTAAATTTCTCAGGAAGAAAATTAGCAACCGGTTTAAATAATTCCATGATCGCTGTAAAGCAAAAAAGAATGAAGTTCGTATTGATTAACGGAATTTTTTTAACTTTTATTGCCGCCTTTCTTTACCATCGTGCGTTTTATGTTGGGATTGATAAAACATTTTTCGCCGCACAAATTGTAGAATTTATTCTCGGATTAACTAACCTTTTGTTAATCGCTTTAAATGCAAAAGATGGGTTTCGTTTATCCGGTCGGATTAAACCGGATAATAAATTTTGAGTTGAGTTTGATGGTTCCCCTTTGTCTATGATTAATTTTCTATTATCGCAAAGTTTAGGAGTTCAGAGAATAAACGAAAAGGTCCATTGAAACCAGGAATAATTTTTATTTTTTTTCGAAAAACAGAATAAAAAATGAGCAAGAATACACACACTTCATTCGGAAATAATTTAGACAAATTCGTTGAGAGCCAGTTAACCAATGGAAGTTATAAAAACATTGATGAAGTAATTCATGCCGGTCTCCTACTTCTTGAACATGAAACGAACAAAGAGATCGCATTGAAAAAGGTGATTCAAGAAGGTATTGACAGTCAAATTGCTCAAGATTTTGATCCCCAAAAAAATCTTAGAAAGCTAAAAGCCACACGTAAACTGAATGGCTAAATTTTATTTAACCAATAAAGCGGTGGCGGATTTGAATAATATTTGGAATTATAATTTTGATACTCAGCTACTCTAATTTTCAGAACAATAAATTATTCATTTCTGAACGAGACAGTATTCATATCAACAACTGAAGTTACGCAAATCCTCTGATAGCACACTGATGACACAGATTTAACTGATTTTCACTGATTTCTATCTGCGAATATCTGTCAAAATCAGTGTTATCAGTGTTCTATTTCTAATTGTGATAGTAACAAAAATATGATAATACGAACGACTGCGTAACTTCAGTTAACAATCAAACTTTTGATGAACGGCAGTTTTGGAATATTCTTCTTCAAATGAAAATCTCTAAATTTCTTGCGATGATTTTGAAAAATAAAAATTCAAATATGTGCTTGTAAATAAAGAGGAGATTTGATGAGATTAACCAAAAGAACAAAGTTGATAATTGCCGTGCCGGTTCTGCTTGTCGCCGGATTTTTTCTGTATCGCAATTTCGCTTGTCCCCCAAAACCGATTTTTAATGAGACAGAAATTCCCGATAGCGCTATCAGCCGCATGGCTAAAGATGTTGCCGCATCATTGTTGGATATTGATTCCGTGGCGAAGAGAGTAGTTGAGCGAAGAGTTTTACTCGTCGGCGAAACACATTTTAAAAATGAAACGATGGAATATTTCATTCATCTGCTTGAGAAACTTCCTAACGAACAGTTAATCGTTCATCTCGAACTGCCGGAAGAAGTGCAAAAAGTCATTGACGATTACTTCATAAACGGCGATGAAAAATATCTCCAAGAAATCAAAAGCAATTCCGATTGTCTCCCCTATTCCAAAATACTTTCGTGGTGTTACGCAAACAGGAAGAGAGTTAAAAAAATAATTGCCGTCGATGAAAATTATTCTCATATCTTCATGATGCGAGCAGTGTGCCACGATACCCGCAATAAAACAATGGCGGAAAAAATTTTTCAATCGTACAAAAATTTTCCTGATGCAAAAATTATTTTTTACGGTGGACAAATGCACACGCTCAAATCCGGTCGGTATCTTTACGATGTTGACAACCGAACTCCTGCAGGCAAAAGACTAATTGAATTGGGAATTAAAGAAAATGATATTTTTACAATTCTCCTTGAGGGGAAAGATAGATTTCCATTATCGCGCGCATGGGGAAATGAGAAAGGGGCAATCGCACTTGGCGATAAATTTCTTTCGTTCCCAATAAATTATTTTTTCACCGAACCAATATTCAATGTTAAAAACGGGAGCGATCTTTTCGATTTTTATGTTAACCTCGGAATGTTGACAGAGATTTCGGAGTGAAGAATTTGATTTTATTTTTTCTCTTGGGAAATTTTATAAACCAAAATTGCACGCGGACTGTAGTTGTAAAAATATTATCAAACAAATCAACTCGGTTTTTCCCAAATTGAAAATTGTGTTCGTTAATCTTAACTTTACATCATGTTTTACAGAAGAAAAATAATTCTCGCATTGTTACAAATATTCGATGGACAATTGGACAAAATCCGTTTGCAAAAATTGCTATTTCTTTTTTCGCAAAATAAAACCAGCCCCGAATATAATTTCATTCCCTATCGTTTTGGTTGCTATTCATATTCCGCCAACGCTGATATGCTTGCAATGGTTAGAAAAGGATTGCTGCTTGAAAATGAAAAGAGTTTCCAGAAATTGGATGAGAGCGATTATTTAACTCAAATCAAACTTGATGATAATGCACTATTGCAAAGAATTAAGAAAGATTTTGGGAACATGAATTCTTCCGCTTTGATGAGATACACTTATTTAGAATTTCCATTTTATGCAACAAAAAGTGAAGTTGTTCAAAATGTTTTAACAAAAGAAGAATTAGCAAACCTCAAATTGAGCAAACCAAAAGTGAACGAAACAATTCTTTTCACAATCGGATATGAAGGAATTTCATTAGAAGAATATTTATGTCGACTGATTAAAGAGGATGTTAAAATTTTAATTGATGTTCGGAATAATCCCATGAGTATGAAATTTGGATTCAATAGAAATCAATTAAAAAAATATTGCGAAAGCGTAGATATCGCCTACAAACACATTCCCGAAGTTGGGATCCAATCTGAATTCAGACAAGAATTGAAGACACAAAATGATTATGATAAACTTTTTGATTTTTATCGGAAAGAAAATTTGACAAGAACAACCAACTCGCAATTTCAAATTATTGAATTGTTAAAACAGGAAAAGCGAATAGCACTAACATGCTTTGAAGCCAATATTAATCAATGCCATCGGAAGCATCTCGCACAATCTATTGCCAACCTTAATCATAATAACTTTTATTTCCCGATCGTCCATATATAGATGGCTTTGTCGAAAATTCTCGTTGCAGTAAAAACTTATCCAACCCTTTCAACCAAATATGATGAATTAGTTTGCACAGCCGGTTTTCGTGAAGACGGTTCATGGATAAGAATTTATCCTATTCCGTTTCGCAAAAAATCATACGCCGAACAATACAGAAAATATGATTGGATTGAAATGAACCTCGTTAAAAACGAAAATGATTTTAGACCGGAAAGTTTCAGACCAAGTACTATCGACACAGAGATTAATATCGTGGGGCATATTGATACAAAAGACAATTGGGAAGAGAGAAAAAATATTTGCTTACACAAAATTCATTATGATCTCTCGAAATTAATAGCGGAAGCTAAGAATAAAAATATTTGCACATCTTTGGCCGTTTTTAAACCATCAGCAATTTTAGATTTTTATGCTTTACCTGTTAAACGCGAATGGGCTAAATCAAAAATGGCAAAACTTAATCAACTAAATCTGTTTGAAAAAAATGCTGATGGAATTTTTGATGTTGTTCCAAAGCTCCCCTACAAATTTAAATTTCGTTTCAAGGATAACCAGGGAAAAATAAGCAACATGATGATTGAGGATTGGGAAACAGGAATGCTTTACTGGAACTGCCTGATGCGATACGATGGAGATGAGAAGAGAGCAATCGCAGATGTAAGAAAAAAATATGTCGATGATTTTGCAAAAACAAAAGACTTGCATTTCTTTTTAGGTACAACGCAGTCATATCATTTCAGGTCATTAAATCCCTTTATCATCATCGGTACGTTTCAACCGAAAATTGAAATTCAAGGAAAACTTTTTTAATTTTTTTATTTACATCGTTAAACAACAAATAATGAAACCGGACAAACTCAAGAATTTATTTTTAATTATCGCTTCATTTATCGGTTACCTCGAGTGGGGCGAAAATAACAGCATTCTTCTTTTTCAAATTGAGTTTGAGATAATTGGCAAAATCTTTGTCGAACCCGCATCAATCATTCATCCGCTGATTATACTGCCTTTGCTCGGACAAATCATTTTGGTTTTCACACTATTTCAAAAAACAACGCGCAAAGTATTCACGCTTATCGGCATTGCATCAATAGGAATTTTGTTCGCAGTTATTTTTATTGCGGGAATTTTAAGTGCGAACTATAAAATAATAATCTCCACCGTTCCTTTCTTTTTCCTCGCTCTACATACTATTTTATATTATCGAAAAAATAAAAACAAGTATGAAACAACTTCTGCGAATGAAAATAACTCTGTG
The DNA here is from genome assembly GCA_964393605.1 of uncultured Ignavibacteriaceae bacterium. Taxonomy (GTDB): domain Bacteria; phylum Bacteroidota; class Ignavibacteria; order Ignavibacteriales; family Ignavibacteriaceae; genus CAYMUL01. Next base: position 82,553 of record CAYMUL010000013.1, on the reverse strand, counting down.
TAAAATTTGAGAATTAGTAACAAAACAAATTAGACTTAAAATGGAAATAAAACTTTCACCGATTGCATTTGTAAAGAATTCCCGCGCAACGATTATTGATGATGAATGGGAATCAATCACTTCCGAAATCCATCTTGCAGATGAAGTTTCAAGCGAAGCATTTGATTGCATCTCCGATTTTTCACATCTCGAAATAATTTATTACTTCGATAAAGTTGAAGATGAAAAAATTATTTTCACCGGACATCCGAGAGAGAATCCCGCGTTTCCGAAAGTTGGAATTTTCGCACAGCGCAAAAAAGATAGACCAAACCGGCTCGGGCTTGCACAAGTCGAACTACTTGAGCATTGCGGCAGAACTATCAAAGTAAAATATCTTGATGCAATAAACGGAACACCGATACTCGACATCAAACCTGTATTTAAGGAATATCAATCAAAGAAAGCAATCACGCAGCCCGCATGGGTTTCGGAGATGATGAAAAATTATTGGAAGAAATAAGTCGCGATAAAACTTTTCGAAAACAACTTAAAGGAAAAATAAATGGAATCAGTTTCGCCGAACATTTTTGTGAAAGATATAACTCTCACAATTGAATTTTATAAGCAATTGGGATTTAATGTAATTGCAACCGTTCCCGAGCAAGGCGATTTCGTTTGGGCAATGATGACTTGCGGAAATGTTACGTTCATGTTTCAGTCTTTCGAAAGTCTTGCTGATGAATTGCCAATGATCACGCGGCAAAACGGCGGTTCACTTTTGCTTTACATACAAATTAAAGAGATAAGAAAATTCTTCGAACGCATTCACACAAAAGTAAAAGTAATAAAAGGACTCGAAAAAACTTTTTACGGTGCCACAGAATTTTCGATTGAAGACCCAAACGGTTATGTTTTAACATTCGCAGAAGATGAAAAGTAAGTTCGTTATGATTCCTAAATCTCTAATTATATTCGAAGAAAGATTTTTTTTCAACACTAACAACAATTGGAAATAAAAAATGGTTATTGATATTCGACAAGAAATAGAAAGCGATTACGATGATGTTCACAATTTAAACTCACTTGCGTTTGGACAGGAAAGCGAAGCAAAACTTGTTGACTTATTGCGGCAGAGCGATGCATTCATTCCCCAACTTTCTTTGGTTGCAATTCATGAAGCTAAAATTATCGGACATATTCTCTTTACAAAAATAAAAATCATTAACGATAACGCGGAACATGAAAGTCTTGCACTCGCGCCGATGGCTGTTCATCCGAAATTCCAGAGATGTGGAATCGGCGGAATGCTTGTTAATAGCGGGCTTACGCGCGCAAAAGAATTAGGTTACAAATCTGTAATCGTTTTAGGACATGAAAATTATTATCCGCGCTTCGGATTTTTACCTGCAGAGAAATGGAATATCAAACCCCCATTCGAAGTTCCTTCCAATGTTTTCATGGCTATTGAACTCGCAAAAGACGGATTGAAAAATGTAAGCGGCACAGTTCGGTACGCAAAAGAATTCGACATTGTTTAAGCTATTAGAAATCTCTTTTTATCTCTTGAAAATTTCCGGAAAGCAACTATTACCGCTATTAATTTTCGCAAAAAAATTTCTTGTTGCATAGCACAAGAATAATATAGTTTATCTACAAAAAACTTTTTATAATTGGAACGAAATTTTACAACTAACTAATTAAACAAGGAGATATATGCGCAAAGCTATACAACTAACAGTCTTTATCTTCCTTTGGTGTATGACAATTTCATTCGCACAGATATTCCAGGGACCTGCAAACGGTTCAGTATCGAGCGGAGTTGTTGTTAATACAAATTCATTTACAGATGGATTAAAACAAGGAAGAACCTTCAATCCCAAACCGATGAAAAATATTTTCACTCAAGGGTTTCTTCCGAATCCTTCATTCGATACTGCACCGCTCGGAGGTGAAGGATCAAATTATACAATCGATCCGACCATCAGCAATCAGCAGTATGAAGTATCATCGGGAGATTTCGTCCTCTCTAATAATTTCGTCGGAGTACCCGATCAAGGTTACTATATTCCGCCGGATCCAATTCTTGCCGTGGGTCCTACTCACATTATTGCAATGGTTAATAGCCGATTCAGAATTATGACGAAAGCAGGTGTCGTCGAAAAAACTATCGAAGCTTCTTCATGGTATTCTTCAACACTTTCCGGTGCAGACCCATTCGATCCCAAAGTTATCTACGATCAATTTTCTAAAAGATGGGTGATGGTTTGGTTACATCTCGGTTCTTCAACAGGATATTTTTTAGTTTCTGTTTCCGATGATTCCATTCCAACAGGTGTTTGGCATAACTACGCTTTCAATAGTTCCCTCAACGGTACAACAAATGCCGGTAACTGGGGCGACTATCAGGGCGTCGGGTATGATGAAAACGCTATCTACATTACTTCTAACCAATTTACTTTTTCTTCCGCATGGAATTATGTAAAACTCAGAATCATAAATAAATCTGAACTTTACGCTTCAACTCCAGGTGTTGTGAATTATAAAGATCTTTGGGATATCAAAACTTCAGGCGGAGTGGGAATTTTCGGTCTTCGTCCTTCAAGAACAATGTCCCCATCATCTACATATTACCTTGCTTGTCGTTCACCATACGTTACAGGAAATTATTTCCTTCTTTACAAATTAACAAGCCCGTTAACATCGCCATCATTAACTGTTGTCGAAGTTCCTGTTGCCGCATATACCGATCCGCCGGATGCCGGACAACTAGGTGGAACACAAACCATAGACGGAGGCGCAAGCCACTTACGTAACGAACCGGTTTTCAAAAATGGAATTCTTCATCTAATTCATTCCGTTAAAAGTGGAACAGGCGGTGCTTATTCAAGCGTACGATATGCTTCACTAAATGTTTCTACAAATACTGCCGTTGACGATAAAGCAATGGGCGCAGATACTTACTTCCACACTTATCCTGCGCTTGCAGTCGATCCTGATAATAATATAGTGCTTACATATTCTCGCTCTGCATCTACAGAATATATGGGTGCTTACTACACATCTTTACCAGCCGGTGGAACCGCACTCACAGGCAGCAAATTGTTAAAAGTCGGTGCAGGTTATTATTATAAAACTTTTGGTGGAAGCAGAAATCGCTGGGGCGATTATAACGGCGCATGGACTGATCCTAGTTCAGGAAAAATTTATATCTTAACTGAATATGTTGCCGCAACAAATACTTGGGGAAGCTGGATCGGCGAGTTGACGTTTTCCTCAACTGCTCAAAGCGTTACAGTTGTTTCTCCCGATGGCGGTGAAAACTGGGCGATCAATTCTAACAAAAATATTACATGGTCCACATCTAACATTACAAATGTTAAAATAGAATACTCAACTAACAACGGAACAAGTTGGATTCAAATTGCTGCAAGTGTTGCCGCCGGTTCTGGCTCTTACGCTTGGACGGTTCCAAACACTCCATCAACTCAATGTAAGGTAAGAGTATCAGATGCCTCAAACGCAAGCATGAATGATCTCAGCAACGGAACATTTACAATCAGTTCCGGTGGCGCACAATATAATTGGGTGCAAGTTCCAAGCGGAACCACCGGTGATCTTTGGGGAGTGGACATTGTCTCTCAATCTGTTATGTGGGTTTGCGCCAATAACGGCGACGTTAAACGAACAACCGACGGCGGACAAAATTGGGTTGCCGCTGGTAATGCGGGCGAAGGTGCTTACTCCATCGCCGCACTTGATGCACAGACTGCTATTGTTTCTTTAGGTCCTAGCGCAGGTGACGGAAAAATTATGAGAACAACAAATGGTGGAACTAACTGGACTCAAGTTTATACTGCGGCAGGCGTTTGGTTCAATTTTGTAGATAATATTTCTTCAACTCTTCTTTGGGCTCAAAGCGATCCAACAGGCGGATTATTTCATATCGTAAAATCAACTGACGGAGGTGCTACGTGGGCACTGACAGCAAACAGACCAACACAACCGGCAACAAATGTTTTCGGTGCTAACGGTTCATTTTATAGAATTGGAAATGTTCTTTGGTTTGGATGCGGAAGTTCGGGAACTGCCACAACTGCAAACAGAGTGTACAAATCTGTTAGCGGTCCAGATGGTCCTTGGGATTTTGGAACAACTACATTACAAAATTCAGGAACGATCGCATTCAGTTCTGTCAATGGTGCGGGCTTAGCAGGTTTTTGGAATAACACTACTACAATCAACCGCTCTACAAACGGCGGAGTGAATTGGACTGCTCAAGCTACTTCGATGGAAAGTGTTCAAGGTTTAGAATATGTACAAGGAACTTCCTGGGCATGGGCGGCAACTTCAAACGGCTTATTCAAAACTTCGAATGACGGCGCAACTTGGGTTGCAGATTTGTTACCAGCCGGTGCATTCAATATGAATGCTGTTCGTTTCCTCGGCGATGCTAACGTTGGTATTGCTGTCGGCGGCGGCGGTGCATTACTTATGAGCCAGCATCCGAGTGTTATTCCGGTTGAATTCTCTTCTTTCACTGCAACTCAATCTCAAGGCAAAGTTATTTTGAATTGGGAAACCGCAACCGAAACCAACAACCGTGGTTTTGAAGTTGAAAGAAAAGTTATCAAAGGCGATAACGATGCACACTTCATTACTGTCGGTTTTAAAAACGGATTTGGAACTACAACCTCGCCGAAATCTTATACCTTCAGCGATGATGTTTCTTCGCTCGGCGCAGAGAAAGTTGTGTATAGATTAAGACAAATAGACTTCGATGGTCGCTCAAGTTATAGTGATGAAGTTTTAGTTGATAATCTTTTACCGACAAGTTTCAATCTCGAACAAAATTTCCCGAATCCGTTCAACCCGGTTACGAATATAAAATATACACTTCCGGAAAACGGAATTGTAACTCTTTCGATTTACAATTTACTCGGAGAAAAAATTGTTGAACTTGTGAACGAAATGCAAACTGCAGGCGAATACAGTGTTGAATTCAACGCCGAAAAATTTGCAAGCGGAAATTATGTTTATCGTTTGAACTTCAACGGCAATACTATTACTAAGAAGATGACAGTCTTGAAGTAAAATTATTTAACAAATAGTAATGAATAATTAATAATTAGGTCGAGCGAATGCTCGACCTTTTTTTTTGGTAGAACAGAACCGTAGAACAGACTTTAGTCTGTTAACCATATTACACCAACATCAACATCAAACCAACTTCGAATGAAGTTGTTTCTTCAATCGATGAGGAGTTGAGAATGTAAATTGCGTTCGCTCCAATAAAACATTGGCAAGCTATTTTAAAACAATTTTCACGATTTCATACCGCCGAATGTAGTTCGGTGAAGTGAAATATTGAAAGTTGTCGAGGGCATTATGCGAAATTTGGGTGTGTAACCTAATAGGTAATCATACCGATGCGCCGCTTTTTTTTATTTGTTAGATTTGCACAAAAGTTTTTCAATTTCAGTTAAGAAAGAAATTAGTGATAGAATGATTCGTCAAATAAAAAATACTTTTTCAAAATCATCTCACCGCCCATCTCTGTCCGGCGACATAAAATTCTATGGACTAACCAAACTTTTTCATATTCCCTTACACTTACACTTACACTTACTCTTACTCTTACACTTACCCTTACTCTTACTCTTCTTCAGCTGCAACACCAACGAACCACCTAAAGATAACGGCGCAATAACTCTTTCCGTAGAAGACGCAAGCTGCATTGAAGCCTGGATTAATTTGAAAGTAGAAAACATTACTCTCCCCGCCGCTGTTACGCTAAAGCAGAGTGAAAACAACGGTGAAGAAAAAGTAAGACAGGTAATAAACTTAACAACGGCAGATACTTTACTATTCATCGATAGTCTTTTACCAAAACGAAGCTACAAGTTTAAAGCGGAGTGGATAAACAAATCCGGTGAACTAAAAGCCGCTGAAGCAACAACCGTAACAATGGATACAACAAGCCACAACTTTACGTGGCAAACTTTTACATTTGGACAACACAGCAGCAGCACGCTTTACGATGTTGCAATAATAAACGAAAACAACATTTGGGCAGTAGGAGAAATTTACATGAACGACTCGCTTGGTAACCCCGACCCGCACGCCTACAACGCTGTGCATTGGGATGGAAATCAGTGGGAGTTGAAGAGAATTTATTTTCCAACTGTTTGCGGAAGCACAAATCTATCATCATATCCGGCGAAAGCAATTTTTGCATTCGATGATGGAAAGATATGGATCAGTTCCAGTGGTGATAAGATTGCTATATTAAAGGATGGTATTCAAATAGATAAGTATTGTTTGCCTTCAAATGTCTCAATGTCAATCAACAAACTTTGGGGCAGTAGCAGTAATGATTTATATGCAGTAGGCAACGGCGGGAACATCGCGCATTGGGATGGCATCAGTTGGAAGAAGATAGAGAGCGGGACGAGTTTAAATTTAAATGATATTTGGGGAGATTTAAATAAAAAGACAAATGAGTGGGAAGTAATATGTGTTGCGTCAAACATTTTACACAGTTATGACAAGGAAGTTATAAAAATTATACAAAATAGATCCCAAAAATTAAGCAGAGAAGGGATTAAGTGGACGTTAGGCAGTATATGGTTTCAATCTAACAGGAAATATTACTTAGTTGGTTCAGGCATTTATGAGAAATTTAGGCTGACCGATACAGTTTGGAATTTTGATTCTCTAAAAACAATAACCTTATTTCATGTAAATGGAGTTAGAGCAAATGACATAAATGATGTTTATGTGGGAGGTGCATATGGTGAAATTATTCATTTTAATGGTATAAATTGGAAAAGCTATAAAGACCTAGTAAATCTTTCTGGCGGTGCATTACTATCCGTCAGCGTTATAAATAAATTAATTGCATTTACTGGTTATTCATCTGGAAAGGCGATTATTTTAAAAGGAAAAAATTATTAAGAAAGGAGAAAAATACATGAATCCACCAGATTTATCAAAATGAGCAGTGATGTTGCAGCATCACTGCCCTAAAGAACCCGAAATTATCGGGTACTCAAACAAATTGAAGTAGTTGCTTTTCACATTCGTGAATAACAGCTTTTTGTTTAATATGCAAACATAAGTAAATATTTATAAAAAATTGAAAGGATAAAAAAATGGAAAAAATTAAATTGCTTAAAAAATGCATTTTCTCATTAATCATAATTTTAAACTTAAACGCACAAACAATAATCTATGAACCGAATTATCCAAATTACTCAATCGATTTGTATAAAGCAGGGACTAATAATCCTAGTTCATCAGATGGGTTGTACACATATAATGGTTCAAGTTACCCATTATATACAATAGGAAAAACAACCAATACCCCAACTTATAAAAGAGGGATATATCAGTGGAATGTAAGCGAAACAGATGTTCCATCGGTTGCTATCATTTCTGCAATTGAAATCTCATTTTACGCTGAATTTCAAACATACCAAACAAGTGAGGTAAACTATTTTAATTGTTTGAATGATTTATCGGTTACAAATCTTGATATTCAATCACTTTGGAATTTCTCAGATAAAACACTATCAACTCCAATAGGTGATGGTCAAATAAATACTCCACCTGGCAATTGGACTTTACAACTTAGTACATTTTATGCTGGAAGTAATTTTGTAAACCAATTTAAATCGGCTATCGATCAAAATGATAGATTTACACTTGGGATTGCTTGGAAAGCTGAATCTTCAAATTCGAATAACCATTATTGGAAGATACACTCACCCAAAATTCGTGTATTTTATACTTTGCCAGAACAATTAGTAATACTGGATCAGCGATTAAGTGATGATCAGCAAGCAGGTATTCTTAAATTATGGGAAGGTAGTAACTGGGGCGAGGATATAGAACCAGGTTCAGATTTTAATTTTCCGATGACATCAACTCAAACTGTATTGGGAGAACAAAATATATTATCAAACGAAAAATATAATAATTGGAATAATGATAAGACTGACGTAAAAAATCACCACTCCTTCACCATAACAGAATTTACGAATACTTTAACATCATACTTCGATCCCACCTATCCTGGAATTATAGTTAAAAATGCGCTTGAGCAAAGTTCTGTTAATGGCGGAGATATTCAATTCAAAGACCCTTGGTTAATTGATTACGAAGATCCCTACTATCAACATCCCGAATTACTTTATTACTATAAACGTAACCGTGGAATGGATAATGATGGACCTGATAAGCTTGAGTTTAAATCGCGTCCTTCTCCCTTCTATCCCGATTACACTACCAACTACAACGGCGATGTGTATCAAGGCGTCTTCTTGAATCAAGAGATTGCACCAAACAAACCCTATTACTCCGTGCAGGCAATCTCGCCGCAGACAATAAACATAAACGGCAGACAGCATAATTTTTATTTTCAAAATTGGACAGGCACAAATGCAAACTTCGAGAATGCAGACTCTCTTACAACAGGTGTAGTATTTACAAATGACAATGCAGTTGTAAATGCCAACATGAAAGGCACTCAGCTTTCCAACCAAACCGACGCCTTCGATAACAGCAGCCAGCGTAAATTCATAAAAACAAACGATGGAGTTATGCACCATGTTTATGAGAGTATGGGTAAAGTTTGGTATGAAAAAAGTACCAATAATGGTGCCGATTGGATTTTGATGAATGGTGCCAAATCCCTTTCTTTTACAAATCCTTCAAAAAATCCCTCACTCAGCAATGCTGGAACAAATAGAATCTTTGTGATATATCAATGTCAGTATAATAATGTTAACTATATCAGATTGATGTTAATTGATTATACGACAGACGCAATTATTGATGATGAATTTGTAGTTAGCATTCCAGTGTCCTTTGATGAAGAAAATTCATCGCCTGTAATTGCATTCACAGTCAATCATAGTCAACAACGCTGGATAGCTGGATGGAATGAGACTCTGGGTGATGATGTAGGATTATGGGTAGTAGCCGGAAAGTTAGAAAATGGTTTCCCGAATGAAAACATCGTTGTATTTCCAAACACTATTACGCAACTTGATCCTCCTGAATTTCGGCAGTATAGTCCTTCTCTTCAGTTTGATCACAACTACACTTCAACCATATCAAAATTTCAGATCACCTGGCAGCGTGATAATTTTGAGGCTTGGCCCGAAATGAGTCATATCGGTTATGCAGTGATTCAACTTAATATTACAACAAATAATACAGACTATCTTACATTTCCAATCATCGATCATGAGATTGCTTCATCTCCAGGATATCAATTAAATACTAATCCTTCGCATATCATCTGGAGTGATCATCTTGCGCGCATCTGTTGGATAGGTCAACGAGAAGAGCCTACCGGATGGGTGAGCAAAGTATTGTTCACTGCCTCCGATAACACAACGCATTACTGGGTGTTTGGAAATGATGTAACTTCAGCAAGCATTAACCGGTCGGATAATTTTTCGGGTGGAACTGTCGGTTATATTATTGGTTGGGGGCAAGAAAATGGACTGAACAAAATTGTGAATAACTCGCTGAATTCTTCACAAATTAAAACACTCCACTCTACCGGTAAGTATATTCAAATTAGCAATGGTCATTATTTTGAAAACATGTTTGCGACTTCATTTAACACATCTAATTCGACTGATATGTATTTCAATCAGAGCAATAACATTCAATCGTATTACTACATCCCGAGCAAAGTCAGCACCACCTCCATCAGCGAAGGGCGGGAAGGAATTGTATCGAAAAATAAACTGCAATTTTATTTCGGCATGGGTGATATTAAAGTTGACGATGAACTTATCGGCTTCAAAGATATTGAAGAATCGGTACGTTTCTCAAATGTCTCAACTTTGAATAATTATCTAACTTCAAAACCGTTTCAGTTGTCAGACAATAGCAGTTTCTATTATAGTGTTCAGTTCGGCATAACCGATACAAGTTTTGCCCAAAACACGCTGACGGCAAATTCATTTGTTACGTTCCGCGTATTGTTAGTGGATGATAACACAAACCAGTTACTCGGCGCTTATGACGAAGTAACTTACACTCTCGCAAATCTTCTTCAGCATAAGAATATCGGTTACCAGGTAAATACAACTGGAATAGGAAACAGAACAGTCCGTCTTGTATTGGAAGTAACGGATAACATCGAACCCAAATATGCACTAGCAGAAAAGTATGCAGACGATAATGTAATAACAAAAGAGAAGTATGAGACGATAGAGTACAAGGGAAAACTTGGAATTACAGAATATGCATTAGCGCAGAATTATCCGAATCCATTTAATCCGGTAACGACGATTAACTATCAAATACCGAAGAGTGGAAGAGTTGTGTTAAAAGTGTATGATATTCTCGGAAAAGAAATTGCAACACTCGTCAACGAAGAAAAAGAAATTGGCAGATACTCTGTGAACTTCGATGCAAGCAAACTATCCAGCGGAGTTTATCTGTACGAACTCGTAGCAAACGATTACCGAGCTGTGAAGAAACTAATGGTGATAAAATAATTAACAATTGAAAATTAATAATTAATAATTAGGTCGGGCGAATGCTCGACCTTTTTTTTTGGTAGAACAGAACTGTAGAACAGACTTTAGTCTGTTATGTTTTGAAAAGCAGCGCCAGACAAATTAGTCGCCGCCAATGTCAAGAGCAACCAACAAAAAATCTTTTGTTCATCTTCAAGAAATAAAAAAGGGGCGGATTTTTTCCGTCCCTTAATTTTTAAAACCTATTGGTTCTATGCAACAAAGATTCTGTTGCTCGTAAAGATTTAATTTTATCTCAACTCTGTAGTTGCAGAGATTCTCGATCAAATATTTTTAATGTTCAGGAAAATTATTTCTTTCGTACGTAGACGAGTTCCATCGATTTGAATTCCTGTTCTCCCATCGAAATATACATTTCGAAAATAGTTTTATCCGCTTCAACATATTTTGTAACAGTTCTGACTTTTACATCCATACCGCTCATCGGCTCATACATTGTTCCTTTCATCTCAGCGGATTTTGTTGCCTCGTCATATTTGCCGGTAGTGAACATCATTCCCGTTCCGAAATTATCAATCCACGTACTGATAAATTCTTTTTTTCCGTTATCAAACGCGGTGATGCTTCTTCCTTCCATATCCATTCCCATCATATTACCGAAGGTTTTCATTTCTTGATAACGACCACCGAGTATCATGGAAATTTTTGCAACGCCGTTTGCCTTTTGCGGCTCGGTGCCGGGCTCCATCCACATTGTTACATCGTAATTCCATTCACCAACTTGACTCGCCATCAACTCGTGCATTTTTCCCGGAGTCATGTACTCCATCCAGATTTTCATCATGTCATCCTGTGCAAATGAAAAATTATTCAATGCAAAGAATGCAATTGCGATGAAGAAAGAAAATATTTTTTTGTTCATTTTGTCCTCTTGTAGTTAAAGATAAAAATTAGTTCATGCGAATATTAGAGAATTAAATTTTATTCGTGAAAAAGAAAATGATGACATTAGAATTTTCTTTTTTCGAATTTGGAATCGCACAATAAAATCCGATTTGAGAACTGCCTGCGAATTAATATCATGCGCACGAATAATTTTAGATTTTATTTTCAAAGAGTAGATGCAAACATTTCCATCAAATTACTTTAAGTACAAAAACGATAAACTTTTTTGCGAAGAAGTTTCTTTAACAGAATTAGCAAATCAATTCGGCACACCGCTTTACGTTTATAGCAAAAATTATATGCGGGATAAATACAACGAGTTCACTTCGGCATTTAAAGAAATTCCGCACCAAATATTTTATGCGGCAAAATCAAATTTCAATTTATCGGTAATAAAAACATTCGTTCAACTCGGTAGCGGTGTAGATGTGAATTCCGAAGGAGAATTAATCCGCGCATTAAAAGCGGGTGCAACTCCCGATAAATTAATTCTTACAGGAGTTGGAAAAACGGAAAGAGAAATTGAAGCCGGAATTCGGAACAGTGTTTTGATGATCAAAGCCGAATCGGAAGAAGAGGTAATTTTGATTAACGAAATTGCCGCGCGCAATAAAACAAAAGCACGTGTGGCACTGCGCATTAATCCCGATGTAGATCCAAAAACTCATCCATACATTTCAACCGGGCTATCCGAAAATAAATTCGGAATCGAAACTTCACGTGCATTGGAGATTTACAAACAACACGCTAAATTTTCCAATCTTGAATTTACGGGAATCGATATGCACATCGGTTCACAAATTACAACCGACGCTCCATTTGTCGAAGCAGTAGAAAAAATGAGTAAATTGGTTCTTCAAATAAAAGATTATGGATTGCACTTACATCACTTCGATGTCGGCGGCGGATTCGGCGTTCAATACAACAGCGAATATAATTTTAATATCAACACACTTGCAAAAAAATTGATTCCCGTTTTTCAAAAGATGAATTGTAAAATATTTTTTGAACCGGGAAGATTTTTTACCGCGAACAGCGGCGTGTTAATTTCGCGCGTTATTTTCACAAAAAAGAATAATCATAAAAATTTCATTATCGTTGATGCGGCTATGAATGATTTGCTTCGCCCGAGTATTTACGGTGCGCATCATCATGTACAGAAAGTTGAAAATGATTTCACCGATATGATAGAAGCCGATATTGTCGGTCCCGTTTGCGAGAGCGGAGATTTCATTGCGAAGCAAAGGATAATACAAAAATGTGATCGCAACGATCTCATTGCCGTAATGTCCGCCGGCGCTTATGGAATGGTGATGGCTTCAAATTATAATTCGCGAAGAAGAGCGGCAGAAATTTTAGTTGATGGAAATAATTATAAACTCATCCGTTCCCGCGAAAATTATGATCATCTTCTTTTCGATGAACAATTCTTAATGGATAAATCATGAAAAGAAAAAATTTTCTTAAAACAATCGGCGTTGCTTCTGCGGCATCAATCATAAAACCTACATTCGGAAAAATTTTTTCTACTTCCGCGATTGAAAAAATAAAGCCGAACAGATTGAAAAAAGGAGATACAATTGGATTAATAGCTCCAGCCGGATTTTTATCTGAAGAAGAAGTTGAAGATGCAATTAAGAATCTTGAATCGCTCGGCTTTAAAGTCGTGATAGGAAAAAATCTTTTACAAAGAAGCGGATACCTTGCCGGTAGCGATAAACAAAGGGCGGAAGACGTGAACACAATGTTCGCAGATAAAAATATTCACGGAATATTTTGTGCGCGCGGCGGTTATGGTTGCGCAAGATTGTTGCACTTACTCGATTATCAAACAATAAAAAATAATCCTAAAGTTATAATCGGTTATAGCGATGTAACATCTCTACTTTACGGAATTTTTTCACAAACGGGACTAATTTGTTTTCACGGTCCCGTCGGAACTTCGACCTTCAACGAATTCTCCGTTCAAAATTTTTTTGCAACGGTTATGAATCCCGAAACGAGTTATAATTTTTATAACGCAGAACCGGAGAAAGAAAAAGGGGAACAAAATATTTATACAATTCGCTCGGGCAAGGCTTCCGGCAAATTAGTCGGAGGAAATTTATCCATTGTTGCATCAATGGTAGGAACTAAGTATGACGTTGATACAAAAGACTCGATAATTTTTTTGGAAGAGATAAGAGAAGAACCGTATCGAGTAGATCGAATGTTGACGCAAATGATTCAAGCAGGAAAATTTGGAAATGCTTCCGCAGTAATGTTGGGAATATTTACGCGCTGCGAAGCCAAAGAAGATTCCGGTGGAACAAGTTCTTCTTTTTCTTTATCGGAAGTTTTAATCGATCGACTTTATAATCTCGGTATTCCTGTAATATATGGAATGTCATTCGGTCATGTCGTAAATAAATTCACGATTCCCTTCGGTTGTAACGCCGCGCTTGATGTTGATAATCAAACTTTCAAATTATTAGAACCACCTGTAATTTGAGATGAATTCATTCGAAACAATTTGTATTTTTGCAAAGAGTTCGGAATGAAAAAGAAATATTCAAATATTGTTTTAACACTACTACTTCTTTCGTTCGTTTGCGGTTGTAGAGAAGACTCCGATATTATTACCGGCGGAAATATTTCCGGCAGTGCAAAAACAACTTCGGGACATATTGTGATAATCGCTCCTTCTCTCGGCGAAGTTTGGAAACCGGGAACTGAGAATTCGATTCGATGGACTTCTACCGGCGGGATAACTAAAATTAATATTGAATTATTCAGGAAGACAGAAATGAGAGGAACGCTTGCCGCGTCTATTCCGAACAATGGTTTGCTGTTGTGGACAATTGCACCGGATATTTTAAAATCGGTTCATTATTCTGTAAAAATTTCCAATGCGGAGAATGCCGCGCAATTTACCTTCAGCAATACTTTTGCAATCAAATAAAGTTTTGAAGCTCTTCAAAGAATTTCGAATTTTCTTCATCCCCCTTTTTTTCGTAAGCAAGAACTAAATTACTTAACACCCGCGTGATAATTGTAGATGCGTCGGCGCGTTCGTTCAAGATTTTTTCGAGTGATTCGTGCAAATCTTCTTTCATCAAATAAAAATCTTCTTCATGAAAAAACTTTCCGCCGTTGAAGCAATCTACAAATATCAAATCGCCGTGATTAGAGAAGCGCGCGAGAAAATGCCCGGGCATATTACATCCATCAATATTCATTCCCACACGAAAACCGACAAGCATATAAACGAGTGCCAGACTTAGCGGAATTCCTTGTTTCTCCTCGATAACAAAAAGTAGATTTATATTGTTTGGGTTGTAATAATCGGATGAAGCACCGCGAAGACGTTTATATCTGAACAAAAATGTAGAAAGATCGAACGCATCTCCGAACGGATATTTTTCTTTAAACTCGTTCGCGAGTGAATCCAATTTTTCGCTCAACATATTTTTATAAAAAGAATGAGATTGAAACTGTGTAATCAACTCCATCGCTTTTTCGATACGCAAATAATCACTATTGAGTTCAAAAATATTTTTCCATTCCGCTTCAATTTTTTCTCTATATAATTTTTTAAGTAAAGAAGAAAGCACCGCCATCCGCTTATCGTCAATCGGAATTTCCATTTTCAATATTTCTGTTTCGAGAGAAAGCCCGAAACCGGATAAGTCGCGCAATACCGCAGAACGAATCTCGGGGTCGTCATCGTCAAGCAAATTAATTAAAAACGGCAATTGTGTTTTTGTGATCATTCTTAAAAAAATTATTTTTTGTTTTAAGATAATGCATGAAACAATTGAAGTCTATACTATCGAAACAAAATTTTCGTTAAATAAATTTTATGTGATGGAATTCAAGAACTCCAACTTTACCGGGATGTCATTCTCAAATATTTTAAGAAATGAATTTCAATTCAACAACTTTTTTGTTTGATGAAGAGAAAAATTCATTTTGAGCTATTTTGTAGAATAATCCTCGAAGCGGATTAATTACCATTTGATTCATTTACTCTTCAATTTAATATTTAGCAAATGCGAATAATTTTATGAATCCTCTACGAGGATTGATTTTATTGGTTAGTTTTAATGTTACAATATTTAAACCTCTACGAGGTTTCCATTCTTTTAAGAAAGAAATTTTGCCCTCTTAATTTTACAATCAGGCAATGAAAAACAATTTTGCTTTGACTTAACTCAAGCATGGACAAGTCAGGGCTGATGTTAAACGTTCATCAAGTTGTTTCAATTACTTTGGTGATGAGAGAATTCTAACGGTAAAAAAATATTTCATCCCGAAAGCTTTCGGGATGTAAATAATAAAAATATTTTCCCGTAAGTACTTTTCAATTATAATTATGATCAATTCTGGTAAAATATTTTTTTATGTATCTGCTACCCTTGTCAATTTTGACTAAAACAGTTAATTGTAAAATGCTCAACTTTTTTGCAGAATCGTTCCGATGGTTTTGGCGCAAGAAATTAAGGAAGATAAGAACTGTTAATTATGTCATCCCTACGGGATTAAGTATTACGTTCGTGATTTTAATTACCAACATATTTTCCCTAACGGGAAAAGTGATTGAAAAATATAAAAATCCCGTATGGATGAGATATTGGTAAAAAGCAATGACGCAATCAAATTCAAATCCCTTTGGGGATGAATTTTTTTTCTTCGCTGGAATGCTCTCATCACCAAAGTAGAAACAACAAATTGTTGAACATTTAACTTTGGTTCTTGCTTGTCCAGGTTAGTGAAAATATGTTGGCAACAAAATACCGCGTAGTATTAAAAAAATCCCGCGGGATGATATGTCATACTTTTTACTGTTCAAATCATCATCTACCAAGTGCTACGCGATTTTAAATATTGTACTTTTTGAAATTG
The DNA here is from genome assembly GCA_964393605.1 of uncultured Ignavibacteriaceae bacterium. Taxonomy (GTDB): domain Bacteria; phylum Bacteroidota; class Ignavibacteria; order Ignavibacteriales; family Ignavibacteriaceae; genus CAYMUL01. Next base: position 66,240 of record CAYMUL010000013.1, on the reverse strand, counting down.
CTGTTTTAACCTTATCTGACAAGGGTATCCAGCGAAAGGAAAAAATATAAGCAAGAAAATCATTTCAAGACTTGCGTCTATAAATTTTATGTGATGGAATTATCTTTTTGAAATGAGAAGTAGAATAGCTACTCCCACAATAAGTAAGATGTAATAATCTTTTACAATAAAAACAAATGACGAAAATATTGTTGTGGCGTTAAGTGTTCCGAAATAGAGTAGAACCAAGAACCCGCATATAATAAGGGGAAGAGCTACAAATAGATAATTCTTTTTATGCCTCTGGTCTATGAACACGATTAAAAAACTGAATCCGAGTATAAACGGAATCGACCTCCATAATAAAGTTGAGTCGTTATCAAACAAAAAGTTTTGGATTAGAAAAAGCAGAACGCCAATAAAAAATATTACACTGCCGAAAAAAATTGGTGCTGCTATTCCCTCGCCAAAATAATATTGTACAATTAATATTCCCACAAGTATTAACAACGCTACCAGCACATCACCGCCCTCGATGGAAACGATGTTGAAGATTTTCAGTGCGGTCAATACAACGATTGCGCCAACTATTAATTCAATGAATCTACTTGAGCGCAACATCGGTTAAAGAATTCTTTGCCCCATGCTCGAAGCAACAACCCCCGTTACAAATTCCGCAGTCTGATTTCTGCTATCAAGTATCGGGTTGACTTCCGTAATCTCCAACGAAGACATGCAACCGCATTCGGCAATCGCTTCCATAACGAGATGAGTTTCGCGGTAACTCAATCCGCCGGGAACGGGAGTGCCAACGCCCGGAGCCACATTCGGATCAACGCTATCAACATCAAAACTTACGTGTATGTGATCGATCCTCTCCTTAAAATCTTTTAACACGCGACTGATTATTCGATGTACTCCTAATTTATCAACATCCGACATTGTATAAACCGGCACGTTTAATTTTTTAATATTCACACGCTCAAGTTCGTCGATACTTCGCGCGCCGATGACGACACAATTTTCGGGAAGAACTTTCGGCGAGAAGCCTTTCAACCATGTAAGCGATTCATTGCCGAGACCAACAGCCGCGGCAAGAGGCATTCCATGGATATTTCCCGAAGGCGATGTTTCATCTGTGTTCATATCGGCATGAGCATCAATCCAAATTACTCCGAGTGTTAAATCATTTTTTTTACAATAAGAAGAGATGCCCGCAATTGTTCCGATAGCCATTGAATGATCGCCGCCGATGACAAGTGGAAAGTGTTTGCTCTCCAAAGTTTTTTCAACTCTGTTCGCGAGTATCTTTGAAGTTTTTTCAATCTCTTTTATGTAACGAAGTTTCGGATTGTTGATTTTTTGTCGTTCCATAATTTGAATATTAATGTCGCCAAGATCATTGACCTTGTATCCGAGCTGTTCCAACTTTTCGGCGAGATGCGCTATGCGAAGTGCGGAAGGACCCATATCTACGCCGCGCCGACCGGCACCCAAATCCATCGGGAAGCCGATTATATCAACTATTTTCGATTGAAATTTTTCTGTTTTAATCATGCAATATTTTTTGATTTTTTTGTGGGCAAATATACAAAAGTGTTTCTGAGGAACGAGAACTATGTTCGCTTTGCGCTTTATTTCTTTGGGTAATCGTGAACGTTATACTTCGATAAATCCGGTTTGATTTTTTTTGTGCGCTTCAATTCATAATTATAAACTGCTCTGCCGAGTTTCGCCAAAAAGGGAAATGCAATTTCATCATACTCATATTTGTCGTCGTTGAAAATTCCATCTTCATTCACATAAATCGTTGCGGCGAGAAAAAATTCTACGCCGTTTTTAAAATCTACGATGTATGCGTTGTCCGTTACAAATCCGTAAGCAAGCCCAACTTTATTGAAGACTCTGATGTTCGTAGGAATAGTATCTTTCGAATCACCGAACATCAAAAACTTTACGTAAGAATCCCAGTAGTGCGAGTAGTCAGAGTAAGCCGGAAAATTACTTTCGCGCGGAAGCATCGACATATATTTGTGGAGAAAATGATAATCCTCTTCCGTAAGAAGAAATTTTTTTTCGGGACTTACATGCTCGCTGTAAAATATTGAACGTAAAATTTCTTGCTGATCTTCCAACGCAAAATAATTTGATGCAGAAAAATCTTTTGGCTCGTTAATCAAACTTCCATTTGAATAATATCCGACTCCCTGCCGTAAGTTTTCCATTTCGTTTTTGTAATCCCTCTCATCGTATTGCATTTCTTGTTGATAAATAATTTTATCATTCTCAAAAAACGTAAATGGGTTTGTTCTCTTATTTTGTTCGGAGGAAAGAAATGCTGATAGTCTGTGATTGTGCAAAACTCCCGAATATCTTTTTGACCAGAGTTTCTCGTTCAAATACTTTTTGCCGAGAAATTCATACAAGCGATTATATGCATCGTTATCGCTGACTAAAAATATTTTTTTGATGTAATGAGCGATGGAGGGGAGATAATTTTCGGAAGAAGAATCAAACCCGACCCTCGTTTGCCCCGCATAAACACTATCTATCTTTAATGAAGTATATTTGTTCAAGTGAGGAATTTTCAATTCGTTTATTTTCTCCAACGAAAGAATGGCCGCCGGAAATTTGACTGTGCTTGCGGGATAAAAATATTTCTTCCCCTCAACATTGAAACGATGCCGCGTGAAAGTAGGAACATTATTTTCATCGCGATCAATTTGTGTATAAATAATTTGAAGTTGAATCATTAGCATTTTAATTATTAGAAGTCTGTTGGAAATTGATTAATTACCGAAGTTACACAAAACCTCCAATAGCACACTGATGACACAGATTTAACTGATTTTCACTGATTTCTATCTGCAATCACCTGTCAAATTCAGCGTTATCGGTGTTCTATTTCTAATTTTGATAGTTACAAAAATATGATAATATGAACGGTTGCGTAACTTCAGTTAATTACTACTCAAAATTAGAAAGAGCAGACAAATAATTCTGAAAGTTTTTTCATAACGTAAAATCTAAATTCTTTTCGAACCAAAAAATTTTAGGCAAAAATTAAAAGGTTGAAAAAACCGCCAAAAATCAAATATATTACAAATGCATGACAACTTCTTTTTGCTTTTAACACGCTGATGATTTATTTTACAATCAGCAATAATAAACTAACTTTTGAAAAAATTAACAAATAGGTTCAACAATGAATTCACAGAATGAACATCCAAATAGTACGGCGCTCGGTATTTGCATCGGTGCGTCAACGGTTTCTTACGTGCTTGTTTCGTGCAAGAATGATGAAGTCAAGGTTGAGAAACATTTGAGCCTACCGCATCACGGCAGTCCGCACCAAATTATAACAGATATTTTCAGCAACGGCGCACCGCGCAAAGTTGCAGTTACAGGAAGAAAATTCAAGCAACTTCTAAATGCAACATCGATATCGGAATCGGAAGCAATTGAAACTGCGCTTGCAAATTCTCGCGTTACCCCCGATTTAGTAATCAGTGCCGGCGGAGAAAATTTTATTCTTTACGTTGTCGATGGCAGTGGAAAAATTTCTAAAGCATTAACGGGAAATAAATGCGCATCGGGAACAGGCGAATTTTTTCTCCAACAAATAAAAAGAATGGATCTCTCGCTTGAAGATGCGATCGATAAAGGAAGCTGCGGCGAACCTTACAGTATTTCGGGAAGATGTTCGGTATTCTGCAAATCCGATTGCACCCATGCATTGAATAAAGGAGTAGCTAAAGAAAATGTTGTTGCCGGTCTTTCGCGAATGATGGCGCAAAAAATAATTGAACTTACATCGCGTGTGCAATTTTGCAAAGTTGCATTAATCGGCGGTGCTTCGCAAAATTTGGCAATGATAAAATATCTCGAAAAACATTTTGAACAATTAGTTGTTCCTGCCGGCGCAACATATTTCGAAGCACTCGGAGCGGCAATCTTCGCGCTTCAAAACCCAACTGTAGAAATTAATAAACATAGTCTCTTCGCCGCGAATCACTCTTCATTCACATTTCATGATGAACTTGCAAAGCATGTTGCTAAAGTGCGCTTTGAAAAATCACTTCGCGGAAAAGCAGAAGCGAACGACGAGTGTATCATCGGGCTTGATGTTGGTTCAACTACAACAAAAATAGTTTTGTTAAGAAAAAGCGATGCGCAAATTCTCGCTTCGGAATACTTGAGAACAAACGGCGATCCGATTAATGCTTCCGTGCAGTGTTATGAAAGTGTGAAAAAACAACTTGATGTTCCTGTTAAAATTGTCGGACTCGGAGTAACAGGTTCGGGAAGACACATAAGCGGTTTGCACGCATTAACAAAAGGTGTAATCAATGAAATAATTGCACACGCAACTGCAACAGTTCACTTCGATGAAGAGGTTGATACAATTTTTGAAATCGGCGGACAGGATGCAAAATATACTTACATCACTTCCGGCGTTCCATCGGATTATGCGATGAACGAAGCTTGCTCTGCCGGCACCGGTTCTTTCCTCGAAGAAGCATCGAGCGAATCTCTCGATATTGATTATCTGCAAATCGGAGAGATTGCAATCAAAGCAAAAAATCCTCCCAACTTTAATGATCAATGTTCTGCATTTATCAGCAGTGATATTAAAAATGCTTTGCAGGAAGGTTTATCAAAAGAAGATGTTGTTGCCGGTTTGGTTTATTCTATTTGTTTGAATTACATAAACCGTGTTAAAGGAAATAGACCTTCGGGAAATAAAATTTTTATGCAGGGAGGAGTATGTTATAATAAAGCTGTTCCCGTTGCAATGGCGGCATTAACGGGAAAAGAAATTATAGTTCCGCCCGATCCCGGATTGATGGGGTGCTTTGGCGTTGCGCTCGAAATTAAAAAGCGTCAAGAATTAAATTTAATGCAAGAACAGATTTTCAGTCTCGATGAACTCATTGAAAGAACTGTAAGTTATGGCAAAACATTTATTTGCGCCGGCGGTGCTGAAAAATGCGACCGCAAGTGCAGTATTAATATTATAAACATTAATGGAAAGAAATATCCCTTCGGCGGTTCGTGCAATAAATATTATAATCTCAAAGAAGATTTTGCTCGCGATATTAAAGATACAAACCTCGTACACCTCCGGCAGGATCTTGTATTCGATAAATATATTCATGCAGTCGAACTTCCGCGCGATGCAGAAACGATCGGCATTCCGAAATCATTTTTATCGAACACATATTATCCTCTTTACTATAATTTTTTAACTCAACTTGGATTCAGAGTTATACTTGGTGATAACGTAAAACAAACCGGAGTTGAAAAAAGAGAATCGGCTTTCTGTTTCCCCGTTGAACTTGCACACGGTTTCTTCCAGGATTTAATTGATAGAGAAGTGAAGTACATTTTAGCTCCTCACATTTTGGAAGTTCACAATCCGAACAGCGATTCATTCGATAGAGCGTGCATACTCGTGCAATCTGAACCATATTATCTTAAAGCAACATTTAAAGATGATCTTGGCGATATAAAAGTATTAACTCCTGTATTCAGTTTTGCAAAAGGATATGATTCAGCAAAAGATAAATTTCTTTCTCTCGCAAAAGATCTTGGAAAAGATAAAGCACTTGCTTCTGCCTCTTTTGATTACGCCGTGCAGTTGCAAAAAGAAATGCTTGCAGAGTTTAAGGAAATCGGGCAGCGCGTTTTAAGCGAGCTTGAAAAAGATCCGAACAGAATGGCAATGGTGTTGTTCGGAAGATCCTATAGTTCATTTGCAAAAGAAGCTAATCTCGGAATACCGCAAAAATTTGCTTCGCGCAAAGTTATGATCATCCCTCACGATTTCCTCCCGAGCGATCATCTCTTCAGTTATGAAAATATGTATTGGGGATTAGGAAAACAGATTTTGCAATCCGCGCGATTTGTAAAAAATCATCCGCAGTTGTTTGGAACATACATTACTAATTTTTCGTGTGGTCCGGATTCTATCATCATTACATATTTCAGAAATATAATGGGAATCAAACCCTCTCTTACTTTGGAACTCGACAGCCATTCCGCAGATGCAGGCATCAACACCAGAATTGAAGCGGCTTTGGACATCATTGCACGATACAGAGAACTTTATAAACTTGGTAAAATCAGCGAACAGGAAAAAACTTTTAATCCTCTTAAAGTGAAAGATACGTGGACGATTATCGACTCCGATGGAATTGAACATGCTTTAACAGATAAAGATGTTAAGATGGTTATTCCGAATATGGGAAATTACGCGGCTGAAGTTATGGCGGCTGTTTTTCGTTCGATGGGAATTAACTCCGAAGCGTTACCGGTTTCTACTTTCAAAACACTAACGTGCGGAAGAGGAACAACTTCTTGCAAAGAATGTCTCCCCTTAATTTTAAGTTCCGGTGCGTTGCTTGAATATTACGATGAACAAAAACCACCGGATGAAAAAACTCTTTTCTTCATGGCAACGGGAACCGGTCCGTGCAGGCTCGGGCAGTATTATGTCTATCTCGAAGATATAATTAAGAAGAAGGAAATGCGCAATTACGGTGTGTACACATTGAGCGATGAAGATTCGTACGGCGGAATGGGAGATGATTTCTTCAAACGCGGCTGGCTCGGCATTACTCTTTCCGATAATTTTCAAAATATCTATCAAGCAATAAATGTTATTGCCGAAGATAAAGATGAGTGCAAAAAAATTCTTGATCGTTACTGGAAAATTGTTCTCGATAATCTCTCAAATAAAAACATAGATGATATTTATGTTCAACTTGAATTGCTTGGCGATGAACTTGCTAAGCAAAAGAAAAAAATCTCTTATGAAGATGCGATAAAAGTTATTCTCATCGGTGAGATTTATGTTCGCCACGATGAATTTGCTCGCGGCGATCTTGTTAAACGTTTGAACGAAAAAAATATTATCGTTAAAGTTGCACCAATTGGCGAATTTGTTTATTACTCAAGAATAATGGAGATGCAAACGGACGGGCATCGTCAACCGTCGCTCGGTGATATTTTAAGGAGTAGAATTAAACTCAGCTGGCAGGAAAGCGTTGAAAAGAAAGTAAAGAAAAGTTTATCTAAAACAGGTTTCTGCGATAGCGAAATAACTCATATCAAAAAAGTTTTGAAAAAAACTGAACACCTAATCAATGCAGAATTAGCCGGCGAGGCAATCTTAACTGTCGGAACCGGAATGCACGAAGTACTTAATCATGTTTCTGGTGCTATTTCTATTGGTCCATTCGGGTGTATGCCATCGCGTGTTGCGGAATCAATCTTAAATACACAAATGGATATTAGAGGAAAAGCCGCCGCAGAAAAAATTAATAGTAAAGATTACCGGAAGGAACTTGATAATCTTCCCTTTCTCGCAATTGAAACTGACGGAAATATTTTTCCGCAAATTATTCAGTCGAAGATTGAGATTTTCATTTTACAAGCGCAGAGATTGCACAAGATTATGAAAGAAGGAAACATCGTTACTCGCCAAACATGGAATAAAAAGTTTTACAACTTTATAAACGAAAAATTCGGAAAGAATGTTGAAGAATTAAAACCTGAAGTAATTTTACCCGACAATATTGGTTTATCACAGCAAGAGAATGAATAATTTTGAATGGAGAATGGTGAGATTAATTAAAAATTACAAATTAAAAATGAAGTTCACTTTGCGTCTCGGCGTCTTTGCGGTGAAAAAAAACTAATAGCGATAACAGGTAACAATATTCTATAATTGATCATCTACGATGATCTGGTTTTGTCCCATAATTTCTCTACAATAATGAATCTTCTACGAAGATTAAGAAAAAATAATATGGCGTGGAGAAAAAGTAAAAATAAAAAATCCTCTGCGTTACTTCGCGAACTTTGCGGTTAAAAAGAAATTGGCTTAGTGTTTCTCAGTGTCCTTCGTGTCTACGTGGTTTTACTTCTTTATTTACCACTGAGACACTAAGATCACTAAGTTTGCACTAAGATTTAAAGGCACGCGGATGATATTGATTAATTAAAAATTACAAATTAAAAATGAAGTTCACTTTGCGTCTCGGCGTCTTAGCGGTGAAAAAATTAATAGAGCACTGATAGCACTGATGCAACAGCCTTTCGCGGATAAACATACAAATGCCGGATGCAAACCCCGAAAATTTTCGGGACGGATTAAAGTATCTGTTATATGGCTTTTTGCTAAATTCTTAATAATCTTTCTTGTAATAGTTTTTGAATTTCTCTTCTACCGTCTAAAATACAATGTATAAATACTTCATCTTGAATTAGCTGATAAATTATTCTATAAGGCTTGTAAAATATTTCCAGAAAATCATCTATCTCGAGTAACTTTAATTCAGGGGGGATTCGACCTCTCCTTGGAAATATTTCAAGAGTTAAACATTTTTTGCGAAGACTTTCATATAATTTCTCTGCTTTATCTTCCGAATCATTTAAATACACATATTTATAAATATCAAATAAGTCATCCTCGGCATCAGATATGAAACTAACTTTGAATTTCATTTATGTCTCTCTTAAACTCATCAATTCTATTTCTAACATCTTTGAAAGTTTTATCAAGAGGTTTAACGCTTTTATTCTTCTTATTTCTTCCACTCAATGCTAATATTTTCAAGAGAGCAAGAGATTCTTGAGTTTGTTCAAATACTGTTACATCTTGGAGAATTACTTTCGCTTCACCGTTATGTGTAATCACCATTGTTTTTTTATTTTCTGCAACATCACGTATTACTTCTGATGCGTGAGTCTTTAAATAACTGATTGGTTTTATTGATTCGCTAAATTTCATTTCTTCTCCAAATTCATTGACCAAAATATAGTCCTTTATCAAGTCTACTGCAAATTTTAAATATTAAATTCTTGCAGCCGTATAACAATTAACGATTAAAAATGAATTTCACTTTGCGGCTTAGCGTCTTTGCGGTGAAAAATAATTAATAGCACACGGATGCGACTGATTGACACAGATAGAACTTACACTAAGTTACGAATGTTAGCGCAGAAAATAATTGCGCTATTATGGGTTAATCAATTTTAATTTTTATTGGTTTTACATTCCAAACTTTATCGGAATAATCTTTTATTGATCTATCGGAAGAAAATTTTCCGATGCGTGCAACATTGTAAATCGAACGCTTCGTCCATTCGTAATTCATAGCGAAAACATTTTCAACTTCCTCTTGTTTTGTAATATATGATTGATAATCGGCGAAGAGGCAGTAATAATCTACATTCATCAAATTTTCAACGAGAGGTGCAAAAATTCCCGGCTCAAACTTATTGAAATAATTATTGCCAATCATATCAATCACCCGCTTCAACATTGGGTTTGATTCATAGAAGGAACGCGGATTATATCCGCTTTGTTTTAATTGAACAACTTCTTCTGCGAGCATTCCGAAAATAAAAATATTTTCTACACCAACTTCTTCACGAATCTCAACATTCGCGCCGTCCATCGTGCCAATAGTAAGTGCGCCGTTGAGTGCGAATTTCATATTACCTGTTCCTGATGCTTCAAACCCTGCGGTAGAAATTTGTTCGGAAAGGTCGGATGCGGGAATAATTTTTTCGGCAAGCGACACCGAATAATTTTTTAAAAATACAACTTTTAATTTATTGGAAACCTGCGGGTCGTTATTCACCATATCGGCGATACAATTAATAAGTTTGATAACTAATTTTGCGGCTTGATAAGCGGGTGCGGCTTTCCCCCCAAAGATAACAGTGCGCGGAACAAAATTTCCGTTCGGGTTATCTTTAATTTTATTGTAAAGCGTAATAACGTGTAGCACATTCAACAATTGCCGCTTGTACTCGTGGAAGCGTTTTATCTGCACATCGAAAATTGAATCGGGATCGACCGAAATATTGTGTTCATTTCTGATGTAGTCAATCAACAATTTTTTGTTTGCCCATTTTGCCGATCGCCATGTTTCAAGAAAATTTTTGTCGTCAACATATTTTTCAAGTTTCTTTAGCTTCGATAAATCTTTTGTCCACTCTTCACCGATTTGATCAGTAATCAATCCGCTCAGGAAAGGATTACAAGCCTTCAACCATCTTCGCGGTGTAATTCCGTTCGTGATGTTTTTGAATTTATCGGGAAAAATAAAATTGAATTCGGGAAAAATTATATTCCTCAAAATTTCGGTATGAAGCGCGGCAACTCCGTTCACTGAATGCGAACCGACTATTGCGAGATTTGCCATCCTTACTTTTTTCTCATCACCTTCTTTAATAATAGAAATTTTTCTGATGATGCGATCATCCTTGGTAATATTGGCTCGAACGGTATCTAAAAATCGTTGATTGATTTCGAAAATGATTTGCATGTGTCGCGGCAATAATTCCTGAAGCAATGAAACAGGCCACTCTTCCAAAGCTTCCGGCACAACAGTGTGATTAGTGTATGCAAAAGTTTCAGTAGCAATTTTCCATGCGGCTTCCCAACTTAAATTTTCTTCATCAATCAGAATTCTCATCAACTCCGGAATTGCAATTACGGGATGCGTATCGTTCAACTGGATTGCAGTCTTCGCCGCAAACTTATCGAAGTTTTTATGGTTGATTTTGTATTTGCGAATTATATCCTGCAACGAAGCGGAAACGAAAAAGTATTGCTGCTTCAATCTTAAAAACTTTCCTTCGATGTATGTATCGTTTGGATAAAGTACTTTAGAAATATTTTCGGAAAGATTTTTATTCTCTACCGCGAGTAAATAATTGCCGCTGTTAAAATCTTTAAAACTAAATTCCGTTGTAGCTTTCGCCTGCCACATTCTCAAATTATTTACGGTATTATTTTTATAACCCGGAACAGGAATATCGAAAGCAATTGCAAGCACGTCGTCTGTATCTTTCCAATTGAAATGAAGTACGCCTTTTTCATCTTCAACAGATTCAACTTCGCCGAAGAATTTAATTCTATAAATTAACTCACGTCTAAAAATTTCCCATGGATTTCCATAACTCAGCCAGTTGTCAGGTTTTTCGATTTGATAACCATTTTCAATTTCTTGATTGAAAATTCCGTATTCATATCTGATGCCATAACCAAACGCAGGTAATTCCAGCGTTGCCATCGAATCAAGAAAACAAGCGGCAAGTCTTCCCAAACCGCCGTTACCAAGGCCCATATCTTTTTCAAGTTCGGTAGTTTCTTCAAGTATGTAACCGTCTCGTTTTAAAATATCGCGGCACTCTTCATAGAAGCCCATGTTTATCAGTGCGTTCGTTAGCAATCTTCCCATTAAAAATTCTAATGAGAGATAATAAACTCTTTTAACATCCTTTTCTTTGTATTCATTTTGTGTGCGAAGCCACCGCCGCACTAATCTATCGCGAATAGACATTGAGAGGGAATAATAGACATCTTGAGGCGTAACCGTTCGTTTATCTTTTACAAGAATAAACTCGAGGTGCTCGGCAAATTGATTTGAAAGAGAATAACTCTCGAGCGTTTCTCTATCGGTAAAGAAGAGGGAATCGTCAGCTTTAGACATGACATCACCTTTATTTTAGTTTAGTAAAAAAAATCTTTCTCAATATCCGAAAATTTATTTGCATTTAAATCCTTTTCCGACACAATCGGCGGATCCACTTTCCAATTTATATTCAGCGCATGATCGTTAAATAAAATAGCTCTTTCGTTTTCTTTTGAATAAATCGCCGTGCATTTGTAAGTAAAAATTGCTTCATCGGAAAGAACAGAAAAGCCGTGCGCAAATCCCGGAGGAATCCAGAGTTGATAAAAATTTTCAGAACTTAATTCAACCGAATAAGATTTTCCGAAAGTTGGCGAACCGAAACGAATATCAACCGCAACATCGAGTACACTTCCCAATAAAACCTGGCAAAGTTTTCCTTGCGCAAATTCCCCAACTTGATAATGCAAGCCCCGAACTGTATTCAGTTTTGAATATGAAACATTCGATTGAACGAAGTCAATATCTATTCCAAAATCCAGATATCTTTTCTTGTTGAAAGTTTCGGTGAAGTATCCGCGCGAATCCCCGAATACATCGGTTTGAATTAGTTTTACTCCGTTAAGTTCTTCGGAAAGAATTTTCATTGCTACTCCTCGATCTCTTTGAAGACTCTTTCGAGATAATCGCGATACATCGATTTGGGTAAAGAATCAATCACGTTTCTAAACTGTAATTTGTCGATAAATTTTTTGTGATAAGCAATCTCTTCGATGCATGCGACTTTAAGCCCCTGTCTTTCTTCAATTGCACCGAAGAAACTTGAAGCTTGCAACAACGCTTCCGGTGTACCGGTATCAAGCCAGGCAATACCTCTTCCTATCTTCTCAACTTTAAGTTGATTCATTTTTAAATATTCAACATTCACATCTGTAATTTCAAGTTCGCCGCGCGCAGAGGGTTTTAAATTTTTAGAAATGTTCACAACATTGTTGTCGTAGATGTATAAACCGGGAACGGCAAAATTAGATTTCGGATGTTTTGGTTTTTCTTCAATCGAAATAGCATTTCCGTTTTTATCGAACTCAACAATTCCGTAACGCTCGGGATCTGTAACGCGATAGCCAAAAATAGTTGCGCCGCTAATATTTGCCTTCACTGCTTTGTAAATGAAATCAATCTCTCCGAAGAAAATATTATCGCCGAGAATTAAAGTTACTCCATCGTTACCGATAAACTCTTCTCCGAGAATAAAAGATTCAGCAATTCCGTTCGGTGCTTTTTGAACTGCGTAGGACAAACTCATTCCAAGTTCATTTCCGTTACCAAATAATTTTTGATACTGCGGAATTGTTTCTTCGTTGGAGATGATTAAAATTTCTTTTATGCCCGAAAGCATAAGAACGGAGAGTGGATAATAGATGAGTGGTTTGTCGTAAATAACGGTGAGTTGTTTACTATAAACTTTTGTAATGGGATACAAGCGAGAACCTGCACCGCCTGCGAGTATAATTCCTTTCATTCAAGCCTTTAGAATTTCTGATTCGAATGCCAGCGCCATGCGCTTTCTATAATTTCTTCAATAAAATATTTTGGAGTCCAATTCAATAGTTGTTTTGCTTTTGCATTATCGGCAACAAGCGAAGCAGGGTCTCCGGCTCTTCTCGGTTTTATAACCGAAGAAATATTTTTTCCGGTAATTTTTTTTGCTTTTTCAATTACTTCAAGCACGCTATTGCCCGAACCTGTTCCAAGATTAACAACAATCGAATTTTTTTCACTCTCAAGATAATGCAAAGCTTTGATATGTGCATCTGCTAAATCTTCAACGTGAATATAGTCGCGAATGCATGTACCATCGGGGGTTGGATAATCGTTTCCGAAAATTCCTATCTCTTTTCTTTTTCCTAAAGCTGTGAAAAGGATTAAAGGAATTAAATGTGGTTCGGGGTCGTGGCTCTCGCCGAGCATTCCATCCATCGCCGCACCAGCCGCATTGAAATATCGCAAAGCCGCGTATTTAATTTTTCCGATTGCAGATAAATCTGAGAGCATCTGTTCAATTATTAATTTTGTTTTTGCGTAAGGATTAATCGGGTTTGAAACTGCATTTTCATTAATTGGTATTGAAGCATCGTTTCCATAGATAGAACATGTTGACGAAAAAACAATTTTATCAATCGAGTTCTCCATCAGTGTTTGAATTAAATTGAATGAACCGACAACATTGTTTTGATAATAGAGAAGCGGATTCTCGACGGACTCCCCTACATACGCGAATGCCGCAAAATGTATTACCGATTTTATATCATATTTTTTTACTGCAACGGAAAGCGATTTGCAGTCGAGCAGATTAACTTTTTCAAACTTAACATCGCGGGGAATTGATTCAATATGTCCGCGCGAAAGATTATCGAACACTACCACATCTTGATTTGAATTAACTAATGATTTAACGAGGTGCGAGCCGATGTAACCCGCACCTCCTGTAACTAAAATTGCCATGAAAAAAAATTACTCGGCAGTTGCAGGTGCCGGCTGGCGTGTGGCTAATTCGCGATCGAGCAAAAATATTCCACTGTTATTGTTGCCAATGAGTTTTAAGTCTTCAACTATTTTCAGTGCTGTTGCTTCTTCTTCAACTTGCTCGGTTACAAACCATTGAAAGAAACTATGTGTCGCGTGGTCTTTCACTTCAAGGGATAAATCTACGATTTCATTTATGCATTTTGAAATATGCTGTTCGTGCTTCAGCGTATCTTCAAAAACATTCAGCGGAGTTGCCCAATCTGTTTGTGGTTTGTTTAATTGATCGAGTTTTACGGTTCCACCCTTGAGTAAAAGGTAGTCGTATATTTTCATTGCATGCAAGTATTCTTCTTTGGATTGAAGATTCATCCAATTCGCAAAACCCTGAAGATTTTTTGAATCGAAATATGCAGACATTGATAGATAAAGATATGAAGAGAAAAACTCCTCGTTGATTTGTTTATTTAAAGCATTTTCTATTTTTTGATTAATCATTTTATTCTCCGATTTTTTTGCCGTCAAAATAGCGATAATTGATTTCCCCTTCAATTCATGAATTTTAGGTTTGGATTAAATTTGGGGAAAAGATTGTAATGAAAGGAATTCTTACTCCGATTTACTTTCTTTCCTTTTTCGTTCGAGCATCTCTTCGAGTAATATTTTCGCGGGTAATTCAATAATTTTATCGTCGCGGTAAATAATCATCGTCTCATCATTCTTTGCGCGTTCAATAACCAAGCGATCAATCGCAAGTTGAGCACCTTTTAAAATTCTTTCACGCTTCTCTTCTCTTGTCCAGTTCATATTTTTTCTGCATCTCCTTCCAGACTAAATGATTATATATTTCCAGATCATTGTTTCGAATTCCTTCGGCAATAAATTCAAGATTAATTTCAGAATTATTTACGATCAACCAATAATCAGAAATCTTAAAATAATGGTCGAACAAATTTACAATTCCTCTTTTATATCTTCGAATGACAATTTCATCTTCAATATTATGTCCTCCCTTTGCCACCCTTTCCTTTATTCTTTTCATAGCGAGATTGTGATCTTTCAACCAAAAGAAAAGCAAGTTTATCTCATAACCGATTCGTTTCCATTCATGAATTTTCATCAAATAATTTTTACTCGAAAGAGTTGTTTCGATTGCAAAATCTACTTTACTTTTTGCAAGTTGATTTATTCTTAGCAACATAACTCTACCGGCTTCAAAGTTGACATTCTCCGGTTGAAAAGGAGAAAGTCCGGCGGCAATATTATCCGCATTTACATATTCTTTGCAATCAAGCATTTCAGGTAAAATTGTGAACGCAGTAGTAGTTTTACCCGCGCCGTTACAACCTGCAATTATGTACACATTCGGCAATTTATTTCTCTAATTTTCAAAAAATTATTTACGAATAATGAAACTTAATATTTTCCGAATAAAATATTCATACAAAACTTTTCTTCAAAAACATCAATCTTCCTTTCCCAACAATGAAATTCAATTTTACTATCTTTGCACTCAAATTTTAGGAAATTGATGACATCACACGAAATACGAAAACAATTTTTAGATTTTTTTGAAAACAAAGAACACAGAATAGTTCACAGCTCGCCGGTCGTTCCTTTTGATGATCCTACTTTACTTTTTACGAATGCAGGGATGAACCAATTTAAAGATGTTTTTCTCGGAAAAGGAAAACGAGATTATAAGCGCGCCGCCGATACTCAAAAATGTATTCGCGTTAGCGGAAAACACAACGATCTTGAAGAAGTTGGACACGATACTTATCACCATACTTTTTTTGAAATGCTTGGCAATTGGTCTTTCGGAGACTATTATAAAGAAGAAGCTATCATATGGGCTTGGGAATTATTAACCGAAGTTTGGAAACTTCCTAAAGAAAGACTTTGGGCTACAGTTTATCGCACTGACGACGAAGCGTTCGATATTTGGAAAAATAAAACCGACATCAATCCTAACCATATTTTACGCTTCGATGAGAAGGATAACTTTTGGGAAATGGGAGAAACCGGTCCGTGCGGTCCCTGTTCCGAAATTCATTTTAACCGAAGCGATAACCTCGAAGATGCTTCGCTTGTTAATGCCGGCAAACCGGAGTGTGTAGAAATTTGGAATCTCGTTTTCATTCAATATAACAGAGATCAATCCGCAAAGTTGACTGAACTCCCCGCAAAACACGTTGATACGGGAATGGGATTCGAAAGAATTTGTTCGGTACTTCAAGCTAAAGATGGTTGGAATTTTTCAAACTATGACACAGATGTTTTTCAACCGCTGATTCAATTTATTTCAAAACTTTCCGGCGTAAAATATGATACCGAAGAAAATCAGATTCCGATGCGCGTTATTGCCGATCATATTCGCACGCTGACCTTTGCAATTGCAGACGGCGCGGTGCCGGGCAATGATGGCAGAGGTTATGTGTTGAGAAGAATTTTACGTCGTGCATCGCGCTACGGCAGAAAATTAAACTTCAAAGAACCGTTTCTTTACTTGCTTGTCGATGTACTTGTAAAAACCATGGGTGATGTTTTCCCTGAAATTCAAACCAACCAAAAAAATGTTGAGAAGATCATTAAAGCCGAAGAAGAAAGTTTTAACGTTACACTCGACAGAGGCATTCAGTTGTTCGAAGAAATTATTCAACGCGATGAAGTGAAAAAGAAAAAGATTATTTCAGGCGAAGATGTTTTTAAGTTGTACGATACATTCGGCTTCCCGCCGGATTTAACAAACGTAATGGCTACCGAAAAAAAATTGCAACTTGATGAAGCCGGTTTTAATAAATTAATGGATGAGCAGAAAGAACGCGCCCGCAAATCAACAAAAGATAAATTGATTTCATTAAACATTGCAGAAAAACTTTCTCATATTTCGGGAAAGATTGATTCGAAGTTTGAAGGATACGATCATCTTCAAACCGAATCTAAAATTCTTGATGTTGAAGAAGGATTTTTAATTTTGGATCGCACGCCGTTTTATGCAGAATCGGGCGGACAAGTTGGCGATACCGGAATTCTTGTTTCCGGTGAAGAAAAAATTTCGATCGTCAACACAATAAAACATAATAATGTTATTATTCACGAGTACGATGGAAACGTGAACGCAAATTCCGGTGAAACGATTTCGGCTAAAGTTGATTCTCCACGTCGATGGGATATTATGCGTAATCATAGCGCGACTCATTTTCTCCATTCCGCTTTGAGAAAAATTTTGGGAACGCACGTGAAGCAAGCCGGCTCTTATGTTGGTCCCGATCGTTTAAGATTCGACTTCACTCATTTTCAAAAAGTCAGCAATGAAGAGCTTCGTGAAATTGAATCGTTAATAAATTATAAACTTCACGAAAGCATTGAACTCATGCATCATCGAAGCATTCCATTCGAAGAAGCAAAAAAGATGGGCGCGCTGATGTTCTTCGGAGATAAATATGGCGACAAAGTTAATGTCGTTCAGTTTTCCGATTTTTCACTTGAGTTCTGCGGAGGCACACATGTAAAAAATAGTTCGCAAATCGGTCTGCTTAAAATTGTGAACGAATCATCGATAGCAAGCGGCATACGCAGAATTGAAGCGGTTACGGGGCTTGGTGTTGAAAAATATATTTATTCACAATTGGAATCTTTTCAAGAAAATCATCGCAAGATTGAAGAACTGCTCGAAGCAAAAAAGAAACTTGAAAAAGAATTAGCGGAGTTAAAACTAAAAGAGAATTTACAAGCTCTGCCAAAAATACTTTCTGTAGCAGAACAGGAAGAAAATATTTTTTATTATCAAGGAAAAGTATCCGCCGAAACGATGGATGAATTGAAATCATTCGGCGATGAGTTGCGGTTGAAAATGAAAGACGGAATCGGATTGCTCGCCGCGGAAATAGAAGGGAAAGTCGGTTTGGTTTGTGTAGTGAGCGATTCACTAATTAAAGAAAAAAAATTAAGCGCGGGAAAGATTGTCGGTGATGCTGCAAAACTTCTCGGCGGCGGCGGAGGAGGTCGTCCTCATCTTGCAACTGCCGGTGCAAAAGATATTGCAAACATCGATTTGCCGCTCAAACAATTGAAAGAGATTGTAAAGAAATATTTGTAGTAAATTAGATTTACTTTTTATCCATTTAAATTATTAGAATTTTGAAACAGAAAAACAGTATAAAATCAAATAAATTAGTAAAGAAAAGACAAATTGTAGCGGAAAGGCTTGTTGAGTACTCAGTAATTACTAATTCCTTAAAAGTTAATTTAAATTTTAATAAAACATGTTCGTGTGTCGGAAATAAGATTAACTGTCTTACAGCAAAAGACTGGCTCAAAAGCCAAATAGGTGTTTGGGAATTCATTTATGAAAAAAGAGATATCAGAGATAAAGAAATTCACCCTGCAACATTTCCAATTTCGATGGCTAGAAAAATTGTTGAACTGTTTACACATGAAGGAGAATTAGTATTGGATCCTTTTGTTGGAAGTGGAACTACCTTGTTAGCATGTCAAGATTTGAATAGAAATGCAATTGGATTTGATCTGCAAAAAAAATATATAGAATTATGTGAACAACGTCTCTCCACTGAAAAATTTTTTAATCAATCAAAACAAATTGCTAGAATGGATGATGCGAGGAATATTAAATCATATCTTGAAAAAAATACAGTTAAGTTAATTTGGACATCTCCCCCTTATGCAAACTTATTGAATAGGCAAAGAAAAAATAAATCTCGGAGAGATCGAGATAATAAACAACTTGGAAAAGTAGAGCAATATTCTCAAGATGAGAGAGATTTGGGTATTTTAGAATTAGAAAATTACACACAACAGATGGGTGATATTTATGAATCATTACTTGAAATTCTTAGAGATGATGGACATTGCGTAATTAATATTCCAGATATGTGGTGGGAAAACAAGAGAATCACTCTTCACATTTCGTTGATTGAAGAATTGAGACGGAGAGGGTATGAATTTAGAAATACGATTATTTGGGATAGAAGAAATATTGTAAATAATATCGGCATATTTGGATGGCCATCTAATTATATAACTATGGGCACAACATTTGAATATTTACTTCATTTTAAGAAAGGATAATTATGTTAAATATTCCTAAGAACGAGCTTCTAAAAAAACTAAAGAAAATAAAAAAATTAGGATGGATTCATACTAATCGCAAAAAAAATGATGGCGCGGTGGGGAATACGCTTGAGGATCTATTGGAAATACCCGAAAATAATTTGGCAATTGCAAATACCGTCGATTGGGAATTGAAGGCACAAAGGAAAAAAACCACTTCATTAGTTACACTGATTCATATAGATCCGAAGCCTAGAAAGCCTAAAAGTGTCGTCTCAAATATTCTACTACCAAATTATGGTTGGAATCATAAACAAGCAGGGAAGAAATATCCCAAAAGTGAAATGAGTTTTAGAGCAACTTTAAATGGAATGACATACACCGATCGAGGATTTAAACTTGAAGTTGACAGCATTGGTAGAAGAGTAAATATTATTTTTGATCCATCACACACGGATAAAAAACATGCTGACTGGCGTAGACGAGTTATAGCATTTCATGGGCTTGAGAAAAACATAATTGCATTTTGGGAATTCGATGACATTCAAAAAAAATGTGTTGGGAAAATTAGAAATACAATTTATGTTGTAGCGGATTCAAGGATTCAAAAAAACCAAGAAGAATTTAAGTATGAAAGAATTCAATTATTAGAAGATTTTGCTTTCAATAATTTTTTAAGAGGGCTTATTAAAGGGAATATATTCGTTGATTTTGATGCTAGATCTAGTCATAATCACGGAACAAAATTTAGAATTAAACAAAATAATTGGTCAGTTTTATATTCAAAAGTAACAGAACTGAAATGAGTACATTCAACTCCTCCAATGTTCGTAAGGTGCTTCAAAAATTAGCTGACAAAAAGAAAGCGCAAGACTTAAAATGGTTTTTCAAAACAGGTCCCGGAGAATACGGCGAAGGAGATGAATTCATCGGTGTTGTAATGCCGAAGATTCGTAAAGTCGTTGCAAAATATTGGCAGTTACCATTAGAAGAAACTATTCCGCTCGTTCGTTCCAAAATTCATGAAGAGCGCATGGCGGGCTTGTTAATATTGGTCAAAAAGTATGAACACGCCGGCAAACAGAAAAATCTTTCTCAAAGAAAAAACGATTTCACATCCGAAAAAATATTTCAAGCAGAAGAAAAAAAGATTTACAATCTCTACTTCTCGAATAAAAAATATATCAACAATTGGGATTTGATTGACGTAACCTGCCGTCATGTTATCGGAAAATATTTGTACGACAAAGATCGCGACATACTTTTCAAACTCGCGGTATCAAAATCGCTTTGGGATCGGAGACTTTCAATCATCTCCACTTTTTATTTCATTGGCGAAAATGATTTTGCTACTTCTCTCGCAATTTCTGAAATACTTGTTCACGATAAAGAAGACTTAATTCAAAAAGCTGTCGGTTGGATGCTACGAGAAATAGGAAATAGAGACAAAGAAGCGGAACTGATGTTCTTGCATAAACATTACAAAACAATGCCGCGCACAATGCTTCGCTACGCAATCGAAAAATTTCCCGAAGAAGAGAGACAAGCATTTTTAAAAGGAAAAATTAATTAATGGAAATTGAATCATTAAAATTGTTCTTCGGCAATACTTACGAAAAACTTAACCACATTTCCGATGACGAAGCCGGTTTGAAAAAGAATTCACATTCTTGGTCGCGCAAAGAAATTATCGGACACTTAATCGATTCGGCTTCCAATAATCACAAACGATTTGTCTGCGCTTTTCTTTCCGATACTCTTATCTTTGATCGTTACAATCAGGACGAGTGGGTTAGCAAGCAGAATTATCAAGCGCGAAAATGGGATGAGCTGATTAATCTTTTCTTTTACTTCAATTTGCAAATTCTGCATTTCATTAAAGAAATTCCCGAAGATCAATTAATAAAGATTCGCATGGAAAATAATTTAAATGATATTGCCTTTCGAAAGACACACTCAAAGCACGATGCAACACTTCAATATTTGATTGATGATTATTACGTTCATCTGAAACATCATATAACACAAATTTTAGAATACGAGAATTAATAAATGGCAAGACTAATTTCCAAACCGACAATTATTGCCGCCGCCGGCAACAAACCCAAAATCATCGAAGAATATTTCGGACGAGTAAATTCAAAAACGGAAAACGTCAGCATTGCAAAAATGATTTCGCCCGGCGGTTGGATTGAACCCGCACAAACTCCGGAGTTCGATGAATTCACGGTTGTGTTAAAAGGAAAGCTTGTCGTTGAAACAAAATCGGAAACAATCGAAGTTGAAGCCGGTTCGGCAATTGTTACACATGCGGGAGAATGGGTTCGTTACAGTTCACCTTTCCCCGAAGGCGCGGAATATATAGCCGTTTGCCTTCCCGCATTTTCTCCTTCAATAGTTCATCGCGAAGAATAACAATTTCTGAAACAATTCATACTATCGAAAAATCTTTACAAAAACAGCGAATGAGTTTAGTAGTCATAAGATTTTTTTTGTGTATTACATTAGTTTTACTTTCGACTCAAAATATCTTTGCACAGAAAAAATATTTTTACATAAACAAACCGTACGGCAGCGAATCACTATTCAACCCGATTTCACTCTTTATAAATGGCGGTTATGATGTCTGCCAGCTTCAGTTAGTTGAGAATACAGTTGTGGGGCATCCATACGCAAAGATGTCGCGAACAGTATTCAGAAATTTGGGCGATCCCTTCACAAGTATTTCAAAGTACGGATGGTCAAAATTTTTACGAACTGAATTTCTCCCTTTAAGTTTTACAAAAAATTCTATGCAGTGGATTCCAAATTATCAGCAGCATCTGATCGGCGGCGGAATGTTGTACACTGCGATGAAAGAATGGTATGAAGTTCATAACTATCCTGCGCCGTGGCTTCTCTCTTCGATAACTGTAATGGCACAACATCTGTTCAACGAAGTGATTGAAACCGGTGCGAGCGAAACCTACAGCGTCGATGAAATTTCCGATATTTATATTTTTGATTTAGGCGGCATCATTCTTTTCAGTTTCGATAATGTGAATGAATTTTTCAGCGAAGAGTTGAACTTATCCGACTGGTCGCTGCAATCAACTATCACGCTTCCAAATGGAAGAATCAATGCAGGACAATATTTTTCAATCAAATGGAAATTTCCTTTCTCTGAAAAATATTCTCTCTTTTACAGATATGGAATGGGTGCGCTATTCGGCGTTTCAAAAAAAATTGATGAATCGGATAACTTCTCTTTCGGTGTTGGATTTAAATCGAAACATCTCGTCGATATCAGAACAAACTTTCGCGAACGAACTATCGAAACTTCATGGCATGCGGGCGTTTTTTACGATCGCAATAATTCACTACTCGCTTCGTTTGTCATGAGCGGCGTGAAAGAATACTTCTGCATGATCGATGTTTATCCCGGTATAATTAAATTCAAAGATGTTTCGCCGGGTTTGTGGACAATAATCGGACGTGACGGAAAATTTCTTTTCGGAATTACTACGAGAGTAGTTTTTAGCCTCGGTTATGAAGTGGATTTCAATTAGTTAAAATTGCAAGCAAGACCGATTTTCACCGAAAGAATTTAGTTGCACACTAATGCGATTGATTTTTGCTGAATAGCTGTAGCGTCGTTTTAATAACGCTAATTACACTCTTGAATTATGTTAATCGAGGCTGAAGAAAATGAAAGCAATAAATATTTTTAGCTCTAATTCTTGTTTCAATTTTCATTCGCGGAAACTAATCTTCATTTATGGATGAAGAATTTTTACAAAAATTATTCTTGACTTTAATTCCTTCTTTGCTTAGACTAAAACCAAGTAATTCGTAATTATTAACTAACTAATGAACGCACATTTTTTTAATAAATAATGAGAACAACATGGCACGCATAATTGACATCTACCTCCCCCCATGCGCAAGATTTACTTCTAGCAAACCAATTAAATTTAATTTTTAACTTAATTCCTTTGTGGTAGGAAAGAAATGAATAAAAATTATTTTGAACTTCTTTATAGAGTAGCCTTATTTTTTATATGTCCTTTACTCTTTGCAAGTCTCTCCTGTAACGATAATCCAACAAACCACGATGAAATAAAACCTGGAAGAAGAGATTATACTTGGACGGTGGATAGGAAAACTTGTTTTTTAGAGGGAGTAGCCCAAACAACCTACTCTTTAAAAATATATTTATTAGTAGAAGAATTTGAATTAAAAGTGTAAGTTTTAATGAAAAGAATTTTAACTATGGCATTTAATGTTTTTTTGTGTGGACTTTTGAGCTGCTATACTTCTGAACCGCCAGACGATGAAGGAAAAATAAAACGATGGGAAAAAATATCTGCATTGGATGGTTTGGATATTTGGGATGTAAAGATTTATAATGATGAAATTTTTATTGCCGGCCGCGATATTAATAACAGGGGCGTTATTTATAAATCTTCTGATGCTATTAATTGGCAAGCTGTTAATACATCTGTTGGCGACTCACTTGATCGCGGCGTTGGAGCAATAGATTTTTATAATGGAAATTTAATTGCAGCCTTTACAGGCAAACCAGTTTACTTAGTAACAACTGAATGCGTAACACCATTAACAGAACCTATTTTAAATGATGTTCGTGAAATGATTGTTGATAGAGAAAACAATATCCTTATAGGTACCATTGGAAATTATTACTGCACTTATTTTAATTCTGGTAGTGAATTCAAAGTTTATGATTCCTTATTTGTCCCACCATCTGAGTACGGATGTTTTAAACAATCGGCAATTGTAGAAATTGGCATAACTAAATTTTTACTAAATGAAAATTCAGATAATATTCTATTGGGTAATTATTATAGCAATCACTTTGTTACAGCTTTCTTTAATAAATCGATAAATTGTATTGAAACAGGTGGGCTCAGCTTTTATGATAAATTGCTCGGTTGTCAAGATATAATTTTTATTAATGATACGCTTTTTGCTGCAGGATATTCAAGCATTAAATATTTGGATCAAAATGAATGGAAAGTTTATGCTGATACGCTTCCTAAGACTCCCGACGGTGTTCATACTATTGCAACTTCTATGGCTTATGATGAAGTAATGAAAGAAATTTATGTCGCAGCAAATTACATTGGTGTTCTAAAATGGGTGAAAAGTTTAGGTTGGGTTAAATTAAACGATGGACTTCAATCATTCCAAGGTTTTTATGATTTCATCCCAGATATTATATATTTCAAACATATTTTATTATTAACCTATGGAACAAGCAAAAATTATAAGTCCTCTTCTAGAGGAGCGATGTATTACTCAATTAATTAAATTTATTAAAACAATTTTTTTGACAAAGGAATATGAGCTAAAGAAAAAAATAAATAAAATTCTATTGCGATGATTGCGGCACCGGAATAGTGGTTGAAAAAGGATATGCTAATAGTCTGCCTAACTTAAAGGAATTCCGTTTATAAAGAGAGTGTAAAAAAATTTGTGTAAATGGAAAAAATGAATTTTAAAAATCATTTATTCGGTCGCTAAAATAAATGGAAAAAAGAGATATTACAACAGCCCAATTTCGAATCGACATCGTCCACTTTTTTGATAAATCCCGATAGGCTAGGAATAACATTTTCTTTAATGCATGATCATTTGGGAACGGTGTTTTTGACTTCGTAACTTTTCTAAATTGTCTGTGCAGAGCCTCAACCGCATTGGTTGTATAGATGACAGTTCTGACTTCTTCCGGGTATTTGAAAAATGTTGAGAGGTTCGGCCAGTTACTTTTCCAAGACTTTATAGCTAAAGAATATTTCTTTCCCCAATTTTCATCAAGTGTTTCGAGGTTGCATAATGCCGCCTCTTCGGTAGGTGCCTTGTAGACTTCTCGTAGTTCTTGCATAAACTGTTTCTGATCTTTAGAGGCGACATACTTCAGGGTGTTTCTTATTTGGTGAATAACACAAAGCTGAATTTCTGTTTTTGGAAATACCGCATTAATGGCTTCGGGAAACCCCCTCAGTCCATGAACGCAAGCGATCAAAATATCTTGAACCCCTCTATTTCTCAGTTCGGTTAAGACATTAAGCCAATAGTTTGCTCCTTCGGCTTGGCCAATCCATATGCCAAGTAAATCCTTGTGTCCTTCTAAATCGATTGATAAAACTGAATAAGCTGCTCTTGAAACCACTTTCTTTGTTGATTCATCGCGTAGTTTGTAATGAATTGCGTCGAAAAAAACTATCGAATATTTTTTCAACTAAGTGCTGTTTCGCTACGCTCAACAGCACTTAGTTGATGTTAATTATAACCATTTACACAAAAGATTTTACGCTCCCAATTCGGTCGGGCGAATGCTCGACCTTTTTTATTTTGTAGAACAGACTTTAGTCTGTTAAGCACTTACGCTCCACCGTTCAATCTTCAAATTCACAATCTCTCCGCTCATCAAACTATCTTTTCGCTCATCACTTCCCTGAACAAAATCGGCAACGATTGAGATAATCCTACGTCATAATTTGCACATTAAAATGAAAGGATTATTACATGAAAAACTTTTTACAAAAAAAATCTTTAGCAATTCCGACGTTGCTAATTCTTGTTGCGGCGTTTGCATTCGGCTTTGATGCGACCCGCGAAAATTCAGGCGATGAGAAGTCAAAAAAAGATTCACTAAAAACGGAGATTGTTTCAATCGAAACAACAATCGACGGCAAGGATGTGAAATATAAAGGAGAGTTCACTGAAGGTAAATTAAAAACACTTTACAAAAACGGTGCAAAGGTGAGCGATGAAGATTTCAAAAAAGAGAAAAAAATATTTTTGAAGAAATTGAACAAACTCAATAGCAAGAATCAGAAGCATCATGCGGAGTTCACGTGGGTTAGCCCCGAAGAGTTGGATATCAATATCGATGTCGATCTCGATAAAATGAAGCAAGAGCTATCGATGATTCAAAAAAATATTCTCATGAACGATTCTCTGCTATCAATTGAAATGGATTCACTCGACAAAAAGTTGAAGAAATTCTCCATCGTTATCAATGATGACTTTGAAGCGATGCACGATAAAAAGATGATTAAACCTTTTCGTAAGTTTAAGAAATTTTATTTCGCGCCTCCGAACGGTAAATATAAAATTGAGATCAACTTGAAGAATGAGAAAGATGAACTTGAAAAAATTGAAAAAGAAATAGAATTCTCGAGCAAAAATCTCGATGAGCTAAAAGAAGAATTGCTGAAAGATGGATTGATAAAAGAAGGAGAGGATGAAATCAAAATTGAAATTGAGGATGATGAAATTTTGATTAATGATAAACCTGTTCCTGAAAATCTAAAAGAGAAGTACAAAAAACTTCTTGATGAAAGAAAGTAAAATTTCTGCATAATTAGTAGTCATTGGCGTGTCCGCAATCCATCGGCGCGCCACAGACTATTTTTTATTTTTTAGGTGGAGATCGAAGAAATTTTTTCGCATTTGTTCAACCGGTTTTCTATTCTTGCGGACAAAATGATCGTCCCCTTCAAGCAAATGAAAATCGACATCAAAATTTTTCTGCCGCATTGATTCTGCCATCTTTATTGATTGAATCGGCGAAACAACTTTATCATCTCCGCCGTGAATGATTAAATACTTTGTGTTGCGCGGCAGTTCATCTACAAAGTGAATTGCCGATCGCTTGCGAAGTTCTGCGTGCAAATCTTCGGCGGGAATAATTTTTTCAAATAATTCTTGAGACTGATTTAACCCGCCACTGACGCCGGTCAAATCGCTTATCGCTCCCGTTAGTATTGCACAACGGAAGCGATTATCTTTTCTTAAAGTTAAATATGTCATCATACCACCGCGGCTCCACCCTTCGATGCCCCAAATGTTTGTATCGGCAAAAGGTAATTCATCGGCGAGTGGAATTAAATTTAAAATGTCATTTACATCTTTTCCGCCGAACTCTTCTACGCCTTCTCCTTTAATACTTCCGCGATACATCGAAGCGAAAACAACATAGCCCCAACTTGCTAATTTCCCGTACAAACCTTTCGCGGTAAATTCATCGATGTGTCCTCTATCTTTCGCGCCGCCTCTATTCCAAATTATGCACGGATATTTTTCCTCTGTTTGCTGTAACGGATAAGCGATGTAGCCGGCAACTTTGTATTCATCCGATTGATAGATAATTTTTTCTACAACGGAATTCTCTACGACAACTTTTCCCCACCCGCTAATTAGAAGTGGTTTCTGTGCTTCGGTCGGAATAATTTCTTGGCGATGGAGAATCAAAACAAATTAAATAAATTATAAAATCTTATCTCAAAGATTAATAATTTTTCAAATAAATACTTGTTAAGAAAAGAACTAAATTTATTTTATCGCAGTTTCGATTATCATCTCTTTTAATAAAGAACAATTCTATGTTTAAAGTGAAACGAGTAGATCTTTCTTCTTGTTAAACACCAATCTTAATTTCGCTAAAATGATTTTGATTTTCGTTTATATCTATTCCTTCTAATTGTTTTTATGATACAGATTATTCCCCGAAATATTTTTTGTTAAAAAAATTCTTATTTCCTGTTCAATAAGATTTGGGTGCGAAATAAAAACATAATGTGAGGCACCTCTGACTTCGATAATCTTGACACCTTTGAGTTCCTCTTTAAGTTTTTCTCGTTGCTCCTTCTCCCAATTTTGCTGAGCATGTAAATATCTCATCGCTTTTGTTTCTATTGCACCCCTTCCAATGAACATATCTGCTGTCCATGAAAAATCCGTTTCAAGATTTCGCTCGGTCGAATAGAACGCAATGGCGGGAATTTTTATTTTACTATAAATTGGTTCGTTTTCTCCTTGAACAATTTTCAAATTCACAGATGCGGGTGCAACATCCTTTTCAAAATAACCGGTTGAATCAAATTTTTTTATTGCAGTTACTTCGCTCACGGGCCAATAGACTCCGTAGATTTTTTTGAGATACTCTCGATAATTCTGCTGTGAAAATTTTTCATCATCATCCGGTGCCGGAGGCGTTGGTGGCGCGTATCCCAAGAGTGCAAGTGTCATCAACCTCATAGTAGAGCCGGACCTATCATATGCGGCATCAAGATAAATAATTGCTTCTGCTCTGTTGGGGAAACGCGCTGCAAACTCCGAAATTTCGTCTCCAGCAATTGAATGTCCAACCAATACAATTTTATCGAGTTGAAGAGAATCGATCAGATCTTTAATATCTGCGGCAAGTCTTTCTGTCTCGTAACCGTCTTTCGATTTACCGCTTTCGCCAAAACCGCGCCGGGTTATTGCGATAACGTGAAAATCATTTGTGAATTTTGGCGCGAACTCATCAAATATGTGTGCAGAATTTCCGAGCCCTGCCAAAAAAATTAAAGTAGTTCCTTCACCGCCATAATCAATATAATGAATAGCAGTACCGCCGATAGAAATTCTTCTATTCATAAAACCGGATGAATCAATCCAGAATGTTTTTGAATTATTTAAATCTATCGTCTCACTTTCTTCCAAAAGCGATAAGAGTGTGCATGAAGAGAAGAGAGACGAAATCATAATCACTAACGGTGAGAAGAAAAATATTTTTATTTTAATTTTTTTTGATTCTTTGATCATTTAATCACCAATTAATTTAATGGATAATGAAAACGAAAGACCATTCAACTCCCGGTTTTTCAAATTAGATTTTTCGATGTGCCTACTTTCTTCGTTTAATCCGGTTGAGAAACGATATCCGGCGACAAAATTGAGTTGTAAATATTTTGTAACATTCATTTCGACTGCAACGCCAGGCTGTCCAAAGAAATAATGAGTGCCAAATATATTTAGAAAGTTATCGAACAAGTTATTTTTTTGTTCGTAATCTTTCACCATGCCGATTCCCGCCGAAAAATTGTAACCGAAGTGAATCATCTTTTCCGTTGAGAAAAGATATTCGATCTGAACTACTGCGAAACCACTATTGATGCGGGTATGCGTAAGATTTGCAAAACCTCCGACACCGAGAAAAAGTGATTCGTCAATTACCGCACCATAAACCATTCCGGGCATTCCCGAAACTTGATTCTGTGTCGGAACAAAATAAATTCCATGTTTGGTTTGAGGAATAATTTTTTGTGGATCAGAAAATATTGTTTGTATTTCTGATTGTTGAGCAGAACAAAATGTTGCTTTCAATATTATTAGTATTGCCGTTATTAGCAGATTAGTTTTCATATGATTCAGTGCCTTTAATAATTAGTGTATTTGTGTTTAAAGATGGTTCCTTTAATAGGAAAAATTTCCGTTTCATTTTCAACCCGAAGAAGATTCTCAAAAAGCTTACACGTTTAATTATCAATTCGTACAGTAGGAAACTGACACCAAAAGTAAGAACAACCAATGCAAAGAATTTTATCATCAAGGGTAATTCAAGCTGTATTATATAGTAACCAAAAAATATTTCAACGGTTTGATGTAGAATGTAAAGTGGATAAACAGACTCATTCGCATAGGAGAGAACACGGCTTGATTTATTTAGCAAAGCTTTTGCATAACCGAAGATTGCAAAGAGAAATGAAATAATAAATGTCCACTTCAGCAATCCATATAGAATAAAAAACCATTCTGCTTCTTCGTTGAAGATTTCAAATGTTGGTCCCCACACAAAAAGAATCAATATTGATGCGGGTATTGCCGCTATTGCAAGCGAGAGTTTTCTTTTTGCCGCAAGCAATTCAGAAAAACTTTCGATCGATGAAATAAAGAATCCGAGAATGAAAAATGAAAATGAGATTGAATGATTGTACCAATCGTTTATCAAATCATGTGTTGTTGGAAATATTGGTGCAAGTGTGTAATAGAAAATCAGCAACGGAATTGCGATCAAATAAATCAGATTTGATTTTCTACTAATCACGGCTTCAATTTTTTTTCTGAAATTGGCGGAGCGTTCACTTTTCAAAAATAGAAATAGCGGCAGAGCTATTATTGAATAAATGAGAATATAAAGCACGTACCAGAGGTGATGCCAACTTACACTTCCTCCGAGCGGATACGGAACAAAGTTGAACACAGTAACCCAAAATTGAAAATAATTATCGAACTGCACTCCGTTTGATATTCGTTCAAAATAAATCTGCGGAGGAACGATAATCAACATTCCAAATAAAAGAGGAATGAACAGACGAATAAATCTTTCCTTCAAAAAAGTTTTTCCGCTTCGCTTGCCGAGCGAATGATAGATTACTGCGCCTGAAATCATAAACAGCAACGGCAATCGCCATTGACTTAAAAACGCCATCCATGTTTCAAACCATTCCGCGGTTATGTTATTTTTAATATGAAACTCCCACGGTACGAAAATCATTCCAACATGATAGAAAATTAAAATGTAGAATGCGATTACCCGCAACCAATCGAGGTCATATCTTCTGTTTGATTTTTCCATTTATTATCCTTTCAAAAATTACATCCGAAAATTATAGAGTAGATGAGTGCTTATAAATCAAATTGGAACGAACTGCCGATTCAAGTGCATGAACGGGATTGTGGGGGGAAGGAGATTTCGAATAATATTCCCCACCTTAGCTCCAACTCATTCCATCAATAATCCCGTTCGCGCAATTATTCTTTCTTGAATCAATTCATCAAATATATTTGAATTGAAATTTCAATATTTTACGGATACAATAATTTTAAGCATGATGATATTCTCAGGAAAACATAACACAAAAAAATTTATAGCGTATTTCGGTTTGGCAACCGCGTTCGCACTTATGAGCATCGGAATAATTGTTACAAGCGAATATGCATCCGACTTTGAAATTATTTCGAATAAAGATTTTTCTTTTTTCTTTCCTCGCGTCGTTGATGAATTCACCGGTGTTTATTCTTTCTTTCTATTAATTCCGATACTAATTTTATTCTTCAAGAAATATCCTCTTGCAAAAGATAATCTTACACATCGCATTCCGGTTTATTTGGTTGCAACTGTGATAGTCGGACTAACACACACAAGCATGATGTATTTTTCGCGTGTGTTACTTTATCCTTTTTTTAATTTGGGGAACTACGATTACGGATACATTCCCTACAGAGTTATTATGGAATATTTCAAACAAATAATTTCGTTCTCAGCAGTGTTAGTTGTCTTTACTTTTTACAAAATCAACAAAGAAAAAGAAGCGGAAAAAATTCGTTTGATTCAACTTGAAGAACAACTTTCAAAAACCAAACTGCGAGCACTCCGTTCACAATTAAATCCACATTTTCTTTTTAATACACTCAACATGATTTCATCGGTAATGTATGAGAATCCTAAATCTGCGGATAAGATGATCTCAAATTTGAGTGAATTACTACGTGCGACTTTGAGTAGTGCAACAATAGAATTTCACTCGCTAAAAGATGAAATAGAAACTTTAAATCTTTACTTCGAAATTATGAAAGCCCGATTCTCCGGTAAGCTTAGTATAGTGGTTAATATCAACACAACAGAATTGAACGCAAAAGTTCCATGGTTTATTTTACAACCGCTTGTAGAAAATTCGATAAAATATTGCATGAATGAATTGAAGCCGGCAGAGATTGTTATTTCTTCATCGCGAATAAACGAAAAACTTTATTTGACTGTTAAAGATAACGGTCCCGGTTTTCCGGAGGATGATAAAACCGTGATGAATAGCGGCGTCGGGCTTTCTAACATTGTTGAAAGATTGGAAAATATTTATGGCAGTAATCATTCGTTCGCAATAAATAACTTGCCATCCGGCGGTGCGGAAGTTGTGATTGAATTTCCGTTTTCAACGACGAATGTAAATGGAGAAAATGAATAAGTCATGCAGAAACTAATCGTGCTAATTGTAGATGACGAACAACCTGCACGCGATAAAATAGTTTCATTCTTAAAAAATGAATCGCGTATAGAAAAAATCATTGAAGCGGAAGACGGATTTGATGCGATTACTAAAATTAAAGAAAATTCTCCTTCACTTATTTTTCTTGATATTCAGATGCCCGGAGCGAACGGCTTCGAAGTTATTGATGCAATCGGCGCAGACGAAATGCCGCCGGTAATTTTTGTAACCGCTTTCGATCAATTTGCTATTAATGCGTTTGAAGTCAATGCAATTGATTATTTACTAAAACCGTTTGACGAAGAGAGATTTCTCAAATCTTTTTCACGCGCGATAAAAAATATCGATACAAAAAAACAAAATGTTGATTCACTTACAAAACTTTTAACCGATGCCGGCGCCATAAATGAAAACTTAAAACGAATACTCGTCAATAAAGGTTCTAAATATTTTTTTATAAAGGCCGACGATATCTTCTTCATCTCTGCCGAAGAGAAGTATATCGAAATTCATACAGAGAAGGAAAGATATTTGCTTCGACACACAATGCAAGCGATGGAAGAAAAACTTGATAAACAAAAATTTAAACGCATTCATCGCTCCTACATTGTTAATATGGATTGTATAAAAGAGATGCAACCCTACTCGCACGGTGATTATATCGTCATTCTTTCAAACAGTGAAAAAATAAAAATGGGGAGACGATACCGCGCCGCTCTTTTCGGTGAGGAAGAACGGGAATAGTTTAAAGTTTTTTGCGCCGCATGAAATGTCGTTGCATTTGTAGACATTATCGAATAATAAATGATTGAGGTTACGCACAACTTTCAATAGCACACTGATGACACAGATGCAACTGATTTTCGCAGATTTCTTTCAGCGAATAGCAGTTAAAATCAGCGTTATCAGTGTTCTATTTCAAATTATGATAGCCACGAAAATCAGATAACACTCACAATCGTATAACTGCAGTGAATAATGTAATAAGGTTTTTGTTCTTTTATTTTTCAGTTACTAAGGTTCATTGAAGATAAGGTTAAGAAATTCCTAATTTACAAGAACTGTATCAATCTATGAGTTCACCCTAAAAAGGTCATTAATCTAAAATTGGAAAAGAATCATAAACCGTTCCCAAAGGGACATGTGAAACGGTTCGCAGTTCTTTAAGTTGTTATTAACCAACGGCTTAAGCCGTTGGTTAAAGGATATACATTCTGAATAGTAAAACGGTTTCAACCGTTTCTGACCTTATTACGGTAGACTCATCTATAATCAGAAAACATTTTTTGCATTTAAATATTATTGCGAATCTAATTGCGATTTTATGATCAAACAAAATATGGCAAAGATAAATCTTAAATCATTTCTCAACCTTAGTATCAAAAATTGATGACCTTATAAAATCTGATACAAAGAACGATTGCGTAACTTCAGTATTAATCAAATATTTGTTCGTTGCAGTTTGGAAGGAACATGAGAAATTCAATTACATTTAAAATAAAAAACGCCACTGCAATGCAATGGCGTTTCTCATCACTTACACGAATAGTCGATTCTTACGAAAAAATTATTCGCGCTACTATTCTGATAATTTATTTCATCAATATCATTCTCTGTGCGGCGGAAAATTCTCCCGCTTTTAGTTGATAGATATAAACTCCGCTTGGCAATGTTGAAGCATCAAATTGAACCGAATACTCCCCCGCAGATTTTTCTTCATTAACCAAAGTTGCAACTTCATTGCCAAGTATATCAAATACTTTAAGCGACACGTGTAAAGACGGGGCAACTTGTCCCGACTTATCGGGATGCCCCGTCACTACAGCAGGTATTGCGTACTTTATCTTCGTTGTTGGATTAAAAGGATTCGGATAATTGTTGTACAATTCAAATCCTTTCACTGCGGAAAGATTTTCTTCTACAGAGGTGGGTGTGTAATTCGTCAGAACTCTCGCATAATTTTTCCAATTAGCACCGTCATGTTTTTGTTCGAGTGCTTCAATTTCCTGCAGTTGTGAATTATATGTAAATGAATATTTTGCTGAAGGAACGAATCCATTTGCGAATCTTACTTCAATCAATAATGTTGTGAGCAAATCATCTGTATTGTATTCATAATTATCTTTCTGCATCTCTTCCCAAGTGGATTCTAAGTAGAGATATGTACTCATCAAAATAGTTTGACCGACACTATTGTAGGAATAGTTCATTTTCCTAATTGGAATTTCCTGTCTGTTCTCAAAAAATGATTCTATAGTTTCATCCACTAATGACAACTGATTGTAACTCATAGCTGTACGAAGCGTATCAAGCCAGTTGTTCTCCCTCCAATTTGCTTCGAGAAGATCAACCATGTTGCCCGCATTATCGTAAGTTAATGTTTTCTTTGAAGCAGGTTTCCAATCAGATTCATAATTAAATATTGTTTCATCTGTGAGTTGATTTAATTGATTATAACCATATTCATATTTTTGAAATGGGAAGAATACATTCACATCGATTGCAATTTCAATTAATGCCGCCTTCAAACTTATTCCTTCATATTGATAGCTGATTCTTGATAATGCAACCCATGAATTGCTTGACCAAACGTAGCTGTATGATTCAATAAACTTCGGATCGTCGCCGAGCATCGGAGTAGTTTTAACAACGTACTTATGATCTTGAAGCCACTGACCATTATCCCAAAGATATTCTGTAGAAGTCCATGTCCAAGCGTCGCCGGCAGTATCTATCTCTGCAACTTCATAATATTCATTCACCCATGCGCCTTGTTGCCATTCTTGGTGTGTATATTCTTTGTAAGTATCGATAATGTAACCATCGCGCAATTCTTCTTTAGCTTTCAGAATATATTTTTCTTTGAACGATTTCAAAAAAGATTTGTGTGCTTCTACGGTTGTATCTGCTGAGTATAAACCGTTAACCGCCAGCAGTACGGTTACGATTATGAATTTTAATGTAGTTTTCATTTTTTTCCTTATGTGATGATTTTTTATTATTTGTTGTATATAGTTTTCCCATCCATGAAGCAACACGGAATTATTCTTAATTTTTTATCTCATCAATATCATTTTATTAGCAGCGGAAAATTCTCCCGCTTTTAATTGATAGAAATAAACTCCGCTTGTGAGTGTTGAAGCATCAAATTGAACCGAATACTCCCCCGCAGATTTTTCTTCGTTAACCAAAGTTGCAACTTCATTGCCAAGTATATCAAATACTTTAAGCGACACATGTAAAGACGGGGCAACTTGTCCCGACTTATCGGGATGCCCCGTCTTTACAGCGGATATTGCGTATTTTATCTTTGTTGTTGGATTAAAAGGGTTGGGATAATTTTGCTCTAATCCAAATTCTTCCGGAACTCCGTTTTCAAAACCTTCTTCTACGTCAGTCGGGATCAACGGAAACGTTTTTGCATTTGGTCCGCCGTATGCACCCATGTCATTTCTTATTGTTCCTTGCGAAGGAAAAAGTGCGTTACCCGAACTTGAAGGATTTTCTTTATCTTTGTGTGCGGAAGCAGTATCACCCGCATCAACACAGGGTGAATTAGATGCAAGCAAATAATCCGTTGCAAATAATGGATCGACACTAACATTGCCTACGCCTGTATATCCACCACCGACGTTGTTGTATGTTGCATTAATCGAGCCGGAGATAACTCGTAAATCTGCATAACTTGGCGCAGAGTTATTATAAACTATATTGTTCACAAGTACTGCCGATGTTGACCAAACACGAACTCCGCATCCGGAAAGTGCCGATACATTTTCGGTGATAGTATTGTTGATGAGATATTTTGCCGCAGGTCCGTTTTGATAAATCCAAACTCCCGAACCGCCGAAATCTTCTCCTCCTGTATTTCCAAAAATTAAATTATTGCGAAGAGTTCCGCCGGTGTAATTCAAAACAACTCCGCCGCCGTATCGTGCTTTGTTGTATGCAATGATATTATTTTCAATTAAAGGATTTCCATCGCCAATACGAATACCGCCGCCTCCCGCGCTTGATACTCCGGTTCTGTTTGTTGCTTCGTTAAAAATAATTCTATTGTAACGAATTGTTGGCGAAGAAAGAGTAATCAATATTCCACCACCTTCGCGGTAAAGCCCCGCACCATGTTCATCGAGCCACTTTGTTCCTTTGCCGCCGGTGATTGTAAAGCCCTGCAACACTGCGGATGAATTTTCGCCATTGACAATTCTTACGCAACTTGCCGTGTCGGCATTAACGGGATTTGAACCATTAATAATGGTGTTTTCAATATCAGATAAATTATTCGAAAAGATAAAATTACTTGTTAGAACAATATTCTTTCCATTGAATTTAATATTTTCAAAATACGTTCCCGCGGCAACGAGGATTGTATCTCCATTCACGGCGGCATCAATAGCCGATTGAATTGTGGTGAAATCTTGCGGCACCTTTTTAATCTGTGCAGATGCAAAAGTAGTGCCGATGATTAACAATAAAATTAAAATGTTTAGTTTTTTCATTCTTGATCCTTTTTAATTCAAATTTCGGAAGCAAAAATATCTTTTGCAGATAAGGGATTCGTCCGAATTCATGAATTCGAACGTAATTCATTCTTTAAAGGTTGATAGACGTGATAGGTGGCTTTTTATGCCGGAATTTTTCTAAAGCGCTTTCTGTATTCAGATGGAGTTACTCCGGTAGTTTTCTTAAACAAAGAATTAAAAACTGATTTGGAGTTGAAGCCGGACTCAAGCAGTATGCCCATGATTGTTTCAGAATCAAATTCGGGATTGGTTAGCTTTGCACATGCCTCGTTAATTCTGAATCCATTTACATAATCGTAAAAACTCATTTCAATTTTTTCATTAATGATTTGAGAAAGCGTGCGGGGATGGATTTTCAGCATTTCGGCTAAATCATTCAAAGTTAAATCAGGTTCGAGGAATGGTTTTTTGTCTTTCATCAAATTTTTCAATTCGTTTGAAATCTGAATTTTATTTTCTTCGGGAAGTGATGAAGATTCATACTTCGGTTTCGGTTGTTTTGTTATCCAATTTTCATGAAGCAGTTCAGGATGCCGCAACCCCATAATTAAAATGAGATTCGCAAATACAAGATTGATAGAAAGCGAAATAAACAAAAACACTTCTCGGATTTCGTAAGTACGAATGCCCGCAAGTGAAAGTAGATAACTGATAAAATCAGTTCCCCACATCGCAAGAAATCCAAAAACGATTAACATCAACCAATCAATATTCAGTTTTTCTATTGACGATAAATTTTCTTTTGCATCTATTTTATAGTTCAAGATTTTTCGCAAAGCAAGTGTGATATACGTTATGCATGAAATGAATAAACTCCATAAAAGTAAATGACTAACGGACTCAGAAAGAAGAGTGCCTTCTTTTATTAAAAGAATTTTTTCTTCATAACTTTTAATTTGAAAGCTGATAATGAAAAAGCAATACAGCAGAAAAAATGGGATAGCATGATATAAAGATTTCCAAATGAATTTATCTTTTTTGCCCAGCGCGAAGACTGAATAAGCGTAGAGTAACGGACCGAACAGCAAACCAAACGGTAATAATAGCAAGTACAGTTCCGGCACATTATTAAAAATCGCATTCCCATATCTTATCAGCCAAAAATCCAGGATGTACAGAGAATTTGCGATTAGAAAAAATCCCAACAACAGTTGGTCTTTCCTCTTCGTTAAAATAAGATAGAGCGAAAAGGAAAGCAGTTGAACAACCGTAATCAGCGAAATATAGTTCGTTATATCGAATAAGAAATCAGTCATTGAAATTTTACTTTTTTACGCTGAAATATTATGAAAAAGTCAAAACACTTAAAATAATTTTTAAAACTAAAATGTATGAATTTATTTATGAATGAACAGCACAAATGAAATCATCAACTCCGTCACCTAACTCGCGAAACACAGACTATCTGTTTTACAAATAATTGAAGCAACACTTTCCGCCATCTGTAAAAAATCAAATTGAAAACTATTGCTGAAAAATGACGACAAAAATTTTTACTTCCGACTAATTCATGCCGAATATTATTTCAAATAAATTCACAAAAAATATTTTCTTTACAAATAAAAAACGCCTTTGCACAGCTTGTGCGTATCAAATCATTTCCTCTATAAGTTTGAAAAATTACTTCATCAATACCATTTTGTAGGCAGCGGAATTTTCTCCAATCATGAGACTGCAGATATAAATTCCACTGGAGAGCGATGCGGCATCAAATTCAACTTCATACTCGCCGGCAGGTTTTTCTGCATTCACAAGAGTTGCAACTTCATTGCCAAGTATGTCAAATACCTTTAACGACACTTGTAGAGACGGGGCAACTTGTCCCGACTTGTCGGGATGCCCCGTCTCTACATTGGGTACTGAATATTTTATTTTAGTTGACGGATTAAATGGATTCGGATAGTTTTGGTGCAACCGGAAATCTGTTGTTAATATTTTTTCTTCCGAAGCATTCATCGGAATGGAATCATACAACAAAATAATTTTTTTTACGCTTTGCGTTGCATCATTAGAATAGATCAAAATTGAATCAGCGAAATCACTTTGCAATTCAAACACAGGAATGTTGAAATAAATTTTCACTGCAATAGAATTTTGAGGAACTAAAATAAAATTCGAAGGCAAAATATGGAACAAGTTCTGATATAAAGGTTGCACAGATGAAGTAATAGAATCAACCGTCAGCGGAAGTTGCCCGATGTTACTCACAATCAAACTATCTGACCAAAGATTTGAAGAATTTAAAATGATTGTATCTCTATCCACAGAAAGATTTGCCGCGCCGATTCCGTTGCCCGTCAAATTAATCGTTACAGGATTTACATTCGTTGCGTTTGAAAATATTTTCATAAATCCCGAATAACTTTTAGCCGTGTCGGGCGTGAAGAATACCGGAATTATAGTTGAATCATTCGGCGGAATAATGGTGTTAATTACTATAGGTGTAATTGTGTTCGTGAAAACTAAATCGCTCATGAGGAGCGAATCAATTTTAAGTGTATCACTTCCGCTATTGTGAACAAATATGCTATCTATTCTCATACCGCCAACAAGTACGTTTCCAAAATCAACTGAATTTGTTGAAGAAGAAATAATTCTATTTCCGAAAAGAAAACCTCGCTTCATAAAAATATCGCAGATAGTTAGTGAGTTGCGAACCGCGCCGGGAGAATATGTAACTACAATTTCGCCGTTACCGCGCGATGAAACTGTTGAAGAATTTCTTGTTACATATCCGGCAGGAAAATCATAAACGAGAAGTGAATCGGAGAATTGCCCGTTCTTTGCCGAAACGAGATACCAACCTTTTCCCGATGTTGATGCGCTCGATTGATAAATCACAAAAATATTTCCTGAGTCATCGATAGAAAAATTTTGATAACCTGATGGTCTTTGTCCAGGCGGAGTTATCGGAATCGGCGCGGAGAACGTTCCCGATAAATTATTGATGTAATAAAGCCGCGTATCCGTTTCCGATCTGTAAATGATGTGAACGAAATTATTTTTATCAACAACTATTTTGGGTTGAACAACATTTCCCGTGGCCGTAGTAGTAATTTGTTGCAGTCCGTTAATATCGTTGTAATATTTTAGCGCGCCGCCGAAAGCACTTCCGCTTTTAACAACAATGTGAACATGCCCGTTATTATCGACGTCAAGAGCGGCATCAAAATCTCCGCCGGTTTCTGCGTCAGTCAAGGTAGTCGGAGTTAGTTGCATCATCGAATCTTTTATAAAATATTTTGTGTAATAAACATAATCCTGTCCCGTTGTGTAAGTAAAGAATACAAAATGGACAATACTATCGGGACCGACTTTAGTGTAAGGTGTAGCTTTATTCAATCCGCCGGAAGTTATAAAAACCGGTTGCATAAAATTGCCGTGAATGTTATCAGTATACTGGACTTGAAAAAGATTAGCGGCATCTCTTCCGAGAAAACCGACGCACGAAATTTCACCGTTCAATAAAGATAAAGTAGGATAATTATCGTCAACGGAATTGTTAGAGAGATTTATTTTCGAGAACGTTCCGCCGGAACTTTCTTTCAAATAAAAAATTTCGCGGCTTGCGCTGTTCGTTCCTTGTGAAGCCGAATAAACTGCATGTAATTTTCCATCTGTATCAATCGCGGTGAATTGACGGTTGTTGAACA
Organism: uncultured Ignavibacteriaceae bacterium; assembly: GCA_964393605.1. Classification (GTDB taxonomy): domain Bacteria; phylum Bacteroidota; class Ignavibacteria; order Ignavibacteriales; family Ignavibacteriaceae; genus CAYMUL01. The sequence continues at coordinate 26,230 of CAYMUL010000013.1, read as the reverse complement.
AATCGTCATATGCTAAAGTATCTTGCGGAAAATTCAGTTGCTGTGCAAAGAAGTTAATCGATGTTATAAAGAGGATGATAAAAATTTTCATAATTATATTTCTCAACTAAAATTGTTCAATAACTCCTCTAAAATCTTAAAAATAATTTCAATTCACTATTCATTAATTTGGTTTTATGATGAACAGAATTAATTCTACTTTTGTAGTGAAAAAATTGAATGTTATGAAAAAATTATTTTTGCTTTTAATTACTGCAACATCGATACTCTCTTCGCAATCTGTCGGATTGAATTTAAAGTTAGCATTTCCGAGCGGAGAATTTAAACAACACCTTAATTCAGTGGGCTTCGGCGGTAGCGTAGATGTTACATTCTGGTCGCCATCGAAAGAACTTCCTTTTTCTTTCGGCGTTGAAATGAGCTATCTGATTTATGGTTACGAATCTTCCGTTGAACCTTTCAGCTCCGTTTATTCAAACATCTCCGTTGACGTTACGAGAAAAAATAATATTTTAAAACTTCACACACTTTTCAAAATCGATCCCTTCAAAGGAGATATTAAACCCTATGCAGAGTTGCTGTTCGGAGGTAGTTATTTATGGACTAACACGGAAGTCTCAACGTGGTCTGATGAAGAGATTGGTAGTGAAGTTGATTTCTACGATTTTGCGTGGAGCTATGGTGGTGGCGCCGGATTACTTTATAAATTACTCGATTCAATAGATGAACCCGCTGTGAACTCAGCCAATCTCTATCTTGATTGCAAAATTCGTTACATGCGGGGAACTGAAGCAGAATATCTTAAAAGCGGTTCGATAAAAGTAACAACCAACGGAATTGAATATGAAGTTTCAAAATCTAAAACAGATTTAATTTCATTTCACTTTGGAGTGCTTTTAACTTTTAGTGCTGTTACGCCGTAATTATTTTCTGCACGAAATTAAAACTCCAAACTAACGCCAATCGTCGGCAAAATTCCAATCGAATTATTCTCTTCAATTTTTTTTGTACGATTGTTGAATCTGTAAGCGTTAATATTATTACTCGCATAAATATTTTGTAGATCGAGATAAGTTATCAATGTGAAGTTATCGAAGAACCAAAATTTATCAACGCGCAAATCAAGACTGTTCGGGTTGGGCAATCTTTCGGAAAGATAATTTGCTACGCTCTGCGTTCCGTCTGCGTTAAAAGGTGTGATCGGTCTTCCCGTGGCGAAACGGAATTTCATACTTACTTCCCAATTCTCATCGAATTTATATCCGCCGCTAAGATTTAGAATTAATCTTTGATCGTAAGAACCGAAACGTTCAACGCCATCGAGTGCCGTGAATTTTGTTTCATTCAAAGTCAAACTGAATATTCCATAAACAGGAACATCGGAAAGTTTTTTCTGTAATGAAAATTCAACACCGCGCGCGAATCCTGTGCCTCCGCCAGTTAAAGGCTCAAGTCCGAACTGGGAAAAATTTTCTTCGGAGCCGGAGAAACCCGCGCCGGTATTTGCAAGAAGCAAGTAGGGTCGCAACTCGCTCGCAGGATAATTCGAATAATCTTTGAAGTAAAATTCAATTTTCATTTGCGTATCATTTCTAAGTTGATAATCCGTTCCTAAAATATATTGATCAACACGAATGGCTTTTAGATCTTTATTTTGTTTATCGCCTGCCAACCAGATGTATGAAGGAAATTGATGATAAAGTCCCGCGCTAAAATTAAGAGAGAGTTCCGCGCTTAAAAAATATGAGAGAGAAACTCGAGGCGAAATAGTAAATTTATTTTTTATTGCATCGAAGTAATCTAATCTCGCACCGGCATTTGAAATTACACGGTTTCCCCACATTGAATTGTAATTGAAGAATAGCGAAGATTTATAAAAATAATTTTCGGTGCTCAAGTTGTTCACCGGCAAAATTTCTCCGAACGAAGTTGCAAAAGGTGGAAACAAAATGTTTGCATCGAATTGAATTAAACTCAGCGTCGCCCCCATCGATAATTCGTCGGTCTTGTTTGGCTTAAAGATATTTTCGAACTTCAATTTATTTTCAGCTTCGATAGATTCGTTAAGAAAAAGAGGATTCAAAAGAGAATCGCGTTGAACCGTAAAATAGTCAACAAAATTTCTGCTCAAAGTAAATGTATAAAAACCATCTTGATACAAATGCCTGAACGAAAGCCCTGTAACGTACTGCGTTTGGTCGCTACCGAGGATTCTTGAATTATCAAATTTTTTATCGTCGGTATCGTTAAAAAATTTCACATTATCGAGTGCAGTAATGAGCATAAAAGTTAATTTATTTTTTGCATCGAACTCATACGCAAACTTCGTGAGAAAATCATAATATTCCGGGACGAAGGAAAATCCCGCCGCTTTAAAAATAAAATCGAGATAACTTCTTCTTGCCGAAAAAAGAAAATTGGATTTTGAAGAAAGCGGACCTTCAACATTCAAACCGAATTGGGAAGCAGAAATAACCGCCTTCCCGCCCAAACGATCATCTCTTCCTTCGCGCAATTTAATGCTCAAAACTGAAGAGAGTTTGTCGCCGTATGCAGATGAAAATCCTCCCGTTGAAAAAGAAGTTTCGGAAACATAATCGAGATTGATAAAAGAAAGCGGTCCGCCGGTTGCGCCTTGTGTTCCAAAGTGATTTATGTTTGGAACTTCGATACCGTCAATCAAAAATAAATTTTCGGAAGGAGCGCCGCCGCGAACAATTAAATCATTTCTTCCGGCATCGGCTTGAGCCACGCCGGGCAATACTGACAAGGCTCTGACGACATCTTCAAATCCTCCCGGCGCACGGCGAATTTCTTCATAATTAAAATATCGAACGCTGCTCAATTCAATATTGCTTTGTTTAAAGTATCCGGCTTCAACGGTTACGCCTTCAAGTTCAATCACTTCTTCCATTAATGATATTTCTAAAAAAGTCGGAGAAGTATTCGTAACCATCACATCGGTTTTAACTATACTTTTATAACCGATTGCAGAAATTCTAACTTGATAAATATTCGGGGGGAGATTCGTAATTCGAAAATTTCCGTCAATATCGGTTGCTGAACCGAAATTTGTATTCATTACAAGTATGTTTGCAAAAGGGACAGCCGATTTTGTTTGTGCATTTAAAACTTTCCCGGTGATCGTTCCGTTATTTTCCTCCGCTACCGTTAAAACGTTTGCCAACATCATAAAAACAAGCGCACGAAAAATATTTTTTCTAAAATTCATCTTTACATTTTCCTTAGGTCAAAACTCATTGTATTTTCAAAACTAATTTCTTAAAGTTTCTTATATTTTATTGTAGTATAAATAAGGATTTTCATTCTGAAAGATATTGATTCACAATTACCCGCGAGTCTTCGCGGCTTTTTCTGGTGTACAGAAAAAAACGACGAAAAGGAAAAAATAGTTTTCTCCTGCGGCGTAAAAAATATTTCCGGTTACAGCGCCGATGAACTTTCTGAAATGTCAGGAGGTTTTTTAAGCATCATTCATAAAGATGATGTTGCCGCTGTTTTAAAAATTTATAACGAACTGAATTCGAAAAAATCTAAATCTTCGGCAAAACATATTTTTAGAATTGTAAAAAAAGATGACGATTTAGCTTCGGTCGTTGAAACTGTTGAATTTAGAAAAGATAAATCGGGTTCGGTAACTTCCAAATGCGGATTTGTTTATGAGATAACAGACCTCGTCATCGAAAAAAATGAACTCGTTGAAAAAGAAAAATTTCTTCGTGAAAACATTGAAGCGAAAGATAGATTTATAAATATATTAGCTCACGACTTGCGTGCGCCCTTCACAAGCATTCTCGGCTTCGCGGAAATTCTTCTCAACGAACCGAACCTACAGCAAAAAGATAAAAACGAATATCTGAATTACATTTTCGAAGCTTCGCAAAGTCAACTTCAGTTTATAACTTACTTACTCGATTGGTCGCGCCTAAAAACGGGAAGTCTGAAAATTGAACCGCAACGAATACGCATTCAGGGCATTGTTTATAATTGTATCAGCGCGCTCACGGGAAATGCAATTCGAAAGAAAATTGATTTTCAAGTTGATGTTGCCGAAAATCTTTTTTTGCAAGCGGATGAAAGATTGGTAACTCAAGTCATTACAAACTTGCTGAGCAATGCAATTAAATTTTCGTTTGAGAAAAGTACTATTGAAATCAGTGCGGCAGTTTTTAACGAAACACAGATTGAAATTGTAATTAAAGATAACGGCATCGGAATTCCGAAAGAGAATCACTCGAAAATATTCTCGAATGAAAAAACATATTCGACCGACGGAACGCAAGGAGAGAAGGGGAGCGGATTCGGTTTGGCTCTTGTTAAAGAAATCATTTCGAAACATGAAGGAGAAATCTGGTTTTATTCCGAAGAGGGAAAGGGGAGCGAATTTCACCTCACACTTCCGCTTCCTTCCAACACAATTTTGATTGTTGAGGAAAGTCAAAACGATTCTGATTTTTATATCGAAATGATTGAGGATTCCTTTCCTGATTTCAACATCTTTACCGCCGCAAACGGATTTGAGGCAATCAGCGTCATCAACGAAAAACATCCGAACTTGATTATTACAAGTCATGATATGCCCTTGATGAACGGAATCCAATTGATGGAAGCTACGCGCAAAGGCGACGGCAAAATTAAAACTCCGTTCTTTGTGCTTGCGGAAAATCTTGACGAAGAAATTTCTCTCAAATATTCCTTGCTCGGCGCAAGATCGATTATAAAAAAACCTGTGCAGGCACAGGAGTTCACGAAACAACTTAAAGCAATTTTAACTTGATATGAAAACACAAAAACCGCTCAATCAATTTTCCAAAGGGGAAGGTTTAGAACATTTTCTCCTCGTCCAAAAACTTGAAGTAAAAACTTACCAACAAAATAAAAGTTATCTCTTCATCGAATTACGAGATGAATCAACTTCGATGAATGCAAATATTTGGGATAACATCGAACCGGCACAAAAAATTTTTAAGCAAGGCGAAGTAGTTTATATCGAAGGAACTGTCGAAGAATACAAAGGTTCTCTCCAAATTAAAATTTCGAAATATAAATTACCGAAACCTTCCGATGAGGTTAGTGTGCAAGATTTTCTGCCGAAGTCGAAACGCTCTCTCAAAGAAATGGAAATTGAATTTCATTCTTTTATTGATGAACTGAAAAATGAATTCTTAAAAAAACTTTTGCAATTAATTTTTAGCGAAGAAATATTTTCGAAATACAAAGCTGCGCCGGCGGGAAAAGCATGGCATCACGCATATCTTCACGGCTTGATTGAACACTCGCTCGAGATGGCGAAGATTTGCAAACTCGTTTCAACTTTCCACGCAGAGGTTGATCGTGATTTGGTTATTGCAGGCGCGCTTTTGCACGACATCGGAAAAATCGAAGAGTTGAATTTTTCTGCCGCATTCGAATATTCCGAAAAAGGAAAACTTCTCGGGCACATCATGATCGGCGCATCAATTGTGGCTGAAGCGGCAGCGCAGATAAATAATTTTCCCGAAATATTGAAGAACGAACTTCTACATTTGATTTTAAGTCACCAAGGAAAATTGGAGAATGCTTCTCCGGTTGTTCCGAAATCTCTCGAAGCAATTATTCTTTATCATGCCGATGAATTAAGCGCGCAAACGAATGCATACAAATCGGCACTGAATAGTTCGCTTCAACCCGATTCAAACTGGACGAAATATCTTCCGTTAATTTCTACGGAGATTTACCGCTCAAGTTTTATTACTGAAAACAGAAATGAAAACAAATCTTTAATTGATTAAATCGAGGCGTAAATGAAAATCTATTACTTAATTTTTTTTCTTCAACTTTTTGCTTGCACAATATTTTCGCAAAGCGTTGATGAACTGATTGCTCAAGGCGATCATCATGCAACAAAAGAATTCAACAATGAAAAAGCACTTGAAAAATTTCTTGCGGCTGATAAACTTTCTCCCAACAATTGGGAAGTGCTGTGGCGTTTAAGTCGTACTCTTGTTGATATTGGCGAACACATGCCTTCAAGCACCGATGCACAAAAAGAGGCACAACTTGTAAAATATCAAGATTCATATTTGTATGCCGACAAAGCTGTAAAACTCGCGCCGGATAAATCGGTTACTTATTTGCGCCGTGCAATTGCGAACGGAAGAATCGCTCTTTTCAAAGGTGTTTTTTCCGTTATCGGAATTGTGAATAGTGTTAAAGAGGATTTGGAAAAAGCAATTAAACTAAACAACGGCGGAACCGAAATAATTTCCACAACGCATTACGTGCTTGGGCGAACTCATGCAAAAGTTTGTGAGAAGCCTTATCTGGTGCGGCTTCCGCTCGGTTTGGGCTGGGGTGAAATTGATCTTGCAATCAAGAATTATAAAAAAGCCGTTGAGATGCGTCCGAACTTTAGGATGTTCGCGTTAGATTTTGCCGAACTTTACGTTGAGGAAGAAGAGTGGCAAAAGGCAAAGGAATTGTTATACAAAATTCCAAACATGCCTGTGCAAGATGAAGACGATGAAAGATTTTTATCGCAGAGCAGAAAACTTCTCTCTGAAATAAAGAACAAGTGATTGCAGTGCCCGCTCCATCAAAAATTTTGATTAAAAAACTTTTGAGCGCAAAGAAGATTGTATTCTTCACCGGAGCGGGCATCTCTGCCGAAAGCGGCATTCCGACTTTTCGAGGCGAAGATGGAATATGGAATAAATTTAAACCGGAAGAACTTGCCAACTTTAATTCGTTTATGAAGAATCCGCAACTTGTTTGGGAGTGGTATCAATTCAGACGAGAGCATGTGAAGAAGGCAATGCCGAACAACGGGCATCTTGTAATTTCCGAATTGCAAAATTATTTTGAAGTCGTCGTCGTAACTCAAAATGTTGATAATCTTCATCGTCGCGCCGGCAGTAAAATTATTTATGAACTACACGGTAATATCGAAAAAAATTTTTGTGTCGATTGTTCGAAGCGATATGACTTCGTTGATTTTCCTAAATCAGAATCATCGCCGAAGTGTGAGTGCGGCGGATTGATTCGTCCCGATGTTGTTTGGTTCGGAGAGATGTTGCCTGCAACTGAATTTTCAAATTCGGAAAAAGCCGCGCGTGAGTGCGATATTCTTTTTTCCGTTGGAACTTCTTCAATCGTTTTTCCTGCCGCGTATATTCCTTATGAAGCGGTGGATTCGGGAAAATATGTGGTTGAAATTAATCCCGATGAAACTGAACTGAGCAGAGCCGCAAATGAAGTGTACCGCGGCAAATCGGGCGAAGTTCTAAAAAATATTCTTGACGAATTTAAAAGGTCGATTAATTGAAGAAACAAAAAATAAAATATGTTTGTACGAATTGCGGACACGAATCACTGCGATGGATTGGCAAATGCCCGGACTGCGATAGCTGGAATTCTTTTCATGAAGAAATTGTTGAATCGAAGCAGGAGAAAATTCTTGCCGCTTCGAAAGATGTCTATCTCAAAAACTTAAAAGATATTTCAATTGAAAAAGAGGAGAGAATAAAAACCAACATCGATGAATTCGATCGTGTTTTTGGCGGCGGAATAATTAAGGGCTCGGTTGTATTAATCGGCGGAGATCCCGGAATCGGTAAATCTACTTTGATGCTTCAAGCGGCGGCAAAAATGAAATGCAAAGTTCTTTATGTTACCGGCGAAGAATCTTTAATGCAAATAAAACTTCGAGCTAACCGGCTAAATATTAAAAACGATAATCTTCTTCTTCTTTCCGAAACAGATTTAAATGTGATGTTGTCCGTAATAAAGAATGAAGCACCTTCGGTGGTGATCATCGATTCTATTCAAACAACTTACGATAGCAGAATGGAAAACGCCGCCGGCACCGTAACGCAAATTCGGGAATCAACCGCGCGTTTAATGGAGGATGCAAAGAAAAATAATTACTCGGCGATAATTATCGGACATATAACTAAAGAGGGAACAATCGCCGGACCGAAGATTCTTGAACACATCGTTGATGCAGTAATTCAATTTGAAGGTGACGCGAATAATTATTTCAGAATTTTGCGAGCGCAGAAAAACCGATTCGGCTCGACAAACGAAATCGGAATTTTCGAAATGCACGAAGAAGGTTTGAAAGAAGTAACAAACCCGAGTGAAATATTTTTATCGGAGAGAAGTAAAAATATTCCCGGCTCATCTATTTCAGCCACAATTGAAGGGACGCGCCCGCTACTCGTTGAAATTCAAGCTCTCGTAACTCCAACACATTTCGGAAATCCGCAAAGAGTTGCTTCGGGTTTCGATTATAGACGACTTTCCATTTTGCTTGCCGTGCTGGAAAAAAGATGCGGACATAAATTATCGGCGCACAATGTTTTTTTGAACATCGCCGGCGGAATAAAAATTTTTGAACCTGCCGTCGATCTTGCTGTTTGCTGTTCGATAGCTTCGAGCTTGCTCGATAGAGTATGCGATAACAATTCCGCGATGGTGGGTGAAGTTGGTTTGAGCGGCGAAATCAGAAATGTAAATCATCTTGAAAGAAGAATACAGGAAGCGGAGAAGTTGGGCTTTAAAAGAATTTTTGTGCCGTCAGGATTTAATTCATCGAAGAAAGATAAAGCGGAAATAAAAATCATACGCATTGAAAATTTGAATGAAGCAATTCAACTCGCGCTGCAGTAGATGTGTGGGGGAAGAGAATCGAATTCTAATACATTGAATTTTGGTTGGTGCAATAACCACAACTTTCTGTGCGTGGATATGGTTTGTATAAAAATTGGTTTTGGAGTAGTTTAAGGAGTAAAGACAAATTTTTTAGTGAATCCATTCACAAGATTGCTTTAGAAAATGCTCGGGACAATTCTGTAGAAAGGTGCTACTAATATTGTTTGAAAAATATTCAAAAAATGATACTTTAGGCTATACAAATGACCAACAATATGATAGACAAAAAAGATTTATTGACAACGAAAGTTCTCTTAAGAGAAGTCATTGAGAAAAACAAATCGACATTGGACGTTATAGATTTTTATTTAAAAATTGCAGACATCATCGAGCGAACTGACATCGCGAGAGGGAAAAGGACAATGTTTAAAATTTCAACTTCATCTACTATTAATGAAAAAATAAACACCAATGTCTTTGCTTCAACGCATTAAAACCGCTCAGGATTGGAACAATTTTATTGCTGCGAATCCCCAAATATCGGGGAGTGACCTTTTGGCAATGAGATACCAATGTTATGAAGACATTGAAAAACTTCGAAATAGACCATTAATAATTTATGCCACAAAATTTTTAGACACACATGCCAACATTCCGAACTTTATCGACCTTTCCGATATAGATGGATTTACAGATTTAGTCCATTCGATTAAAAATGGTGAAAGCGTTGATGTTTTGCTGCACAGCCCGGGAGGTAGACCTGACGCAACTGAAAGAATTGTTCACATCCTTCGCAATAAATTTAGAGAAGTCCATTTTCTTATTCCACATTCTGCTTATTCTGCCGCTACAATGCTTGCCTTATCTGGTAACACAATCACACTTCATCCAAGTGCTACACTTGGTCCAATTGATCCACAAATTAATGGCATACCAGCCCGATCAATCAAAAGAGGATTTGAAAAAGTAAAGGAGATTATAAAAAAAGAAGGACCCGAAGCACTTCCCGCTTATATTCCTTTAATTGAAAAATATTCTCTTGATTTGCTTGAACTTTGTGAAGATTCTGAAAAACTTTCAAAAGATCTTGTAACGGATTGGATAAGAGATTTCATGCTTTTGGATAATGAGCAATTTGATGGACAAATTAAAAAATCAGTTGAATTCTTTTCTGATTATGATACACACTTGCTACATTCGCGTCCCCTTATTATGAATAAGCTTTATCAATTCAAATTGAATATTGCTCAAGCAGACGAGCGATTGAGCGAGTTACTTTGGGAGGCATATATCCATCTTAATGGTTTTTTCGGGCTTTCTGCATTTGTTAAACTTTACGAAAATAGACACGGGGTTTCTTGGGGTAGGCAATTTCAGCAAGTTATTGTACCGCCGCAGCAGTAAAATTATTTTTCTTAACATTAGTTTAAGCGATCTATTACTAATATTGTGCATAGCACCGTGTAATGTCATTAACATCACTACGCGGTTCGTTTTCAATCTCTCCTCAGCAACACAACTTCTTTTATAATTTACTCTTCAAATAATCAGTGCATTAATGTTGGCTCATACCGAGAGGGAGTTGTTTCTAATCTTGAAAAGATATTGATAAAGTTTCTTGGAATGAACAATCTTTACTCTTTTCTGAAAATAATTTTATGGAGCTTCGTTTAGAAAGTAAAGAAGTTTCGCATCCAACGCAGTCTTCCTGGACTAAAGCAGAAAAAGAATATGAGAAAGATAAAGAAAAAGATTTTCCTTGCTTGGGGGATAAAGTAAAATGCAGTGTAAGTGTAAGAGTAGGTGTAAGGTTATGATTGAACTCCGTGAGACAGATAATTCCGGTTCATCTATTTCAGCCACAATTGAAGGGACGCGGATGCTACAGATCATCTCTATTTTGTTGAGTTGCGGGTTGACTCGTGCGTAAAGCAGCAGATTTACTTTAATTTGTGGAATCAAGTTCCGTAACATCCGATTATCCAGACTACATACTTTTTCTCAACAAATCCATTTTCCTTTCATCTACATTTTCTACCGATTAAAAATTCTTAAAAAAAAATTCTTGACTTATATTCATTAAATCCTGTAAGTTTGGAAACCAAATAAACGATAATAGTTTCCATTAGCCAATTGCTTGGCTTTTTTAAGATTTTAGAGGAAACTACGGAAACAAATAAAGTTTTTAATAAAGGAAAATAATATGGTAATCGATGAAACAAAACTTAAGATTCTTCAAAAGAGTGAAGAATTATTCATGCAGTTCGGATACTACAAAGTAACTGTTGACGAAATTGCAAAAGCACTCGGTATGAGTAAAAAAACTCTTTATCTCCATTTCCGAAGCAAAGAGGACATCATCCGTTTGCTTCTTGAACAGATGAAAAATCAACTAACGGCTTTGGTTGAGCCGATTTTGGAAAATGAAGAGTTCACAAGTTTAGAAAAAATGAATTGCTTAATGCCAATTTTGGCAACGCAAATTTCTAAAATGAAAAGTCAGTTCGCTGAAGACTTGATGAAGTACAACCCCGAAATATGGAACGAACTTCTTCTATTTAGAAGAGAACACATGTTGCAAAAATTCGGAAAGATCATTCGCCAGGGTATTACAGAAGGATTGATTTACCAAAACATTGATGAAAAATTAATAATACAAATTTATCTCAGCATCATCGAAGGAGTTTTGAATCCTTCGTTGCTCGCATCCATTTCCCACTCCGGCGAAGAAGTGTACAGAATTATTCTTCACACTTTCTTTTTGGGAATTCTTACTGAAAAAGGAAGAGACTGTTGTCCTTCTATGACAAAACTCAATTCGAACAACTCATTAAAATTGGGAGAAATATAATCATGAAAAAAATCTTTTTCTCGCTCTTGCTGTTTGCGGCAACAAGTTTTCCGCAGAGCATTAGCATTACAATTGATCAAGCAGTTGAAACGGGACTTAACAATAGTAAAGTTCTTAAAATCTATAACGCAAAAATTGATGCGGCAAAAGCTAAGGCAGATGAACTAAATACTTCATCTTTACCAAACATAAAATTTACCGCAAACTATACACGGCTCAGCGAAGTTGATCCTTTCAATCTTTCAACTCCGTTGGGAACTTTCAATATTAGTCCGGTAATACTTGATAATTACGGAATGAAGTTATCCCTTTCGCAGCCGCTATTTACGGGCTTCAAACTGTCGAGCGGAATTTCCGCACTTGAAGTTTTAACGGAAGCGGAAAGAGAAGATTACAACAGACAGAAAAATCTGATCACCGCTCAAATTAAAAGTGCTTATTGGAATTCATACAAAGTAAAATTGTATAAAAATGTTTTGCATGAATCCGTTGAACAAATTTCGGCACATCTCAAAGACGCAAAAAATCTTTTCACTCAAGGAATGTTGACAAAAACCGATTTGCTGAAACTCGAAGTGCAACTTTCCGATGTTCGTTTCAAGTTAATTGAAGCTACAAACAATGAAAAATTACTGATGCAAGCTTTGAACACTCAACTCGGTATTGATGTGAACACACAAGTTGAATTAAAAAGTGAGCCGGCAAATTACGCCTCGGTTCAATACGAGATTGATGAGTTGATAAGAATTGCAATGCAGAACAGAAGTGATTTGAAATCAACGAACAAAAAAATTGAAGGTGCGCAGTATGGAATTAAATCAGCCCAAGGCGGATATTATCCTTCGCTTTTTTTAGCGGCGAATTATAATTACGCAAAACCGAATCAAAGAATTTTTCCGGCAGAAAATAAATTTAAAGATACATGGGATGTCAGCTTAGTTTTAAGTTATGATGTGTGGAATTGGTTCGCTCCGAAATATCAAACAGAAATTGCGGAGGCAAATTATGAACAGGCGACACAAGGGTTGCGTCTCCAAAAGGATGGAGTTGTGCTTGAGGTGAATCAAGCAGTGAACTCTTTTAATCAATCAAAAGAAAAATTAATGGTTGCAGAACTCGGTTTGACGTTGGCGAAAGAAAATTTTAAAATCTCTAACGACCGCTTCAAACAAGGGCTTGCAACGAGTACAGAAATTATAGATGCGGAAGTAGCTCTTATTCAGGCAAATGCAAATTACAATTCTGCTTTGGTGGATATAGAAATTTCCGTCGCACAAATCAATCAATCAATCGGTAATTAAAAATAAGGAAGGTCAAAATGAAAAAAATACAAATCATATCCGCCGTTGTAGTACTATTTACGGCTATCGCAATCGTTTTATTTTATAATAGAAGTCAGATACAGGCAAAATCAGTTAATGAAACAAAAGATTTCTACTACGTTACAGTAGTGGATGCAGTTAAGAAAATTCTTGACGAAAAAATTTCACAATCGGGAACAATCTTTTCGGAAAATGAAGTGAATATTCTTTCCGAGACAAACGGGCGCGTAACCAATGTTTATGCGGAAGTTGGCGATTATGTAAAAGCCGGCACGGTGCTTTTGCAAGTAGATGATGAAATGAAAAAAGCACAATACAATATTGCACACGCATCGTTTGAAAAATTAAAGAAAGATTTCGAACGTTCACAATCTTTGTTCTCTGCCAATTCAATTTCTGATGCGCAATTTGAAGCGGCTAAACTTGCATACATCAATGCAGAAGCGCAATTCACAATTGCAAAAAGACAATTGAACGATACGAAAATTACTTCTCCGATTAACGGAGTTATAAATGCAAGATACGTCAACACGGGAAGCTATTTGCAAGGAGCACCCGCACCATCATTGGTTGCAACGGTTGTTGATGTTTCAAATCTTAAAATAAAATTAAATGTTTCGGAAAGTACTGTGTTCAAATTAAAACTCCGCGACAAAGTTTTAATTACAACCGATGTTTATCCCGGCGTGGAATTTTGGGGAACAATAAAAAGCATCGGCTCTAAAGGAGATGAAGCACATTCTTTCCCGATAGAAATTTCTTTACAAAATAATAGCAGGCAACCATTGAAAGCCGGAATGTTCGCACTGGTGAATTTCACTTCGCTTTCGAATGATGAAGCATTGGTTATTCCGCGTCAGGCTTTGGTTGGAAGCGTAAAAGATCCCGCAGTATTTGTAGTTGAGAACGGCGTTGCAAAGTATAAAAAAATAGTTACCGGAAAACAGTTTGAGAATTATATCGAAGTGAAAAACGGTATCGTTGAAAATGAAAAGATTGTTGTCTCCGGTCAAAATATTTTGGAAGACAATGCTAAAGTTGAAATCAAGTAAGGAGGGATGAGCAAATGACAATCACAGAATTATCAATCAAGCGCCCGTCATTTATAATAGTGATATTTGCGGCGTTGATGCTGCTCGGTTTATTCAGTTACAAACAATTAAACTATGAATTACTCCCGAGCATTTCAATTCCATACATTTCTGTAACAACAGTTTATCCCGGCGCATCTCCGCAAGAAGTTGAGACAAGCGTTTCAAAAGTAATTGAAGATGCTCTTTCAGGAATTGACAACGTTGTCGCAATCAGAACAACTTCGCTTGAAAATGTTTCTTTCGTAATGGTTGAATTAACAAACGAAGCGGACTTAAATATTTCACTTCAAGATGCAAATAGAAAAACCAATGAAGTAATGTCAAAACTTCCTGCCGGAAGCAAAGCTCCAATACTTTCGAAAATCGGTATCGATGAGTTGCCGGTGTTACGTGTAGCAATGACATCGGATTTATCTCCACGCGATTTAACAAAATTGTTGAAAGATAAAATCAAACCTGAACTTGCAAAGGTTGCGGGTGTCAGCCAGATCAGCATTATTGGCGGCGAAGAAAGAGAAGTGAGAGTAAATCTTGATAAAGATAAAATCAATTCTTACGGCTTATCGATTATGCAAATCGTTCAAGTTGTGAAGATGAACAATCTCGATTTCCCGACGGGAAAGATAAAAGATGATGATGCACAATTTGTTGTTCGCGTTGCGGGCAAACTTTCTTCACTCGATCAACTGCGCGCTTTGCCGGTTGGAACTTCAAGAAATGGAAGCACAATTTTTCTTAGAGATGTTGCCGAAGTTATTGACGGTGCAAACGATCCGACAAACATTACACGCTTTTCAACACAAAGCACAATAGCACTTTACGTCAATAAACAAGCGGATGCAAACGCAGTTGATGTTGCGCAAAATGTTAGAGCTCGTTTTGCAGAATTAGAAAAAAGATACAGCGATTCAAATTTGAAATTTACGGTTGCGCAAGACGGTTCACTCTTTACAGTTGATGCCGCGGAAGCAGTGAAAGTCGATCTCGTTTGGGCAGTAATTCTCGTTGCTCTTGTGATGCTTCTGTTTTTACATTCGTTCAGAAACTCGCTGATCATTCTGATTGCCATTCCCGCGTCGTTGATATCTACATTCATTGCAATGTACGCGCTCGGTTTTTCACTAAACTTGATGACGCTTCTGGGCTTGTCATTAGTGGTCGGAATACTTGTTGATGATTCTATTGTTGTATTAGAAAATATTTATCATCATCTCGAAAAAGGAGAAGAGAAACGAATTGCGGCTGTAAAGGGAAGAAACGAAATTGGGTTTGCTGCACTTGCAATCACGTTGGTGGATGTTGCAGTATTTCTTCCTCTTTCGTTAGTTGACGGATTAGTTGGAAACATAATGCGTCAGTTTGCGCTTGTTGTTGTCTTCTCGACATTAATGAGTTTGTTCGTTTCATTCACACTTACTCCGATGCTTGCATCACGTTTCGCAAAACTTGAAAAGTTGACGAACAAAACAATTATCGGAAAATTTGCAAACTGGTTCGAAAATTATTTTCAACGCCTTACGAAATATTACATATCAACTTTGAAATGGAGTTTCAACAATAAGAAAAAAGTTGTTGGTGCAACGATCGTATTATTTGTATTAGCGAATGCACTTCCGCCGTTCGGATTCATCGGTTCGGAATTTCTTTCTCCCGCAGATCGCGGTGAGTTTGCAATCACTCTTGAACTTGCACCCGGCACAAAACTCGAAGAAACAAATCTCGTTTCGGAAAAGATTGAACGTGCGTTACATAAACTGCCGGAAGTAACATTCACGCTCGTCAACGTTGGTGCTTCAAATGAAGGATTGATTGGCTTTGCGCAAAGTAATGTTTCCGAAATTAATGTGAAGCTCGTTCCTAAAAATGAACGAAGCAAAAGTTCTGACGATGTAATGCAAGACATGAAAAAAATTCTTAACCAATATCCCGGATTAAAATATCGGCTTAACCCGATTGGAATAATGGGAACGGCAAATCAAACCCCGATTCAAATTGTTTTCTCCGGCACAGATAACGAATCGGTTTTAGCTGCCGCAGATACGGTTGTGAAGATCGTAAAAAAAATTCCCGGCTCTTCCGATGTTCGTTTGTCTTCGGAGAAAGGAAACCCGGAAACCCGCATAGATATTGACCGCGAGAAGCTTTCTTATTTTGGATTGTCGCTCGCCGAAGTTGGAACTGCTCTTCGTGTTGCTTTAACCGGCGATGATGAATCAAAACTTCGCGATGGAAATGATGAATACAGCATTCGCATTATGCTCGATGAATTTGATCGCGCAAACACTGAAGACATCAGCAAAATTACTTTTGCAAATCGGAAAGGACAGTTGATCGAGTTAAGTCAATTCGCTTCAGTTACGCGCGCATTGGGTCCGACAAAACTTCAACGCGAAGACAGAAACCCTTCCGTTGTTCTTTATTCTCAAGCAGTCGGAAGACCGAGCGGTAGCATTGCCGCAGATATAGAAACCGAATTGCAAAAAACAAAATTGCCAGATGGTGTTACATACATTTACGGCGGCGATGTGAAAAACCAAAATGAATCTTTCGGAAGTTTGGGACTTGCACTTCTTGCCGCATTCATCTTTACATATTTAATTATGGTTGCGTTGTATGATTCTTTCATCTATCCTTTTGTCGTGCTTTTCTCGGTGCCGCTCGCAATCATCGGTGCGCTCTTCGCATTGGCATTGGTAATGAAGACACTAAACATTTTTACAATTCTCGGTTTAATTATGCTTGTCGGACTTGTCGGTAAGAATGCAATTCTTCTCGTCGATAGAACAAATGCCGCAAGGGGAGAAGGGCTCTCTGTCAACGATGCACTTCTTGATGCAGGCGAAAAAAGAATCAGACCAATTATGATGACAACATTAACAATGATTTTCGGAATGTTGCCGATTGCTCTTACAACCGGTGCCGGTTCGGAATTGAAAAGCGGACTCGCGTGGGCATTGATCGGCGGACTTACAAGTTCGTTGTTCTTAACTTTAATTATCGTGCCGATAGTTTATAGTTATATCGAAAGTTTGAGAGTAAGAATACCGTCATTCATAAAATCAAAATTTCGAAGGAAAGAAAAAGTAATTGCTTTACAAGAAGCATAAAGTTCTCAAAATAAAATCACACATGAGTAGAGTCTTGTCTATCAAGGCTCTGCTCGTTATTAACTCACGATTTTATTTTACCAAATTCAATGACTATAAGAAAAATATTTTAATAACGATTCAACATTTAGATAATCGAATATATTTACAAAACCTAAACTATAAATTCAATTAATTCAAAAAAGGAATACACAATGAAAAATAAAATTACTACAATCACAATTTTAGCGGCAATATTATTGCTCGTTCAATACAACGGATTTGCGCAAACCGTCCAAAAAAATGTTAAACTTCATGTCAGCACAAAGTGGAAAGATTGTTCATTTCAGTTAGATCCATCGCTAACGCAAGATGCATGGCGGCAGTTCACAAGAGAGGCAGGACTCGTTTCATATTTTCGCCCTCTCGCAGATGCAAGTTCAATCGGTGTCGGGAATTATGAATTTTCGCTGCTTCAATGGGAAACGGAATTCGATGATACAAAACCTGCATGGAACGATACTTTCGTTCATCCCGATTCAATGCACTGGTTAAAAGACGGCGAACGATTACCGATGCCGGGATTTATTTTCAGAACAGGTATCGCAAAAAATATTGACGGCGGAATTTACTTTTCGAAAAATCCTAATGCGAATTATGGTCTTTGGGGCGGGATGGTTCAGTATGCTTTTTTAAATGACAATGAATTTAAGTGGGATGCCGCCGCACGACTAAATTTTAATTCTCTTTTCGGTCCGGAGGATGTTGATTTATCAATCGTTGGCTTAGACTTACTTGCAAGTAAAGATTTCCAACTCTATTCCGATTGGCTTTCGCTCTCCGGTTATGCCGGGCTTTCATTTTACTTTGCGAGTTCACACGAGAAAAGTAATGTGGTTGATTTAACGGATGAAAACGTTTTTGGCTCGCGCGGATTCATTGGCGCTATCACTAAAATATCTCTTGGAAGAATAGCTTTCGAATACAACTTCGCCGCGGTAAATTCAATCTCAATTAAACTTGGAGTTGAGTTTTGAATTCCGTCGGCATGACTGAATTATAAAATTTTTGTTTATAAGGTTTAGAAATGAATTACGGTTTATCTTTGCCATATTTTGATTGACCAGGAAATTGCAATCAGATTCGAAATGATTTTTAAATGCAAAAAGTGTTTTCGGATTATACATTCATACAGTTCTTGTAAATTAGAACGTTACAATTAATGTCATGACTAATTCTGGCAAAATATTTTTTTCAGTTTCTACATACCCTTGTCAGATAAGGTTAAAACAACAATTTCTAAAATGTTCAACTAATATTTTCATAGCACTTGGTGGTTGATGATTTGAACAGTAAAAATTATGTTATATCATCTCTACGGGATTTTGTGTTGTGTTCGTGTCCGCTTGTTACCAATATGTTTTCCCTAACGGGAAAAATATTTTTATAATTGAAATCCCGCATGGATGTGATATTGGTAAAAATAATAGCGCAACCAAAATCAGATCCCCGAAAGCGTTCGGCGAAGATATAATTTAGTTAAGTGGTAAAATGAAATTTATTTTGTTATAAAAAGTTTTTTCAAATGATAAGCGGGGAATCAAACGTAAATCAATAATTTATTTTTCGATTGTGAAAGGAAAAAAATATGTTAAGAAAAATATTTAGAAATAATTTTGAAATTGAAAAACCAATCACACAGGTATTTCCACTCTTCACTGCAGAAGGAGAAAAACTTTGGGCACCGGGATGGGATTATGTGCAAATCTTCGGCGATACAAATGTAAATGAGGACGATGTGTTTCTCACTCAAACACACGATCACGCCGCCGCCGATGCTATCTGGATTGTAAAAAAATACGATTCACAAAATCATTTCGTGCAATATTACAAAGTCGAACCCGGAGAAAAAATCGGATTGATTTCGGTTACGTGCGAAAAGATTGATGACGCAAAAACGAAAGTTATTGTTGAGTATTGTTATACCGCTCTCTCTTCTGCGGGAAAAATTTTTCTCTTAAATTTTTCTGAAAAGAATTATTCGGAATTTATTGCCGAATGGAAAACTTTGATTGATGCCTACTTCAGCCGCAATTAATTTAGAGAAATATTTATCGCGCATAAATTACAAAGGTGAACCGAAGCCCGATTTATCAACACTGAACGAGCTTCATAAACTTCATTTACTTCACATTCCGTTTGAGAATCTTGATATTCACTACGGCAGAAAAATAAGTTTGGAAATTGAGGCAATCGAAAATAAAATCGTGAATGAAAACCGCGGCGGATTTTGTTATGAGATGAACGCACTGTTTTGCACGGCACTTTCTCAAATTGGTTTTGATGTTTCGATGATCTCCGCGTGCGTTTATGAAAGTAACGGAACATTCGGAAAAGAATTTGATCATCTCGCACTACTTGTAAAGTTGAACGAAACATATCTTGCCGATGTCGGCTTCGGTGCGAATTTTATTCATCCCCTTAAATTTATTTTAAATGAAGAGCAGGAAGATGAGTCCGGCATTTATAAAATAAATTCTTTAAATGAAAATGAATTTTTGCTCTTATTCAAAAGCGGAGAGAAAGATTTTTTGCCGCAATATAAATTCACAATCGTAGCAAGGAAGTTGGAAGAATTTGAAGAGATGTGCGAGTATCATCAGTTATCGAGCGAATCTCATTTTACACAAAATAAAATTTGTACAAAGTTGACGAATGATGGAAGAATCACTCTCTCGAAAGATAAATTCATTATAACGTCGAATGGTATAAAACAAAACTCTCCTGTTGCAAGTGAAGAAGAATTCAGAAAGATTTTACTCAACCAATTTGGAATGGAAGTATTATGAAAATATTCTTATCGATTAAATTCTTTTTTGCGATTGCATTTGTTTGCGGGCAATTATTTCCACAAAGTGTGTGGATTAAAATTCCCGAAAAAAATTATGAATTTCAACTGACTCAAGCAGACTCACTATCATTTTCGGAATACAAAAATTATTTCGATTCGGGTGTAGAGCGTGTTGAAAAATATTTCGATTCGCAGTATGAAAAAAAATTTGTGATAAAAATTCATCCCGATAGAAATTCTCTCGATGCGCAATGGCAAAAAGATTGGGGAGTGCCCGACTTCAAATCTGAATGCTGGATGGTTGCGAGCGGTGTCGCTCATCAGCTTGATATTATTGCTCCAAACAAGTGGGACTCACTTTCTTGCGAGCATATTTACTCAAACAAAATAGCGGTCGAAAATCTAATTACTCATGAATTAGTTCATGTATTTCACGGACAAAAAAATATTTCTCCCGATTTTAGCAACACCGACAACATTGATTGGTTTGTGGAAGGACTTGCATGTTATGCATCCGGACAGTTTGATGCAACACGAATTGATGCAGTAAAGCTACGAGCGCAAAACGGAAAACTCCCCGATGCGTTGAACAAACTCTGGAGCGGAAAAAATAAGTATGGACTTTCCGGTTCGATGCTGATGTTTATCGATAAAAAATATGGACGAAAGAAAATATTTGAGCTGTTACAATACAATAGTGCGAAATATATTCTTGCTCAACTTAATTGCAGTGAAGAAGAATTAATTCTCGAATGGAAAAAATTTATCGAAGAGATGTAAGAAAGTTTAATTAATCTGTCCGACGATTTTGACCAGACTCAATTTGCACATTCTTCCGACTAATTGCCTCATCCGCGTTATACTGTACCACAAAAATTTTAACGATACTCTCGCAAAAAATTGTTTGTCAAATTATCGGTTGTTACATTGATAGATATTGAGATAGTTTTGCATCGCATAAATTTTAAAACATTAATCAAATAATTATTTTATGGACTTATGGAACTAACATCGGAAATAATGTATCGGGCGATCCTAAAAAAGGATAAGGCGTTTGAAGGCTTATTTTTTACGGCGGTAAAAACCACCGGAATATTTTGTCGTCCTTCATGCACTGCGCGAAAGCCGAAGTTGGAAAACATAGAATTTCTAACCTCGACGAAAGAGTGCATTCTTAAAGGCTACAGACCTTGCAAGGTTTGCAATCCTTTAGAAAAGTTAAATCAAACACTGGAACTTTATCGGCGGTTAATCGCCGAACTAACTGAAGATCCATCTTTAAAGTTTAAGGACTTCGACTTAAGAAAAAGAGGAATTGAGCCAAGCCAAATACGACGATGGTTTTTGAAAAATCACGGACTTACTTTTCAAGCATTTCAAAGAATGTTCAGAATTAATTCCGCATTTAAAAAATTGCAAGATGGCGAAACCATTATTAACACTGCCTTCGACAGCGGTTTTGAATCGTTGAGCGGATTTACGAATAGTTTTAAAACAATCTTTGGAGTCTCGCCAAAAAGTGGCAAACAGAAAAATATCATCGATCTAAAAAGAATAGAAACTCCATTAGGGGCAATGATTTCTTGTGCAACAGATCGGGGAATATGTTTGCTTGAATTTTCCGATAGAAAAATGCTTGAGACCGAATTGAAAGCGATTGCAAAATTATTGAATGCAATTATCATTCAAGGACACAACAAGCATTTCGAAAAATTAGAAAAAGAACTCAACGAATATTTTGCCGGGCAAAGAAAAATTTTCACTGTTCCGTTGCACACGCCGGGAACAATGTTTCAAAATAAAGTTTGGTCGGCGTTGCAAAATATTTCTTATGGAGAAACGAAATCATACAAAGAACAATCTGTTGCAATTGAGAATCCTAAAAGTGTCCGTGCTGTTGCAAATGCAAATGGAATGAACAGAATTTCAATTTTGATTCCATGTCACCGCGTAATTGGCGCCAACGGCGAATTAACCGGATACGGCGGCGGGCTTTGGAGAAAAAAATATTTGATAGATCTCGAAAAGAAAAACAGTACGTGAGGGCTTCGGCTCGCCGTTCGTGAAAGAATGCAATGCACAATCTCATAGATTGTACGGCTTGCCACGACCCTTCGGGGGAAATCCGCTTTGAACAAGGAATTAAACTTTACGAACAGAAAATCTGGCACAGCCATCCCTTTGGGAAAAGAACGCAAACTTAAATACTTACATAAACATCCCGAAAGTTTTCGGGATCGGACTTACTCTCTCTCCACAGGCGCAGGAGTGAGTTCATTAGTATTGGCTGGTTATAAAGCATATTTTGAATATAAATTATGATAAACTTCTATAACCCTTTTTCCAAAATCGTTTGACTTTGGCTTATTATTTGGGCATCGTTCTGAGCCATCAGAATAAAAAAGGCCAGTCGAATATAGAGTACCTAAAATATCCGGTCTATCGCTAATAAGAATATTTTCTTTCATCCATCTTGATATTATTATTCTCAAGTATGCTGCTGCATAAAGAATATTAATCGTATCATTATCTAATTTTTTTATGATTTCATTTTTGCTTGTACTAATAGAAATTATTCGTTGATAATTATTGCATGGATAATAAACACTTGTAGTATCACTTAATTGATTTTCAATCCAATAAGCAGTTTTTATCTTAATTTGGCAAAAACCTATTGAACTATTCAAACCGGATTTTGCTATTATTATATCAAGCGCTTCATCTTCCCAGTCAAAATTTAGCGTACGTTCAGAATATATTATTGAACATAATATTCTGAAATCGATATTGAATAAACCAGATGCTTTTTTAATAATATCAATTTTTTCCTCTATTCTCTTAATCGTTATGTCTGCATCCTCTGCAAAAAGAATTTGACTAAAGAACAAAATGAAAAATAATATTGGGGTCAAAAGACCCCGCTTGAAAAAAATTATTCTCATAAAAAATTCTACTTCACTAAAATTAATTTTGAGGATGTTTCAAATACATCTATTTGATTTTCCAACGATTTTGCTTTAATTCTATATATATAAATTCCGCTTGCTACTTGTGTCCCGTTTTCACTTTTACCGTCCCATACCGTTTTTTGATAACCGGAAGAAATAGAATTATAAAAAAAGTTTTTAATCAATCTCCCCATAATATCATAGATTGATATTTCAACTTGTGAATCATATGGAAGTGCATAGCTTATCGTTGTGGTTGGATTAAAAGGATTTGGATAGTTGCCAAATAATTCATAATCAAGAGGCTTGTCTATTGTATTTAATTTTACATGATTCTTTTGATTAAAAGAATTTTTCCCTAAATGGTAAGAACTCTCTTCTAAATGCCTTAGTGCATCCAGAGTTGATTCAGATTCGGGGAATAATTGACCAAGTTCATTTGCAACTGCAGCAGCTTGAACTAGATCATTTTCATCGTAATAGTAGAAGAGAAATTTTTTAAACAAAATGAATTCAACAATAGGTTCATTTTTATATTTTCTTAGCATTTTATCGAGGTTTCTTATGATATATGTTTTATCAAATCCGGCAAGCATTAACTCAGCAGCGCCAAATAAAGATTTTTTAATTTGTGCATTTGAAATGTTATTTAAAAATTTTGTCAGCGAATCTTTATCATATCTCCTACTTGCACGCCATAGTAAGTCAAGAGCATAATAAGAAAGAGTTGAATCAGGATGGTCTATAATTATATCTTTACAAATTTTTTGTGCAAATTTATATTTTTTAACATCAATAAGGTTGCGGGCATATAATAGCTTCCAATATATTGGCCACTGGGAGTTAAATGAATTTTTAATTTCGTTTTCTATGTCGGGATTTTCTGATAAAATTAATTTAGAATCTGTGCCTATTTCGGTAGGAGTTTCTGTATTGTTGTCCGTTGCTAGTTTTTCATCATACAGTAATTCTTCTGGAGAATTTTCTCTATTTGTTAATTTCATATATTGAGGGACGGACGTAAGCCAAAGGCTATAATCAAGACTTGAATTACTTGCAACATAAAACTGGGAAGAAACTGGTGGATTATTCCCCCACCAATTATTTTCTGCAATAATTGTACAGTAAGTATGTGTGTATAGCTCTTTGTATGAATTATTTTCTATCCGATTATTGCCACCTTGAATTGTGCAAGTTGAGCGTCCTAAAAACGGATTTGAATAACCGTAAGCAAAAACACCTATTTGATTATTATGAATATAATTATTACCAAAAGAACCAGCATATCCTAAATAGGCTGATGAGTAATCGGCGCATCCGACGCCACGCCAATTGTTACTAAATTCATTACCGGTTAAATACGGTGATGAATAATACATAACAATTCCAAACTGATTGTCATGTGAATAATTATTTGTTATATAAGGATCATCAGTTGTATAGTTTGTACGGTAAAGATGAATCCCGGAATAACAATTATAAAATTCACAGTTATGGATTGAACCATATGCTTCATTAAAATATATTCCTCGGTATGCATTCTTTATAATTGAATTTGAAATAGTAATATTTCCACCAGGATTTACTTTAATGCCGTTTTGATATGAGGAATTTTGAGAAATAAAATCAAAAATTGTGTTTGAATATGATATTCCATCAGAAATTAAGTTTCCGTTTATTATTAATGAAGAATTATTTTGAAATACTAAGTTCGCTCCAGATAAAATTGTAAGGGTAATTCCACTTGGCACTGTAACATTTCCCGTTATAGTTATTGAACCGCACCAGGTTTCGTTATTGCTTAAACTCCCAGAAATGGTATTCAATGGAACATTTGAAATACCTACAGTTACATTTGATTCGTGAAAAACTCCATCGTTATCAGTGCCATATGCAGTAACTATCCCAATTACATTCCCATTTAAATCTCTTTGCCAACAATAATTATCTGGTAAATTTGAAAAGTATTGAGGTCCGCCAGAAATTTCAAGTTGACCATTGGCATGTAGTGCATTTAATTTCCAGTGGATACCATCTATTAAATAATTTCCATACGGATATTCATCAATAAAATTAGCAGAAAAGCCGCTATTATATGTATTAGGACTAATGATAGATTGATACTGATAAATAAAAATAGCGTCTTCAATACCAGTTGGTGTTCCATTAAAACTACACAAAGCTTGTAACCCGGTTATATCATACGTACTTAAACTAAAAAGTAAATTACCGATAGCTTGAGGAAATTGCATTATTGAATGCTCACCCCAATCAGGAATATTATGCCCAAGTCCAATCAGATGCCCCATCTCATGCATTAATAAAGGCTTAAAAGGAATAATACTTGAGCCTTGATTACTTAATTCAGTAGACCACTGATATGGAAAATCATCTGTATTATTTAATATTATTGCTGTTTGTTCAAACTCTGTAAGCGTATTCGTTGAATATTCTGTAAAAACATATTTATTATTTTCTTGAATTACAGCGGAAAGCGTTCTTCCTATAATATCTATATCTGGAAAAAATTGATTATCATTTTCAAAAGCTAAGGGTATAGAAGGGAAGAAATAGTTCTCAAAGAGATTAATGCATCCGCTATTATTTAATTCAGTAATAATTGAATTGGTTTGATTTACAACATCTTGAGAATTTGAAAATATTTCAATTGGTAATGTTGCCATATTAAAAGGTCTTATACCTAAACCATTGTTTTTAACACTTGAATTCCAGTATACAATGTTCGGATCAGTCCAATCATAGGTTGTCACTACCTCATTAGAAGCATTTAATTTTAAAATTCCTTGATGATCAATTTGTGCAAAATTATACCTAAAAAAGACACATGTAAAAACGAATAGAAGTATTATATTTTTCATGTTTTAACTCCCTAAAAGTTTAAATATTTTTTTATGAATTCAGTTTTAAATTGATTCCATCCTACAGCACCTATATTATCTAATATAGATTCGGGCTTTTTCACCATATCATTTTCTATTTCTTTTATAGCTTTGCATTCATAATCAAAAACCTTTAGGGTGTACTTTAAGCATTCTTCATTATCGTTACACTCTGCCAATTTAACAGGGACTAAATAACTTTGCCCTTTTTGAAATTTTATATCGCATTGATTTATCCACCAATTTAAATATGATATTTTGATACTATCTCCGATATTTATATATTTTTTCCCCTTCAATATGTCTTCAACTTCGACTATAAGTTCTGTTTGTTTAGTTTTTATTTTCGCAGATTTACTTGTATAGATGTTGGTTGTAAAATCGATAATCTTTACTTTTAAGAAGTATGGTGTGCTAATTACATTTGTAAATGTTTCTCCAAAATAACTTTCTATAACTTGTTTTAAAATATATGAGTCCTCTCTAAAAAGCTAATTTTCAATATTCTAACTTTTTAGATGTTTTA
>CAYMUL010000012.1:0-94321 GCA_964393605.1 uncultured Ignavibacteriaceae bacterium | reverse complement strand
ATAAAAATATTTGAGATGATGATCATAAAATTGCTGGTTAGCTAATCTGAATTTTTCCAAATATCCGCGCATTTGACTTTTGGCCTGTATCTTCAATTGATCAGTACTTAAACGTTTCTCCCAAATATCCGCATCAAACACTTCAACATTATCCATTAGTATTGTATATGTATTATCTAAAGTGAGCAGTTGAAATTCAACATCAATTAGGATTTTACCATTACAACCAGCTTCAATAGGTTGCATCGCCGTACCAACATTTGGACAATATTCACTAAAGTTATATTCAAGTGTTCTCTTATCTTTATCCCAAAAATCAACTACCTTTAGAATTCTGGAATCTGGAGACTCGCTATAAACTTGATGATTAGGATCGTTTGCAAAATAATATTTTTTAACCACTTTTATTTCGCAAACCGGATCAGCCCACTGTTCAGGCGGCACTGATTCTTCTAAGAACATATTGAACATAGCTTTGTACTTAACTATGTCTTTATCCCAGATAGTCGGGAATGCTGAACTTCTGTAACGGGTTTCCTGCCGATAGTTTGGTCCTTTAATCATTAATCCAGTTGCACCTTGTTCATTCCAACTTGACCAATAATTTTTACCGCCGATCGTAACCCGTGTCCCAATATCATGTCTTAATCCTAACTCTCCAACAGGTATTACATCCCTTGCGGCATCCCACTTTGAATAATACGCTCCGCTGTAAAAATAAATATAATCAAAGTTACGAACAGTTACATTCGTACCAGAGAAAGTTGGGTCTAATAACCTCTCTGCCGAATAAGGATTAATTGCAATAACATTTTGGAATGCTTTTAATGTATTCATATTACTACTCATAGAATTTGGCCATTGAGTACCTGAATAGAAAATATTATCATCCGCAATGGGCTGACGAACATATTTCAAAATTGTATTAAAGCCCCATTCCTGTTCGCGTGATATGCTAAATAATGCATCCTCCGGCGGGAAATAAGCAGGGGCACCTATATTTGGCCAAGGCGTTACATGCGAATACGAACCGATTATAAATGCGGTATCTGTTTGTGAATAAATTTCCGCTAAGCTCAACAGAACCAAAAGTCCAATCAATATTTTGCTTTTCATATTTGCTCCTTTGTTTTTTAATATTTATTTAATTAGCCGATGTTCATTTGATTATTATCATTTTTTGCATATTTGAAAATACCGGAACTCTTTTTTCGCTATCAGTTATGTCTATTCTGTAAAGATAAACTCCGCTTGAGATTCCTTCCCCCGCAGTAAATCCTACTTCGTAATAGCCCGCTTCTTTTTCTCCGTTCTCAACTACTGCTATGCTTTCTCCTTTCGTATCATAAACATAAATCTTTACATACCCGCGCTTCGGCAACCGATAGCCGATCTTTGTCGTAGAGTTAAATGGATTCGGGTAATTTTGATACAATCTGTAATCGCTGATTAATTGCGGATATGTTTTTATGCTCATGTAAATTACGCTCACTTCATTGCTCGCTTCTGATTCATTTCCTTGATTATCGCTTGCAGTAACTTTGTAATAGTAATTATGATTTACCGATTGAATAATATCTATGAACGAAGTGTCTTCTGTCTCAGAAATTATTTTTTCCGGTGATAGTGTGAAATTAGGAACTGTATCTCTATAAAGTTTGTAATTTCTGAAATCTGCTTCAGTGTTTTCATTCCACTTTAGAGTTATAATGTTTGTGTCAACAATAGCATGAAAGTTGATCGGAATGCGAGGAGCTAAATCAACGTATTCATAACTCATTCCGTACAAACCGCCGTATAAGCCAATGTCGCTTCTCGTACCATCTTTATCAAGTATTGCCGGATCGCCGGCATCTATCATCGGTGAATATTTTTGCAATTTGAAATCGTTGTTGTCATTTACAAACATCGGATCGACTGAAATGTTTGTGCTGTCTTTGGGATACTTATCCATTTTCCAGAAATTATTGTATTTTACATTAGTTGTATCTCCAAGAATTGCATTCTTACTGCCGATCGCTATGTTATTTTTGACAATTATTGGAGAAGTATAAAACACATTATTATACTTCGTTAGAAATACATTGTTGTTAAAGATTCCAGGGAAAGTATTAAAAACAGCACGATCGTAAATATGATCATATTTTGAAATTATCAGATTATTGAAGAATTCAGTGTAAGTCCCTCCGGAAAGGATACTATTATAAAGAACGTCCACACTTCCACTTACTGATTTAGTTACAAAGAATATGTTCTCACGAGCTTTAACTTTAGTTTCTCCATTAACATCTATACCACTATAATAAAAATCAAAAAAATTAGAATCAATTATCGAATAGTAATCCCTACTTAAATCAGAGACATAACACAAAACTGCCCATTCAGCTCTTATAACTAAATTATTTTTTACTACACCTTCAGACATTACAATACCAGTTTCAGGGTATTCAAGTTTATTACCGATAATTACGCAACCTTTTGTTGTATCTAAAAAGCTAACAATAATACATGTACCTTGTACATATGGTAAAGTTCGCGCAAATTTAATATTAAAACCTTGTAGTAAACAACTATCCTTCATCGTAACGACTTCTACATAATTAAGTTGTCGAGTCATATCAAGAATACAACTATCCATTCCTGCGCCAATTAAAGATAAGCCATCTCTCATAATTATTATTTCTTTGTAGTTACCATTGCCTACATAAATCGTATCTCCAAAGTTTGAGATGTTAATGCACTTTTGTATGCTATCGCTTGCCGTTGCCCAACTTGTATATGGCGGAGTGCTGCTTCCCGTTTTGCTAACGTATCTCACTTCGCTAATTATTAATGAAGAATTAATAATTATTAATTCAAGTATGAGAAAAAATATATTTCTAATGTCGAAGCAAATTTTCATGAAATTTATTTTCTTTTCTTTTTTTTTGCAAAAGTACATGGAATAAATATTAATGTCAACAAGCTCGTAAATAAAAAAGCCTAACAAGATTGTTCGGCTTGTGCTATTAATTTTTTAAGAATATCAGCGAAGCAAAATCATTTTCTTTGTCGCAGAAAAATTTCCGGCTGTTAATTTATAATAATAAACTCCCGATGGTAAATTTTTTGCAGTGAAATTTACGCGCTGAGTTCCCGCGCTTTGCGCTTCGTTCGCTAAAACTGCAACTACCTGCCCAAGAGAATTTAATATTTCCAATTTTACATGTCCGCTCTTCCCTATCGTATAATCAATCGTCGTTGTAGGATTGAAGGGATTGGGAAAGTTGTTCGAAAGTTTATAGTTGCAAACTTGAGCGTTCCCATCTCTAACATCAGTTACAACGTAGGGCAGATACCAAAGTTCAGCCTCCGCAAGATCATTCTGGTCATTATCGCCGAACAAAGTGTACATGATCGGAACGACCATCAAGTCAGGAATGTCAGAAAACCTCGAAGACATTTGAGTAAATTTTTCTTTAATCGCCGGCGTATTACTGATGTTTTTAGGAAAAGGCCAGAAGTTGCCGTCATCATAAAAAAGATTGATAAAAATATCCGGCGTGGTATCTCCTACCGCGTGAACATCGATAAACTTCATTACCATTGAATTATAATTATGCGAGCGAGAAAACTCGATTTCATTCAAGGTTATTAATCCGCCCGGAAGAAATACTGCGGTTGTATTCAATCTGTGAACAAGCTGCGCATTCCAACCGCTGTCGACGCGAGAAATGACATACACGCCGGTTGCGCTTCCGTCGGACGTGTCAACAAATGTTCCTCCAAGAAAAGGGCGATCAAAAAAATTTACAATCAAGTCAACTTCATAATTTAAAGCGTGAACTGAATCGCCAAGAGTTCCGCCGCCGTACGGAACGTTTTTCCAATTTACCCAACTCCAATTTGCGTCCCACGTCTGGCCCGAGTTAGTAGTTTTCTTTAATGCAAAATCATAGTCGCCTGAAGGGTTTTGCGCTTGAGCCATAATGTAGCCGACATCGTCGTAGCCAAATTCAATTTTTGTTCCGTTGCAAAAAGAATTGTAATCGCTCGCTTTATCGATGCCTGATTTCTGCCACGTAACTCCTCTATCCGTCGAACGGAACAAAACGTGTTGTGCGAGCGAATCTCCCCACCAGGGTTGCGCGGTCAGCCAATTAGCATAAATGTTCCCATTGTTATCGACAGTCATTTCATCTGCGGAAGAGAACACGCTATCAAAATGTGTAACGAATATCGGCGGATTGAAGGATGTATCGGTAACCATCGCCGCATATTTCCATGAAGCGCCAAATCCTGCTAAAGACATGGAGACAGCGATGTCATTCTTATTATATGAATGAAGCGGATTAGAGATTGCAATATTTGGATGCATGCCCATGTTTATTGGAGGATCATTGTTCACGGGACCGATTTGACCGCTCCAGCCAGAGCCATAAGAACTATATTGATAAACGATCTGTCCGCCGCTTAAGCCGCTTCTATCAATTTGGTGCGCCACTGTAATCACATTCGAGTAAGGATCAAAAAATATTTGATTAGTAAATGAACCTTGTGTGGAGTAAGCATTCCACATTTTTGTAATCAATGATGCGCTTGATGTAACTGCGCTGGAATTTCCTGAGGATGGAACTGATTGCAAAGGTTCCACAATCCTCGGTGCTACTTGATGAGCAACGGTTCTCGCATCTTTCTGCGGTAAAGAATTTATCGTAAAAATAAATCCGACTAAAACGGCAATTAGACTTTTCATTCTTGCCCCTTTCCAAAAAATGATTATCAAAAACCGACGGTTAATCCGTCACAGTATTTTTCAAAACCAAAATTGGAAAATTTTCCGTTAAAGTCAATAGCAAGCACGTCGATAAGAAAATTCTTTTGTAATAGGAATTTTTTCTCTGTGGCGGATTGAGAAGTGAATTTAAAACTAAATCCCCGCCCTTTTAATCAGGCGGGGATTTAAGTTATAAGTTTTATGAAAGCGGGAACTAATTATTCTTCGATTTGATACGCGCGGCTTTACCTGCGAGGTTTCTCAAGTAATAAAGTTTTGCGCGCCTGACGTTACCTTGTTTTAGAACTTCGATCTTCGAAATCTTGGGTGAATCGTACGGGAAAATTCTTTCCACGCCGACACCGCTCGAGATTTTTCTTACCGTAAAAGTTCTATTTTCTCTACTGCCTCTAATGCTGATAACATCACCTTCAAAGGGCTGGATTCTTTCTTTGTCTCCTTCAATAACTCTTACATGCACGCGGACGTGATCGCCGGATTTAAAATTCGGGAACTCATTTTTCGCCGCATCAGTTACGACATCATATAAACTAACCATTGCTTACTCCGTTATATTGTTTAATTTTTTCCAATTGTTCGTTAAAATTTTTGATTGCTCCTCTTTCCATTTTTTTATTTCACCGTGATTCCCATCGAGCAAAACCTGAGGAACATTCATTCCTCTGAACCCGGCGGGACGTGTGTAATGAGGAGCTTCAACCGATTCGCTATCCATGAATGAATCATTTAAAGCAGATTCGGAATCATTCAGTACACCCGGTACTAATCTTATTATTGCATCAACCATGAGCAGAACGGGAATTTCACCTCCGCTTAAAACATAGTTGCCAATCGAAATCAGATCGGTTGCAAAAGTTTCCCTCACCCTGTCATCTATGCCTTTGTAATGTCCTGCAATGAACATCAAATTTTTTTTAAGCGAAAAAAAGTTCGCTGATTTTTGATCGAACAATTTTCCGGCAGGAGTAGTGAATATGACGTGATCATACTCGCGCTCGCTTTTCAGTTTTTCTATACATTCAAAAAACGGTTCGGGTTTTAGTAACATTCCCGCGCCTCCTCCGAATGGTTTGTCATCAATCATCCGATGCTTATCGTGAGCATAATCTCGCAGGTTGTGAACAAATATCTCTACAAAACCTTTTGTTTGGGAACGCTTGATAATGCTGTTCTGCAAAGGACTTGTAAGAATTTCCGGTACTGCGGCAATGATATCAATTCTCAACATGTTTAATTAACTTCTTCAAAAAAATTTTCATCTGTTCCAATTCGCAAGACTTTTGTTTCGACATCAAAAGAAAGAAAAATATTTTTAATAAAAGGAATTAGAAGTTCCTTTCCATCCGTCGTTTCGATTGCGATAACATCGTTTGCGGGCATTCTCATAATTTCTTTAATGGTTCCGATACTTGTTTCATTCAGTAAAACCGCGCTTCCGATCAAATCATGTTCATAAAACTGAAACTCTTTAAGCTTCGCGAGTTGAGCATTTTCAATAAATAGCTCTTTACCGATCAGCAATTCCGCTTTTTCGTTGTCGTTAAAATCTTTGAACTTAACAACGCATCCATTCTTTGTAAGAACAATTTTTTCAATGAAAAGTTTTTTGTATTCACGTTGAAACTCAGCAAAGAAAAATTTCTGCTTTCTGAAATTTTCAGGGAAATCGGTAATCAGCCGAACTTTGAGCGAGCCGTCTTCCGCATTTAATTTGATAATTCTGGCGACTAAAAAAAATTCTTCCAAAAATTATCAGGTAGTAACTTCAAGAATAACATGTTTGCCGTACTTAACGGAAGCGGCGGCGAGCAGTGTTCGAAATGCTTGTATCGTTCTTCCCTGCTTTCCAATAATTTTTCCGACTTCGTCCGGGCTAACTTTTAGCAGCAGTATCTCCTTTTTTTCGTCGCTTGTTTTAACGTTCACGCTAAAGTTATTTTTGTTTTCGACGATGTGTTCAACGATAGATTCAACGAACTGTTTCATTTCAGTTTCCTCCTTATAAAGCACGAGTGAATTATAAATATCGTACGCTACGGAAGAAACGGCAGAAAGTTCTGCTTATGCTTCCGAAACTTCAGGTGCGGCGCTCTTTGCTTCGGGCGCAGCTACTTCAGATTTACTCTTCTTGCTTGATTTTTTTGCAGTAGCTTTTTTGGCTTCTTTTAATTTATGCCATTCGGATAATTTGGCATCGATTTGCTCTGCAGACAATCCGCGTTTTTGCAAATCATATCTTAGCGTAATACCTTTTTGACGCAAAAGGCTTTTTACTGTATCGGTCGGTTGTGCACCGACTTTTAACCAATAGAGCGCTCTATCTTCTTTTATTTCTACTGCATGGGGTTCTCGCAACGGATTGTATGAACCAATTGCTTCAAGAAATTTTCCATCTCTTGGTGAACGGGAATCTGCGGCAACAACTTTATAAATCGGTTGCTTCTTTTTTCCCATGCGTTTCAATCTTAACTTAACAGGCAATTTACCTCCAATGTTTATCGTATCTTATTTAAAATTTTGTAACATCTTATTATTCATTCCAAACTTACTCATCCGGCTAATCATAGTTTTCATATCATTAAATTGTTTAATAAGTTTGTTCACATCTTGCACCGAAGTACCGCTACCTCGGCCAATTCTTTTTCTTCTGCTTCCATTCAAAATTTTAGGATTAGTTCTCTCTGCTTTTGTCATGGAATTGATAATTGCTTCAACTTTCACCAGAGCATTATCGTCAATCTTTGCGTTCTTCATTGCGGCAGTATTCATGCCGGGAATCATTCCAATCAGGGATGATAAAGAACCCATTTTTTTAATCATCTTAATTTGTTTAAGAAAATCTTCAAAATCAAAATTATTTTTCTTCAGTTTCTCTTCAAGTTTTTCGGCTTCAAGTTCATCAAAGTTAGCTTGAGCTTTCTCAACGAGAGAAACAACATCTCCTTTACCCAAAATTCTTGAAGCTAATCGATCGGGATAAAATGGTTCAATCGAATCGAGCTTTTCCCCAGCGCTAATAAACTTAATTGGTTCACCGACAACAGCTTTAATCGAAAGTGCGCAACCGCCTCTCGAATCACCGTCCATTTTCGTAAGCACGATTCCGTCAAAGTTCACAGTATCGTGAAATGCTTTTGCGGAATTGACTGCGTCCTGTCCGGTCAAAGAATCAACAACAAAAAGAACTTCGGAAGGATTAACCAAATTTTTAATATCGGCAACTTCCTTCATCAGTAGTTCATCGACGTGCAGTCTTCCGGCAGTATCGATGATGATTGTATTATTCCCCGCATCTTTAGCGGCGGTTAAAGATTCCGTTGCAATTTTTCTCGCATCTTTTTCTTCAAGCGAGAAAACGGGAACATCAATTTGCTTTCCTAAAATTTGAAGTTGTTCAATTGCCGCGGGTCTGTAAATATCGGCGGCAACGAGCATCGGTTTTCTTCCCTGCGATTTTAATTTGTTCGCAAGTTTTCCGCAAAAAGTTGTTTTACCCGAACCCTGCAAACCGACAACCATAATTACAGTTGCACCCGATGGATTAAGTTTCAAATCTGAATTAGAGCTTCCGAGAAGTTCCGTCAGTTCATCATAAATAATTTTTGTGATGAGTTGCCCGGGAGTAATTGAAGTCAAAACTTCCTGTCCCAAAGCTTTTTGAGAAACTTTTTCGATGAACTCTTTAGCGACTTTAAAATTGACATCGGCATCGAGAAGGATTCTTCGTATCTCGCGCAGAGTTTCCGAAATATTTTTTTCGGTCAACTTTCCTTGCCCCGTAATTTTTTTTAGGGCTTTATCAAATTTTAGAGAAAGGTCTTCGAGCATTAAAAAATAAAGAACAAAAAATTAAGATGCTTTCAGGGCATTTGCACCCGAAACAATTTCAAGAATTTCTTTTGTGATTGATGCCTGTCGCGCTTTATTGTAAGTCATCTTCAAACTACGTATCAACTCTTTAGCGTTAGAAGTCGCGTTGTCCATCGCGGTCATCCGCGCGCCAAGTTCTGCGGCGTTGGATTCGAGCAAACTTCTCCAAACTTGTGTGCGCAAATATTTCGGCATCAATTTTTCAAAAATATTTTTTTGGTTCGGTTCATAAATATAAAAAGATGAACCTAAATCGACTCCTTGCATTGAATCGAAAGGAATAGGTAAATACTGTTGCGAAACAACTTTCTGCGAAACAACAGACTTAAATTCATTATAAATTAAAACAACTTTTTGGCACTTGTCTGTCTTGAAGGTATCAATAATTTCGGAACCGGATTTTAAAACTGTATCATAATTGAGCGCAGAAAATACGCCGATGTTTTGTCCGATAATTTTATCCGTTCTCTTCCTAAAAAAATCGTATCCCTTTTTTCCGATGCAATAGAGAGAGTAATCAAGATTCTTCGCTACGATTTCTTCATTGATGTATCGTTGAGCTTCGCGAAGAATATTTGTGTTGAATGCGCCGCAAAGTCCTCTATCAGCAGTGATAACGACAACCAAAACTTTTGATACTTCTCTCTTTTTAAAGAAGATATTTTCCATCCTGTCTTCTTCGGTGGAAAGATGAAGAATCATGTCTGTAATTTTGTTTGCGAAGGGACGTGCATTTATAATATTTTCTTGAGCGCGACGCAACTTAGCCGCGGCAACCATTTTCATTGCTTTGGTAATTTGTTGCGTGTTCTGTACGCCTTTGATTCTATTTCGTATATCTCGTAAAGTTGCCATTAATTAGCTCTTCTTAAATACTCCGAGAAATTCCGATGCGGCTTTCTTTAATTCTTCTGCCGTCTCGTCATTTAAATCAAATGTGTTTCTGACCGATTCAAAAATCTTCGGATACTTTACTTCAAAATATTCGAGGGCTTCTTTTTCGAATCTCTTAATATCTTGAACTGCGATTGTATCAAGGAAACCGTTCGTTCCTAAATAAACACTCACGACTTGTTGCTCAACGGCTTTGGGAGAATATTGTCCTTGTTTTAAAAGTTCAACAAGACGAGCGCCGCGAGAAAGTGTTTTTTGAGTCGCGGCATCAAGATCACTCCCGAATTTAGCAAACGCTTCAAGTTCTCTGTATTGTGCGAGTTCCAATTTTAATTTACCGGCAACTTTTCTCATCGCTTTAATTTGGGCGTTGCCTCCAACGCGCGATACTGAAATACCAACGTTAATTGCAGGTCGCACACCCGCGTTAAACAAATTTGATTCGAGATAAATCTGTCCGTCTGTAATTGAGATTACGTTTGTAGGAATATAAGCGGAAACGTCTCCCTGTTGGGTTTCGATAACCGGAAGCGCGGTTAAACTTCCGCTACCTTTATCATCACTAAGTTTTGATGCGCGCTCGAGCAATCTTGAGTGAAGATAGAAAACGTCGCCGGGATATGCTTCACGTCCCGGAGGGCGCTTTAAAAGAAGAGAAAGTTCGCGATAAGCCGCGGCTTGTTTTGAAAGGTCATCATAAATACAAAGAGCATGTTTTCCGTTATCTCTGAAAAACTCGCCGAGTGTCGCACCGGAATATGGAGCGATGAACTGCAATGGTGCCGGCTCTGATGCCGATGCGGAAATTACAGTCGTGTATTCCATCGCGCCGTTTTCTTGCAACTTTGCAACAACTTGCGCAACGGTAGATTTCTTTTGACCGACAGCAACATAAATACAAAAGACAGGTTTAATACCTCGCTTTTGAGCCTCTTCTGTGTGTGTAAATTTTTGATTGATGATTGCATCGATTGCGACAGCAGTTTTTCCTGTTTGTCTATCGCCGATAATTAATTCTCTTTGTCCGCGTCCGATCGGAATCATTGCATCGATAGCAGTGATACCTGTTTGAAGTGCTTCCTTCACGGGTTGGCGATGAATTACGCCGAGTGCTTTTCTTTCAATTGGCAAAAATTCTGTTGTGTTAATCGGACCTTTTCCATCAAGCGGAATACCGAGCGGAGAGATAACTCTGCCGAGCATTTCAGCACCGACGGGCATTGATGCAACACGCTTTGTTCTTTTAACTGTGTCCCCTTCTTTAACAAGAGTAGAATCGCCGAACAACACGCAACCGACACTGTCTTCTTCAAGGTTCAACACCATTCCGAAAACATCATTCGGAAATTCGACAAGTTCACTTGCCATAACTTTGGATAATCCGTAGACACGGGCAATACCATCTCCGACTTGAAGAACCGTACCAACATCATAAATGTCGGCTTCATTTTCAAATCCGGAAAGTTGTTTTCGTAATATAGATGTTATCTCGTCAGGTCTAACTTCAATCATAGTATAATCCTTACAAATTTCATTTTTAATTTAACGCAGCGCTACCTGTTAAGAATTGCCTGCTAAGTTTTTCGAGTTGATGTTTTGTAGAAGCATCAATAATAGTATCTTGAAAATGCGCAATGAATCCGCCGATGATAGAAGTATCTATCTCGGTTTGGAAAATTACCTTTTTGCCAATCTTCTTTTCGATTGCGTTTTTAATGACTGCCAACTGTTCCGAAGGCAGATCAAACGCCAATTTCAATCGAACTCTTTGAATGCCCGTTTT
Source organism: uncultured Ignavibacteriaceae bacterium (assembly GCA_964393605.1). Classification (GTDB taxonomy): domain Bacteria; phylum Bacteroidota; class Ignavibacteria; order Ignavibacteriales; family Ignavibacteriaceae; genus CAYMUL01. The sequence goes on along the minus strand of CAYMUL010000012.1, from coordinate 82,997 downwards.
TTCATCGCGGATATTCATGAAGTCGTTCAATGCAAAATAGAGTTGGTCAATTCTATTTCTTTCGGATAGAAGTCTGAAGAAGTTTATTACATCATCCGAAATTTTTCCTTTGAAAACTTCGGAAAGGATGTTCAGTTTAGCTTCTTGTTTGATGACAGGATTTTCCATTGCCCTCTGCAGCGAAGAGTTTGCTTTCAGTGCTTGCAAAACATTAGAAAGTTCTTCGGCAACTTTGGCAATTTTAATTTCATCGCCTAAAAATTCATAAAAAGAAGAGGCGTATTTAAAGGAAACTTTATTCGAAATCATTTTAGTTTTTCTTCAAGTCCTCTAAATATTTTTGAACCAAATCTTTGTTTGATTCTTTATTAAGATTTTGCCTAAGAATTTTTTCGGCAACTTGCAGAGAAAGATCGGCGACTTGATTTTTGAGTTGTTCAAATGCTTCTTGTTTCTTTCTTTCAATTTCGGCTTGAGCTTCGGTAAGAATTTTTTCAGCTTCGGCTTTATTTTTTTCGACAAGTTCCGTTTTTAATTTTTCGGCGAAAGCTCTTCCTTCTCGTAAAATTTTTTGAGCTTCTTCCTCGGCGCGTGCAATATTCTTTTTGTTTTCGTCAATCATCGCTTGAGCTTCATTTTTAGATCTCTCGGCTGTTTCGAGAGAATCTTGAATTTTCTTTTCTCTCTCATCTAGCGCAGTAAGAATTGGTTTCCAAGCGAATTTTTTCAGAATGAATAAAAGCAAAAGGAAAGTGAGCACAGTCCAAAATGCCAAACCCCAGTTGACTGAGAGTAAGCTGGCATCTTCAGAACCTCCGCCGCTAAATGCAATCAATATTGTCGCAATCATAATTTAGCTTTCATTTTTAGTTAAAGGTAAAATCTATAAAGTGATTCACCCTAAAATTATTTGCCTGCAAGATTAAAGCAGATAACGAGTGCGAATAGCGCGATACCTTCGATAAGTGCGGCAGCAATAATCATTGATACTCTGATTGTACCGGCAGCTTCAGGTTGACGACCGCTTGCTTCCATTGCGGATGCGGCAAGTTTTCCAATTCCTAATGCGCCTCCGATGATTGTTAATCCTGCGCCAATTCCGGCAGCTAATGAAGCGAGTTCCATTTTATTCTCCTTTGTTTATGTTAATGAATTAATGATCTTGATGTACTGCCATTCCAATAAATAGAGATGACAGCATTGTAAAAATATATGCTTGTAATAAAGCGACTAAAATTTCTAAAAAATAAATGAACAGTGCCATCCCGATTGAAACCGGAATTATGGCGTATGATTTCATGACAAATATCAAACTTATAAGTGCGAAGATTACGATGTGTCCTGCAGTCATGTTAGCAAAAAGACGAATTGCCAATGCAAATGGTTTTGTAAATAATCCGAGCAACTCCACAACTAACATAATCGGTAAAAGAAATACAGGAACACCGTGAGGAATTAATCCTTTGAAATATCCGAACAAACCATTCTTTCTAATTCCACCCCATTGAATCATAATAAAAGAAAATGTAGCAAGCGTTGCGGTAACTGTGATATTGCTTGTAACAGTTGCGGAGAATGGAATCAATCCTAAAAAATTACAAAATAGAATGAAGAAAAATGCTGTGAGCAAATACGGTAAAAATTTCTCGGACCCTTTGCCGATAGTTGGAACGACAACTTCATCGCGCACAAAAACAATTAGTACTTCAAAGAAATTAGAAACGCCTGAAGGAACAAGACTTTTTTTGTAGCTTTTGGAAACTTTCATCATGATAAAAATTAAGAGAAGCGAAGCAAACCACATAAAGAAGACGTGCCTTGAGATGGAAAGATCCAATCCGAAAAGTTCAAAGTGCGGAAGTTGAATCTTGAAAAACGGTGTGAAGTCAAGATAGTCTCCATCCATGATGTGGTGCATAATCCAACCGGTATCTTCGCCGCCGGAGTGTTTTACGCTGTCTGTCAATGCCGTTAAAGTTGTATCGCTCATTAAATTTAAGTTAAGTGATTTCTATTTTCTCGCCAGGTAGACGATTTCTAAGATTAAATAATAATTGTATAAAATAAAGGTTGTAAAAATAAAATAATTAAAGCTAAGTATCAATAAATTCATGCATATAAATATTAAAAGAAGCATTAAAAGTAGGCGAAAAACCATTCCGCCGAGAACAATTATTAAAAAATGGGAGTCTTTCCTTTTTATTCCGTTTTCGAGCAAAAAAATGCCCAAAAGATAGTTCGAAGTTGTTAACAAAAACGCAGTCATGTTATTTTTGAAATGGAATGGAGTCAAAAATCCGACCTGCGAAAGAGTCAAGATCAAAATTGTCGAAACGAAAGATGAAATGAAGGCATTTTTGAGATACTTTCCGAAGATGATCATTTCGTTTTCGATTTTTTTTCGAGGAACAGTACTGTTTTTATCAATTGATACAGCCCGATAGCAATTCCGGCAATCGCAAAAATTAAAGTGTAAGTTGAACCGGCATCATATTTCTTATCCAACCAGGAACCGATGTAAAGCATAATCAGAATCGTTGCGGCAAGTTGAACACCCAATCCTAAATAGGGTCCAACTTCTTTATAAGTTTTTCCGATCGAATCTTTATTCTTCTGCGTTTCCAAGTCTTAAGTGCGTGAACGATTGTTCAGTTTTATTTTGCATCCGGCTACGTCCATCAAATTTTGCACCGGCTTCAACTACTAAAATTTTTGTAACAAGATCGCCGATTAATTCTGCTTTCGCTTCGAGCGTAAGTTTATCTTTCGAAGAAACTTTTCCGTTGACTTTTCCGCCGATGATGATTGCATTAGCATTCAAACTTCCTTCAACGTTGCCCGTTGCACCGACGGTTAAATTCCCTTCGGCTAAAACATCCCCTTTAACAATGCCGTCAATTCTGATGTTGCCTTTTGTAGTAATGTTGCCGGTTACTTCAACTCCGGCACTGATGATGCTTACATCATCTTCATGATTATGTTTGTCACTTTTGAACATTGGTTTTTCTCCTTAAAAATTCCAAAAATAAGTTGTTGGGTCAATCGCTTTTCCGTTTTGCCAAAGTTCGAAATGCAAATGCGGACCGGTAGTTAGTTTTCCTGTATTTCCGGTGGATGCGATTATTTCCCCCTGTACCACAATATCTCTGACACTTTTAAATAAAACGAGACAATGTTTATACACGCTGATAAATTGATCGGGATGAGAAATAATGATCATGAATCCATCATCAATCGTGAAATCTGCAAAGACCACATAGCCGTTTGCAACAGCGGAAATCGGCGTTCCGACTTTAGCTGAAAAATCAACTCCGAAGTGCCCAGTCTCCGGTATAAATCCTCTTGAGACAAATGCTTTTTTAATCGGCTTTTTAATACTTAATAGTTCATGCGTAATGTTGAGTGAATCATTTTTATTCTCTCCCAAAAAATATTTGGAAAAAATTTTAGTAACGTTTCCTTCAACCTGATTTTCTTTTTTAGGTAAAGAAAAATTCTTGAGTAGTGTTGAATCGCCGAGTAAGATTGCATTCCGTAAATTTTGGTTCAATTCCTTGAGCGATTCAACTTCTCGCAACAAAGAATTTACGCGGTCGTTCAATTTAGTCATCGTTTCAACTTCACCGCTTGAAAGACGAATATTTTCCGTTATGAATAACCTATTCAAAGGTGTGTACAAAATTGATATGAGTGTTAGAACAACAATCAGCATTGTGTAAATTAATAAACTTGATATTACAGTTACGAACTTAAAACGTTTCGATTTGATGAACGAATCAGAACGCTCGCCAAGAAACACGGTCGAGAATCTTACGCGAAGAAAAAAATCAATTAACTTTTGTTTCATTTTTGTTGCAACATCCGTTTAAGATTTTCAACGTCCTGCAACACAGACTTCTTTGCCGCATCATCATTGGAAAGTTCAAGATATTTTTGAAAATATTTCAGCGATTCGGAATAATTATTTTCCATATAATAAAGAATGCCAACATTGCGATACGCATCGGCAAATGTGGAATCGGCTTTGATAGCGTTATTGTATGCATTCAACGCTTGTTTGAGAGAACCGGTTTGAGAGTAGAGCAATCCGATATTAAAATGCGCGAGTGGTAAACCGGGTTTCATGCGGACTGCTTTCTGATAATATTCCATCGCCTCTCTGAACTGCTTCTTCAGTGCGTACGCATTGCCCATGGCAACCAGAGTATTATAATCTTCTTTCATCGTTAATGATGTTTTATAAGTTTCAATTGCCTTATCGTATTCTTGATTTTCAAAATAAATATTCCCCAAACTTGCGTAAGCATCATAAGGCGAGAATTGAAAATGCTGTACGAAAAATGCACCGAGAAATGTGAATGTAAAGAATGCAACTACGGGTTGAATTAATTTTTTCAATTCATTTTCTTTGATAACAGAAATCAACGCGAAAGTTCCGCTTGCGGCAAGTAAAATCATAATCGGCGTAACGCCAAGCCGGAATCTTCCATTCACAAAAAAGATTATAATACTCACCGTGTACGCGAGAGCTAAAAAGAACAACAGAGAATATTTCGCATTTTTTTTCAATAAGAAAAATAACCCGACGAAAGCGAGAAGAAAAATTAAATAGAAATTGAGTAACGGAAGTTTGAGCGTGTTGGAAGTATTGTCGCGTGCAAACTCAATATCCATCACTGTTGATTGCGGATTCTCACTTTCATCAAAAAATAAAAATAACTTTTTTACAGTTAGCAAAAATGCATCGACCGGATTGGCGATGATGTATCCCCACCCTTGTTTCATCCAAAATGATGACGCTTCTGCGGAAGTAAGATTTTTGCCGGATACTTGTTCGGCAAAATTCTTTCCGCTCAAGTCTGCATAAAGATCAAAATTTTGCGGTGCGGAAAAAATCCCGAGTGCATTTTCATTGTTGCCGAGATAAAAATTTATTCCGCCGTTTGATGTGAGCAAAACAAAATCTTCAGAGACTGAAATATTCCTGAGAGTTATCGGAAGAATTGGCAATGCAGTTCCGATAATTAAAACTACAACAGCTTTCATAAAATTCTGTTTTACAAATTCAAACTTCTCTTTCTGAAAATATAACCACAATATTATTGGCAGTATAAAAATCAGAACATTTCCCCGGAAGATTGCCGCGAAGCCCAATGCAATCCCAACCAAAAAAATATTTTTTGTATTTGAAAAAGAATTCTGCTTCAAGATCAGAAATAAAAATAATGAAATGAAAAACAGCTGAAGCGTTTCAGACAAGATTGAGCCGCTATAAAAAATAAACGGTGCGTAGATAGCCGCCAATGATGCGGCTAAAATTGCAATTGCCTTTTCGCCAAGTTCTTTCCCCGATAGGTAAATCAGCGCTACCGTCAAACAACTGAAAATTATTTGCAAGATTTTTACGAGGAAAATTGATTTGCCGAAGACAGCAAAGACAATCGCTAAAAAATATGGATAGCCCGGCGCCATAAAAAAAACTTCGCTACCAATCCAATCATTCGTTTCAACAATATTTATTGCCCATGAAAAATAGATTTTTGAATCGGAAAATAGATACTTGAAAAAGGGGTGTTCAAAAGTTTCGAACACAAAAAGTAATCGGAGAATAAATGCGATAGAAAGGATTATTCCGAGAGGAAGAAAATCTTCTTTCGTAAATAACCCGAACAATTTTTTTTGTCCGTTTATCGCCTGTTTGTTTGTTGCTTTCACTCCGGTTTGACTTCTCTATATTTTTGAATGATATCGTTAAAAGGAATTTTACCCGAACGAATTAATTTAATTTCTTCATCGACCAAAGAAATTATTGTAGAAGCTTCTTGAAGAGAATTTCCGTTCGCAAAAAAAACTGCATCAACTTCATCTCTGAATTCATTGTAAATAGAAGTTGCATCGAATAAAGGTGGAAAACCCGTTCGATTAACACTCGTAGAAATTAACGGCATTTTTATTTCGTTCAATAATTTTTGACAAAAGAGATTATCGGGAATTCTGAAAGCAACATCGGGTTGTCCAATTAATTCTGCAGTTGCCGGTTTTAATTTTATTATTGCCGTAAGAGGATTTGGCCAGATGTTTATCAAAAAATCGATGTACTCTTCAACCGGGAATTCTGCGTAACGCAAAAGAGTATCGAGACTATCGACAAGAAATACAAATTTTTTATCGGTGTTACGCCCTTTAATTTTTTGTATTCGCTCAACAACCTCATCATTAAAAGGATTTCCGCCAATTCCATAAAGTGTGTCGGTCGGATAAATAAAAATTCTACCTTCAAGGAACATATCGCGAGCAAAATGCACCGCTTCATTAAACTCTTTTTCGATTGATATTAACTTAGTTTCTATCTGTATCATTCAATAACTTTTCCAATTCATAAATAACTTTATTTGAAGGCAAATCATTGCCGCATTTGAAATGACCGAGCGGGCAGTAATCATAACCGTGAACTCCGCAAGGTTTGCAAGAAATGCCTTGCAAAGATACGAACGAACTTTTTTCGTTATAAGGATAAAAACCAAATTCCGGAACGGTTGAACAATAAATCGTCAGTACCGGAATATTTGCCGCCATAGCCATGTGCGTTGGTGCGCTATCGTTTGTAATCAACACCGAAGCATGACGCAACAATTCTACTGTTTCGACAATTGAAAAAAGTCCTGCAGAATTGAGAACATTAGTTGTTTCGCCCAGAATTTTTGTGCAAAGCTCAAACTCATTTTTACTGCCAATCAAACAAACAGAGATATTTTTTTCGGAACACCACTTAACAACTTCCTGAAATTTTTCAGCAGGATATTTTTTGGTTTCCCAAACCGAGCCTGGTGCAATTGCTAAAAAATTTCTTAATTTTTTTTCTGCAAGAAAATTTTGAATCCTTTCCTTTACTTCGTTCGATGATTCAATTTGTGGCAGAGGCAGTTTCTCAAATTTTTCTTCGGAAACTAGTGCAAGGTTTCGCTCAACTTCATGTTTTTTATAATCGTATCGAATTTCATTTTTATAAAGAAAATTTAACGTGCTCGTTTCAAAACCATAGCTTTCTTTAGCACCGATGAAATAAGCCAGCAATGCTGTTCTTGCAGAACGATGGAATGAATAAACGGCATCATAATTATTACCGCGCAACTCAGATGCGAATTTTTTTAGAGAAGAAAACTTGCGATGCGCTTTCTTTTTGTCGAAGATAATAGTATCGGAAACAGAAATGGAGTGTCGAAAAATTTCTTCTGTCTGCGGAATGCAAACAACATCAATCTGTGCGTCAGGATTATTTTTCTTCAACACTTGAATCGCAGGGAGAGTCAAAATCGCATCGCCGGGAAAAGCTGTTTGGATGAGAAGAAATTTTTTCAAATTAATATTTCCACCTTTTGTGCATCCATAACCACTGCTCTGGATATTGTTCGATCATTTTCTCCAGATAATTAGTGTGCCGTTGAGTTACTTCAATAATTTTATCCTCTTCCTTTTCGGGTAAATTTTTCAAATCAATTTCAACAACTTCCAACACATATTTTCCGCCAGGTCTTCGCGAAGATACAATCATCAATATTGGTGCATTACATTTAATTGCGAGCGCGGCAGGACCGGGATAAGTCGCTGAGGGCTTCCCGAAAAAATTTACACGAATGCCTTCGGAAGGTCCGCGCTGATCGCCAACGAGCGCAATAATTTTTTTCTCTTTCAGCTCTTGATAAATTTGCCTTATCGAAATTCCAAGCGGGACAAGCTTCATCGAAAATTGTGATCTATACTTATTCATCCATCTATCAACAAATGGATTGCGCTGTGCTTTTGCAACTATCGAAAAAGAAAGATTGACCACGAGTCCCAATGCAATTGCTCCTAATTCCCAATTCCCGAAATGTGCAGAAAGAAGCACAAGACCATTCCCCTCCTTATATTTTTCATTCACCAAATTTGCATTCACAACTTCTACCTCATTAATAAAATCCGCCGCAGAAAAATTCGGGAAGCAAAGAATTTCTACAAGAACGATTGAAAGATTGAGATATGTTTTATATGCGAGTGAATTTATTTCTGGTTGCGATTTTTCAGGAAAAGCGATTTGAAGATTTTGAATAACAACTTTTTTTCGGATAGGAATGATATAGAAAAAAAGAAATGCAATGGCGGAAGCAAATTTTCTTGCACGTTTTAGCCCAACAAAGCAAAAGACTTTGCTTAAACCTGCAAAAAGAAAATATTCAAGTTGATTTTTCAAACCTAATGATTAATAAAACCGCGATTAGTTAGCCGTTATAACTTTACGTTCCCACGAATCGTCTCTCAATTCGCCGCGCAAAGTGGAGTGAAGCAAGAGGTAATCGGCAAAGCCCGATAAATCTGCAAAAACAAAAAGTGCACCTGATTCGAGATTGTGGTAAGTCCAAATTTCATGCGGCTTTTTGTTAAGTTCATTCGGGAATCTATCAATCTCACTCGGTTCTCCATAAGAGATTAGAATGCGCCCTCTATCTGTTTGCCAGCCACGTTTTTGGAATGTTCCGAATTGTTTATTTGAAGCTTCTACTCTCCTGAAATATTCCTTTTTAAATTCATTTTCCGGAGTTGCGGGATTCAAATCTTTAGCAGACCAAAAACCAAAAAGATATTTTCGTTTTGCATCAAGAGTTGAAAGAGATTGCCATTGTTGAACTTCTTTTTTCGATGCGATATATTTTGAAACCGCAAAAGTCTCTTCCACTTCGGCTTCACCCATTGAAGCAAACTCGGATGCAATATAACTCATGTCTGAATAGTCGGATTGAATAGTATCCTTCACATTTGGATTATAGATATAAATCTTTTTTGAAGTTGCGGCAGTTAAATTTATGGAAGTATCTGAAAGAGCCAAAACAAAAATGTATGTTCCGGTTGGAAATTTATTTATGTTCATCGCACCGGCTTCAACGATTGAAGAATTTTTTCTACCGATAAATTTACTCTTCTTGCTAACAACATGGTTTTGCGAGTTAAGTAGTATCGCATCAACTCGCAACAATTCTGATTCTTTTTTTACTGTAAGATTATATAACTCGGCGTAATAATAAATCACCGGCAACGATTGTCCGTACACTGATGAAGGATTCGGAATAACTTCATAAGTGTTTTTATAAAAAACCGAAGAAGTATTTTCAGACTGTTTAATATTGCTTGCGAATTGAATGTCGCTTAATGAAAACATATCTGAAGGAAGTGCGCTTAAATTAAAAAAATACTCCACGGAATCTTTTTTAGAAGGATCATTTGCATCTTGTCCTCCAACAATACATTTGTAGCTTCCGAAAGGAAGAAGGAAACCGAGACTGCCGATAAGACTTTTCTCGTTATCGGAAGTTGAGTCAACCTTATCTACTTCTGAATTAAATTTGTAACCCCGTTGAACAATTAGCTCCCCTGTTTTTTCATCTGTTGCTTTTATTGTGAATAAACCTTGCACGACATCGATTCCGTTTTCATTCACAACTTTCATCTCCGGTGGATAGAAAGCATAAAAAAATTCGACGTAGGCGGAAGAATCGTCATAGACGAATCTGGCGTAGTCGATATCAACATGGAAATTTTTTTGTGGTAAGGAATAAATAGTTAAGAGGAGAAAAAGGAGAGAAAATTTTTTCATAGTCAAAATACAATTATAAAAATAAGAAAGGCTGGAAAACCAGCCTCTCTTCACAATGTTTATTTAAGTTTTAGAAGCCGAGTTTAACAGAGAACATATGATTCGCATCAAAGAACTCTGCAGTTCTGTAAGCGTAATCAACGGTGATTGCAACACCTGCATTCAAGTGTACGCCGCCTCCGAATGTAGCTCCGAAAATACGTTCTTCATTATCACTAGCGTCGGGAATCACAGCATAGCCACCGCGTAAGAATAACATATCCTGAAACGAAAACTCACCAGCAAATCTGTATTCATCATTCGAAAAGTTATTGTTTTGGAATGATGACATAATTGTAGCTTTGTAATCGTTTGTGAATCTGTTCTCGTAAGCGAGACCAAGCTCAAGTTGCGAGGGCAATTCAAATGTTGCAGCTTCGATGTTAAAGAATTGCGTTCCTCTTAAAGAATTATTTTCGATAGCTTGACGAATCAAATCCGACCCTTCAAATCTCATTTGTGGACCGAAGTTCTTTAACACAACACCAAACTTCAAACCGTTAACACCGGCGAGACCGTTATATTGAACACCTGCATCAACAGCTAAGCCGGTTGCACTTGTTCTAACAATTTTTTCGGTGATGATGTTAAAATTTACGCCAACATTGATTCTATCTGTAAGAGCATTGGCGTATGTAATACCGACGGTAACAAATGTTGGTGAAAATGTTGCACCTGTTCCATAAGGATTTTGCGTTGTAGTTACCGGTATATCGCCAAAATCAAATGACTTTACACTGAACGCTAATGCGCCGAATCCTTCGAAACGAGTTGCAATTGCCGCGTAAGAAACGCCAATATCAGCGATGTAATTCATTTGTGAAAACATTGCTTCTGCGCTTGCGCTTCCCGAGCCAAGACCGGCAGGGTTATAATAGATAGCTTCAATTCCCTGAATGCCAGAGACGAATGAACTTTGTAAAGCCATTCCTCTTGCACCGACAGGGATCAATAATTCTTGCGCTCCGGCGGTACCATTTCTTTTTCCACCGCTTGCAAATGCGTCTGTTAGTGCAAACGAAGTAATTAAAATTAGACCGACAATAAATGAAAACTTTTTATACATGTTTTATCTCCTTTTTAATAAATTCATATTAATGTGATTAAATGTGGGGAAGATTTCTCTTCCCCGAAAATTATAACCTATCAATGAATTGTGTTTCCATGATTACAGCAATTTTCATAATCTTAGTTCCGATGCCGGGGATGTCAAGGTAAGCGATATAGACACCGCTCGCAATTGGAAGCCCGTCACCATTTCTAAGATCCCAGCGAACATACTGATCGCTGTTATCTTTTTCAATTCTCTGAATGAATACTCCCGAGAGCGAAAAGATTCTGATCGTAGCTTTCTGAGGCAGATTTGTGAATGTAACAAACCGCTGATATTTATCTCTTTCAAGAGAGTTCGCACCGAAATAAGGATTCGGGAAAACGGAAATCTTGTCCATGTTTGAAGAAGCAAGAGTTGCATCATTCTTAGTTGGAGCAGTGGGAACGATCGTAAATTTATCAAAATCGCCAAGTCCTTTCCATCCTTCAATTTTGATTACAGTTCCGGTTGCAGGTTTAGATCCGACAAAAGAAAATTTAAGAGCAATGTCTGTATTCGAAATCGAACCTGAAGTGGCAGGCAATGGTTCGTTATAAACGTTTCCTGCTTTAAGATAAACATAGATGTCATCCCATCTTCCGGTTGTCGTATTCTGATCCCAATTTTTATTTAAGTTTGGATCATTCGCCTTCATGAACATACGCACAGTATCAATAACAGGAATGCCTGCAATATAAGACCGTCCGATTCGATAGACTTCAAAAGGCAATCTATCACTAGCTATACTGTCATTTTTAATGTGGGGATTGATACCGGTTGTTTTTGTATAATAATAAGCACTTCCGGCAGCAGTAAATCTAATCTCGTAATCGTACTCACCCATAGATTCTTTCCAATTCAATGTAATGTAAGGATTGGTAGAACCGGTATCTGTTACCATTTTCCATTCGTTGGTAGAATTTTGTGCGTTAAGTACATTTACAGGAGTAGCAATTGCTGTTCCTCCGGGACCTTTGACTTCTTTAACGGAGCGAATAAGACTTTTCTTGTTCGCCGCTTTCAAAGAATCATTACCAATATTTTGGATTTCAACAGTGAAACCGTCATAAATGATATGCTGACGTGAATCGCGTGAGAAATTTGTTAATCCGGTCGCGAGTGTATCATTTTTTGTTTTGTCAACGATTGAATATTTTAAATCATTGTTGGTAGCCCAACCTTGCATAGAGACTTCATAGGTATTACCTGTAAAGAATCCGGGGTCAACGGCATGAATTTTCATTTTACCTGCGCCAACACCAGCAACTTTTGTCGCAAAAAGGGAATCACCTTGCGCTACTCCATATTGAAAATCTATGGCAGTAGTCCCTGGTCTTATTTCCATAATAGCCGGTGGGCTTTCAAGAAATGGAGGATCACTGTATTTCGAATAACCGTAAGCAGTAACTGCAAAATAGTATGGATTGCCATTGTAGAGTGGTCCATTAGTGTAAGCATCTGATTGGATTGCAAATGATCTAACGACACCGGTATTCTGTCCTTGAATTAACACAACCGGATTATTTTGTCCATTCACAGAAGTATAATCATAGATGTAACTATAAACATCTTTCACACCATTAACAATGTCGTACGTGCCAAGAAGTTTAGGATCTGTTCCGGCTAAATCACGGAACTGCCAAATCCGATAACCTTCAAAGGTAAAAGTTTTATCGGTTACATTAATGACAACATTAGTTCCATTAACATTCACGTTAATTACATCTGTAACCAAAGGATCATTAGCATCGTAATCTTCAGCATTATCTTCCCACCAGAGAACAATATTCTGATCACCATTGTAGGAATGCGTGAGTGGCGTTGCCGGTGCAGGTGTTAAATTAAAATCGAGATCATACGCTATTTGGGCAAGTTTATCTTTAATTTTTAATTCGGTTACACTTTTAAGGTTATCAGTGCCTCTTGCGATAACAATACCAACCACAACTTCTTGTGTATCGCCGGGAGCCATAGTGAAAGGACCTGAAGACATTACATGTCTAACATCACCAAAACCAGCTCCACCCGGCCAACCGATAGGACCTGCATACCAGCCTGTTCCAGAAACAGGATCACCAGGCAATACGAATTTAGTAGGTTGATTTGTGGACGGATCGATGTATTGATCACCATTCCAAATAAAACCTTGCATATAGTTATAAAATTCGATAGCCCCTTGTGCATCACCTTGTCGAGGATCGCGATATCGAGGATCAGTTCCATTAATATAGAAGGCAAAAGCAGTCATTGGTAAGTTTTTCTTGCCTTTGATCCATTTGCCAAGAAATTTAGCACTATCAGTTGCCGCACCATCGACTACAGGTCCTTGGAAAAAATCATATCCAACTGCAGGAGGAGCGCCATCATTATAAATCCCGTCTGCATTATCTCCGTTCCAAGTATAACCTAAACTAAGCACAGTATCGCATCCGGTACCATCATCTCCGGCATCTCCCATGTCGGTATCTGACCAATAGGATAAATACATTTCTCTCAAAACATTGCTACCTTTATTAATGATAGTATATTTTTTGAAAACCATATCGCCCAGTGGACCGGTTCGATTGAAGGCAAAGATTGTTGTTTGGAATTCGAGACCCATAGGAAGAGTTCCATAAGTGAAAGTGGAACGAGATGCGTCCATGTCATTAGCAACATACCACAATACTTCATCTCCAATAAATTTTGGCGCATCAACTCCAACTGTATAAGAACCATCACCGTTAATATCTTCCCACGGTGCACCGTCTTCTACAGGCCATTCGTTATAATCTTTTTCAAGTTCGGTTCTTTCTGTACCTGAAAAAGATTGCCAATCTTTGCGAATGCGATACACACGGTATTTGTCTTTGCCAGGGTCATCAGCAACGCCACCGGCTAAAATTTTACCGGCTTGCAAACCCTGTCTGTGAGTGTTTCCATTGACGCGAATATCTCTACCGATTTTTGCGCCAAAAAGAAGTCCATCTTCGAAGATTGCACCGCGCGTGGCATTCCTGCCACCGGGCCAGTAGAAACCATTTCCGCCGGCACGAGGGTCGTGCGAGCCATCTCCATTGTTAGAACACCACATTAATACCTGGTTAGCAACTATAAATGTAAAATCATCGTTGCCTGTAACTTTTCTTACATTCTTTTCCTTCTCACCTTCAATCCTAAAACCGAGAGTGAAAGAGATTAATGCAATAACTAATAGTATTGCACCACTTAATAATTTTTTATTCATTTTAATCTCCATTTTGTTTTTACGATTTAAATTAAGCATAATTGATTTGATTAGTAGTTTAATCGAATACCTAATCTAATCTGTCTTGGAGTTCCGAAATTACCGGTACTGTAGTTTAAAGCCTTGTAAAGTTCTTTATACAAATCAGCAGTGCTATTTCCGTATTGATTACGAATACCTTCTACTGTACTAAGACCTTGCGGGCTTGTTAGATAACCATCATCATTTGGATCGCCGGATTGATTGAAAACTCCAACAACATTTTTTATATTCAGAATGTTAATTACCCATAGATAGACGTTTGCGTTCAATGGTCCAACTGAAAAGGATTTGTCCAATTTTGTATCTAATTGGAAATTCCAAGGAGTAGTTGAAGCATTTAGAGCTTCAGTTGGGGTTTGGGCATTACCATAACTGTTCTCATCAAATTTTGTATAGTTAAATCCGCTATTGAATGAGAACAACATATTCAAACCAAGATTTGAAAGAGCTTTTGAACCAAAGATATCTGGCCCATCATCGTTCCCGAATCTGTAATCAACATTAAGATATCCTCTATGAGATTGATTGAAATCCAGAGGTGCTATTTGTTGAGGAAAGAATGGCGTGGTCGTTGGTGATTGCCAAATTTGTCTAAATCCTGATGAAGGATTAGAACCGGTACCTTCTGCATTAGAATAAGTATAATCTAATGTGGCGGAAATTCTTTCAATTCTTCTAAGATCAAATTTGAACTCGACACCTTTTGTAGTGGCAAAGTCACCATTAACCCAAGCATAATAGCCGGTGTGTGCAGCACCCGAGGTTGCACTGATTGAACGAATTTGGACCTGATCTTTAATATCTTTATAAAAACCGGTTATATCAAATGCAAATACTTCACCGAGCTGTTGTTTGAATCCGATTTCATATTGAGTTGTTCTTTCGGGTCTAAGACCGAAGCCAACCGGTTGAGATATTGCAAATCCACCTTTGATGTTATCGGCAATTAAGTTGTAGCCTTGATAAACGTCACGAAGTCTGGACTGTTGAACAAATTTTCCATATTGTGCATGGAAGACAGTTCTATCTGTAACCGGAAAAGAAAATCCAAGTCTTGGGCTGACTTGCAATAAGGGGTCTACTTCAACCAACTGAGCAGGATCAATTAAATTATCAGAAGTAAATTTAATGCTTGATGGATCTGCAAAAACTTCTCCATCAATATCTATGTAATCTAAACGAAGACCGGCATTAACAACAAGGTCTTCGAATTCCATTTTATCTTGAATATAATAAGCGGCGAAGACGGGTTGTTTTGGTGCCGTCAGACCGTCATCACTTTGATTTCCAATTGCATCGTAGCCATAGTTATCAATTCTTCTGTAAATTTGGTTGTAATTTCCATCAGGCACTGATCTGCGAAGGCTCGCTAAACCCACCGGATTTCCGTTTGAATATCTACGAATAGTGTAAGTTGTGAATTCACCGCCGGTTTTGATTTCGTGTTTAGAAACCTGATAGAGAAAGTTAAACTTTCCGCCGAATGTTTGGCTTTTTTGTTTGCGGTAAAGATTATATGGGACTCTAGTTCTTGTAAAAGTGAATCCTAAAACTTCAAGCGAAGAAGGTTTCAATTCAACCCTACCTGTAACAGGGTTAACAAAAGTTTCACCGCTAGTAATGCCATCGCCGCGCATATAAGTGCCATTCTGTAAATTATAAACTGAATCGCCATACTTCGTTTGATCATGCTTAAATATTGGGTCATAATCGACATAGTAATCGAAGAAGTAATTAACAGTTACATCATAAAATGCACTACTTCCGAGTATATGCGTGAATTTAAGATTCGAAGTAAAAGTTTCACCTTCATTCACACCAGCTCGGGCTTCAGTTCGTAGACCTGTATATCCAGCACCGTTTCTACCATTTGTATTTTTATAGCTTGAATTTAAACGCACAGTAAGTGGGTTTAAATCCCAACTTAAATTACCCTGAAAATTATACGTCTTTTGCCATGCTTGTGGGCTATAACCTGCAGGATAGAAAACGTCGAAAGTATCAACCCATTTAAATCCACCGGCATCGGCAATTGCTTTTGCGGATGCAGCCAAACCCGGATCAAATAAGCCTTTGTAATCTAATCCTTGAAAAAATGCCGCGCCTGATCTGTTAAATACATTATTGGCGGCGATAAAGAATTTTAATTTTTTATAATCCGGCAATATCGGTCCGCTTGCAGTTAATACTAATTCAGAATATCCGTAAGAATAAGTGCCAAGGAATTTTTCGCTAGGACCAGCAAACTGATCGCTGATTGCTTCAACGCCGATTTTATATTGTTCGGTACCTGATTTGGTTTGAGTAGAAATAATACCACCGTTGGCACCGCCGAATTCAGCAGAGTATCCACCGGCTTGAAACTGAATTTCTTCTACTGCATTTGTGATAGAGGATGTTTGTGATCCACCGAAGACAGGATTGTTGACCAAAACTCCGTCAACGTAGAAAGCTACTCCATCCGAACGAGAACCGCGAACGTGTACATTACCGCCTTGAGTAACAACTCCAGCTTGAGTAGCAACAATATTATTCACACCTCGTATCGGTAGGTTTTCTATATCTTCGGATCGAACAATATTTGTAGAGTTTGTAATGTTCTTATTGATTAGAGGTTTGTCCGCTTTAATAACAACCGTTTCCAATTGGTAAGATTCGGTAGGAAGTTGGAAATCAACTTGTGTGGTTAAAGCACTGTTCACCTTAATTTCAGATTGTGTAATCTCTTTGTAACCAATGAATCTTGCTTTAAGCGTGTAACTTCCGGCAGGAACACTAAGAATAATGTATTCACCGTCAGCATTTGTAGCCGCGCCAAAACTTGTTCCTTCAATCATTATGTTAGCACCGATTAAAGGATCACCGGATTCTAAATCGGTAACTTTACCGACAATTTTTCCTGTTTGCGCTAAACTTAAAGAAGAGAATAGCACAACTATTAATAAACTAAAATAGATTTTGATTGTTTTCATAATTCGTCTCCTTCTGTTTATCTTTCACGAACCGGTTGAGGGGTAACTTTATTTTCCGTAACAACCATATTATTCGGGGCACCGTTGATAATCATATAATATCTGAAACCGGCTTCCAATGATGTTGCGTATGCGATACTATCCGTTGCCGGAGATTGGGCTTCCAATCGAAATATGTATGCACCAGCTTGTTTGTTCCCGAGTGATTTAACTTCTGCAAACTTTAATGGTGCAGTAGCGGTGGTTACCGCGGAATCTACAGCGTCAGGATATTTTACTGAGATATCCAATTTTCTAGCGGCTTGAGTGCCCTGATCATTCGAAGCGTGAACTAAATAAATGTGGGAACCAGAGTCAGGGGAAGATTTAACATAAACCAGTCCTTCATCCACTTCGAAAAATGAATAGGTGTTAAGTGTATCAACAGCTGAGTAAGTACCGCAGAAAATAAAACTACTTCTACCATAGGATGTTATATCAATATTAGAATTAAAAACGACATTGCCTGAACCGTCAGTAACTTTAAATGATCTTTTGCCGGCGGCAATATCTTCATAATTAGTAAATGTACCGGCAGCTAAATTGGAATATGTTTTAAGAACTGAGCCGTCTTGCGCTTTTATTTCTATGTTCAATGTTGCCGTATTAGTGCCAAAATTTCCTACTCTGAAAACCGAGTATGGTCTTGTTATCGGAACTTGTGTCGGTTCCTCAAGGCATCCGTTGAAAATAGCAATAGAACTGAAGAGGGCAATACTCAAAATAAAAAACTTAAGTTTTAACCGCATCTTTAACCTCGTTTATTTGTTAGTGCATTAAAAAAATTTTGCAGGAAACTTGCACCTGCGAATTGTTAGTTAAATAGTAAAGTGTTTGTAAAGATTTTTAATTAATCTATCAAACAACCAACATTCCAGTTTTGAAAACTGAAATTAAAAAAAGTAGCCGCTCATATTTCAAAGCGGCTACCATCCATTTTATTTATCAAATGGAGAAAATTACTTCAATAATGTAAGCTTCTTGGAGCTTGTGAAATTACCTGAAGTTAAGGTATAAACATAAATACCTGAAGATAAGTTAGAAGCATCGAATGCAACTTCATAACTACCTGCATTTTGAGCACCGTTAACCAATGTAGCAACTTCTCTGCCTAACATATCGAAAACAACCAATTTAACATTGCTGTTGTTAGCAATACTATATTTAATATTGGTAACAGGGTTGAATGGGTTAGGATAGTTTTGTGATAATTCAAAATTATCAACTGTAACTGAAGTTGGATCGTCAACATCATTAATGGTTACACCAGTTACCAACCAGTATTCAGATTCATCTACATCGCTTTGATCGCTGAGACCAAAAATTGTGTACATCGGGAATGCAGTTAGATTTGTTCCGTCTGTTCTCAATCTTGAAGCCATTTGTGAGTATTTTTCTTTTACCGTAGCGGAACTGGTTAGGTTTGTGAGTGGTGTCCAACTACCACCAACATACCATGTACCAAACAAGTCACCGGCGGTATCGCTAGCGGCAGGTAAATCAAGAAGTTTCAAGAAAAGATTATTTCCTGCTTTATCTCTTGCGAATTCAACTTCGTTCAAAGCAGTCAAACCGCCAGGTAGAGCGAATGATGTAGCATTTACAAGCTTAACTAAAGCAGCTTTCCAGCCAGAGCCGGTATTACTAACGACATAAACGCCAGTAGCAGTTCCATCTGTAGTATCGATAAAAGTTCCAACAACAAAGAGATGATCTGCACCATGAACAATTGCATCAACTTCATAGTTAAGAGCATGGCAACTATCGCCAAGGGTTGCTGTACCGAGTGTAGCAGTTTTCCAATTTACCCAGCTGAAATTTGCATCCCAGGTTGCGCCATTGTCTGTTGTCTTTTTGTAAGCAAAATCATAATCGTCTGATGCATTGTGACCTTCAACCACATAAAAACCAACAGCGGCATTACCGAATTCAGTTTTAGTTCCATTGTATGTAGCGGAACCAAAATCGGCAGCTTTATCCATTCCTTTACCGGTCCAAGTTGCACCTTTATCGGTAGAACGATATAAAACGTTTTGAGCAAGTGTATCACCTAACCAAGGTTCTGAAACAGCCCAAACTGAGTAAAGATTTCCTGCATTATCAGATGTCATTTCATCACCAGGGAAAAATACGCTATCTAATTTTCCGGTATAGGTTGTACTACCCGGAGCAGAAGCAGTGGATAATACTGCCCATCTCCATGTTGCATCTAATTCTGCAATTCCAAGAGAGATAGCAACATCGTCTACATTGGTTGAGTTTGTCGGGTTAGACATTCCAATATTTGGATGACGACCTGCAACTTTACCGAATTGGTTAACAGGACCGATTTGACCTGACCAGTTAGCGCCGAAGTCATCGGATACTTGGTACATCACTCTACCGCTACCAGCGCCGGTACGGTCGGTTCTGTGAACAACACCGAGTAGGCCGGAGTTGGGTTCAAAATAAATTTGGTTTGTGTAAGAGGCTTGGGTAGAATAGCCATTCCACGTTTTGGTGATCAACGAAGCACCTCTCGTATTAAGAGATGGATTCGGATTGTGCACGCCTCTGTCATCATCAGCTCTATCAAATACAACTGATTGTTTAGAATTTACAGTTTTACCTGCATCTTGAGCCACGGTGAAGTTTGCAACTAATGCAACACACCAGAGGAAGAACATTGTCTTTTTGATCATTTTTTTTCTCCTTTAAGATTGTGAGTTAAGTTAATTAGTTTTGTTTTTTTAATCTTCTAATAAAAGAATTTAATTTTCACTTTGTCCAAATAATATCGCAGTGATACTATTTTCTTCCGCTTCTTTAGAATTCTAAAAATTCTTGCAATGATTTAAGAATTTTTTACAATAATGTCAAGGTTTTTTTTATTAATCCTAAATTTTAACCGAATATACTTCGGTAACACCATTAATGAAAGAAATTTGTTTTAAAGTATTTTCAGGAATTTCTGAGTCGACAGAAACAACTGTTAACGCTTCATCTCCTTGCGCAATTCTTCCGAGTGAAAGACCTGCAATATTTATTTTTTCATCTGCAAGAATTTTTCCCACCATCGCAAGAACTCCCGGTTTATCAATGTTGGAATAGAAAAGTAAATTTCCGAATGGTCTTATTTCCAATTTAAAATTATCTATTGCAACAACGCGAATATCACTTGCGCCGAAAACCGTTCCTTCAAATTTTTTCTTCACATCGGAAATAAATTCAACTGAAATTAAATTTGAGAAGTTTGGATTTTTCCCGATTTGAATTTCATCGACAATCAATCCCATCTCCTTTGCAAGAAAAGGAGCGTTGATGAGATTCACATTTTCGGTCAACATCTTTGAAAGAAAACCCTTTAATAATGCGGCTTGCAGCAATCCGTTCGCATCGCTCAATAATTCTCCGAAAGTACCGATAACAATTTTTTGCAATTTTCCTTTTATAAAGAATGCTTGAAGTTCTCCTAACTTTTCTGCAAGCTGTACATATGGGGCGAGTTCTTTGTTTGCAATCTGTTCAACCGCAGAAGCATTTACGGCACCGCGAACTTTTTTGTTTTTGAAAAGATCGACAATTTGTTCGGCAATTTGAATTGCAACTTTCTCCTGCGCTTCTTCCGTTGATGCGCCGAGGTGCGGTGTAGTTACAACTTTGGGATGGGAAAGTAGTGCATGTGAAAAATCAGGCGGCTCGGAAATAAAAACATCCATTGCAGCAGAAGAGACTTGTCCGGTGTTTAAAGCGGCGAGCAAATCATCTTCATTAATTATTCCACCGCGTGCGCAGTTTATAACCTTAACACCTTTTTTGCAAAGAGCAAAAGTTTTTTGTGAAAGAAGATTTTTTGTTTTCTCATCGAGTGGAACATGAACGGTGATGATATCCGATTCTGAAAAAATATTTTCTAGCGGAACCATTTGCAAATTCATTTTCGCGGCGGCTTCTTCGGAAAGAAGCGGATCGTAACCGATTACATTCATTCCAAATGCTTTGGAACGAAATGCAACTTCTCTTCCGATTTTTCCAAGCCCAACAACTCCGAGTGTTTTTCCATAAACTTCAGTGCCTTTAAAATTTTTTCTATCCCATTTTCCTTTTTTTATGGAAGCATCGGCTTGCGGAATATTTCTGCACATTGAAAGCATTAAAGACATCGTGTGTTCAGCGGTAGAAATTGTATTTCCGCCGGGAGTGTTCATAACGATTATGCCTTTACGTGTTGCGGCTTGGGTATCGATGTTATCAACACCGCTACCTGCTCTTCCGATAACTTCCATATTTTCCATTAAAGAAATTAAGTCGTCTGTAACCTTCGTATCACTGCGAACAATTAAACCATGATAGTTTGAAATAATTTTTTTTATTTCTTCTTTTGGCAAGCCGGGTTTGTAATCAACTTTATAGCCTGCGGCATTAAGAACATCTACACTTTTTGCATCCACCGAATCGGTGATAATTATTTTTTTCATTTTCCTTTTTAAGAAAAAAATTAAAAGTAAAAATTATGAATGAGAAGCGAGGCGTTGTACGATGTGCGCTTTCGGGTGAGCACCAATAATTGTATCGACAACCTGTCCGTTCTTAAATAATAATAAAGTAGGAATGCTTCTCACTCCATACTTCATCGCAGTTTGTTGGTTTTCATCAATATCAAGTTTTCCGATTTTAACTTTGCCTTCATATTCTTTTGCAAGTTCTTCAACGACGGGGGCAATAACTCTGCACGGTCCGCACCACGTTGCCCAAAAATCTATTAGTACAGGTTTATCCGATTTTTCAACTTCGTTCGAAAAATTTTGATCAGTAATTGTAATTGGTTTCATATTTCCTTTCTTAAAAAAAATTTATTGAATTGGTTTTCCTTGTCCGACATAATTAATAATATCTTCGCCACCATCAGCATGAATCAATCCTCCGTTAATCCATTCGGCGCCATCCTGACATAAAATAGAAATGACTTTTGCAACATCTTCGGGAGAAGTTAATCTTCCTCTCGGGTTTTTTCGAATTGCAACTTCGATCATCGGAGAATTGCCGGGAATTTTTCTCAATGCAGGTGTATCTGTTACTCCTGCCATGATAGAATGTGCCGCAACTTCGAGCGGTCCTAATTCGCAAGCGAGTTGACGAATGTGAGATTCGAGTGTTGCTTTAGCCGCAGAGACCGCGCCGTAAAATGGAATCACCGAATGCCCGCCGCTGGAAGTCATTGCAAAAATTCTTCCCTTTCGTTCGAACATATCTTCGGCAACAAGAGCCTGCGTCCAATAAACTAAAGAATGAGCCATAACGTCAACAGTCATTTCCATTTGCGCTTTTGTCATTGTTTGATCGGCCGAAAAAGAAACGAATGGTTTTAAGGTTCCGAATGCGAGTGAGTGCATGAGAACAAAAATTTTTATTTTTCCCTTTGGATGATTTTTGAGAGTATCAATTATTTCGCTTCTCTTTTTTTCGTCTGCAGCATTAACATTGAAGAAGAGAGCTTCTACACCTTGCGCTTTAATGTGTGCAACAATTTTTTCAACGTTGGGCATTGTTGCCTGTCTGTCCAGATGTACTCCGACAATGTTGTAACCATCTTCGGCAAGACGCATAGATGCGGCTTCGCCAAAGCCGGAAGAGGCGCCAAGTATCAGTGCCCATTTTTCGCCTTTTGGATATCCGCCCATTTTTTTACCTCGTTTTTGTTTTGAAAAAATTAGTGGTCAATTATACAAAATGAAGTGCTTTTCGGCAACGAGAAGTTATTCATTTTTTACTTTGAAATTAATGAAACAGATTCTTCACCTAATACGGAAGTAATTTCTGCGATAAAATTATCGGATGGTTCTATTAAAAATTTTTCCGATTTGAAAATTCTGCTCTCTCCGCCGTTGTTCAAGAGTTCAATCAGGACAGGAAAATTTCCCGAATATTTTTCAAACAACTTTCGCAAGTGCGCAATAGTGTTGACGTCAACTTTTTCTGCATCGGTTATAATTTTTACGAATTTAGTATAACGCTCTCTCGCTTTATCGAGAGGAATAACGGCTTCGACGTGCAGTTTAACTGCATCGCCGCTACTTTCGGTTTTGGCTTCAATCAATACGGCGCTTTCTTCAAAAATATATTCTTTATATTTTTCGTATGAACCGGCGAACATCAAGCATTCACCTGAACCGGAAAAATCATCAAGAGTGAAGAATGCCATCATTCGCGAAGAACGATCCATTTTAGTTGTTAAGTTCGTAATCATTCCGCAAGCGTGAACACTAACTTTATCGCCAAGTTCTTCCGCTTCGCCGAGATGAATATTTGCGAAGGAGCGATACTCCAATTCATATTTCTTTAGCGGATGATCGGAAACATAAAAACCGATCACTTCCCTTTCCTTTGCAAGATTTTCTCTGTAACTCCAGGGTTCAATTTTTTTTGGAATCGGTTCGGGAAAAGTTTCTTCGCTCGCTTCGCCGAATAAACTTGTTGTGCTTCTCATTTTAAATTCGGAAACACTACTTCCAAAGTTGAGTGCGTCTTCAACCGATTCAAAAAGTTCGTGGCGATTTTTATTTATAGAATCGAATGCGCCCGCTAAAGTCAAACCTTCTAGCACTCTTTTATTTACGAGCCGGGTATCGGTATTCGAACAAAAATCATAGATGCTTTTAAACTTTCTTTTTAAATCATTTCTCTTCTTAATTATTTCTTCAACGGCATTGACGCCAACATTTTTAATTGCCGAAAGTCCGAATGAAATTTTTCCTTTATACACATCGAAAAAAACGGAAGGATAATTTATATCGGGAGGAACGATTTCAATTTTGAGTTTGCGACATTCATCTAAAAATTTTGCTACTTTAGTTTTGTCGTTGAATTCACTCTTTAAGTTAGCGGCTAAAAATTCCGCAGGGTAATGAGTTTTGAGATATGCCGTTTGATATGCTATTAATGCGTATGCAACGGAGTGGCTTTTGTTAAAACCATAATTTGCAAACTTGTGAATCGTTTCGAAAATTTCAATCGCCGCTTTTTGTGAAAGATTATTTGCAACTGCGCCGTTGACGAAAATTTCTTTTTGTTCATTCATTGCGCGCTCATCTTTTTTTCCCATCGCACGGCGAAGTAAATCGGCTTGAGCTAAAGTCATTCCCGCAACTTTATTTGCAATTTGAATTACCTGTTCTTGATAAACAATGATGCCGTAAGTTTCGCGAAGTATCGGTTCAACAATCGGATGTTGATTAACAATTTTTTTTCTTCCGAATTTTCTATCAATGAAGTCATTAATAAAATCCATCGGACCCGGACGATAGAGTGCATTCATCGCGGCTAAATCTTTTATCGAATTCGGTTTTAATTTTTTTAAATACTCGCGCATCGGAGGAGATTCAAACTGAAAAACTCCTGTCGTTTGTCCCTTCGAAAAAGTCTCGAATGTTTTCTGATCATCAAGTTGTAATTCCTGAATATCAATTTCTACGTTGTGATTTTTTTTCACAAGTTTGATTGTATCTTTAATAACCGTCAGAGTTGAAAGCCCAAGAAAATCCATCTTGAGCAAGCCGGCATCTTCAAGTTCTTTCATGTTGTATTGTGTAACAATTTCTTCTTGCGATTGCGCTGTTGCAAGCGGAACATAATTCGATGCTTCGCCCGGAGTAATCACAACCCCCGCGGCGTGCTTGGACATGTTTCTGTTCATCCCTTCCAAAACTTTTGCATATTTAATTAGATTGAGAATTTGTTCATCTTTGGAATTGCGCACCTGTTTAAGTTCGGGAACATCTTTTAGTGCTTCATCAATTGTGGCAACTTTCCCGAACTTAGAAGGAATGAATTTAGTAATGTTGTTCACTACAGGAATTGGAATTTGCAAAACGCGCGCAACATCGCGAAGAACTTGTTTGGATGATAATCTGTTGAATGTAATAATTTGCGAAACGGATTTCGAACCATATTTTTTCTTAACATAATCAATAACTTCGGCGCGTTGATCGTCTGCAAAATCAACGTCGATATCGGGCATTGATTTTCTTTCGGGATTCAAAAATCTTTCGAACAGTAAATCATATCTCAAAGGATCGATTTCTGTAATTCCAAGAACGTACGCTACTAAACTTCCTGCAACGCTTCCTCTTCCGGGACCAACAGGAATTTGACTCCGCTTCGCGGCGTTTATAAAATCTTGAACAATTAAAAAATATCCTGCAAAACCCATCGAGTTTATTGTTGCCAATTCAAAATCAATTCTATCTTTTATTTCAGAGCTAATGTTTGTGAATCTTTTTTTAGTTCCTTCATCTGTCAATTGCCGGAGATATTCGTTGAGTGTTTTTGCATTCGACTCTTCGGGAATCGGAAATTCCGGGAAATACATTTCATCGGTCTTCAATTCCAAATTTATTTTTTCGGTGATTGCGATTGTATTCTCAATCGCCTTCGGGAGTTTTTTAAAGAGTGCTTTCATCTCCTCTTGCGATTTAAAATAAATTTGGTCGGTCTTGTAACGAAGTTGATTGTAGGGAGTGTTATTCTTATCCGACATTAAAAGAAGAATGTTGTGTGCGATTGCATCTTCTTGATTTATGTAATGACAATCGTTAGTTGCAAGAATTTCGAGATTCAACTCCTGCGCAAGTTTCGGAACATCGCGCATTACAATTTCATCTTTTTCAAATCCATGATTTTGAATTTCGAGATAAAAATCTTTATCGAAAATTTCTTTGAACTGAATTGCAATTTCTTTTGCGCGCTTGTAATTATTATTTATTAGATGAGTATTAATAACACCGCCGATACATGCCGAAGTGCAAATCAATCCTTCTGAATATTTTTTCAACAGTTCCATATCGATGCGCGGTTTATAATAGAATCCTTCCAAAAATCCGAGTGAAGAAAGTTTAATTAAATTTTTATAACCCTTAAAATTTTTTGCAAGAAGAATTAAATGGTTGTACGATTTTTTCTTATCGCCGTCGGCTCCAACATCCAATCTTTCACGCTCGAACCGCGTGCCTTCAAGCGTGATATATGCTTCCATTCCAATGATTGGTTTTATGCCGGATTTTTTTGCCTTCTTGTAAAATTCCGGAATTCCATAAAGCACACCGTGATCGGTGAGCGCGACGGCAGGCATGTTAAATTTCTTTGCAGCGTCAATTAATCCATCGACAGTGCATGCGCCGTCTTGCAATGAATAGTGTGTGTGATTATGTAAATGAATGAAATCTGACATTTAATTTTGATTTGCGGAAAAGAAGAATATTCGATTCCATTTTACAAAAAATATAATTTCATTTTCAACTTTAATTTGAAAAAGATTTTTTGTAAGGAAAGAAAAATAATTTGGGGACAAAATTATATTCGGTGAATTAAAGTTTATTGAAGAGAATTTGAGCAGGCGAAATCAGTCTGTGCTTTTAGATTTTCACAAACTAATTTCAAAAGAGAGTGTAAGTGTATGTGTAAGTGTAAGTGTAAGGGAATAAGATAGCACACGGATGACTCTGATTTAACTGATTGGCACGGATAAAAATGTAGCGCAGACTTTAGTCTGTGCAATATGGTTAACAGACTAAAGTCTGTTCTACGGTTCTGTTCTACAAAATAAAAAAGGTCGAGCATACGCCCGACCTAATTATTAATTATTAATTTTCAATTGTTAATTATTTTATCACCATTAGTTTCTTCACAGCTCGGTAATCGTTTGCTACAAGTTCGTACAGATAAACTCCGCTGGATAGTTTGCTCGCATCGAAGTTCACAGAATATCTGCCAATTTCTTTTTCTTCGTTGACAAGTGTTGCAATTTCTTTTCCGAGAATATCATACACTTTTAATACAACTCTTCCACTCTTCGGTATTTGATAGTTAATCGTCGTTATCGGATTGAATGGGTTCGGATAATTCTGCGCTAATGCATATTCTGTTATTCCAAGTTTTCCCTTGTACTCTATCGTCTCATACTTCTCTTTTGTTATTACATTATCGTCTGCATACTTTTCTGCTAGTGCATATTTGGGTTCGATGTTATCCGTTACTTCCAATACAAGACGGACTGTTCTGTTTCCTATTCCAGTTGTATTTACCTGGTAACCGATATTCTTATGCTGAAGAAGATTTGCGAGAGTGTAAGTTACTTCGTCATAAGCGCCGAGTAACTGGTTTGTGTTATCATCCACTAACAATACGCGGAACGTAACAAATGAATTTGCCGTCAGCGTGTTTTGGGCAAAACTTGTATCGGTTATGCCGAACTGAACACTATAATAGAAACTGCTATTGTCTGACAACTGAAACGGTTTTGAAGTTAGATAATTATTCAAAGTTGAGACATTTGAGAAACGTACCGATTCTTCAATATCTTTGAAGCCGATAAGTTCATCGTCAACTTTAATATCACCCATGCCGAAATAAAATTGCAGTTTATTTTTCGATACAATTCCTTCCCGCCCTTCGCTGATGGAGGTGGCACTGGTATTCTTTGAGACGCCATAATACGATTGAATATCATTGCTCAAATTAAATGAATAAGGTGAATTACTCGTATTAAAAGCAGTTGCCTTCATGTGCGAAAAAGTTGCACCGTTACAGATTTGAATATCTTTCCCAAGTTGATTTAGATTTCTGATATACGATTGACTTAAGTGGTTATCAACAATTTTGTTTACGTTTCCGTTATCTTCACTCCACCCAATTACGTATGCATTTACATTATCTGGCCGATTGATGTTTGTTGAACTAACGTTATTTCCGAAAGTCCAAAAATGTGAAGGGTTATCCGGCGCCATGAAAACAACGTTACTCTGCATTGATTCGGTTTCATCCATCCTTTGCCCAATCCATGCAATGCGAGCAATGTTGTCATTCAATACTGTGAGAGACGGGTGTTCATTGTAATTGTATCCATTGTTTTCTGAAATGTTAATTCTTTCAATACTTGGTGTTAATCCTGAAGTATTATCACCGATGTAAGAAGCGTAGAATAATTCACCAGTTTCATGCCATGTAATGTGGAAGGAATTTCCATAAACACCTGTAGTGGGGTATTCAGCATCTCTTTCGGTTGTTAACTGCCCTTGTTGATATTCTGTAATACCACATGGACCGATTGCACCATACCAATACTTCAGAATATATTCGGGACTGGCAAAATTTTCTTTACTCTTCCAAACCGCTAATACTTCGCCGTTTGTACGCCATGAAAAAGTTATTTCCCCTTCTTCATAATAATCTTCGGTTGAATTGTAAATTGTAAATCTAGTCAATCCGGTACAATTGGTAAAATTAGTTCCGAAAGCATGGAAGATGAGATCATATCCATCTCCATTTTTTTCTTGATATACAATTCCAACATCGTATATATTTCCTGTTGTAAAACGCAGGCTAATTGTAGGCGATTTCGATTCGCTAAAGGAGAGAGGTTTTCCATCATTCATCAAAACCCAATTAACTCCGTTATTTGTGCTTTTTTCATACCAAACTCTTCCCATGCTTTCATAAACAAGATGCATTACACCATCGCTGGTTTTTACAAATTTCCGTGCACTGCTATTTTCGAAAGCATTCGTTTGATTTGAATAATGGGGCAATTTGTACAATGCAGTATAGGTTTCATTATCTGCCGGAGTAATGGTGCGCGTATTGTTTGTTTCTCCGTCAGTCCAACCCGCAAAATTATATGTGCGTCCGTTAACAATCTGCTGTGTTGGCGCTGAAATTGTCTCGCTGTTTTGTTCGACTATTTGTGTCATCAATTCAGTTGCTGAATTTTCGTCAGTTAGTAGATTTCGGTTAATGTTAAACAGTTTACGTAACCCCGCTTCGTAAATTGCATTATTATCACTCTGTGTTGCATTAAACATATTTTCAATAGAAAAACTACCGGGGATCCCATTTTTATACCAACGACTTAAAGCATTTGGGGCTTCATTATCATTCCAAATCCTATTGTAACCAAGATTATCAATTTGTTCTTTGGCTTTCAGAGTTACATTCTCGCTAATATTTTTAGTAAATGTGTATGGCGCAGCTTTATCATTTACCATATCATCAACATAAATTCTACCTCCTGTAAAATTATTTTGAGCTGTTAATGTTAATGGAGGAACTGTGTAGTTGATGACTAATTTAAGAGCCTGTTGGGGAAAGGCATCAGTTGATTTAAAATCGATAACATGCAAATTTCTATTCGTACCCCAGGTTTCCTCTGATGATACCGGTATTCGAAATGCTAAATGAAATTTACCTGTAGAAAGACTACTTTGTATATAAGCGACAAAGTTGCTTCCAGAAGTGAAATCTTTGTAATAGTTGTAAGGACTAAGACTTCTCGGAAGGGATTCCGTGAATAATATTGTTGAATTTGATATAGCGTTCCATTGTTCTTGAGCGCCGCTATTATAATTTGCATTTGGAAATTGTTTTGCTTCAAATATAAATTCAGTTTCATTCGAGGGCGCATTTGAGGTAACAATTCCTTTGAAATATAATCTCGCAGAAGTTATTATCGCAGTAGTAGGAATTGACGTAACTGACCAAGTATAGATTGCGCGAAAAGTATTTCTGTCATTCGGGGAGTCATCCTGCTTACCCGCATATGCATGTTCCCAAAATGCTCCTGAAATTCTTGTTTGGTAGTAGGGAGTGCCATTAATCTCATATCTTTCGATATTTTGTGGCCAGAGAGGATATTCATTATAAGTTTGTGCTTTTGAAGTATTATACAAAATAAACATGAATAGTGGGAGAAAATATAAATTCTTAATGATCAATAAATTTTTCATTTTGAACCTTTCTTAGATAAATTGTTTAAATATTTTTTTTACTTTTAAAAAGAGAATAGCTCATTATCTTTAACATTGATGTTAAATGATGTCAGGTTACCAGCCTATATGGACTATTCTATTGAATCATGGGGTGGTGCTCGCTACACCATCCCATGTATTTATTGGGTATGAAAAATCTCCTTTCTATTCCTTTAACGTACCATGAAAGATAAAGTTATTTCCGTTTGCATCCCGGCCGAGGAAGAAAACATCTTTTTCGAAGACTATCCCCTTTAAAACAAAAACATTACCCAATGTCTGATATAGATAAACTGTATTTTCACCATTGTAGTGAGCGATGCCATCTCTCATACCTAGAAAAATGTCTTTTTCATTTCTACCAACACCCGTATTCATAAATTTCGGATCGTTAGATAATCTGCCTATTTTATTTAGTGAATTATCATTATAGCTGTAAAAATCATAACCAATAATGAAATATGTTTTTGAGCCTAATTGAAGAAGACCTCCAAACTCCGCATTAGTATTCTGAGTGCCTGAATATATTTCCGTTAAATTGTTCCCACTAAATTCATAAAACTGATATCTGCCTTCCGTTAGTTGCTCATTAGATACACCCCAAAAATAAATTTTTCCATTATCGGATATTTTTATATCTGCAAATGCTGTTCTTAATAGATTAATATTCAAACTTTTCCACGTAATACCATTATTGTGCAAAACTATGCCATAATAATTTTGTTCTTTGAAATATTGCCCTCCTATAAGAATTTCATTATTGTTAAAGATAGTTATTGCCAAAAGATCTAAGTGCGTTACACTGTCCATAGTGTATTTATGAATCTCTCTCCAACCACCATATAAATACTGCCAGATCCTCCCTTGTAAACCAGCACTCCAAACGGAAGAATGAGAAGTGGTATAAATTGATAAAGGCGAAAAATTTCTATACGCTAAATCGGTTTTCCAAATTATTCCATCAAAGTGATAGAAAATTTTATTGGCATCACCTGGGCTGCAAACCCAAACATCATTCGGGGATGTTCCCGTAATATCAGTGAAGGGATTAAAAGGCAAGTTTAACGTATCCACTTTCCACGTATAATCTCTTCTACCGGGTTTAATATCATCGTGCGTTGTTGGGTTATCGTTACATGAGAGGCTTGCAAAGAGTAAGGGGCTTATAAAAAATAAAGCTACTCTATAAAAAATATCAAAATAATTTTTCTTCATTTCTTTCCTACCACAAAGGAATTAAGTTAAAAATTAAATTTAATTGGTTTGCTAGATGTAAATATCGCGGGGGGGGGGGATGTCAATTATGCGTGCCATGTTGTTCTCATTATTTATTAAAAAAATTATTTGTTCATTAGTTAGTTAATAATTACGAATTACTTGGTTTCAGTTTAAGCAAAGAAAGAATTAAAGTCAAGAAAAATTTTTCCGCATCAATCATCGTGCCAGAGTGAGGGAAAAAGATTTTTCAAATCACAATGCAGAGAAAGAGAAAGATTAAGTGTAAGATTAAGTGTAAGTGTAAGATTAAGATGATGAGAAAGATAGAACACTGATAACGCTGATTGGCACGGATAAAAAAAGTCGAGCATTCGCCCGGACTAATTATCAATTGTCAATTATCCATTCTCCACTCAATCTTATTTCGTTCCCGTGTGTCCGAAACCGCCGGAGTTTCGTTTGCTTTCATTTAACTCGTTACTCAAATTTAATTTTGCATGAATTGTTTTTGCAACAACAAGTTGAGCAATTCTATCGCCGCGTTTAATTTCAAAATTTTCTTCGCCGAGATTCATTAAAATAATTTTTACTTCACCGCGATAATCGGAATCTATTGTGCCGGGAGAATTTAAAACTGCAATACCATGCTTCAGCGCGAGACCGCTGCGCGGACGAACTTGTATTTCATAACCAACCGGAATTTCTACCGAAAGATTCGTCGGTACTAAACCGATCTTTCCTTTTTCAACTACTATTGAACTCCGAACTGCGGCGCGAATATCCATTCCCGAACTCCCTTCCGTTTCGTATTCGGGCAAAGGTATGTCGCTAAATTCTTCCGATAATCTTTTGATATTTATTGTAACTGTTTCTATCATCTTCTAAAAAATATTTTTGATTTGAGAAATTGAATTTCGTTTGCATCGATAATCTTGAAAATAAAAATTGAGGCGGCGAAGATCAGCATTAATCCGAGCTTTGTAAAGATCGTTAGAAGTTCGTTTCCGTGAAGTATGTAAAAAATTATTCCGCACAAAAGTAGCATTAACATAATTGATGTTAATTTCTTCCATTCATATTGAATGGGAAAAAGTTTTTGCGCCGAGAGATAAAATCCCGCGGCAATTAAAATATAACTTCCGAGAGTTGCGAGTGCCGCGCCGGTAATATGAAAAATCGGAATCAAAATAAAATTAAGGATAACATTCGAAATTGCGCCGATGCCCATTATTAACGGAACGGATTTGCTGTTTTCTTTAATGAAAATCCCCGCAGTGAAAATTACGTGAAAACCATTGAAGAGATACGCGAGTAAAACAATCGGCACAATAGAAAGTCCGCTCCAGTAAGCTTTTCCGATCATGCTCTTTCCGAATATTTCGAAAGTTGCAAGATCATTTATGAAAAGTGAAATAACAAGAGTGATAACACATCCGACAAGCGTAAAGTAAGTCATCACTTTTGAAAATATTTTTGTTGCATCTTTATCGTTTTGGTGTTCTAAAAAAAATGGTTGCCACGCATATTGAAACATGTTGATGTAAAGCATCATAAAAATACCGAGGCGATAATTTGCCTGATAAATTCCGAGCGAAGAAAAGTCGGTTAATTTTTCTACAATTGGTCTATCGATAACGTGCAACATTATTGCGGCAAATCCGCCGGGTAAATAAGGGAGAGCGAATTTCAACATTCTTTTTAAAAGTGGAAAAGAAAGTTTTGCAGTAAAAAGTTTTACGTACACATCCGCCAACAAAATTACGGTCAACACCGATGCGATTAGATTGCTGATGAACACTGCTTCAATTCCCTTCTTTAAAATAAGAATCAAATAAATATTCATTCCGACATTGACAATTATGTTAATAATTTTGACTACCGAAAACCGGAGCGCACGTTTTTGTAATCGGAGTTCGACGAAAGGAATTGCCGCAAGCATATCGCAGAATGTGATTCCAATTATGAATGATATCAGATAAGAATATTGCTCGGGTATACTAAGCGCGGGTTGAATTGCAAATTGATTTATAGAAAGTAAAATTAAACTCAACAACAAACCAGTTGCCGTTACCGTAATTAGCGAAGTTGAGAATGTAATTTTTGTGTCGGGAAATTCTTTGTTTCTGCCGAACTTTAAGTATGCAGAATCCATTCCGTAATGATAGAGAACCGTTATCAAACCGATGAAGGCATAATAATTTACAACAACACCATACTCCGCCGGCGCAAATAAATTTGTGTAAAGCGGGACGAGTAAAAAATTTACAAACCTTCCGAGCATCGTGCTTAGCCCGTATAACAGTGTATCTTTGGAAAGCTGTTTAATTTTATCGAGCATGGAATTTCATTGCGAAAAAATAATTCAAGATTTTAATAACCATTTTCGAAAAACGGTTTCATCTTTTCTAAAAAAAATTGAGGCGGACGAGCAGGTTTTTTAGTTTCTTTTTTTGTGAAAACCAATTCGATATATCCTTCGGCAACAACTTCGTTTCTCGCTTTGCTCGTGATGGTGTGGTCGATATGAATTTTCACTCCCGGCAATTCTTTAACAACCGATTCAATGATTAACACTTCATCATAATATGCGGGACTTAAATATTTCACATGAGCTTCGCGAACAGGAAGTTGATAACCGGATTGTTCAACAGTATGATATGGAAGCCCGAGTTCCCGCATCAATTCTGTTCTGCCGACTTCGAAGTACTCAAAATATTTTCCGTTGTATGCAAACTGCATTTGATCGGTATCGGCGTAGCGAACGCGAATTTCCGTTGTGTGGCAAAGCATCTTTATTCTTCGAACGCGCCCATAGATTTAAATTTCTCCAACCTGTTATCAAGAAGTTTTGAAATTTTTATTTGTTTCAATTCGGAAAGTTCTTCTTTCAAAACGGATTTGAGAATCGCCGCCATCTCTTCATGATTTTTATGCGCGCCTCCGAGAGGTTCGGGAACAATTCTATCGATAATTTTTTGTTCGATGAGATCGGGCGCAGTCAGCTTCAACGCCTCTGCGGCTTGCTCTTTATAATCCCAACTTCTCCACAAAATGCTTGAACAAGATTCGGGGCTGATGACAGAGTACCAGCAATTTTCAAGCATTAAAATGCGATCGCCAATTCCAATGCCGAGCGCACCACCGCTTGCACCTTCACCAATTATCACAACTATAATCGGAACTTTGAGCCGAGCCATCTCAAATAAATTTCTTGCGATTGCTTCCGCTTGTCCCCGCTCTTCGGCTTCGAGTCCGGGATATGCGCCGGGAGTATCGAGCATCGTAATAACCGGCACACTGAACTTTTCTGCAAGTTTCATCAAGCGCAATGCTTTGCGGTAACCTTCGGGATTCATCATACCAAAATTTCTGTAAAGATTAGATTTGGTATCGCGCCCTTTCTGCTGCCCGATAATCATAACTTTGTGGTCATCAATTTTTGCAAACCCGCCGACGACTGCTTTATCGTCCTTAAAATATCTATCGCCGTGAAGCTCGATAAAATCTTGTGTCATTAAATAAATATAATCGAGCGTGTAAGGTCGTTCGGGGTGGCGCGCAAGTTGCACTCGTTGCCAGCGCGTTAAATCTTTGTAGATAGTTTCTTTGAGTTCTTTAACTTTTGATTCTATTCTTTGAATTTCGGAATCGATGTTCAGGTTATCCGATAAAGCTCGCATTTGTTCGAGCTTCTCTTCAAGTTCAACAATCGGTTTTTCAAAATCTAAAATTGTTTTTGCCATGATAAACCTATTTTTTAAAAATCATTTTACTAAAAGTTCGTCCTAATATTTCAAGATCAAGCCAGATGCTTTGATTCTTGGCATAGAATATATCCAATTTTTCTCTGTTTTCCTCAAGGTCATCTTCAATAAACCAAAAGCCGGTTAAACCTTCTTTGCCAAGATATAAATTTTGTGTTGTGTAAAATTTTTCTGGACCAACAAAACTTTTTCTGCCGGAAAATACTTGCGGAATTTGATTCATGAAATTCGAAGCGGCATTTTTCCTCCCGATAACGATTTGCAAAATTTGTAATGGGATATAAAGAAGAATCAACAACAGCGCTGAAAGAAAAAGATCAAATATTTTCTTTATGAATCGATGAAGCGGCTTCGCTAAATTGTATTGAATGTTGATCAGCGAAATATCATCGAGCATTGCAACGGAAGATTTACCGACGAGAAAATTCACATCGCTGCCGGCAAGTTTGAATTCTACATTTTCTTTTTGACAAACCGAAACTATAGTCATCATTTCGTTATAACTTATTCCTTCAGGCGGAAAAATTATTTCGGCAATCTTTTTTTCTCGAATGATCTTCGAAATAATTTCAGTGTAGCCAACAATTTCAAAGCCGGAAACATTGCCGCTCATTTCTTTTACGGATGATGCAACAAGCCCAATAATCTGATGGCTTCCCGTAGTTCTTGTTTTTAATTTTTCGGCAACAGAAACAGAACTACTTCCTGTTCCTATAACTAACGCGCGTGTCAATGATTTTTCATAACTCGGCAATCCAAGTTTGAAAAAGATTTTATAAAAAATTCTCCACAAAGAAAGTGTAAATGCAATGTAGAGATAAGCAAGAATCAAAACGCCGCGCGAGTAAGCGAAGTCTTTGAAAAAATATGTCAACGATGAAAGCACTATAAAACTTGTAATGATTGCTGAAATATTTTTTAGCAGTGAAAGTGAATTCTGTTTATATATTTTTAAAGAGAAGGAAATTATGAGGTGAACGAAAACCGGAATTGAATAGATGATCATCAAAGAAAAATCGGGAAAGCCGCGCCAATCCCGGAAGTACAAATAAGTATGTTCGGCGAGGTATAAAGAAAAATTGAAGAAGAGAATATCGAGCAACACTGAAACGAAAACAAGTTTGTGTCTTCCGACGAATGCAAAAATTCTTCTGATGAAAATTGCCGAGCGCAAAATAATCTCAACGAGAAAAGATGTTGCGAGATGTTTCCTCACAAACAAGTGCATTGCCTGATAGAAATATTTTGTTTCATCCAAACTGCTTCGCTTGGTGCTTTCACCTTTGTAATGTAAAATCTGCGTCGATGGAACATAAAAAACTTTAAAGCCCGCACGCTGAACACGATAGCACCAATCAAGATCTTCTCCGTACATAAAAAATATTTCATCGAGCCCGCCGATTTTTTCATAGACTTCTTTTCGCAACATCATAAATGAACCTGAAATTGCATCGACTTCATTAATCTCGTTCTCGTCAAGATATGTAAGATTATATCGTGCGAACAATTTACTTTTCGGAAAGAGTGAACTCAACCCTGTAACTTTGCTGAATGAAGTCCACGGTCCAGGAAAACTTCTTCTGCAAGCAAGTTGAAGAGTTCCGTCAGGATTTAATATTTTACACCCCGCCATTCCCGCATCGGTGTGTGATTCAAAAAATTTTATCATCTCCGTAAATGTATTTTCTTGAACCAATGTATCGGGATTAAGAAGAAGGAGAAATTTCCCGTCTGCAATTTTTAAACCGATGTTATTCGCTTTACTGAAGCCGAGATTAATTTTATTCTCGATCAAATTAACGGAAGGAAATTTTTCTTTAATGAATTCGACACTGCCATCTTCGGAAGCGTTATCAACAACAATTGTTTGCACGCTCAAATCTTTAGAAGCTTTTTCTATTGATACTAAAAGATTGTGAAGAAATTCTTTTACGTTATAGTTGACGATGATGATTGAGAGGTCAGTCAATTTCTTAACTATAAAATTCCAAAAATAGATTTGAAGCGAAGTTTCCAAACAAGCAGAACCGCTTCGCGTACAATTTTTTTCGACATCTTCGAATTGCCTTTTTCTCTATCGTAAAAAATTATTGGAATTTCTTTTATTCGAAATCCTTTTTTCCATGCTTTGAAATTCATTTCAATTTGAAACGCATAACCGTTTGAAGTGATTTTATCGAGTTCAATCGATTCCAAAACTTCTCTTCTGAAACACTTAAACCCACCGGTAGAATCATGAAGCGGAAGACCTGTAACATAGCGCGTATAATAATTTGCAAAATAACTCAACATCAATCTTCGCATAGGCCAGTTGATAACATTTACGCCGGTGAGATATCTGCTTCCGATGACGAGATCATTTTCGCGAATGGCTGTTAAAAAATTTTTAATCTCTTTCGGGTCGTGAGAAAAGTCTGCATCCATTTCGAAGATGTAGTCGTAGCCTTCATGGATCGCGAATTTGAAGCCGGCGCAATAAGCTGTTCCCAATCCCATCTTCTTTTCGCGTGTTAATAATTTTACGCGATCGTTTTTTTGACCAAATTCTTTTACAAAATTTGCGGTTCCGTCGGGAGAATTATCATCCACAATCAAAACATCAACAGAATCTTCGACGTACATTGTCATAAGTATCGGAAGTAATTTACCGATATTTTCAAGTTCATTGTAAGTTGGGATAATAATGAGTGAACGTTTTTGCATATGATTAATCGTAGTGTCCTTTCCCGAACATGACCACAAAAATTGTTCTGAATAAAATTTTAAAATCCATTCTTAAAGAAATATTTTCGATATAAAAAAGATCGTAACGCAATTTAGCTTTTACATCTTCAATTGTTTCATCATACTTATGTTTGACTTGCGCCCAGCCGGTTAATCCGGGGCGAACGCGCAATCTTCTTTTATAGTATGGAATTTCTGCCGCTAACTTTTCAACGAAGAATGGTCTTTCGGGACGAGGACCTACAAGACTCATTTCTCCTTTAAAAATATTTATCATCTGCGGAAGTTCATCTATTCTAATTTTTCTTATAAACTTTCCAATACGAGTAACACGCGGATCATCCTTTTGAGACCAGATTGGACCGGTTAATACTTCGGCATCTTTTTTCATCGAGCGAAATTTATACACGTTAAAAATTTTTCCGTTCAATCCGGTTCTTTCTTGTTTGAAAAATATTGGACCTTCACTATCCAATTTAATTGCCAGCGCAACTGCAAATGTAAATGGAAGTGTAACAATCAAAATTAAAAATGAAATTGCTAAATCTAAAATTCGTTTTGCTTTTTTTTCCCATTCGGGCATCAGTTGCGGATTGATGTCAATTAGTGGCAAACCGTAAAGTTGCATCGTTCGAGCGTAACCGCTCAGAATTTCGTAAAGGTGCGGAACGATTTTCAGATTAATATTTTCTCCTTCGCAGCGAGAGATAATTTCAACGAGCATTTCTTCCGTGTGTCGTTCGATGCAAATAATTACTTCGTTTATTCCGTGTTGTTTGATAATCGACTCAACTTCAGAGAGCAAACCAAACACGCGAACAGATTTATATTCTTTGTTTTGGTTTTCTACTTGAACCGCAACAAAACCAATAATATCAATGCCGAGCGCGGGATGCGATGACAGCTCATCAATTATTTCGAAAGACTTTGAGTTGAAACCGACGATAATTCCTTTTCTTCTTCCGTAGCCGGCAATTATCATTCTTCTTTGAATTCCGCGAAGGACTAATCTTCCGATTCCGACAAAGCCGAATAAGATTCCCCAATAAATAAAAATTAAAATTCTGTTCGAAGTTGCAACGTCGTGCGAATAATCGTCCACAAAAATTACAAAGAAGAGAATAAAGATTCCGACAAAAGTTGCTTTGAATAGTGTAGAAAGTTCGTCAAATCGGGACAGCGCAAACCATGTGCGATACATCCCGACGAATGTGAAAATTATCAGCCAATAAAAATATACAATCAACATCGGCAGGATAAACTCCGGCATCAAGACGAACTCGAACCAACCGATCTCAATTCTGAAAATGAAATAGACAATCCAAGAGAGATTGATCATTAAAAAATCGGTAAGTATGATGAAGATTTTTTCGTTTTGTCTGTTCATATTTTCCGCGGCGTTGATTGCCAAAAATTTGTCTGTGTGTTTGTGAGGAGTTTAATAATTCCGACAAACATCGCAACATTTGTCATTAAAAAATAGCTCGCAAGAGATACGCCGGGAATACTTTTTTTCATCAATGAAAAATATATGCCAAGTGTTGAAATCAGATAAAAGAAAACTTGAGCGTAGTAAAAATAATTCATAAAGATATTATCATCTTTTAGAAGAAAAGAAAAGATGAATGTAGAAAGTAAAAATAGCGGCGTGAACCAACGAACGATTTTATGCGACCACAACGCATAAGAAACAAATCCGCTTTTGAATGAAACAAGTTTTGGCAGTGCATTCAACGTGGAAATACTGATTGAATTATTTCTAATCTTTCTTTTGTATTCTGTTTTAATATCGGACGCAACAAATTCTTCGGCGATAGCTTCCTTTTCGTAAAGAAAATATTTTCCCGCTTCCAAAACTTTGAGTGAAATGTAAAAATCATCCATCACTGGAAAAGTAGTGGGAACTTCGACAAAATATTTTTTTCTAATCGAATAAATTCCGCCGTTCGCACCAATTAAATAACCGAGCCTGCCTTCTTTATCTTTTAACCAACTTTCAGCATCCCAATAAGTTTTTTCCTGACTGCCGGCGGCAATTGCTTCCTTAAAATCGTGCAGCAAAAGTTTTCCGCAGACTCCGCCAATATTTGCATCTGCAAAATGGGAGACCAACTTTTTCAAAGCATCTTTTCTATAAATTGTGTTTGCATCACTGAAAACTAAAATTTCATTTTTTGCATAAGAGACGAGATCATTTAATACTTGCGATTTTCCTCTTCTTTGTGCAAACGGAAAGAATTTAATCTGTGGATTTGCTTGCGCTAATCTTTCCACAATTTGATTTGTCCCATCACTCGAAGCATCCGAACCGATTATGAATTCGATTTTACTTTGCGGATAATCGAGCGATAAAAAATTTTTGATTGTTTCCTCAATAACTTTTTCTTCATTGTAACAAGAAATGATTATAGAAATTTCCGGTGTAAAATTTTCGTCTCTTCGTTTTTCAATTTTCTTACCGCGTGATTTTAGCCAAACGTGAAAAGGATAAATTACGAATGAGTGCAAAGGCAACAGAATTGATGCAAAAAAAAAGAAGTAGAGTATCTGCTCGCTCAATAGGATTTTTTCATTTTAGTTTTGTGAGACAATTTTGATAAAAAGGTGCGAAAAATTAAGAAAAAATTGTATAATGCAGGGAGTAATTAATCAGTTTCATAAAAAAAGTTCATGAAAATTTTAACAGATTGTATTCATTTTCGAGGCGATCTTCCCTGCAAACCACATAAACAATTCGGTTATCACTGCGAAGCCTGTCCCTCATACAAAAAAATTTCGAT
The DNA here is from genome assembly GCA_964393605.1 of uncultured Ignavibacteriaceae bacterium. Lineage (GTDB taxonomy): Bacteria > Bacteroidota > Ignavibacteria > Ignavibacteriales > Ignavibacteriaceae > CAYMUL01. Next base: position 42,696 of record CAYMUL010000012.1, on the reverse strand, counting down.
ACAAATATTAATCATAAAACTCGGCGCAATCGGAGATGTAATTCGTTCAACTCCGTTATTGAAAAAGATCAGAGCGGAGTTCCCCGACGCGCATATAACGTGGTTCACACAATTTCCCGATGTTGTTCCGAAAAGTGAAGTTAATAAAATTCTTAACGTTTCGGCGGAGAATATTGAATATCTGAAAAACAGAACTTTCGATTGGTTGATAAATCTTGACAAAGATGATATTGCGATTGCACTAACAAAATCCATCACCGCGAAAAAGAAAAACGGATTTACAATTGATGAATTCGGACGCGCGAAACCAATTGCAACCGAAGCGGAGAATCATAAGTGGCTAACCGGTTTGTTCGATGATTTGAACAAAGAAAATAAAAAACATTACGTGCAAGAAATTTTTGAAATTTGCGATTACAAATTCAACGATGAAGAATATATTCTTGATGTGAAAAGCGATATTCAATTTGATATTGATAAATCAAAAAAAATAATTGGACTGAACACCGGCTGCGGTGGAAGATGGACATCGCGTCTTTGGCCCACGGAATACTGGATCGAACTTGCAATAAAACTTTTACAAAAAAATTATGAAGTTGTTCTTTTAGGCGGCGAACAGGAAGATGAAAAGAATAAATTAATCTCCTCGCAAAGCGGTGCAAAATATTTGGGGCATTTTAATCTTGAGGGATTTATTGCACTCGTAAATCATTGCGACCTTGTTGTAACCGCCGTTACTATGGCGATGCACTTAACGATTGGTTTGAAAAAGAAGATTGTACTATTCAATAATATTTTTAACAAGAATGAATTTTATCTTTACAATCGCGGAGTTATTTTGGAACCTGATTTTGATTGCGATTGCTACTACGCCGCAGTTTGTCCGAATGACTGCATGCAATATTTAAAAGTAGAAAAAGTATTCGAAGCTGTGGAAAAATTATTAAATAAATTAAAGGAAGGAATAACATGAATTTCGAACACGTTAAATCGAAAGTAAGCCGTGCATCCTACACAAAGAATGATAGGGCAAAGATTCTATATGATTTTGTGATGAAAGAAAATATATCAAACATTCTTGAGCTCGGTTTCTCTCATGGTGCATCTTCATGCTATATGGCAGCCGCATTAGAAGAAAAAATTTCACAAGGCCAAATTGAAAAAGGATTTATAACTTCCATCGATAATCAAGATGCGGTAACATTACAACCAAACATTGGTGAGTTACTCAAATCGACAAATTTGGGTTCGTTCGTAAATCCAATTTTTGCAAATCGTACTTATACATGGGAGTTGATGAAAATCATCGAATCGAATCAAAAGAATCCTGACACTGCAATAACTTACGATTTTTGTTTTATTGATGGACATCATTCATGGGAAGTAGATGGATTTGCATTTTTTCTTGTGGATAAGTTACTAAAACCAAACGGATGGATATTATTTGATGATATGTATTGGTCTTTTGCATCAATGCCACCCAATCATAAATTTGTCATCGATCTCTCCGAAGAGGAAAGAAATACCGCCCAGATAGAGAAAGTATTTGAGTTGCTTGTAAAAACGCATCCAAATTATTCGAACTTCTTTATTAATGATGGTTGGGGCTGGGCGCAAAAAATTTCCAAAATTACAAATTCATCTCCGATTGGAAATGTTGCTGCTAATATTTATGAACAACAAAGTATATATACAGATATATTGTCGATACTGAGAAAAATTAAAAGAAAGTTTTTTTAATATTAAAAAAGGCGACGATTTAGTCAGAAAATTTTTGTGCTCTGCGGATACACTTAATAAAAACACTCTCAAACTTCTCAGCCATAATACTCCAGGTAAAATTTTCTTCAATGAATTTCTTTCCGTTTGAGATCATTACTTCTTTATCAAATTTATTTTCGAAGAAATCAAGAATGGTTTGTTTGAACGAGTGAGCATCATCTGCAATCAGCAAATGTTTTTTATGTTCAATTGGAATTCCTTCCGCACCGATGGAAGTTGAAATAATATTTTGCCCGGCGGCAAGCAGTTCAATGATTTTAATTCTCATTCCCCCGCCGATGCGCAACGGTACAATTGCAACATCTTTATTCATTATTTCATTCCAAATATCATGAACATAGCCCTTAATAATTACATGAGATTTAATTTCCTCACGAACTTTTATTGTCTCCGATTTTTTCCCGTAGAGAAAAAATTTCAATTCAGGATTTATCCTTAGAACCTCCGGAAATATTTCCGAAAGAAACCAATTAATACTATCAACATTCGGAAGCCACTCAAGTGAACCCATAAAAGCAATTGAATTCGGAATGATTTCATTTTTACTTAATTGCAATAATTTTTCGTCAACGCCGGCTGGTATAATTACAGATTTTACTTTAGGATTCATTTTTAAAAGTTCTCTTTCATCCTCCGGAGTTATTGATGCGACAGCATCAAACTTGTTGCACATCTTTGGCTCGTACTCGAGAAATTTTTTGTATTGCATCTCGGCAAATTTTTTCAGCGCAATGTTTGAGGAATGTTCAAAATATCTTTTCATGATTGTCATTTCAAGGTTGTGCTGGCGTAATACGCATGGAATACCAAATTCCGATTTAATAAAATCTACAACCCAAGCCATGTGCAAATGATCTACATGAACAACATCGTATTTCTCTGCTTTTAATTTCTCCCTTAAAAATTTTTCAAGTACAGGTGAGTAAAATTTTGACACATTGTACGGTACATTTGAGAAGAGATTTAGCAACGCTCCAAGAATATTATTATCGGTTTGCACATCGAGAATGAACGGATTGCAAATTTCTTTTAATGCAGCGAATGATGAATTATAATCGGAATGTTTTCGATAGCAGACAAAATCAATTTCGTGTCCGCGCAGATGCAGGTATTTGGTAATGTTGTAAATACCAATTCGTCCGCCATCATCAAGCGGAAACGGAACCTGCGGAGCTATTTGAAGGATGCGCATATAAGGTCGTTCTGATTGAATAAATTTTTCGGATAGACAAAAATCTGTCTAAAAAAATAGAATGATTTCAAAAATTGATATTTACGAAGCGAAAAAATGCCGAAGAAAAAATAAAGTATCGTGCGGAGAATAAGTCCGATGACATGCAACGAATAGCCGGCAAAAAATCTTATTCCATAAAAATGCTTTTGGAGAATTTGGATTTTAGCGGTTGCTTGATTTTTATACTTAAACCAGGGTTGTCTATCAGTTCCAGCACCTCCGATATGAATTATGGTTAAATATGGGAGATAAAAGACTTTCCCTATCTCTTTCTTGAATCTGTAACAAAAATCAGTTTCTTCAGCAAAGAAAAAAAATCGTTCATCAAATCCGTCTAATTTTTTGAATGCGGAATTTGAGCAAAACAAAAAGCAACCTTTTACAACATCAACTTCGACGGGAGAATTTAGTTGCAGATGATTGTGATAGTATTTGTTAAAATATTTTGACTTCGGGAATATTTTATAAAGAAAAAAATTTTCAGTGAACAAATTCCAGACTGTTGTGAACTCGAACGTTGATTCCTGCATTGTTCCATCGGCGAAAAGTAACCTCAAACCGATTATGCAATCTTCTTCCATAGAATTTTGAAAAGAAATAATCTCGGATAAAACATTCGAAGTAAAAACAACATCGTTATTAATAAAAAGAAGAAATTCGCCTTTGGCAGATTTAGCGGCAATGTTGTTTGCCGCAGAAAAGCCGATGTTCTTATCGTTTTGAATCAACTTAACTGATGGATACTTTGAAGTTACAATACTTACATCTCCCTCGGAAGAGGCGTTATCAATAACTATTATTTCAAACGTTACTCCATGAATAAACTGGTGAAAAGTTCTAAGACAATCTTCCAATAAATTGAAGTTGTTGTAGTTGGTGATAATTACAGAAAGTTTATACTCGTGTATAATTTTCGATTCCAATAGTTTTCAAGTTACTGGTGAAGCAATGACGGCATATTGAGAAAATTTCATATCCTCAATTGAATTAAGCAAAATCAAATTCAACAATGAGAATAAAATTTTTTTAGACGGATTAATACCTGTCATTTTTTTGATTGTAAAATCATTTTCAATGAAGAATCTTTCGATACTTTTTTTCGTGAAAAAATGGAGATGTGTTTTATCTCTAATACCGCTCTCCTCATATTTAAAATCTTTTTCGACGAGGAGATGATAAATATTTTTGATATAACGAAAATTTGGAATTGATGCCACGATGCATGAACGCTCGGATTTCGCTAATAGATTTTTTGAAAACGAAAGGGCCTGTTCAGGTGAATGAATATGTTCGAGAACATCGTTAAATATTATGCAATCAAAATAATTGTGGGGAATATCGAGCGAATCTGTGAATAGATTATTTAAAACTTTGAATAATTTTTTCTGCGCAAGTTGTGCTGAGAAAGTATTTGGCTCTACGCCCCAATATTCGGCTTTTTGACGTTTCAATATCTGTTCACCAAAAATACCTTTTCCGCAACCAACCTCTAATATTTTTGTTGCCGATTCGGGAACATATTCGGTCATCTCGTTTCTAATATTCGAAAAATAGTTATCGCGCATAAACAAACAATTCTTTGATTTTCATAAAAGTTAGATTAAATATTTTCTTTACAATTATTGCAAATATAAAACTAATACTCACAAGAAAAATGATTCTATTGATGATGTGGGCTTCACTCATTAAATGAAGAGAAGATATAAATAACACAACAGAAAAAATTAGAAAAATATGTTCAGAGGGTTTCCAAGAAAGATTAATTGTTTTAAAAAGATAATACCAGTTGATGGCACAACTCACAATCGTTCCGATTAACGAATACATTGAAAGTATAGTTGCACCCTCGAACGACCCGATATAGTTGGCGGCTCCAATCAAAGTTGAATTTATAATAGATAATTTGATGAGTAATTTTTCTTTGTCACCGGCCAAAAAAATTATTCCAATCAAATTGTTCAAAATGGCAAATAAAGCAATCCATGCTTGAAATGATAATACTTTTATAGCTGTAAAATATTTATCTCCAAGAAAAAGATTAACAATTTCGCTGCTCATGATTGAGAGAAAAAGTGTAAATAAAATCGATGCTACAAAAAAAATCTTCAAAATTTCTGTAACTCTTTTCTTAAAGATATGAACGTCCCTTTTTGCAAAACCTGCAAGTATCGGATAAACTGCTGTGAATAGATTATTTGCGATTAACGAGAGCGGCAAAGCCATTTTCATACTGATTCCCAAAAATCCAACTTCTTCTTTTGTGCTGTTCATACTCAAAAAAATTACCGGCAGTTGTGTAACCGGAATAGTTAATAGTGAAGTAAAATAAACGGGAAGACTCGATGTAAATAAAGTCTTGAATGTAACTGCATCATGATCGGCAGTTGTTTTAGAAAAATAACCTGAACGGAATTCATAAATCAAAAATGAAAAAGATTTTAAAAAATGTGTCCCGATAAAAATTGTTAGAATGGTTGGGAACGACAGAATACCATTAGGTAAAAACATGACTGCCGCAAGCAACATTACCGCGCTAACCGAATTTAATATCGCTGTCGGTTTCATATTCTGAAGTCCAAATGCTAAAGGTTCGGTGTAATTCCACAAAGAAAAGGAAAAGAGATAACCGACAGTTAGTGCTATAGTAAGTGAATCAGAAATTCCCTCGGATATGTTAAGATAAAAAACTAAACCAATTGCAGTAACAAGATTGACAAGTACAAAAGGTATCATAATTCTTCGTGCGACGATTTTCAGCTTACTGTTTTCTCTCGCTATTTCACGAATGACAATTTTCTGCAAGCCGAGAGAGGCGATATTTTGGGCAATATTCACTGCTGTAATTATGAATGTAAATTCTCCATAAAGAGAAGGAGTTAAAATTCTTGCAATGAAAATCAGACTTATAAAAACTGATCCTTGTTGTATAACATTCGAGACGGTTAACAAAGACCAATTCCTTATTAATAAACTCATTAAATTTTTTCACCCGGTGAATTTATTTCATAGTTCTTTGGTGTTGTCAACCTTCGTCTCAATTTCCAAATAACAATTTTTTCTGTTAAAGGTAGTGTAAAAATCAGCATAAGAAGAGTAAGTGACCATATTGCGTGATGGCTTATCATTACGATTGAAGAGTAAATAAGAAGTACATATAAATAAGAAAGGGTGAGTAACAAAAGTATGCTATTTTTCGCTATCACTCTTTGCCAGAGAATTGAGCAGAATAAACCGAGAAGAAATGGGACAAGAAAAATTCCTGAAACTCCAAAATCTTCATGCAACTCTCTGAGGTATGTTGATGTATTGCTCCACATCGGAATATTATATCCTTTTGCATAGAAACCAGGATGTTTTACGATATCAAATTTTGCTAAAAAATTATAAACCGGTTGAAAGGTTTTCTCTCCAAAATAATTTTTCTTATCAAAATCTCTTTCCAAAAATTTGCTGAATACTCCAACATGACTACTCATGTACAAATATATTGAAGGAGTAATCAGAAAACCACCGCGCAGTTGATTCAGCTGACGCGATGATGCTTGAAAACTTTCGATAGTTCCCCGTGTAGAACGAATTAATCCCGCCGCAGACGTTATCAATGCAAAAATAATCGTTACTGCAGCAACAATTTTTAATTTGTTACGAAAAGTTGTTCTTATTTTTTCTTGATTCGTGCATAGTTTATAAAGCATGAATGATGCCAAAAAAAGTAAGAAACTCATTAGCATTCCGGCACGCCCAACATTTGCAATTTCTTTAATCAATACGCTGATAAAAGGAAGTAATGCGACTATTGACATTTTCTTTTTATTAGACACATAAATTCCACTTAAAAATACTGCCGCATAAGAAAAAAGATAGATGTAAGGGATTAAACCCGGAATATCATTCTCTACTCTCATCCTGTAGATTTGATTTGCATTCAACAAAATTGAAGTAACACTTCCGAACATTTTTAAGAGTATCCACCAATGATGCAATGCGCCAAGCAAACCGATAATAGAAAAAATGATAATCAAATGCTTAACGGTTGTTCCGCCATCCATAAATATTTTTAATTGTTTTTCCGTTGTTAATACTTCATTCTTCTGCTTCTCTGTTGAATTTCGGGCAACAATCGGAATCAGTGTACCAAAAAAAAATGACAAGTATGCACCACAAATTGAAAACCAGGCAAGTGGGGATAAATCTACAAATCGCATCAACTTCAATTCATACATCACCAAAAGAAATCCCCAAACAATTGTGTACAAAAGTAAATGGTTAAACCATCTTTTGAATATGAAAATACTCAGCGCAGAAAAAAAGAAAGTTGCAGTAGTAATAATTAAGATGGACATTTAATTATTTGATGCCGTAAATTTTTCCTAATCGGGAGAAAAAATAGAAACTCTTTTCGCTTAATTGGTTACTAAAATTCGTTTGTTTTGTTGAGGCTTCTGCTATGTAGATAATTGTTATAAAAAAGAATGTGAATAAAAATCCAACGCCTACAATTATAAATAATCTCTTCGGTGAGTTTTTCAATTCGGGGGGAACTGCATGATCAATAACCATAATTGTAGGAATACTCTTCTGCTCTTCTACTTTTGCTTGCTCATACATCGGTAGAATTATTTCCATTATAGCGGATTGAATCTCAATTTCTCGATAGATTCTATAATATTGAAGTGTCATCATAGGAATTTGACTAAAGGGGAAGAAAACATTTGTGGCCCCGGATATTTTTTCGGAATTTTTTAATTCCAATACTTTGTCCTTAAGTATTTTTGCCTCTTCCAAAACCATTTTGTGCTGGGGAGAATTTTTTCCAAATTGAAGTTCTGCAAAGTGTGAAGCAATCTCTTTAGCTGTCAATTCACTCTCCACTTCAGCAGCGGCTTTGACTGCAACTTCAAGTTGTTCAGGAACTGCGAAGATTCCATATTTTTTTTGAAAACGAAACATCGAATCTTCGGCTAATTTTAAATCATCAATATTTTTTCGGTATCTACCTTCTAAAAAAATTCTGTTATTTTTTGCCTGCTCTGAATTTATTTTGATATTTAAACTGTCGATAAGTTCAACAAAATAATTCGCGATTAAAGAGGCGGTATCGGCGCTTTGGTTGATCACGTTAATTTCAATCATTCCAAATTCATTTGGATCAAAAGAAATATCTCCCCTGAATGCCTTTAGAAGTTTGTCCTTATTATCGGAAACCTCATAATAATTTTGTAGCTCAAATTTATCAATTACATTCAACAGTGCAGTACGACTATTTAATAGTCCGAATACCATATCTTCTGAGGCGCCTGAAATACCCATCAATTTAGCCCCCATAGAAATTGCTGAATTTTTTCCGCCGATTAAACTACCTAAATTGCCCAATCCAGAGGAACCATCTTCCGGAAGCATAATTACTGCGGTGGCTTTGTAATCTACTTTTAGAAGAAATACAATCGTGGTTGTTAAAGCCAAAACGATAAAAATATTAATGAAAAAGAAGCGTTTCCACTTAAAGAGTACAAAAAGGTAATCCATTATGCTATAAGTTTTGGATTCCTTAGGGTTAAATTCCATGCAAATTTGATTTTAGTTGTAAAAAAAACAGTATTAAAAGTTAGCGAAGCATCAATTTAAAACCAATGTATTTTTAATAGTTTAAATTCATCCATTTTGTTTGTTATGTTAAAAGTTATAAAAACTTTTTCATCTTATATCTAAAATTGCTTGACATTAACGCATCATTTCTTATTTTTGTACAAAAAAAAAAGGAAAATTTACTTTTAGACTTGCTACAAATTTATAAATAACAAACAGAGTTATTTTTTTAAATCATGTAGCACAGGTACGCCGATTTAGGGAACTGCTCTGATCGGTTTTTTTATTTAAAGTAAACTTTATTTATCGGAGGTAACTATAGTGTTGATACAAATTCTTTCAATTAACAATTTGTTCAACTTAACGAAAGGAAATAACAATGAAAGAAATAATCGCAAAAATCGATAATCCTCTTTCTGATTTGATCAGCGATGATATTTATGAATTGCTGAATGCGAACGGATTGATCGACGAAAAAGCCGTTCGAGATTATCAGATAAGAAAAAAATTCAAAAATCTTCGCTCAAATAAAATTAGTGCCGGCGACGCTATTGATTCTATTCGTGAAGAATATCCTTACTTACAATTTGATACTATCAGAAAGATCGTTTATCAGATTAGTAAATAATTCTTGATTAATACTCAATATTGGATTATTTTTGAATTGTCAACATGCAAGTCTCTCCCCTAACTTGTATGTCTAATTGACAGCCCAGTGACTCCCCACACTGGGCTTTTATTTTTTTTATTTAATGGAAATTTTATGTCTAAAGCAAAAAAACATATTCAGAAACAAACGAAAAAAAATGTCGTTTCTCCTTTTAAGATGTATTGGAATAAAGAAAACTATTACATCTTCATCGCGGGGCTTGCGCTTGCGGTAATCGGATTCTACTTCCTCAGCATTGGTAATTGGGATAGTACCGAATCGCTTTACATTGCACCCATAATCCTATTTGTTGTTTATGTTCTCGTATTCCCACTTTCAATTCTTTTTAGAAAAAAAACTGAACAACAAACGGAATAAAAGTGATACTCTCCAAAGTTCGGGGCAATATCGTTTCTACTCAAAAGAATCAACATCTTAAGGGACACAAACTTCTTCTCGTTAGATCGATTGATCTTGATGGAAATTTTATCGGAAAGAAAGATACAATTGCAATTGATCTTGTGGATGCAGGTATTGGCGATACTGTAATTGTTACTCAGGAAGGTGATGCAGTTCAACAAATATTGGGACACAAAAAAGCGCCTGTTCACACTATAATTGTTGCTATTGTGGATACTCTTCATTACAAAAAATAAATTGAATTATTATCGTGAGCAGATTTTCATTCGAGCAACTTCTTAAACTAAAAATACTTCTTTCTGTCGACAAGATTGGTCCTGTTAAAATAAAAAACCTCCTTTCACACTTCGGCAAAATTGATAATCTTCTTTCAACAGATATCCATTCGATTATGGCGGTTGACGGAATAAGTTCAATCCTTGCAAAAAAAATTATTGAAGTAAGGAAAAATTTTTCTGACATTGAAAAAAATTTTGATAAAGAATTAGAGAATCTTCATAAGATTGGCGGCAAATTATTTTCTCTTTGGGATGATGATTATCCTTATCTGCTAAAAAAAATTTATGATCCACCGATACTTCTTTACTGCCTCGGAGATTTTACCGAAGAAGATAAAAGCGCGGTTGCAATAGTTGGCACACGAACTCCTACCGCATACGGTAAAGAAGTTTGTGCAAAATTTGCAGATGAATTAGCTTCACAAAAAATTACAATTGTGAGTGGACTTGCAAGGGGTATCGATACTATTGCGCACAACTCCGCTATTAATGCAGGCGGCAGGACAATTGCAGTACTCGGAAGCGGCATCGATAATATTTATCCTCCCGAAAATAAAAAGCTTGCAAATTTAATATGTAAGAATGGCGCAGTAATTTCCGAATTTGAACTTGGCACAAAACCGGATGCAGTAAATTTTCCGCGAAGGAATAGAATTATTTCGGGATTAAGTTTGGGAAGTATTATTATCGAAACTAAGTTTAGCGGCGGCGCAATGCAAACGGCGGCTCTCGCCTTCGATCAGAATAGAGAAGTATTTGCCGTCCCCGGAAATATCGATGTGCGGCAAGCTGAAGGAACGAATCATCTCATTAAATCAAATCAGGCTAAATTGATAACGAAAGCCGAAGAGGTTATTTATGACCTTCAATTAAAAATCGCACCTGACAAAAAGGAGAAGAGGAAAAAACAAATTCAGGGGTTATCGTTATTCGAAGAAAAAATTTATTCTGTGCTGAATGATGAGCCGATGAATATAGATTTAATCGCGGCACAGTCAGCTGTGTCTGTTGTAGATTGCAACGTTTATCTTCTTGCTCTTGAATTCAAAGGATTGGTGAAGCAGTTGCCCGGCAAAAAATTTATGATCTGTTAATTTTAGAAAAAGTAGCGTAACCCGATCGCGCCTTCTAAACTAAAATTAGAATTGGGAACGACATTTATCGTCGGTGCAGTTTCAAAAAATAATTCAATCTTTGTGTCGGTCGGATTATAATTCACGCCGCCGACAATTCTAACAGCCATCGAGTTATCGCCGAAATCAAAAGTTTTTACCCGCCCGCCGATTCCATAAATAGCTTTGAATGAACTACTTGATTTGAAGAAGTGTGCATCATTCCAAATGTAGTCAACATAAAGATGAATTTTTTCATTCTCTCTGGAAAAAGAATAACCAACTCCAACATCAAGTGAATTCATTTCGGAAAGAATTAGTTTTCCGCTGAAGCCTGTGGGAACTCCGACAAGAATTCCAATTCCAAATTTATTTTCTTGAGCAAAATTTGAAACCGAAATTAAGATTAGAAAAACGAAAATAATTTTTTTAATCATTCGCTAAACTTCTTGAAGACAACGGTTGTATTATGCCCGCCAAATCCGAAGGCGTTGCTCAACCCGATATCTACAACTCTCTCCTGTGGTTTATTGAAAGTGTAATTCAAATCGCATTCGGGATCGGGATTCACAAAATTAATCGTCGGAGTAACAATACTATTTTGCATTGTAAGGATTGAAACAATCGCTTCAACACCGCCGGCGGCACCGAGCAAATGCCCTGTCATACTTTTTGAAGATGTCAAATTCATTTTGTACGCATGATCACCAAAAACATTTTTAATTGCTTTTGATTCTGCAATATCTCCGAGTCCTGTTGATGTGCCATGCATATTAATGTAATGAACATCTTCAGGTTTGATATTTGCGGACTTGAGTGCGCGCCTCATTGCGAGAGAGGCACCGGTGCCTTCGGGATCGGGAGCTGTAATATGATATGCATCTGCAGAAAGCCCTACACCGATAATTTCACAATAAATTTTTGCGCCGCGGTTAATTGCATGTTCTAAATCTTCGATGAACAAAACTCCGGCGCCTTCCCCCATTACAAAACCATCGCGCGTCGAATCGAACGGACGGCTCGCAGTTTCGGGGGTATCATTTCGTGTTGATAATGCTTTCGCGGAATTGAATCCTGATAAACCGACTTCGCAAATTGACGCTTCGCTTCCTCCACAAAGGAAAGCAGAAGCCATTCCATTTTTTATAAGGAGATACGCATCGATAATATTGTTGTTCGCAGTTGCGCATGCAGAAACGATGCAATGGTTCGGTCCTTTAAATCCATATTGGATTGAAATTTGTCCGCTCGCAATATCTGCAATCAGCATCGGAATGAAGAATGGGGAGACGCGACCGGGACCTGAATCTTTTAAAATAACAGATTGGTTATAAAAAGTTTGAATGCCTCCGATTCCGCTTCCGAACAGAACGCCGATTTCTTCTTTTTCAGATTCGCTCATAGTGGCGGGATCGATTGCGGCATCTTTCAAACAAACGCCGGCGGCGGCAAGCGCATATTGGCTGAATGGATCGAGCCTTCGCGCCGTTTTTTTATCCATGTAATTTGTCGCATCGAAATTTTTTAATTCGCACGCAAAATGAGTATCGAGGCGTGAAGCGTCGAATGATTTAATCGGCGCGGCACCGCTTTTTCCTTCTAATAAATTATTCCAAATATCTTCGATAGTTAATCCAATTGGAGTAAGAGCCGCCATTCCTGTAACTACAACCCTTTTTTCGTTGGTCATATTTTTCCTTTAAGATTGTTCAAATTAATGATAACAGACACGCGCGAATTTAAATAATTTTTCTGTAGTCGTGAACAGAATATTGTTAAATTTGAGTCAAATTCTTGCAAAAAATCTGACCAAAAAATGAACCAAAAATTACTCTTAGTTCTCCTATTTTTTATGATAACGGTAAATGCCCAAACGGATAAAATAAATGTAATTCCATCCCCGCAAAAAATTGAAATCAATTCGGGAGAATTTCAATTTTCCGAAAACTTATTCTGCTATGTTGAATCCTCGTTAGAACTTCGCGGTGGTACTGCAATACTTGAAAATGTTTTGCAAAGAATTAAAACTTCTTTGCTAATTAATCCGAGAGGGATGAACGCCAACTCACTTCACTTCAATACCTTCAAAACAATTCCATCGGAATTATCGAATTTGAATGAAGAAATAAAATCTCAGAGTTATGAACTCGAAATAAATGATGAAGGAATTTTTATTCGTTCGTTCGGTTCGGTCGGTGCATATTACGGAGCCGTAACTTTAGCACAACTCATCGAACATTCGGTAGATGAAAAAATTCCTCACCTGAAAATTTTAGATTATCCCGATCTTGCCGTAAGAGGAATTTCGGATGACATCAGCCGCGGACAAGTTTCTACTTTGGAAAATTTTAAAAAAATAATTCTTCACATCGCGCGTTATAAAATGAACGCATACATTCCATACATCGAAGACGTTTTGAAGTTTGATAAATTCCCTACTATCGGCATGGGGAGAGGTGCATTAACAAAGGATGAAGTGAAAGAGATTGTTTCATTCGCGAATCAACATTTCATCGATGTAATTCCGGCATTTCAAACTTTGGGGCATTATGAAAATATTCTTTCCCAGGACGAGTTTCTAAAATTTGCAGAGTTTCCCGGTGCCGCTTCTTTATGTGTAAGCGATGATTCCGTTTATATTTTTTTGGAAGATTTGCTCAAAGAAGTTTTTGAATTATTTCCTTCAAAATATTTTCACATGGGGGCAGATGAAAGCTACGATGTTGGTTTGGGAAGAAGCAAATTTCTTCTCGAAAAATATTCGCTCGGTGAAGTCCACGCTCAACATTATAAAAAAGTCTATGACATTTGTAAAAAGTATGGCAAAGAAGTTTTGATGTACGGCGATATTATTTTGCAACATCCGGAATTACTTTCGCTCGTTCCAAAAGATGTAACCATTGTCGATTGGCATTATCGGAGCGGAGACGATTATCCTTCGACAAAAAAAATTATTGATTACGGTTTTAAGTACTTCGTTTCTCCCTCCGTCTGGAATTTCTTAACAACGTTTCCAACCAATATTAATGCGCTTCCAAACATTCAATACATTACTCGCGAAGGAATTAAATACAACGCATCCGGAATGATAAATTCTAATTGGGGAGATTTCGGTGCGGAAACTATTAAAGAATTGAATTTGTACGGCTATGCTTGGTCGGCGCAGTGTTCGTGGAATTATTCTGAATCTCAACTCGCAAATTTTTCCGAAAATTATTTTAACGATTTTTTTGGAATCGAGGATAGTCGTCTCAATTATATTTACGAAACATTTTCTCATCCATACAATCAAATTATGTGGCATGATGCGTGGCGGCATCCGGCATTGGCATTGAGGGAACCGGCTTGGTGGGAGCCGAAGAGTTCTCCCGTTGCGCGAATAAGTTGGGTGAATCTTACAATGCCTCAAGTGGAAAAATTTATTGACGAAGTTGAACAGAAAGTAAAGAAGAATAAAGATCATCTTTCTATAATAAAATATCTCATCCGTTTTAATTACTGGTACTGCCTCAAACTTGAAGCGCAGATGCTGATGCAGAGATTTGATAATCTTACACAGGACGACAAAAAGAATCTGAATTCTTTAATTGATAAAAATATTTCGGAGTTGACAACGCTCAGAAATGAATACGCGAATCTCTGGAGGAAATATTACAAGAACGATAATCTTAACATGATTGAAGATAAGTTCAACAGATTGGTTGCATACTTTTCCGAGATGAAAAATGAAATTGCACTCACACAAAAAATCTCATCTCCATTACTTAATAACGATTGGCTCTTTATTCAAAATGAGGATTCATTAATTGCTCGTAAAGGAATTTTTTCGGCAGAATTAAATTTGGAAAAAATTCCGGAAACAGCTTTCATTCAACTCATGGCAGATGCTTACATGAAAATTTACATCAACGATAAATATGTTGATCATCTTCATGCGCGGAGATCGTTATCTCTTTCGGTAGATTATAAGCGGCTAAAATTTTTCGATGCAAAATCTTTCCTTCAAAAGGGAAAAAATGTTTTTCGATTTGAAGTTGAAAATTTTAATCGCAAAGGCGGCGCGGGCTTGAATTTATTGGGTGAGTTGAACTATGGAACTTCACGTCAAATTATCGAATCAAAAATTGATTCAGAAATTTTGAAATGGGAAATTCTTTCGGATGACGAATCAAAATTGATAAAAGAAAATTCGAAAAACAGTTATATCATCGCACCAAACTTCAAAACCAAAAGAGCCAGCTGGATTGAGAGATAAAATTTTTTCTTTCTTTACCGAAAACAAAACTCTGTTGATACTATTCGGAGTTTTGCTCGGATTGATTATTATACTTCATGTTATTCCATTCGCAACTGTGATACTTCTAAAACTATTCACAAATATTAAGATAGAAACTGTAACAAATTTTCTAGCAACGAAATATTCTTTTTCTCTGCCAAAGGATTTCAATCCTTACTTCCAACTCTTTCTTCTCGCGCTTCCCGTGTTTATTGCGGTTGTATTAATTGAGTTGGGATATATCGCAATAGTGTTGAAAAATATTTTCCAGGTGAGAACCATCGTAACAATTTATCAACTGCTTCTCACATTCAATATCCTTTTGGAAATATTTTCTAAAATTATATTCATAATTTTTGGAAAAGAAATTTCAGGAAACTGGAATCAGATGCTTGCAAGTTTAACATCGAGTTACGAGCAACAACTGATACTTTGTTTTTTTCTCGGAATGTTCTCTTTCACTTACATCAGTTTTACAATTAACAGATTAAGAAATTATTTAATAAGGTAACAATTAATGAATTCATTAAAAGATAAAAATGTTTTAATAACCGGTGCATCAAGCGGCATCGGGAAATCTTGCGCGTATAAATTTGCCGAAAGCGGTGCAAATTTAATTTTAACCGCAAGAAGAAAAGAGCGATTGGATGAGCTTTCACAAAAACTCAAAACCGAGTTCAATATTTCATCAATCGTTTTGGATTTTAACATCAAATCTCACAATGAAGTGAAGCACGCAATCGCTTCACTTCCGAACGAATGGAAAAGAATTGATATCCTCGTCAACAACGCTGGTTTGGGGAAGGGACTTGATAAATTTCACGAAGGAAAAATTGAGGATTGGGAAGAAATGATCGATACGAATTTGAAAGGACTTCTCTTTATCACCCGCGAAATTTTGCCGTCGATGGTTGAAAGAAAATTTGGGCATATCATTAACATCGGTAGCACTGCGGGACATGATGTTTATCCGGCGGGAAATGTTTATTGTGCAACAAAGTTTGCAGTCAAAGCCATCAGCAAAGCATTGCGTATTGATGTGCTTGATAAATATGTAAAAGTTTCTTCTGTTGATCCGGGTATGGTAGAAACCGAATTTAGTTTAGTACGTTACAATGGCGATTTTGACAAAGCAAAGAATGTTTATCGAAATCTTTCTCCATTAACTCCAGACGATGTAGCCGAAGCAGTTTTATTCTGTGCGACGAGACCACATCACGTGAATATAAACGAAATTATTTTAACGCCGTTAGCACAGGCTTCATCCAATTTTGTGCATCGAGAAAGTTGAATCGTTCCTCGATCAACTGTTCAATTTCTCCACATGTAATTTTCCTTTTTCGGTAAGAATATATTTTTGTTTGGGGCTGCTGGGTTTATCACGTAAAGTCAAACTTAATAGTTCATTATCGAGTAATGGTTTTAAAATCTCAACCCGAACATATTTACGATTTTTCATTCCCAACTTCGCGTGAATTTCTAGTCGTGTTTTAGGCTGTGAACAAAACACTAATAATTCGATTTGGATGGCACTTGGATGGTGCTTGGATGGTACTTGAACGTTTAATTATTTGAAGATTACTTTCATTCTCGTGTGAGGGTTTATAATTTTTCTTGATAAACTGTGCTTGAAAAGTGAGACCTGGTTCATTGAATTTCAATTCTATCTCGGGATAATCTTTAAGTTCATCGCAAAGTTTTTTGAAGCCGGTTCCCCATTGCTCGATTAATCGAAGTTCTTTGAAAATAGGTGCAAGAGTTTTGTTTCTAATTTCAGATTGCCCCGAAGTAAGATTATTTAAGTCGATAGATGGAGGAATTGTACCTGGACTTGTTTCTCAAGCAAGTCATCGAAGAGAGCAATTTTTATATCTTTGCCATGTAGCGAATAATCACGATGAATAACGGCATTGATGATTAGTTCTCTTATTGCAAGCAAAGGATATTCCCATCGTTCTTCGCGATAAACTCTACCAATTTTAGAACCTTTCTTAATATTTCTTTCAACAAATGCGATAGCTAAATCTGGCTGAAGGCAAACGGCTTCGTCAATCGTAAGAGAATCAATTGTCGTATCAGTTTTGACGCCTTTAAATCTCGCACATTCAATTTTCGCGTAAGGGAAGTTGCGTTGTTTACTTTCTCTTGTAAGTAGAATTGCGGATATAGAAGGGTATTTTTTTTGGTTTATTGTTTTGATTAAGCCGAGTTTTGAAAATGAAGAGGTATTTATCTTTTTACCGGTTTTTTCATGATATAATTTTGTAAACGATGTTAAATCAAGTTCTTCAATCGATGCTTCATAAAAAGGAATCGAGTCGAAGGAGATATTTCTTTTTCTTCGTTCGAGTTCTTCAATGATATCTCTATCGGCAAGTTTGTTTGAAGAGCCAACACGAATAAAAGTTCCTTTTTCCTTGCCGAGAGATTTTAAGTAATATGGTGTTACACTCCCTGCATGAATTTTTATGATAATGATATGCTTTCCTTCCAAATTTTGGAAATGTATATCCGGAATTATCGTAGGGTAACAATTTTCGTAAATAAGATTGCTAATTTTTTCTTCTAATTTAATCAGTTCATTTTCCGGCAAGCCGATAACCGTTCTTGATTGGTTTTCTATTCCGATATAAATATCGCCTCCTGCATCATTACTGAATGCAATAGCTGTTTTTTCAATTTGAAGCCCGGAAGGCATATGAGATTTAAATTCAATTTTTCGCCCCTCAGGAGAGTTAAATATTTCCATAGAGTTATTCAACCGGAATTTCCCCTATTTGTAGTTGCTCTATATGGAATAATATTTTAAATAACTTTATCCACTTGGGTCGGTTATAGTTTTCTATCATAATTTTGGATGACATAAATTTCGGTTTTGGTAAATACATAAATCAGTGTGCAAAGAATAAACTTCTCTGAATCTAACTGCAAGCATGAGGGGAGTTCTATCATTTTGCTGTTCATAATTCATTCTCATTTCAACACTGGACTTTCACTCTAAATAAATGCGGAGGAGGCGTCGTTTAATATTAAACTCATCGGCTTGATACTCGATGGACAATTAATAAACTCGGTCGTAAATTCATTACTACAACTTCTTAACCGTTCATTCAACTTAAACTAATCGATTGCTGTATATCCTTACGCTTCCTGAAAAAGTGAAATATCTCCGGCACCGACACGCACAATTTCGGGTTGCTCGTTACTCAAATCAATTACGCTCGATGGCTCTCCGGCTAAATGTCCGACCGACAACATTAAATCTATTGAAGAATTAAAAATAGATTTGATCTCTTCCGGATCGGTGAGAACCTCGCCACTTCGATTAGTTACAGAAGTGCTGATTATTGGGTTGCCCAACTCACGTACCAACGAGAGCGAGATACTATTATTCGGCACTCTGATGCCAACTGTTTTCCTTTTACTCCACAATTTTTTCGGAACTTCTTTTGCGGCGGGCAAAATAAATGTGTACGGACCGGGAAGTAAATGCTTCATTGTTCTGTAGGCGTAATCGGAAACTTTCGCATATTGTGCGATGTTTTTCAAATCCGGACAAACAAAACTTAATAACTTCTGTCTACTTTCGCTTTTAATTGCGAAAACTTTTTCAAGTGCTTCTTTGTTAAATATGTCGCAACCGATGCCGTAAAGCGTATCTGTTGGATAGATGATGATGCCGCCATTACGTAAAGTATCTACAGCTTTATTGATAAATCTTAGTTGTGGACTGACGGGATGAAGTTCATAATATTCCATAATTACCTCGAATATAATTGTAAAAGAGTATTAATTATTTTCATTTACAAGTTAAAATCTCCCGCATGAAAGTCAAGATAAACCTTATTTCTTTAAGAGATTTTTTTTGAATCAGCCGGAATTTTTTTCTTATTTTTTTTAGACCGAAGGGCTATATTTGGCATTCAAATTTGAAAAATAGAGAGAACAATTATGTCAAGAAGATGTGAAATTACCGGAACGACACCGATGGTTGGGAACAATGTATCGCATGCTCACAACAGAACGAAAAGAAGATTTCTTCCTAATTTGCAGAAGAAAAGAATTTGGGTTCAGGAATTGAACCGATTTGTAACAGTAAAATTAACTGCAAGGGCAATCAAAACTATTGCCAAGAACGGTACTTCCGATTTGGCAAAAATGATTAATGAAAAGAAAGTTTCTGTTCATTAATTTTTTGTATTGAAAAAAAAAGAGGTTTCTCAAAATTAAATGAGAAACCTCTTTCTGTTTTAAATAGCGCGGCGGCTATTCTCTGACAACCCAAACTTTAATTTTTGCGTTAACACTTGAGTGCAATTTTACATTCACTGTAAAAATGCCGAGTGTTTTAATCGGTTCGTCAAGTTCGAGTTTTCGTTTATCAATCTCGTAACCTTTTTCTTTCAAACCGTCCGCAATCATTTGAGTAGTGATGGCGCCAAAAATTTTATCTTCTTCACCAACTTGAGCCGGAATAGTGATTGAAATTTTATCAAGATCGGCGGCAATTTTTTCCGCATCATGAATTTCATTCATCCTTTTCTTTTCAAGATGTTTTTTCTCTTCGTTCAATGCGGCAATGTTTCCATCGAGCGCGGCATATGCATATTTTCTCGGGATGAGATAATTTAAAGCATAACCTTCTTTAACATTTACAACATCGCCAATTTGACCGAGTTTGTCTAAGTTCTGTCTTAATATTACTTTCATTTTATGCTCCTTTATCTTACAGCATCGTTAACATATGGAAGCAACGCCATGTGTCTGGCTCTTTTAATTGCTACCTGCAATTCACGATGATATTTAGCTGTTGTGCCGGTAATTCTTCGTGGGATAATTTTTCCTTGTTCGGAAATAAACCGCTGAAGAGTTTTTACATCTTTGTAATCGATATATTTAACACCGGCTTGTGTAAACTTACAAATTCTTTTTTGTTTTAACATGTTCAAACCTTATTGATTATTATTGGAATTTTTTAACAATTGTGATTCTTCGGGGGTAAGAAATTTATCAAAAGTTTCGTCTGAAAATTCTTCTTCATCGTCTTCAAAATCTAAATCGGAATCTTCGATGATAACACTATCATCAACTTCATTTCCGTTTTTAGATTTGCGATTGAGAAACTGAATTCTTCGCGCCTTGATTTCAATTACGCTTCTGCTCGAACCATCATCACTTTTCCAGCTTCGGCTTTGCAGTTCACCATCAATCAATACTGCGCTTCCTTTTTTAAGTTTATCCCTACAACTTGAGGCTAATCTGTTCCATGCAACAACGCCGATAAAACAGACATCTTCCTGCCATTGGTTGGTGCTATCCTTAAATTTTCTGTTGGAAGCGAGAGTGAAATTGACAACCGGAGTTCCTCCGCTTGTATTTCTATAAACTGGATCTTTCGTAAGATTTCCGGCAATCATAACATAATTCATCTCAGGCATTTTCAATTCAGCCATTTCAAACTCCTAATAAAAATTCTTATTCTTCCGAAGGAACGTCCGGAATATCCGGTATTACAGTTTCAGGATCGACTAAAACTTCTTCAACAATTTCAATCTTCTTTGTTTTCAATTCTTCAAAATGTTGAAGTGCATTGGGAGGAAGTGTGATTGTAAGAAATCTTAATATCGATTCATTTAAACGATACCATCTTTCAAGAACGGTTACGGAGTTTGTTGGGGCTTCGAATTGAATGACAACATAATTTCCCATTTTGCTTTTCTTAATAGGAAATGTTAATCGTCTTCTTCCCCACTTATCGATTTCTCTTATGGTTCCACCGTTTTGTTCGATGGTCTCGGAGATTTTTTTGATGATCTCTTCAGCTTGATCATCTTCGAGCACGGGATCGATTATCGCCATGCTTTCATATATGTTTTTTCTCATTTTTACTCCTTTGAGCTTTACGTCCCGCGTTTCTCGCGGGAAGGATTTGTGAATAAATTAATTATTTAATTAGCGGTGCTATCACTAACGATACAACCGACATGAGTTTTAGTAAAATATTTAATGATGGTCCTGAAGTATCTTTGAAAGGATCGCCAACTGTATCACCGACAACAGCGGCTTTATGCGCATCCGATCCTTTAAAATATTTTTGACCGTTAAATTCTATTCCTTCTTCAAACATCTTCTTAGCATTATCCCATGCGCCGCCTGCATTTGCCTGGAAGATAGCCATCAACACACCAGAAACGGTTACACCGGCAATTAATCCGCCGAGCATTTCTTTATTTCCGAGGAATCCGGTGACTACAGGAATAATTACTGCGAGCAATCCGGGAATAACCATTTCTCTGATTGCCGCTTTAGTTGAAATCTCGACACACTTTCCATATTCGGCAGCACCATCGGCATCTTCAAAAACTTTTTTATCATCGGCAGACCAATCATGCTGATCTTTTCCATCATTCTTTTTCATCACTTCCAATGCGGCTTTTAGTTTTGGAATTGAAGCAAATTGTCTGCGAACTTCTTGAATCATAGACATTGCCGCGCGACCGACAGCTTGCATTGCCAATGCAGAAAACAGAAACGGAATCATTGCACCGATGAATAAACCTGACATAACTTTTGCCTGTGAAATATCAATCGATTTTATATCGGCGGCAGTCATAAATGCGCCGAATAATGCGAGCGCGGTGAGCGCCGCAGAACCGATTGCAAATCCTTTTCCGATTGCGGCAGTTGTATTTCCAACAGCATCGAGTTTATCTGTCTTTTGTCGAACATCTTTAGGGAGTTCAGACATTTCGGCAATTCCGCCCGCGTTGTCCGAGATTGGTCCGTATGCATCAACTGCTAATTGAATCCCGAGATTTGAAAGCATACCTACAGCGGCGATTGCAATTCCATACAATCCACCGAATTCAAATGCGCCAATAATTGCAAAAGCGAGAACTAAAATCGGCAATGCCGTTGAAATCATACCAACGCTCAAACCCGCAATGATATTGGTTGCGGCGCCTGTAACTGATTGTTGTGAAATTCCGATTACCGGCTTTTTCCCCGTGCCTGTGTAATGTTCTGTAATCATTCCGATTAAGAGACCTGCAATCAATCCGATTGCAGAAGCAAAGAAAACTCCTGTCGAGGTCATCTCACGAACGATTGGTTGTCCCTGAGCATCGTGATATAAAGGATCTGCGAAAGACCATGTTTCCGGCAACATCCATTTGATGATAAACCAGAGAGCAACAATCATGAAAGCAGAAGAGCCAAACTCTCCCATATTTAATGCTTTTTGCGGATTACCGCCTTCTTTAACTCTTACTAAGAATGTTCCGAGGATTGACATCACAATTCCGATTGCGGCAATAACGAGTGGAAGAAGAACCGCACCGAGTCCGTTGAAACTTGTTTGAAATGCTTCAACATTAATAAAGACTGCGCCGAGTACCATCGTTCCGACTATCGCGCCGACATATGATTCAAAAAGATCGGCACCCATTCCGGCTACGTCGCCAACATTATCTCCAACGTTATCTGCAATTGTTGCAGGGTTGAGAGGATGATCTTCAGGAATGCCGGCTTCAACTTTACCGACGAGGTCAGCGCCCACATCAGCCGCTTTAGTATAGATGCCGCCGCCAACGCGCGCGAATAAAGCAATCGAAGATGCACCAAAAGAAAACCCTGTTAAAATTGTTATTACCTTTGTCAAGTTCTCGAAAGTATCAACCCCAAACATCCCTGAGTAAATGATGAACAAAACGCTTAATCCTAAAACGCCAAGCCCAACAACGCCAAGCCCCATCACCGAACCGCCGGCGAATGCGACTTCTAAAGCTTTACCAAGACTTGTGCGCGCGGCATTTGTTGTTCTAACGTTTGCTTTAGTTGCAACCCTCATACCAATAAAGCCTGCAAGTGCAGAACAAAACGCACCAACTACAAATGAAAGTGCAACAAGTGGATGCGAGCTTTCGGAATTCATTCCCGAAACCGCAAGCAAAATAGCAACAGTTATGACAAAAACGGCAAGTACTTTATATTCTGCCTTTAGAAATGCCATTGCGCCTTCGGCGATATGGTTGGAAATTTTTTTCATTTTTTCGGTTCCGACTTCAAGTTTGGCAATCCATGATGATTTCCAAAATGTGTAAATGAGTCCTAATATGCCGAAACCGGGCAGTAGATATAAAATTAAATCCATTAATCTCTCCTTATTGTATTCTCGATATTTTGTTCGGTTGAATTACTGATTTGATTGAGTTTGCTATTTTCGTCAAGCATAGCTTTAGCGCCGCCGGAAAGAAATTTTTCAATCAATAAATTTGTTCTTTGTAAAACTTTATGTAATGTTTCTGTTTCGTCGGGATTAAACTCGCTCAAAACATAATCTGCCATTTGTCCATGCGAAAAATCATTCCCGATGCCAAGTCTGATTCTTGAAAATTTTTCGGTTTGCAGAGAATAGATGATTGAGTGAATGCCATTGTGTCCGCCATCTCCGCCGGACAATCGGACTCTCACTTCACCGAGCGGTAAATTCAGATCGTCATAAACCACCAAAAGGTCATTCGCGGAAACATTGTTCTCATTCGTGAAATGAGAAACTGCATTTCCGGAATTGTTGACGTAGGTTGTCGGTTTAATCAACGTAAAAGAATTTTCGAAATCGGAAGCATGATAATAATCTCCTTTAGATGGAATGAAATTAAGATCATGTTTGGCGGCAAAAAAATCTAAACTCATAAAACCAATATTGTGCCGTGTCTTTGCATAACGCGAACCGGGATTGCCAATACCAACAACAACTTTCACAAGCTATTCTTCAGCAGATTTTTCTTTTCCTTTGGCGATAACTTCCGGTTCAGCCGGAGCCGCAACATCAGCAGTAGCAGTAGGTTCTTCAGCAGTTCGAGGAACAGCAACACCAACTAATGATGTTTCGGGTGATGTTAGAATTTTTATGTTTTCAAAAGATAAGTCGCGCACGTGAATCGAATGCCCCAATTTCAAATCTGCAATGTTCACTTCAAGATGTTCAGGAATATCTGAGGGCAAACACTCAACATGCACTTTGTGCAAATAAACCTGCAGTTGTCCTCCCTCTCTTACACCAACGGGTGAACCGACAAAACTTAAAGGAAGATCGATAGCAATTGTTTCTCCTTTAATCAAGCCGAGTAAATCAAAATGTATTACTCTATCGGTAACCGGATCGAACTGAATATCTTTTAAGATACAGTCATGGCTTGTACCGTCATCAAGTTTTAATTCTATTACGTGTGCTTCAGATGTGAAGACGAGCGGGTTAATGTGTGTTTCCGGAACATAGAATGAAACTACATCATCTGTTCGGGAATAAAAAACTCCCGGCACGAAACCGGAATTTCTGAGTTTTGTTTTAGCCGACTTGCTAAATTCTTTTCTAACGTTTGCACTTAATTCAACTTTTTTCATACTTTTCTCCGTATAACTAAATTATCCTTTATCTGTATCAAATAACGAACTTATCGATTCATTTTTATGTGTTCGTAAAATCGCTTCGGCAAAAATTTCCGATGCGGTAATTTGTTCAATTTTTTCTGACTTAAAATCTTTAAACTCAATTGTGTCCGAAACAAAAAGTTTCGTCAATTCAGAGTTATTAATTCTCTCAATTGCCGGACCCGAAAGCAACGGATGCGTAATTGAGCCGTAAATATCTTTTGCACCTCTATCTTTCAACGCTTGAACAGCACCAACAAAAGTTCCGCCGGTATCAATCAAATCATCGACAATTAAAACATTCTTTCCTTCAACTTCGCCGATGATATGCACAACTTCAGCGACATTTTGCGATGGTCTGCGTTTGTCAATTACAACAAGCGGTACGCCAAGTCTTTTCGCATACGAGCGGGCAATTTTTATTCCTCCGACATCGGGAGAGACAACAACCAAATTATTGCTGAGTGATTCTAGCCGATTAATGAAAATCGAAGAGCCATAAAGATGGTCGAACGGAATATCAAAAAAACCTTGTATTTGCGCGGCGTGTAAATCCATTGTGATAACTCTATCCGCACCGGCAACCGTAATAAGATTTGCAATTAATTTTGCAGAGATTGCAACGCGCGGTTGATCTTTTCGATCTTGTCTTGCATATCCGAAATATGGAAGCACTGCAGTAATTCTTGATGCCGAAGAACGTTTTGCGGCATCGAGAGTAATCATTAATTCAAAGAGGTTTTCTGCCGGCGGTTGGGTAGATTGAATAATAAAAACATCGGCACCGCGAATATTTTCACTAAACTTAACCCAAATTTCACCGTCGCTGAATTTTTTTCGCTCAAGATGACCGAGTTCAATTTTCAAATATTCTGCAATTTTTTTTGCAATTGAAGTATTAGAACCGCCGGAAAAAATTTTTAATTCAGTACTCATCTTGTTTGATAGATTTCAGCGAAAAGAGACGGCAAATATAAAGATATAAGCATAGACCAGTCAATAAAATTGTTCTTCATAATTCGTCAACGTTTCTTTCTAAAGAGGAAGAAAATGACGCTGATTAGTACGAATCCCATAAGTATAAATATCCAATACGGCGTTTTTTCGAGTTTATGTGGACGATAAGTTACAGAAATGTTCTTCCCTTTCCCTATCTCGGAAAGACTATATTCCCAAAGAAGGTTTTTACTCTCAACGCGATGGGCATTGTGCGTAACCACTTCACCCGGGAAATAATAAGTATAACTCACTTTAAATTGTGAATTATCAAACCCAAAACCGGTTGCAATAGGCGGAATAAATTGTGAAAAAATCTTTTGTCCCGCAGCTCCATCTTTGAGTGAAAAATTTGCATCGGCAAAAGGTTTAGAATTGTTCAGTGAATCAATCACTTTGAAAGTTAATTCAACGATTGCGTGCATTGTCGAATCGGTAGTGTCGGAGTACACAACTATATCCTCAATGTTTATTGCCGGATGAGTGAACTGGGAACGGAGTGTATCGCCGTTAAAAATTCCGAGATGAGTAACTAAACTCATTTTAGAATTATCTTCAATTTTCATCCAGTAGTGAAGTTTCATACTACCGGAACCATCCGAATTGAAACTGACTTCCTGATGATAATTCAAACATCCCGCATAAAAAATTATCAGCGGAAACAGGAATAAGTATTTTTTAAAATTCATTTTTCTCCAATGTCTTCTTGAAAAAAGCACGCGATAAATTGAAATAGCCGTTTGAATTGCAAATCAAGTGTTCTATTTAAATTTCTTCATTTAGCTACTTCAATATAAATAAAAACTCTTTTTTATTATTTTCGCCAACGAAATTTCTGGAGATTTTTATGCCAACTTATGACTATATCTGTACAAAATGTGAACACGAGTTTGAACACTTTCAATCTATGAATTCAGAACCGCTGAAGAACTGCCCAAAATGCGGCGGAAGTTTGAAGCGATTAATCGGCGCGGGTGCCGGTCCTATTTTTAAAGGTAGCGGATTTTATCAAACCGACTACAAAAATTCCCAAAGTAGCAGTAAAAAAGAAAACGCAAAACCGGAGACGAAAGATAAAACTCCGGCAAAGACTGAAACTCCCGCTTCGAGCGAGAAAAAGGAGTAACTAAAAATCAGTTCCCAATGAGAAATAGAAAATCGGCTCGGAGAATGAGTTGAAATTATAAGCCCACGCCATATCCAATCTTACAAGAAATGAAAGAAAATAAATGCGTGAACCGAATCCCATTCCGGTTAATAGATCTTTTGTAACGGTTTTCCCTTCAGAATTTCTTCCGAAGAGTTTGAGTTGATCATTCTTATTCCAGGCTGAACCGGCATCAATAAATATACTTCCTAAAATATTTCTGAACATCAACGGAAGACCGCCGGTTACTAAATAACGAATCAGCGGGAAGCGTAATTCGAAATTCATCAAAGAATATTTTGACCCGATTTGTTCGGCGTAATTAAAGCCGCGCATCGGAAGTGCGGGAGTAAGAAACGCAAAATCGGATGGGCTATCAATCGGTATTTCACCCGTGCCAAATCTGTAGTTTATCCAATTATCAATACCGCCGAGGAAAAATCTTTGTGGATTTGCACCAACGGAATAGCCGCCGGCAAATCTAAATGCAAAGGAGTAATCACCCCAAAACCTGGTGTATGAACGATAGTCTCCCAAAATAGAAGTGAAGCCATATTTATCGGGTTCGACAAACGGATTGGAGAAAAGATCAAATCTATAACGGCTTCCGTCAATCGGTGCAGTGTATCCGAAGATTGTATTGTCATGAACAAAACTCATTGCAGGAATAACGTAGGTAATTTTTCGAGTCGGTTCCATATAGTCTTCAAGATTTTCGGAAGAGGCGTTCAATACACTCAAGCCGCCATCGAGGCGATAAAATCTGTTAAGCGGATAACTCATTGAAGCTACCATACCGTAATTTCTGAAACGGAAAAGATTTAAATTGTTTCCGCGTGTCAGATATAAAAAGCGTGCAGTGTGAAAAAGTTCAATTCCCAAATCGAAGCGGTTGGGAAGATAATAATATGCGAGACCGTAGTCGCTATTCTTTAAATCAATTTGTAAAGAAGTTTGCCCGATGAGCCGATGATCGCCGAGCACATCGCTCAAAGAAATAATTGTAGTTCCGAGCAATCCGTAAAAAGTACTGTAACCGGCATTTGCATAAACGATGTCTGTCGAGAAATTTATTTTGTAACGATTAATTTTATAATTGCCTGTTGTATCGAAGTTATCCGTTATCTCAAATTTTCTTTCGTTGTCGATAGAATCTTTTTTAAAGTATTCTTGTTTTCCAAAAATAAATGTGCTGAAATCATTCTTAGAAGTATCCACATCCGCCGAGGTTGTATCAACATACTGTCCGCTGAAAATAATAGAAGAAGTATCAACGAATGTTGCAGAAGTATCGTCATTAAAAAGAGGAAACGGATCTTGATCTCCCTTAGATTCTAACCGTGAATAATATTTTGTCAACTCCAATTTTTTCTTTCCGAGATTAATTTGGAAAGGATTTGTCAACAAGAAGATGTTGTACGCAGATTGATACATCGATGAAAAAGTTAATTTCTTTCCGTCTGCAGAAAGTGAAAGTTGATAGACTCCGTTCAGCGAATTAGTAATAGGTATAACGGTATTTTCATCTTCGGAAAATGAATCTTCAATATTCAATTTGTAGACATTATTGATTCCATTCATATCGCTGATAAAAAGAATTTCTTTTCCGTCGGGGCTAACGATTGGCGAGGTTTCATCGCTATTTGCGAAGTTTGTTACGCGGCTAATTACCGAGTTTGTTACATCGATTCGGTACAAATCTTTTTGAAAGTAATCATAATTATAAATCATAAATGCGGGTTCAAGTTCGGCAGCGTTGACAAAAGCACCGCGATCGGAAGAGAAGTAAATCATCCTTCCGTCTGCTGTCCACGCGGGATCGGAATCGCTGAAAATATCATTCGTTAAATTTTTTATTTCCTTCGATTCAAAATTGAAAATATAAATATCCGATTGCGTCGGAGAATGCCCGGAGAATGTAATTTGTTTTCCATCCGGAGACCACGCCAACGAGGAGATACCATCGAAGTGTATCGGCAGTAAATTTATATCTTCACTTTCAACATCGATTACATAAATTACATCAAAGCCGTTGCTCTTTGCGGCAAGCGCAACTTGTTTGCCGTCAGGTGAAAATGTTAAACCCGGCGTAAGAATATTCAACTCTTCAAAATCGGGTGAGCGATTTCCTTCAACTAATTTTTTAATCTCTTTCCCTTTTGTTGCATCCATCAAATAAACATCGAAGTAGAAATCTTTGTTGGAGATGAAAGCAATTTTATCACCTTCGGGATTGATTGCCGGAGAGATGTTGTAAAACCCGCCATCTTTCCGATGATCGGTTAAACGTTTCGAATATTCATCGGGGTCTTCCATTTTTGCAATGTCGGGCCAAAATTCTTTTTTAACATCTTTCTTCCAGCGTTCGTTTAATTCTTCAAGAGTTAAACCGAGCGAAGCAAAAAATCCATCTTCGATGTTGCCTTTGCTTTTGACTTTGGAAACGAGTTCGGAGATTTTTTCTTTACCATATTTTTTTGCAATGTAGCTAAACAAAGCCTGTCCGCCTCTATATGCGAAGTAACCATCTAACCCTTGAATATCGGGGAGATACTCACTCGTTGCCGCATCGCGAATGAACATATCCGTGTTCGTATCCCAGCCGAGTGAAAGATATTCGGCGAGCCCTTCATTAAACCAGAGCGGCAGCCGGATTGTGATATTTCTGGAAATAATATTTTGAATACTTCCGCCATAAAACATATCATTCATAACAGCGTGAACAAGTTCGTGATGAATGACGTGCCGAAAAGCTTTGTAGTCGCCGGTGAACGGAACGACAACGCGATTCTTGAACAACTCTGTAAAACCGCCGATGCCTTCCGATAAATATTCATCAGTTACATTTGTTTCTTGAAAATTATTTCCGCTGTTGTAAAGAATGCCGGTGATGCGATTTGTGATTCTGTAGTTCAAAGAATTTTCGATCGAAGTCAAAGCATCTTCAAAAGCTTTAGAGGCAAACTCGGCAATCTTTTTTCCGTCTTCGGTGAAGTAAATATCGAAGTGTTTGGTTTGAATGAAGTACCATTCATATTGGTTAAACTGAACTTTATTCTGCCCAAACTGAGCAAAAATTATTGTAGGTAAAAATATTAAAAGGGTTAAGAATTTCATTTTCATTTATTATTCAGGAATTAAAAAATCAACTAACAATTTTTCTTTATCGACACGCACTAACTTGACGTTCACTTTATCGCCGAGGCGATAAGTAACGCCTCTTCTCTTCCCAATTAAAGCATATTTTTTTTCATCATAAAGATAAAAATCTCCCTCCAGGTCACGGATATGTACTAAACCTTCGGCAAGTACATCGGTCAACTCAACAAAAAATCCAAAATTTGTTACGCCTGAAATAATTCCGGGAAATTCTTCACCGACATGCGCCGAAAGAAATTCAACTTGTTTTTGCTTGACGGAAAATCTTTCGGCTTCAATTGATTTTTTTTCTGTCGAAGAGATGTAAGTTGAAATTGCATCGAGTTTTTTTGGTGTGTAAAGATTTCTCTTTTCATTTCCACTATAATGAAAAAGCAAGCGATGAACTATCAAATCAGCATATCTTCTAATCGGTGAAGTGAAGTGGGAGTAATATCTGAAGCCCAAGCCGTAGTGTCCAATATTATCCGGCGAGTAAGCGGCTTTCGCCATCGAACGAATTGCAAGTTCGTTGATGAGTGTTTCTTCTTCGTGTCCGCGAACGCGCTCCATTAATTCATTAAAAGATTTTGAAGGAGAATTTTGATTCAACGAAATGTTGTAGCCCAATGATTTTACAAAGCGTACAAACTCGGTTAATTTATCTGCATCGGGGCGATCGTGAATGCGATATACAAATGGACGAATTTCATTTTCTCTTTTTTTGAAACCGATATGAGTTGCAACAACTTGATTTGCTAAAAGCATAAATTCTTCAACAAGATTGTTGCTGTCTTTCATTTCTCTTTTAACAATTTGAATCGGCTTTCCGTTTTCGTCAAGAATAAATTTTACTTCGGGGGTTGAGAAGTTGATACTTCCGTTTTCCATTCTTTTCTTGCGAAGAATTTTTGCGAAGTGATTCAACTTTAAAACGTGTTCGGCAAAATCTCCTTCGCCTGTTTCAATTACTTGCTGTGCTTCCGCATAAGTGAATCTTCTTTTGCTATTAATTATTGTTTTAGAAATTTTATAATTAAGAATTTCGGCGACAGAATTTAATTCCACAATGACGGAATAAGTCAAACGATCTTGATACGGAACGAGAGAACAAATATCATTCGATAATTTTTCGGGAAGCATCGGGATAACTCTTCCGACAAGATACGTGCTGTTGCCGCGCATTTGTGAATCCTGGTCGAGCGGAGTATCTTTTTGAACATAATGAGAAACATCCGCAATGTGAATTCCGATTTTATAATTTCCATTTTCCAACTCTTCAATCGAAAGAGCGTCGTCAAAATCTTTTGCATCGTCGGGGTCAATCGTCATTACTACAGCATCGCGAAAATCTATCCGCGAGTTTAAATCATCGTACGATAAAGATAATTTTTCCGCTTCAGCTAATGCGGCTTCCGAAAAAGAGAAAGATAAATCGAACTCGGCAGCAATTGCCTTTGCTTCCGCATCGAGTGAATTTCCGTTCTTCAATCCTTCAACAATTTTTCCCTGCGGATTTAATTCGGGTGAAGTCCATTCTATTTCGCCAACGATAACTTTATCGCCGGGTTTTGCCCCTTTTAAAAATTTTTCCGCGATGTAAATATCTTTATCGATTGCGGATAATTCCGGTCGAACAAAAAATAACGAACCTGCTTTATGCAACACACCTGAAACTTCACTCCACTTTCTCTTCATAACTTTTACAATTTCACCTTCAAGATTTCTTTTCTTTTTCTGTTTCGCGAACAATACAACCTGCACGGTATCACCGTCAAATGCGGTTCCGAGATTTCTTGACGAAATAAAAATGTCGTTCAATTTTTTAGATGAAGGAATGACAAATCCATAACCGGAAGGAGTCATTTGCAAAACTCCTTTAATTAAGTTTGAACTATCGGGCAAAGCTAATTGGTAATACTTTCCATCCTTCTGCAAAAAACCTTCTTCATATAAAGTAAAGAGAAGTGCTTTGAGAGATTGATATTCATGCTCTAAAACGATGTCGAGTTTTTTAGCAATCCGCTTTGCCTTTAAATTTATTCCCGGATTTTCTTTAAAAAATTTTATTAATTTATTTTTCATTAGAATTGAATCCTATATTTTAATCCAAGTTCGTTAATCATTTCCCCCGAATAACTTTTTGCTTCGCTGATTGCTTCTTTCCGTTCAAGTCTTATTAAAAAATTTTCGATGATGTTATACTCGAGATAAATGTTCGCGGTAGAAAAATCTTGAAATACATCGGTTGTTCCTCCGATTGAATAACGAATATCTTTGTAACGTCCGGAGAGATTGAATTTAGTGTTTGTACCGATCGATCGAATTTCAAAAGACTTGACATAATCGCCGAAGTACTGGTTTAATAAACCGCCGAGCAAACTGCTGGCAATTGAAGTTGCAGTGCCTGTAAAAATTCCGCTTTGTCCGGCGGCTTCCGATTTTTCAGACTGTGTTAAATCCTTCGTAAATTTTCCGGTAAGGATAAACCATATCGCATCGGCTTTATCTTTTGTCGGATCGGGTTTGTCATCAATAATATTTTGACTTCCGATAAAAACTGCGAGGTTATTTTCATTCTGCGCAAAGTTTTTTGAAAGCTGTGAGAGCGGTCCCATTAATTTTACTTTTATTGCAACATCTTCTTCTTTGCCGCTGACGCTGTCTTGCGGAAGTATGTAATAATCTTTGTACAGAGCAGTGATGTTTAAATAGGGATCGGTAAGTGAACTTTCAAATCTGATGAATCCTGTCGCTTGAAATGATTTAATAAATTCGAGAGTTGAACCTTCGAGCAAAGTTAATTCTCCTTGAGCAGATTGAAATTGTCCTTTCTGCGCATAACTCAAATCTCCTTTGATAGAAGTAACGAGCCGTTGATTAGCTTCGCGCGCAAATACGAATGTCATTGTTGCTTCTTCTTTGACTTTGATGCTTAACTCATAATCAAAATTAACAAAAGATTTTTTCTCATCAGTCGATTCCAAATTATTTTTGTTGGAAATCGAAATCAATCTTTCAATTTCTTTTTCCCTTTCGGTTAAATATTTTTCGTGCTCAACATATCTATAAATAATATTTCCAGCGTTACTTGCAAATCCGCTTTGAGTCGGCGGAAAAACCAAATTAGCTTCTTTAACAATCAGAGGAACTTTTAAATAAGTATGTTGTTCGTTGATTGCAAAAATTATATCTCCTTCTGTGCCGACAAACAGATTGCCATAAACAGCAGGGTTAGATTTTTTTGAATCATTCGAAAGAACTGTTAAATCGCCGTTGAGTAGAAGTTGTGCGGATTCAAACGCAAATCCTTTCAACTTAAATTTTCCACGACCTTTAATGCTACCAATGTTTTTTACGTTGCCAAGATTCTGAAGAAGCAAACTATCCACGAAGAGTTGATCGTTATCCATTCGCAGTACAACGCCGGCTGAATAGGAAAGATTATTTTGTTCAACGAGAAAAGAAGCATCGCGCAGCGTGAAGTAACCATTTTGTTTCAATTCATTTAAAGTGCCGGTGATGCTAATGTCGGTTTCCAAAATTCCGTTTAAGTTATCGATGAAAGGAAGAACGTTACCGAATGCGCCAAGATTAAAATTATTTGATAGCATGTGCAAATCGTACGGTTGATCTTCAATTAATCTTTTTCCCGATGCAGAAAGTGAAAGATCTATCGGAACGGTTCCGAATATTTTCAAACTTGGTTCATAACTTGTTTGCTCATCGATAAATACAATATCGGTATTCAATTTTTTATTGAAGTAGCTCAATTTACTTTTCAGAGAACCGAAATTTTTTGATTTGTAAGTGTTGTTTTCGGCAGTAAAATCAATGGTGATCAAAGGATTATCGAAAGTTCCCTCAAGCATTGCAGTGAGATTCAAATCGTTATCAATCACATCCGTCGCAGACATATCGAGCAGCGAATAACTTATATCATATCCTTTAAAATTTGTCAACTCAAGTTTTAGTTGCTGTTTGCCTTCTTCCGCAATTGTTCCGTTGACAAATATTTTTGAATTGCCTCTTTCGAGATTGAAATTTTTTATATCAATTTTTCCGTCGGAATAAAGAATCGAACTTTTTACTTTGCTTGCAAGCTCGAATTTATCATACGCAAATTCTAATTTATCGATTTCTATTTTTGCAACCGGAGAGGAAAGATCAACTGTTGATGCAAAATTCGTTTTCATGTTCCCATTTATGTTTGCGGCACCGTCGAGATTCAAAACATTATTTGCAAGCGCAAGCGATGCATCAATCTTTGTCATATCTGTGCCGAGATAAACTCTATCTGCAGTTGCATCAAGTTTTAAATCAATTCCCGAAAGACTTCCGAATTCCGGTTTGTGCGATAATGAAAAATCGAATATCGCATCAGTTGTAAAATATGCATCTTCTGTTCCCCAATAGCGAAGAAAATCTACATTCGAATTGAGCAATGTTTTAAAACCATTTTCGTCATTCACAATTTTTCCTTTGAACTTCCCTTCCGCCTCCAAAAAACTTTCTTCAAAGAAATAAGAAAGCACCGCTAAACTTTTTAATTCAATTTCATACTCAAGACTGAAAGGGAAATTACTCTGCGCAAATTTTGTTTTTTTATTTAAGAGTTTTGTTGTTTCCTCTTTTTTGTCGGAAGGATAATATTGTTCAACTTTTTCGGAAACTAAATCTGTTAGCAAATTAATTTCATTCGCAAGTTGGGAAGTGATTTCGGAATACTTAAACTTTCCTTTTACATAAGCCGAAGCAAGATTTGATTCGAGCCGAATCTCTTTGTTGCCGTCGCCATTGCTTTTAGTTTTGAGGTCGATCGAAAGATCGGTAAAAGATTTATCAAATAGTTTTGAGTTTTTGATATTTATTTTCAAAGCACCGCTGAGTTTTTCTATATCGAAAGATTTTCCTTCAGCTTCGATTTCTGTGTTCAAAAAAGTTGTGAAAGATGAATCCATAAAAAAGGGACCGAAGTTCACGCCTTTAAATCTTGCCGAAAAATTGTAATTAGGTTCTTCATCATTTTTAAGAAGTAATTCAGCGTGGCTTTCAATTTCTTCGGCACCGCAAAGCGCATCCAACATCGATTCTATTTTTCCATCTTCAACTTTCAAATCAAGTTTGAGTTCATCAACTTTTTTATCGCCGAGAAAAGAAGATGTAGCAACTGCGTTCAAGTTCATATTCATCGAATAGATATCACTTCCGATTCCATTTAATTTAATGTTCGAATTCAAAAGCGTCGGATAGCTCAACAAATGTTTCAAGTTTATATTTGAAGTTGTAGCATCGAGATCGTACTTCAATTCATCGCCGGAGAGATCGAAAACAAAATCAGCATTCAAGCCCCCACCCTTTATATCAGCTGCGATGCGGCTCTTGAAGTTCACGGGTTCGCCAACGTAAGTCAGAGTATCAATGCGAATCGTACCAAGTTCTCTAAACTTCGGAATTCCGACCGACGGCAACAACCGCGAAATATCAGGTTGAAAAAGTTTTGAATCGATTAACGTTAAATCGAAAAGAAGATTTGAAGGATTGTTAAAATTTTTAATATACCCTGAGGCGTTCAACTCCGTGTTGCGATATTCAAGTTTAATAATCGGGAAGAAAACATCGCCGAGTATTCCTTCAAAATAAATATCGCCGCCGAGACTACCTTTGAGAATGGAAGTCGCCGGGACAATTGCGGACAAATCATCAAAATGAAAATCAACTGCTTTCAAAAATCCTTTCACAGGTGCTTTAGAAAAATTCTCGCTATTCCATTCTTCAAAAAAATTGTAGTCGAGTTTTGCGGACAATTCAAAATCGGAACGTTCACTACGGAACTGTAAATTTTGCAAATCGAATCCGGCACCGCTAAAATTAATCATCGCCGCGAGCTGATGGATATAAAATTCTTCTACATTTGGATTTAACGATGCGCTTATTAAGTTTAGAGAATACTCTTCCCGCTTCAATAAAATATTTGCACTCAACTGTATATTTATGTTTTGAACTCTGAGGTCGTCAAAATTTAATTCGCGGTAAATTTTTTCACCTCCAAGATTTTCGAATGACTGTAAAACAAAATTCCCGTTGAAGAGATTAAATTCATTCACGACAATCGCAAAACCGAAATCGCTTTTGGTTGTGTCTTCTTCCGATGACGGGAAAATTTTTGAGATGTTGAATTCTCCGTTGGCATCACTCAACAAATTAAAATTTAAATCAAACAATTCGACTTTTCTGATATAAATTTTTTTGAGAAACATTTGGAGCGGACTTACTTTCACTTCAAGTAACGAAAAAGAAATGACGGTATCTTTTTCAAAAGTTAAACTTCCATTCCGCAGTATTAATGAGGTCAGGAGTGTTCCCTCCAAATTTTCGAGATTCAATCTGCCGTTTATTTCTTCATTGACTATCGAAACAATTTCTTCGCGTAAATAATTTCTGAAAGTTGAAGTTTGACTGATGCCGAACACAATTACAAGCAAAAGAAATATTCCGATCAATGCGTAAAGAAAATAATTTACAATTCGATGGAATAAACTTTTTTTCGGTGCTATGTTTTTTTCTTCATTCAAGTTTTGTATCGTTTTAAAACTTCTTTAATAATATTAGTTGTTGACTGATTATTAACAAACTCAATCGTCTTCACTTCGCCGCCGTTTGCAACAACTACATCGCGCCCGACAATATTTTCAATTGCCCAATCCGCGCCCTTTATTAACACGTCAGGAATCAACTTCGAAATAATTTCGTGCGGCGTTTCTTCATCGAAAAGTGTTACGTAGTCAACAGCTTTTAATGCTGAAAGAATGAATGCGCGTTCCTGCTCGGGAACGATCGGGCGATTTTCCCCTTTTATTTTTTTAACGGAAGAATCGGAATTCAAAGCAACAATTAAAATATCTCCGCACGCTTTCGCTTTGTTCAAATAATCAACGTGTCCCGCATGAAGAATATCGAAGCATCCGTTCGTAAAGACTACTTTCTTTTTTTCTTCTCTTAATTTTTTTCTGATCGAAACAAGTTCGTCTTGTGTGTAAAGTGATTTCATTGATTTTCTCTTGCAACAGTTTCGAACAAAATCTTAGCATCAATCGGAACGATGCCAACTTCTTCACAAACAATTCCCGCGGCGTAATTTGCGAGATAAGAAGCTTCGACAATATTTGCACCGGCGGCAAGTGCAATCGTTAATGTTGAAATCACCGTATCGCCTGCGCCGGAAACGTCAGCTACTTTTCTTGCTTTCGTCGGCATGCGTTTAACTTCTTTTCCTTTTTCAAAAATTGAAATTCCTTCTTCCCCCAAAGTGAGCAACAAATATTTACATTCTAATTTTGAAAGAAGTTTTTCGCCGGCAATAAGAATATCTTCATCATTTCTAATTTTCATACCGAGTACATCTTCCGCTTCTTTTCTGTTCGGCTTGAATACTGTTACATTTTTGTAATGAAAAAAATTATTGAACTTCGGATCGACAGTAATTAAAACATTATTTTTATTTGCGAGTTCAATCACTCTTTCAATTAAGGAAGGCGTGAGTACTCCCTTGTTATAATCTTGTAAAATAATTCCATCGATCTCATCAATTGATTCGGCTAAATATTCTACAATTTTATTTTGATTATGCTTGCTGATATAATCTATGCTTTCTTTATCGATTCGCACGACATGCTGGTTATGCGCGATGACACGCGTCTTTGCAGTTGTCGGTCTTTCCTTATCAAAAATTAAAGCGTGCGAGTCGATCTTCGCATCAGTCAGAAGCGAACTAAAAATATAACCGAAATTATCCTTGCCGATGACTCCAATGGGAATTGGATTTCCGCCAAGCGTTTCGATGTTAAATGCAACATTAGCCGCACCGCCAAACTTGAAAGATTCACTCTCAACTTCTACAACAGGCACGGGTGCTTCGGGAGAAATTCTTTTCACGTTTCCCCAATAGTAGCAGTCGAGCATCATATCGCCGAGCACAACAATTTTTTTCTTCTTAAAATTTTCTCGCAGAGTTTTAATTCTACTCTTGCTAAGTTTAATCATAATTCAAATCCTTAATTCTTTTTTACAATAGTAAATTTATTTCTGAATTTCACCTGCCACAAACCGGCATCGGTGCCAATCCATAAATCATCTCCGTCAAAATTAAGCACGGAAATTTTATTTGTTGTCAATTTAATTTCTTCCAGATTTACATTTTGGCTTTTGCCTGAATTAATATCAATCATCGATAAACCTTTCGGAATTTCCGATTCGTTTTTCAAATTGAATTCATAAACGGCTGTCCAAAGTTTATTTCCAATGCGAGTAATGGCATTGATACCATTGGCGGCAAGCCCTGTTCGTTTATCGAATTTTTCCCAGGTTGCACGGCGATTGTATCTGTACAAACCGCCAAC
The DNA here is from genome assembly GCA_964393605.1 of uncultured Ignavibacteriaceae bacterium. Classification (GTDB taxonomy): domain Bacteria; phylum Bacteroidota; class Ignavibacteria; order Ignavibacteriales; family Ignavibacteriaceae; genus CAYMUL01. The sequence continues at coordinate 4,247 of CAYMUL010000012.1, read as the reverse complement.
ATTGAATTCGGGTGATTCTGAAGTGATGAATTCATCAGTCGCGAACCAGATCCAATTTTTATCGAAATAAATATCAGAGACGGAAACAGAATTTCCTTCGCCGCGGAATCCGTTTCCTTTGTTGTGAAAAAATTCGAGAGAAGATTTATCGGTTATCGGCAGAGATTTGTTATAGCGATATACTCCTCCTTCTGTACCGAACCAAACATATCTGTTCGATTCAAGTTTGATAACTTGAAAATTGTTAGTTCTCGGATCGTTATTGAAAGTCATATCAAAATCTTCAAATTTATTTAGAAGAATATCGAAGCGGGTAAGATTGATAAATCTTCCAATCCATAAAACATTTTCTTTTTCATCGAAGCAAAGCGATCGAATCCAATTTCCGTATTCGCCGCCGACGGAGAATTTTCTTTTACGCCAGAGATTTTTTTTTCTGTCGTAAGTGAAAAGACCATCGCTCGTTCCCGCCCAAATAAAATCTTTGCTCGCGGCGATGCAATAAAAAAAATCATTCACCAAATTTCCTTTTGCGGAAGAAAATTCTTCAATCGATTCGGAGGTTTTATCATACTTGAAAATTCCCCTACCGTACGTTGCAATCCAAACTTCATTTTGCCAAACATCAATACCCGAAATGTTTCCATCGGGTATATGTACGACGAAATCCGTTTGCGCATAAAAATTTATGCAAAGAAAAAAGAAAAGTGAAAATATTTTTTTCATCATTAAAAATTAAACGGCGAGTTTTTCTTTTTTTGTAAGAATAAAATCTTTCAAATCGTGAATTTCAAATTTTTGCGCGAAATGCTTTTCCATGCCTAATTTTACAGCTTCTGAAAGAGCTTCGTAATTTATTTTCTCTTTCAATATTGCTTCAAGTTCGATTGTATTTTCTTTCAATTTCAATTCGGATTTCTTCTTCTCCTCATCCGACAGCTTTAGATACTTGAGAATATCAAGATGTTCACCGCTGCATAAAATAGAACCGTGCTGCAATACAACACTTCTGATTTTCCTTTGCGCGCTTCCGACAACCTTTTTCAAATCATACTTTAACTCATTTTTATTGGGAATGGAAAAACATGCTTCAGAAAATTTTTCTTTGTATGTTTCTCTCAAATTCAGAGAGGAATTTTCGAGCGAAAGATTCTTTAATTGATGATTATAATATGTTAATCCGTCTATTAATGCTGAGTTGATTTCTTCATAAATTTTTTTGGGAGTATAAAAACTATCAACCGGAAATACGATTGAATAAGTCAGTTCACCCGCATGAAACACGGCTTTGCCGCCGGTCGGTCTTTTTACAAAATCAATTTCGTCCGCATCAATATTTTCTATATTAAGAATGTCAACCGATTGGTTTGCGCCGAGCGAAACACAAAACGGTCTCCATCTGTAAGTTCTAAAAAAAACATAATTGGATAAATTCAGTTGCGCAAGAGAAGAATCGATTGCCATATTTTCTCTGCCTGTAAAAAACTCAAAAGGAAAGTAAATCCATTTCACTTTCCTACAATTCCCCTCGTAGCTTTTGAAAGAAAATCTAAGACTTCCGATGCAAGCGATTCATTCGCATACGTTTGAACAATTTTTTCTTTTGCTTGCGTGAGATTTAAACCGGAATTATAAATTAATCTGTACACATTTTTTAATGCTTCAATTTGCTGTGCGGAAAAACCTCTTCTTCTCAAACCGATAACGTTGATTCCGCCGTAACGCAACGGTTCTCCGGCGCACATAATAAAAGGAGGAACATCTTGAACAATGCGATATCCCCCGCCAATCATGCTATGTTTCCCCACTTTGCAAAATTGATGGACGGGCGTCATTCCTCCGATGATAACCCAATCTTCAATCAATACATGTCCGGCAACTTGAACTCCGTTTGCAATGATGCAATTATCACCGACGAGCGTATCGTGCGCCACGTGAGAGTACGCCATCAGCAAAACATTTTTTCCGATTTGTGTCAGCCCCGTTTCTTTAGTTCCGCGATGAAGCGTTACGAACTCATGTATTTTTGTATCATCGCCAACAACACAAATTGAGGGCTCGTAGTTGAATTTTAAATCTTGCGGTATGTGCGCGATAGATGCGGCTTGAAAAATCTTTACACGTTTGCCTATTCGCGCACCGTCATAAATGTTTGCCTGCGGACCGATGAAAGTATCATCTCCAATCTCAACATCGCCGTGAACAATTGCGAATGCGGAGATTGTTACATTCTCTCCAAGTTTAGCTTTAGGATCGACGATCGCAGTCGGATGAATATTCGCCATTATTTTTTCTTCACTTCTCTATCAACAATAGCCGCCATGAATTCGGCTTCCGCAACAAGTACATCATTAACTACTGCGCGCCCGGTCATCTGCACAACTTTACTTTTCTTATTTATCATTTCAACTTCGAGATAAAGTTGATCTCCCGGCACAACAGGTTTCCTGAATTTTGCATTATTGATTTGCATAAAGTAGACAAGCTTTTCTTCGGGATTCGGAAAAGAATTCAAAAGTAAAATACCGCCGGTCTGCGCCATCGCCTCTATTATCAATACTCCGGGCATTATCGGTTGTCCGGGGAAGTGACCCGGGAAAAATGGCTCGTTCACGGAAACAGATTTTACACCTGTAACTTTTTTATCGAGTTCGAGATGAATAATTTTATCGACAAGTAAGAAAGGATATCTGTGCGGGAGAATTTTTAAAATCGCATTTGTATCGAAAACGATTCCCTCTTTCTTTACATGTTGAAATTTCTTTACAAGTCTTTTTTGTTGATAAAGTTTCCTGATCAGTTTTGCAAATTCCACGTTTGCACGATGCCCCGGTCGAGCGGCGAGTATTTGCGCTTTTAGCGGCGCACCGATTAATGCAAGATCGCCAATCAGGTCAAGCAATTTATGACGTGCAGGTTCATTCTTAAATCGCAGTGATTTGTCATTTAAAATTCCGTTCGAGCCGAGAGAAATTTCTTTTTCGATTCCAAGTTTTGTTCTTAAATCTTGAAGTTCATTATTCGAAAGTTTTTTATCGACTATTACAACGGCGTTATCGATATCTCCCCCTTTAATCAAACCGAGTTTAGAAAGTTGTTCAACTTCACTCAAAAAACAAAAAGTTCGCGCGGGCGCAAATTCATTTACAAATTCTTTTTCAAGATCAAATAATCCGGTGTGCTGACTTCCGAGCGCGGGATTTTGATAATCAACCATCACGCTGATGCGGTAAGAATCGAGCGGAAGTGCGACAATGTCAATCTGATTTTCTTCTTCGTGATGTGTAACTGCTTCTTCAATGATAAGATAATCTTTCGGCGCATCTTGCTGTTCGAAACCTGCTTCGGTTAGTTTTTCTACATAAGGTACCGCGCTGCCGTCTCCAATCGGCGGTTCAATTCCATCAAGTTCAATAATCAAGTTGTCAATCTGCAAACCCATAACAGCGGCGAGGACGTGCTCAACAGTGTGGACGCGCGCTTCTCCGATTGCCAATGTTGTACCCCGAGCAACGTCAACAACGTGATCGACAATTGCGGGAATTTCGGGGCTACCTCCCAAATCGGTGCGGACAAATCGTATTCCATAATTTTCAGTCGCCGGTTTGAATGTCATTGTGCAGGTTGTGCCTGTGTGCAATCCGATACCGGACATAGATACCGGATTTTTTATTGTTCTTTGCTTTTCGAGCATTAATTTTCTCTAATTGTGGTAATAGTTTAATATTGAAATAATACTTTCCAAAGTTAAAGATAGAGCGTCTTTAATACAATTGTAGAAAGCGGGGAATTTTAATCGTGAAATCTTAAAGTTCGTTTCCTGTTCTGATTTTTTTGTTCGGAGAATTGTGTCCTGATTGATCGGGTGTGAATTGAGAATAGGTTTTGAGTTGCTAAGAGAACAATTAAAAATTACAAATTAAAAATTAAAAATGAATTTCACTTTGCGTCTTTGCGTCTTTGCGGTTAAAAAAGATATTGGTTTAGTGTTCCCAAGAAAACAATTAAAAATTAAAAATTAAAAATGAATTTCACTTTGCGCCTTTGCGTCTTTGCGGTTAAAAAAGATATTGGTTTAGTGTTCCCAAGAAAACAATTAAAAATTAAAAATTAAAAATGAATTTCACTTTGCGGCTTGGCGTCTTTGCGGTGAAAAAAGAAATTGGTTTTGTGTTCCCAAGAAAACAATTAAAAATTAAAAATTAAAAATGAATTTCACTTTGCGGCTTGGCGTCTTTGCGGTGAAA